>CAZEOD010000098.1:0-1500 GCA_964513675.1 uncultured Caulobacterales bacterium | reverse complement strand
GAGCAAGGAAAACACCTTGGTTCGCCTGAGAGCCTGAATTGGGCTGCACATTCGCAAATTCACAGCCAAATAGCTGGCAGGCGCGGTCAATCGCGAGCTGTTCCGCTATATCGACATAATGGCAGCCGCCGTAATAGCGCTTGCCCGGATAACCTTCGGCATATTTATTCGTCAGCACAGAGCCCTGCGCCTCTATGACCGCTTTTGAAACGATATTCTCAGAGGCAATCAGTTCAATTTCTTCTTGCTGGCGTCGCAGCTCTTTTTGCATTGAATCCCAAAGTTCGGGATCGCGAGATGCAAGACTTTCACTGAAAAAGGCATTAGACGCTGGGGATGATTTTACTGCGCTCACGGCTGACTCCTGTATAAACCGATGGGGGTGGCTTACGAAAAAAAAATGAAAGCTGCAACGCCTAGCGCGATCATATTTATGATAAAAATGATAAAAATAGCTTTATTTCAACACACCCGTATAAAGCTTATTGATGACACGCTCGCTAGGCGACTTTTTGACGCTTTAATCCAAATTCAGACCAAACAATTTCAAGCGCCGCCATGAGCGAATCCATCATTACATCATTATGGAAAGGGCTGGGCGTAAAGCGCAGGCGTTCTGTCCCGCGCGGCACTGTTGGATAATTGATCGGCTGCGCGTAAATACCAAAATCATTGATAAGCCGATCAGATATGGCCTGACATTTTACAGGGTCCCCGACCATGAGCGGAACGATATGCGTCTCGCCGTCAATAAATGGATAGCCGGCCTCCCGAAAGCGCGTTTTAAGCGCATTGGCCCGCTCTTGATGCTGCGTGCGCTTTTCTGGCGTAATCTTAAGAACTTTAACAGAGCGAAGCGCACCGGCAGCTGTGCTCGGCGGAACAGAGGTGGTGAAAATAAACCCGCTTGCTAAAGACCGGATGGCGTCAATGATAACGCCGTCCGCAGCAATATATCCGCCAACCATGCCGTAAGCTTTCGCCAGCGTGCCTTGAATAATATCTATACGGTCCATGAGGCCACGCTGCTCGGCTACGCCGCCGCCTGTGGGGCCATACATCCCCACCGCATGGACTTCATCAATATAAGTCAGCGCGCCGTATTTATCTGCAAGGTCACAAATCTCTTTGATCGGCGCAATATCGGCATCCATAGAATAAACGCTCTCGAAAGCGATAAGCTTGGGCCTGTCAACGGGTAGTGACTTAAGAACACGCTCTAAGTCATTTAAATCATTATGTTTAAAGATATGTTTTTCGCAGCGGCCATTACGGATGCCTGAAATCATTGACGCATGGTTCATCTCGTCAGATAAAATAATCAATCCGGGAAGAATTTTCTGCAATGTCGACAAGGCCGCTTCATTCGCGACATAACCTGATGTCATCACAAGAGCCGCATCTTTTTGGTGAAGCTGTGCGAGTTCGGTTTCGAGCTGTACGTGATAGCGCGTCGTGCCGGAAATATTTCGCGTCCCGCCAGCCCCTGTTCCGGCCGAA
>CAZEOD010000097.1:0-1794 GCA_964513675.1 uncultured Caulobacterales bacterium | reverse complement strand
CATGATTACGCAGGGCCTAAAAGCGCTCGCCAAGGAATTAGATGTCCCCGTCCTCGCCCTCGCCCAGCTTTCGCGCGCGGTTGAGCAGCGTGACGATAAGCGCCCGCAACTTTCTGACCTGCGCGAATCAGGCTCTATCGAGCAAGATGCGGATGTTGTGATGTTCGTCTACCGCGAAGAATATTACAAAGCCCGTATGGAACCAAGTGAGGGCACGGAAGAGCATATGAAATGGCAAGAAGAAATGGGGCAACTTCACGGAAAAGCCGAAGTTATTGTTGGCAAACAACGTCACGGCCCGATTGGCACTGTGAAACTCTCTTTCCGCGCAGAGCTTACGAA
Organism: uncultured Caulobacterales bacterium; assembly: GCA_964513675.1. Classification (GTDB taxonomy): domain Bacteria; phylum Pseudomonadota; class Alphaproteobacteria; order Caulobacterales; family Maricaulaceae; genus CALFVT01. Next base: position 1,452 of record CAZEOD010000097.1, on the reverse strand, counting down.
ATTTGGTAATTTAGCCCATGATGATGATTTTAATAACATGGGATCCTAAGCCCCTTTATGCCCCGACATTCCCCTAATCACGCCGCGACGATAAGCTATAGCGCTCGCCCAACCCTGAAAATTGATTTGGGTGCCGTGAAACGAAATTACAGCCGCCTCCAAGATAAAGTTGGCCGAAATGTTAAAGTCGCCGCCAGTATCAAAGCTGATGCTTATGGCCTTGGAGCAGGGCGTGTCGGCAAGACGCTTTACGGCGCTGGCTGCCGCAATTTCTTTGTCGCGACAGCGGGTGAAGGTAAAATATTGCGCGGCGCCATTGGCGAAACGGCCAGTATTTATGTGCTCAACGGCCCGGCCCCGCGCGATACTGCGCTATATAACGGCGCAGAGTTAAAACCCGTCATTAATTCCTTTGAACAAGCCGAAGCCTGGCTTACGGCAACAGGCGAAGCCCGCCGCCGCCCCGCCTGCGCCTTGCATATTGATACCGGCATGAACCGTCTTGGCCTTACGCCCGATGATGTTGAGCGCCTCAGCCGGAATAAGAAAATGCTGGAAAAGCTCGTTCCGATGTTGGTCATGAGCCACCTCGCCTGCGCGCCGGATAAAGCGAACCCGATGAACGCTGAGCAATTAGCGCGGTTTAAAAAAGCCGCCGCCCGATTCCCCGTCATGCCCATGAGCCTTGCAAACTCCCCCGGAATATCGCTCGGCAAGCCCTATCATTTTCAAATGGTGCGCGCTGGACTTGGCCTTTTCGCGAAAGATATTACGCAAAACGCGGATGATAACACGACAGAAAACACAGTGTCTCTTATGGCGCCCGTCCTTCAGATTAAACAGGTCAAACAAGGCGAAAGCCTTGGCTATGATGCCAGCTATGTTGCGCCGCAAAATATGACGGTTGCGATTGTCGGCGCGGGCTATGCCGATGGTATTCCCATGACGGCCAGCCGCAGCACCAAATCCAAAGGCGGCTTTGCGAAAATGCAGGGGCGGCTTATTCCTATCATAGGGCGTGTTAGTATGGATCTTACAATACTCGATGTCACAGATCTTCGCCGCGCGCCAAAGCTGGGTGATTGGGCCGAATTTATGGGCGAAGAATTATTTGATTTAGCAAAAGCGGCAGGAACAATCCCTTATGAGCTTTTAACGCGGCTGGGAATACGTTGCCGGCGGGATTATTTTACTGAGGCTAGGCTCAGGACCTATTAATAGCGCGGTTTAGACAGCTTTGAGCTGTTTTGTGGCTAGGCACGGCATGTAGGTGATGCGTCCGCCTCGCCAAATGTCGTAACGACGTCCACAGAACAGCTCAAAGCTGCCGCTCACGGTCTGTTTTAGCGCGCCTTGGACAGCGTTGTCGATTTTTGACATGTTCCAACATGGCTGCAAATCGACGCCTTGTCCAAAACACGCTAAAAAAGATCTAAATCCACGATATTAATA
>CAZEOD010000096.1:0-1869 GCA_964513675.1 uncultured Caulobacterales bacterium | reverse complement strand
CTGCAGTTATCCTGTCTTATCGAAAAAACTGCCGCAATCATCGGCTTCTATTTGGCCGCCCAGAGGCAGAAATCAGGCGGGGTTGGCAACGAAAGTTGGCGATTTTTCCGCCGGATAAACTGCTTGGATATGAGCGCTGGGAGGCTAATGCCTACGGCACACAGCAATGGAAGATAATAGTTTGCCGCACGGTTTCGAGCGGATCAATCACAAAAATTCCGGGCATCCGGCCTGGCGCAAAACTGCTCTTGCGGGTGCAAGGCACTACAAAATCAAAGCGCTTTCTTGAGTGTCTTGATTGGCTTAAAGCCCAAAATATTGATCCCAAAGCCGTCCCTGAACGACACTGGATGGAGCTTAATCTTGCGCTGGAAATGGGCGCAAAGGGTGATGCGCTTGCCGCGATAATTGAGGCGCGGGCGTCATGTTAATGCGCTTGATACCTGCTATAGCCGTCACTGCATTTTGCGTAGCGAGTGCATGGCAAGTTCTGTATCCGCCAAAGCCCAAGCTGATTTACAACAAGACAACAAGCGCCCCAATTGGATGGTATGCTGTAGAGCGCAAAAGGCCGCTGCAACGTGATGATCTTGTCGCTGCGTTTGCGCCGCAAACCGCGCGAAACTTCGCGGAAGCGCGAGGTTATCTGCCTGATCATGTTCCCCTCATCAAAACTGTTTGGGCGATTGGAGGGGAGCGGGTGTGTCATGACGGCCAGCGGGTGCGTGTCCTAAACCGTCCTGATATCTCCGTGCTCGGGCAGGACGGTTTGGGACGCGCGCTGCCGGTCATATCGGGCTGCTATACACTTCATGCAGACGAAGTCTTCCTTGTCTCAAACACCATCTCGAATAGTTGGGACAGCCGCTATTTCGGGCCTGTCTCAGGCGAGCTGATCCTTGGCCCTGTTCGCTACCTTGGTGAACAGCGGGACTCCTCTGTTCAGGTCGGGGGGCTGGGCACGGGGTCATGGCGTGGAGGGCAAGATAAAAGGCGGGAGGCCTCCTTCGGAGCCATCCCCTTGTCTGCACATCTTTTTTGGGAGACCTCCCAAGGCGTTTGGGAGGCCCCCTTTATTGCATTTGGACGCGGCAAGCGTTGGGTTTTTGGGAGTCCTCCCGCTCAGAAAACCACCCGCAACATACCCGATACCTTGTAGAACATGGGAAAGAGCTCAGACAATCATTTTGAGGTCAAGCTGGGACGTATCCGGTCGGCGTCCGGCGAGAGACGGGTCACAGGTTTTCTGAAACAGGTCGGGCGCAAAGCAGGCCGTGGTTCACCACGCCGAAAGTCCGGCGGCGGTCGCCAGCAACGACAATCAGGGTCGCAGTTTCATCGCCGTGTGATTGTCAAAGTCAGCATTGTCAAAATGGAAGGGCGCGGCGCTGGCGCGCAACGCCAACATTTGAAATATATTGAACGTGACAGCGCAGCGCCCGATGGTGAGCGTGGCAACTTATACAGCGAGCGCGGACAAGACGTTGAGGCGAAAGCCTTTACCGAGCGCGGCGTCGATGACCGCCATCAATTTCGGGTGATTGTCTCACCTGAAGATGCCAGTGACCTCGCCGACCTTAAAGCCTTCACACGCGACCTGGTGGAGCAGATGGAAACAGATCTTGGCACGAAGCTAGATTGGGTCGCCGCAGACCATTACGATACGGGTCAGCCGCATACGCATTTAGTTATTCGCGGAAAGCGTGATGACGGCACGGATCTCGTTATGCCGAAAGACTATGTGTCCAAGGGTATTCGCGAGCGGGCGCAGGAGCTTGTTACGATTGAGCTTGGACCAGTGCAGGAGATTGAAGGTCGGACGCGGATGGCGCGTATGGTTGGACAGCAGCGCCTGACAGAAATTGATAG
>CAZEOD010000095.1:0-2014 GCA_964513675.1 uncultured Caulobacterales bacterium | reverse complement strand
GCGTCCCACACCTTCAGAGCCTGCGCGGTTTCGCTGACATCGTGAACCCTCACTATGCTTGCGCCGGCTTGTGCGCTCCACAGCGCAGCGGCAAGCGAACCGCCGAGGCGGTCATTGACTGTGCTGCCGTCAATTTTTCCGATAAAACTCTTCCGCGATGCTCCCATTAACATCGGGCAACCAAGGTCTTTAAATAGCGCCAAATTCGCCATGAGCATCAAATTATCATCGAGCGTCTTACCAAAGCCAATACCCACATCAATGGTGATATTACGGCGCTCTACGCCGGCAAAATCAAGCGAATCTATGCGTTTGGCGAGATAGGTTTTCACCTCATTTACCGCATGGCCGTAATGCGGATTATTTTGCATCGTTTCTGGCGAGCCTTGCATATGCATAATCACGACGCGGCAACTTAGCTCTGCGGCCATAGCCTCGGAGCGTGGATCAAAAGTCAGCGCGGTCACGTCGTTCCAAATATCTGCGCCCGCATATATCGCGGCTTCTGCGACGTCTGGCTTACGCGTATCAATCGAGATCGTAATATCGCGATGTAAATCACGGCTTTGCGCCCGCAGCGCAGCAATAACGGGCACAGTGCGCCTTATTTCCTCATTTATAGAAATTTCTTTTGCGCCGGGGCGTGTGCTTTCTCCGCCAATATCGAGGATATCTGCTCCGTCATCAATAAGCTCAATCCCGCGCTTTACCGCCTGTTCCAGAGCATCATAGCGTCCACCATCGGAAAAACTATCCGGCGTGACATTCAAAATGCCCATAATTTGTGGTCGTTTAAACATATAAAAAATGCCCCTTAACGGGGCATCTCCTAGGTTTTAGGCTTCGGCTGTACCGCCAATCGCGCCGCCTTTCGGCTTTCGCGTTGTCGGGATAGACGAGACAGGCGCCGCAGGGCCAGAGCCATCGCCCGGACGTTTTGGCGGCGTGCCGTCTTCGAGCAGATGTTTAATCTCCTCACCTGAGAGCGTTTCATATTCCAACAGCGCTTCGGCCAGAGCCGTCCAGTCTTTCTTCTTTTTCTTCAAAATCGACTGCGCGGTTTCATGCGCGTCTGTAATTAAGCGCTTGATCTCTGATTCAATCAATTTGGCTGTTTCCGGCGAAATCGCAGAGCCGCGGCCAATGCCGGGCATAAAGCTTTGCTGGTCGGTGTCTTTATAGGCAATCGGGCCGACTTCATCGGATAGGCCCCATTCTGTGACCATAGCTGTCGCAATCCGCGTGACATGTTCAATATCGGATGACGCGCCTGATGTGACCATATCGCGGCCATATTTGATCTCTTCGGCCGCCCGTCCGCCCATTGCCATTGCCATGCGCGAGATCATCTCTTGACGGCTTTGCGAAATTTGATCGCGTTCCGGCAAAAATTGCACCATGCCCAAAGCCCGTCCGCGCGGAATAATCGTCGCTTTATGGATCGGCATAGAACCCGGCATATTGAGGCCAACAATCGCATGTCCGGCTTCATGGTAAGCGGTAAGCTCTTTTTCCTCTTGGGTCATGGCCAGCGTTCTACGCTCTGCCCCCATGAGGACTTTATCGCGCGCATCATCAAACTCACGCATAGAGATTTTCAGCTTATTACGCCGCGCAGCCAATAAAGCTGCTTCATTGACAAGATTGGCCAAGTCGGCCCCTGAAAATCCGGGCGTCCCGCGCGCAACATAATGAGCATCAACATCCTTCGACATCGGCTTTCCGCGCATGTGAACTTCAAGAATTTTCGCGCGCCCTTGAACATCAGGATTCGGGACTTCGATCTGGCGGTCAAAGCGGCCCGGACGCAACAGCGCCTTATCAAGGACATCGGGGCGGTTCGTCGCGGCGATAATGATGATACCTTCTGTACCGTCAAATCCGTCCATCTCGACGAGGAGTTGGTTCAATGTCTGCTCACGCTCTTCATGACCGCCGGATGTCCCGACGCCGCGGTGACGACCCACCGCATCAATTTCGTCAATAAAAATAATACAGGGCGAGTTCTTGCGCG
>CAZEOD010000094.1:0-2227 GCA_964513675.1 uncultured Caulobacterales bacterium | reverse complement strand
AATCGACGCCTTGTCCAAAACACGCTAAAAAAGATCTAAATCCACGATATTAATAAGTCCTGAGCCTAACACTTCGCGCAAATAGTCACGATTCTCCCGACATCCTCATTGGAATATTTCTTTTGAAGCCAAAGCTTATCCGCTTGAAAATCTAAATAGACATTCCGGTTATCAAACAGGCCAATGCCGGCAATGACAACCGGCTGATCTGACACGCCCAATATATCAAGACTATCGGTATCTTTGATAATCACATTTATATCCTGCCACTCATAGGCGGCGGCTTTAAGCTTGCTCATATTTGCCCGAACAACGGGCTTAAACTCACCGACAGCGCCAGAAACTTTCCAGCGCCATTTCAACTGCGAGCGTATAGATCTTGCAGCCACGAAAGTCGCCGCGTGCCAATTCATGATATGAACATCTGTTCCCGTATCAAGAAGCGCAGGAATATCTTTATTTTGTACCCCTAGCGTGAAAAAATGCAATCGCGGCGCAACGTCTTTGTAAGGATTAGAAAATAGCGGAATGGCCTTCATATTTATGGGCAATTCAAAATCTGGCAACGCATTGGGAATGAAATATATTTGCCGCTCTGATGCATCAACATAAATTCGGTAGCCCTCCATAATATCCATGCCAATAATGCCGTCTGACGGCATGACCTGATCTGCGTTAGCTGGATTTTCCGGCAAAACGGCAAAGTTTTTATTATAAAAATAATCCTGCCCAAATCCCAGCCGCTCAACCTGGGTGGTTGCGACGAGCTTTTTCGTCACAAGGCCATGAATACGGGTCACATTATTTGGGTCAACATTGAGGCCAAACCGGTCAACTGTATCTTTGAAAAAGGCCGAATAGGTCGCGCCCGTATCCAAAATCATATCGGCTATTTGCCCCTCGCCCACCTCCACATTGACAACCCAGCGGCCATGCACCGTCGTTTGTAGCGGAAATTTTATAATGTCCGGGTGCGAAAGGCTGTCTAAAAGCATTGGTGCGGATGGCGCGCGCGGGGACAGCGCCGAACACGCGACCAAGAGCAATGCGGCTGCTAGACATATAATGCTTAGGCGTGAGACAGACATGTTTAAAATTAGGGCCGCCTCCCCTCAAACACAAATAAACTTAATGTAAGCCTGGCTGCGTTATCACAGTGCGGGCCGCTTTCATCGGGCTGAGGTTTATGCTACCCTAAGTACAAATTTGGTTGGAGGATTTTATGTCAAACACAGATGTCAATATACAAAACTTACTTGATGAAATTTTAAATGCAGGACAAGACCTCATTTCCAAAGGGAAAACGCAGTCAGCAGGATTGACCGAAAAAGGGAAAGACCTCGCCCATAAAGGCGAAAATCTATTGATCGAAAAGCTTGGCCTTGAAGATAGTGATGTCTCTCGCACGGCCCTTAGAAAAGGCATGGGCACAGGCGCGGCTGCGGGCGCTCTCGCCCTCCTTCTATCCTCACGTTCAGGCCGTAAAATGGCAACACTTGGCGGATTATCAGCGCTCGGCGTGGTCGCCTATAAAGCCTATCAAGGCGGAAAAATGCCAACATCTGCCGATGATGTCATTGGCCTATTAACCGGTAATGCAGCCGATAAACGGGCGCAAACCCTGCTAAAAGCTATGATTGCCGCCGCCCATGCCGACGGCGCGCTCAACGATCAAGAGCGTGAACTGATACAGGCCTATGACAGCGGCAGCAGCCAGGCGCTCGAAGAGCTTTTAGGATCACCTGCATCGGCAGAAGATATTGCGGCCCTCTCTCAATCCGATCAAGAGGCCCGCGAGATTTACGCGATTTCATGCCGCGTTGCAGACGGGCTGAACAGCGCAGAACGCGATTATCTTGACCATCTTGCGATGGCCTTACGCCTTGACCCTGAACTGGCGGCGCGGATTGAAACCGACATCCGGACAGGGTAACCCTGTCCTTTAGGCTAAAATTAGGCTAATATGTTTCAAACCTTTTTCTCGGAATTACGCGCAGCAAAAATCCCTGTATCCATCAGGGAATATCTTGCTTTGCTCGAAGGCGTGGAAAAACAAGCCAGCGATGAGAGCCTCGACGGGTTTTATTACCTTTCCCGAACAGTGCTGATTAAGGATGAACGCGACCTTGATAAATTCGATCAAGTGTTCTCACACGTCTTTCGCGGGCTTGATTATATCGGCGATATTTTTGGCGTGGCCGAAGGCGAAATTCCGCTGGATTGGCTC
>CAZEOD010000093.1:0-2556 GCA_964513675.1 uncultured Caulobacterales bacterium | reverse complement strand
CGTCTAAGCTACGTGGCCGCGTTCTTGATGTGTTGGCTGATGAAGGTTTTATCCGCGGATACGCGGAAATTGAGCAGGGCGGTTTCAAAGCATTTGAAGTCGAACTTAAATATTTCGAAGGTGCAGCTGTTATTCGCGAAATTAAGCGCGTGTCCAAACCTGGACGCCGTGTTTATTCTTCTGTGAAGACATTGCCGCAAGTTCGTAACGGTCTTGGAATTTCGATCCTATCAACGCCAAAAGGCGTGATGAGCGATCACGCTGCCCGCGAAAATAACGTCGGCGGTGAAATTCTCTGCCAAGTTTCTTAGGGAAGGGCGGAAAACATGTCACGTATTGGTAAAAAACCGATTGAAGTGCCATCTGGTGTCACGCTGACCCTGACTGGCCAAGATGTTGCTGTTAAAGGCGCAAAGGGTGAAATGTCTTTCACGCTTCCTGCATCTGTTTCAGGCTCATTTGAAGACAACACATTAACGCTAACGCCAGCTGAAGACGAAAAAAATGCGAGCGCTATGTGGGGCATGTGCCGCACAATGGTGTTTAATCTGATCCAAGGCGTAACCACGGGTTACAAGAAGGAATTGGAGCTTCGCGGCGTGGGTTACCGGGCGCAAATGAAGGGCAATACGCTCTCTATGCAGCTAGGTTTCTCTCATGATGTTAATTATGACGCACCGGACGGTATTACGATTGCTGCACCGAAGCCGACCCAAATTGTTGTTGAAGGTATCGACAAGCAAAAGGTTGGTCAGGTTGCCGCTGAAATTCGCTCCTTCCGTAAGCCAGAGCCATATAAAGGCAAGGGTGTGCGTTATGTGGGCGAATATGTCCGCAGCAAAGAAGGTAAGAAGAAGTAAGATCATGAAGACAGCACAAGAAAAACTGAAGCGCCGCGCTCAGCGTGTTCGCCGCCGTCTCAAGAAGAACGCTAATGGCCGTCCTCGGTTGTCAGTCTATCGCAGCGATAAAAATATCTCTGTTCAGATTATTGACGATGTAACGGGCACAACATTAGCGTCTGCGTCGACACTTGAAAGCAAAACTGAGAAGGGCTCTAATATTGAAGCCGCTATTCGCATTGGGAAACTCATTGCAGAACGCGCTTCAAAAGCCAAAGTTGATACGGTTATTTTTGACCGTGGCGGCTATCTCTATCATGGCCGAGTGAAAGCTCTGGCTGATGCGGCGCGCGACGCCGGACTGAAGTTCTAGGAGGCATTATGGCACGTCCTGATAATAAAGGCGGGAATAACCGCCGCGACCGCGAAGAAGATAATGAATTTATCGATCGCCTCGTACATATTAACCGCGTTGCGAAAACCGTAAAAGGTGGCCGCAATATGTCATTCGCTGCACTTGTCATCGTTGGCGATGAAAAAGGCCGCGTCGGTTTCGGTAAGGGTAAAGCCCGTGAGGTTCCTGAAGCGATCCGTAAGGCAACTGAAGAAGCTAAAAAGACAATGATTCGCGTTCCTTTACGGGAAGGCCGTACGCTCCATCACGATCTTCGCGGTCGTCACGGTGCAGGTAAAATCATCATGCGCTCAGCGCCTCCCGGAACTGGTGTTATTGCCGGTGGTCCGATGCGGGCTGTTCTCGAATGTCTTGGCGTTCAGGATGTGGTTGCAAAATCACTCGGTACGCAGAACCCATATAACATGGTTCGCGCAACATTTGACGCTCTTAAGCGCGCTGAAAGTCCGCGTATGATTGCGGCGAAGCGTGGCAAGAAGGTTGGCGAGCTTGTCTCCCGTCGTTCAGATGGTGCCAGTGCACCTGAAGCTATAGAAGCCTAGGAAAATTATCATGGCTGCGAAGAAAACATTAAAAGTCCGGCAGACAGGGTCAGCGACCCGTCGTCCGAAAGACCAGCGCCAAACACTTGTTGGTTTGGGTTTAGGTAGAATTGGCCGTGTACGCGAGCTTGAAGATACGCCGTCTATTCGCGGCATGATTAGTAAAGTCAGCCACATGGTGAAGATTATTGAAGAGTAGAGTGCTTTGATTTTGCAAAGCACTAACCTCTTGGAGAAGTAAAATGCGTTTGAACGAATTAAGTGATAATCCTGGTGCAACCAAAGACCGTAAGCGCATTGGCCGCGGTATTGGTTCAGGTAAAGGCAAAACGGGTGGCCGTGGTGTCAAAGGTCAAAAGTCACGCTCTGGTGTGGCGATCAAGGGCTTTGAAGGCGGCCAAATGCCGATTCATATGCGCCTTCCAAAGCGCGGCTTTAATAAGCCGAACCGTAAGCGCTGGACAGAGCTGTCTATCGCAACGCTCAGCCGCGCGGTTGAAGCGGGTAAGCTAGATTTGTCGAAAGACGTTGATGCGGTTGCGCTTGTGCAAGCCGGCGTTATTCGCCGCGCCCATGACGGCGTTCGTTTAATCGGCGGCGGTGAGCTTAGCAAAGCTGTAAAATTAATTGTTGCGGGCGCAACGCCCGGCGCAACAAAAATTGTTGAAGGCGCTAAGGGGTCTGTCACAATTTCAGATGTTAAACCTGAGCGCGCTAAGCTAACGGCTGAAAAAGCGCCTAAAGCGAAAGCTAAGCC
>CAZEOD010000092.1:0-3157 GCA_964513675.1 uncultured Caulobacterales bacterium | reverse complement strand
TCAGCAGGGAATTTGGCTTCCTCTTACTATTTTGTTGATATGATTTTGAGACGCCCAAATCATGGCGGAAGCATTTGGATATGCCCTGACTAAAGCTGATGGGGTCACTTGAGAGGCATCCGACCAAGCTCGGCGGCATTGTTCTGCATCTTCAGTGTCGCCTACCATGACAATATAGAGAGCGCGAAATAGCCCCTTTATCTTGAGGTCCGTTGAGGTGCGCGGACAGGGACTTGGCGGCTCATGCTGACGTCAAGACCGCGAAGTGAGCGGTAAAGCCTTGTTTGTCTCGCCAGCCTTCGCCCCATCTGATCCTCGGCCTTCGTAAAGTCCCACCGCTAATCTTGAACAGGCTTATGACAAAGAGACATCTTGAATTTGCCCCTCTGGACCCTGCAAGACGCCTCAATCCTGTCGCGCCTTTAGACCTGCATTGGCTCACGCTGATGCGGATTTATTTGGAGGCGCAATTTGGTTTGATAGCGCCACAAAAAGTAAAGCCCCCGCCAGTCGGCGGGGGCTTTTCAGTCTAAACTTAGCGGCTTTCGCTAGGCGCTTTTGAACAGTTTGGCGATACGCCTTGCGGCTTGCGCGGGCGGGCATCCGTTTACAGCTTTATAAGGCTTGGGCGGGAACGCCGCCCATTTGGGAAGCCAGTCGGGACTTGCTTCGGCCACGCCGTGCCCTGCCATGCGGTTCTTGATTATCTGCTTTTGCTGTTTTGCGGTGTCCGTAACCGCGCCATCGGCGCAGGATTTACCTGCAATGTCTTTGACCATTGCATTGATGGTCGGCTTGTCCCGCAAGAGGATAAAGAACGCCTCGTCGGGTGACCAGTAATCACCAAAGCTTGGCTGCGTCAGCAAGCCAACCGCTTCAACCTCGCTGCTGTCTACGGCAAGCGTTTCGGAAAGGCAGAAAGCCTGAATGCGTAAAATATCCGAGTCTTCCAAAGTCAGAAGCCGCGCAAAGATTTCGCAGACATCATAGGGGCTGGCATAGCGGTGATAGATTTGTGGATGCTCTCCAACTAGGCCAAGCAAGGTAAAAACAGCGCGCCGCTCCTCTGCAAGTATGGCTTCTGCCTTACTGGATTCTATACTGGCGCGGGTTTCGTCCTTGCGGGCTCGTGAGCCTGTCCCATCAATTTTCCAGTTCCGCGCCCCGCAAATCATATGGGCCACGGCTAGGCGTAGGGCCAAGTCTGGCCGCTTAATCAGCTCCGCGCGGGCAATGCTATGACGGTGCATGTTCATATAATCGGCCATCGGGCCTGACATTTCGGGCTTGTTTTTTTTGCTCGCCTTCGCGCCCTTGGCCTCGCCATTTGATAAGGCGCGGCGTATCTTCTGCGCCTCATCGTCGGTGATATAGCCTTCATAGAAAGTGACTTCGCCGCTGTCTCGGATTTCACCGTAAACCCGCCCGCCTTGCTCTTTGGGATGGGCGGCGTGGTTATAGCGGGGAAAGTAATGTCCGCGCTCTCCGAGGATGACTTCTTTCCATCCATCGGCCCTATACGCTTCCACGGCTTGGGCAATCGCCGCGTTTTGCGCCTCCCAAAAATGCTCGGTATCGGCAAACTGGCCGTGCTCCCCGAACAAATCAGTCAGTATGGTTCCGCTATACTCGGTCACATCAAACAGGGCTTTATCAGTCGTAATAACGCCGCCGCCCGTAAGCCATGCTTTGAGCTGCTGACCAGTCGGGCAGTAGTCATCCGAGTTGAACAGAGCTAACCATTCGGCTTGCTGCTGCTCCGTGGCCATTGTCAGAACCCGAATAGACGCCGCGTCAATCTGCTGATTGGTGTAAGCCTCGCGCACATCGGGAATAAGCGACCCAAGTGCGAGGCGGCGCTTAACCGAGTTCGTCGTGATACCAAAGACAGCGGCAATATCGTCCACGCTTTGGCCTTTGTCAGATAGCACCTTAAACGCTTCATATTGCTCCATTTCAGTAGGCGCGAGTCGCGCCACATTCTCGATGATGCTTGTTTCAATGGCGAGTGCATCATCTTTGGCGTCCATCACGCAGCACGGCACATCGGCGATTTCAATGCCCTCTGCCGCGATAGCGGCAAGGCAGAAATGGCGGCGGCGTCCCGCAACGATTCCATATTTAGGCTTTTTGGCTGTGCCGCCTTCACGGCGCACAATTAGCGGCTGACGGATGCCGCGAGTTTTCACGCTTGGCAAAATATCGTCAATCTCGGGAGCCGTTTCGCTGTGGCGCATATTGAGTTTGGATATGTGCAATTGAGAGAAGGGAATGAATTTTAAGTCGAATGGTTTGCTCATAGGAGCCTCCTGTTGGTTTAGGTTTGGTTTGAAATGAGGTCTAACAAGTCAATTTGCGCACGGCCGACCTCGTCGAATAAGCCGTGGTCACAAGGCTTCTGCCCTGCATTTGGGTTGCGTTTGGGAGTCATGGGGTGAGACGTGCGGGCGGTCAGTTTTTCGCCCAATGTGACGGGGCGCACCCCGTCAATCAGGCTCTGCTCTCCGACTTCCGTCGACTCATATTCGCGCGACTTGGTCACGCGACTGCTCCCGTTTGGCAAAGAATAGCGCATTGCCGCGCCCGTTCTGCTTTTGCCTCGGCTAACGCTTCGGGTAGTAACTCGTTTGCGACTTCGGATAGGTAAGCGTTATCGCTGTCGGGATAGTTCGCTTCTATGCCCCATAGGCTTGCCGCAAATCTATCAAGGGTGATGCCCTCAAGCGCTACCGATAGAATGACGCCGCAATAAAACCACTCGTCATTCTTCCAAGCGGCCATAACGGCCTCGGCAGTGGCTTGGGCGGTTGCAAAACGATCCCGCCAGCCATTCCCTGCGCCGATAAATCCTGCGTCATTGGGATAAAGGCTCGGCCAGAATCCGTCTTGTCTTTGGTCTGGTGCGTCTGGCGTTTCGTCATGGGTAATCCGCGCGGTGACGGTGTAACCGTCAACGGTGCAAGTGATGCTGTCGCCAATGCAAACATAGCTATCGAATTTCTGCGTAAAGGTCATGCGACCCTCCGCATCTCAAACCCTGCGCTGTCGCATAGGGTCTGTAATTGGGCGGCGTCTTTAGCGTCCAGTTCGTCGCCTAATTGCGTGTAAATCGTGCCTTGGCGCAAAGCGTTGTGACGCTTTACGACATGGCTCCACC
>CAZEOD010000091.1:0-3404 GCA_964513675.1 uncultured Caulobacterales bacterium | reverse complement strand
TAACTTGGGGGATAAAGTTGAACATATCTGACATATTATCATTTGCCACGACCTATGTGGTTCCCGCTTTGCTTGCGCTTATCCTCTTATGGATAGGAAGGCTCATTGCCCGCAAAGTCAGCGTAAATGTCGAACGCGGCCTCAACAAATCCCCAAATTCAGAGCCGGGTCTATCACGCTTTTTAGCCAGCATTGTAAAATACCTTATTCTTATTGCTGTTATTATTGCTGTTCTGACGGTGCTTGGCATTAATACCAGTTCTATCTCTGTGATGGTTCTTGGCCTTGGCGCGGCTATGGCCTTTATTCTACAAGATTCATTATCCAATCTAGCCGCTGGCGTTATGTTGATGATTTTCCGTCCCTTTAAAGTCGGGGATGACATCGAAGCCGGCGGTGAGAACGGGCGCGTAACATCTATCGCCCTGACCGCGACACGCCTGAAAACCGTGGATAATACAGAAGTCATTATTGCCAATGGCAAAATATGGGGCGGCGTTGTCAAAAATTATTCATCTCTTGGCCTGCGCCGTTTGGATATGGATTTTGGCGTCAGCTATGATGCAGATATTAAAACGGCCATAAATGCGCTCACAAAAGCGGCAGGCGAGCACCCGCTTGTTTTGAACGACCCTGCGCCTTGGGCCAAAGTCGTCACATTAAATGAGAGCTCAATTGATCTACAGCTTCGCGCGTGGTGCCAAGCCGCTGATTATAAAGCGCTTAAAGTGTCTATATCACAGCCCATCAAAGCGGCTTTGGACGCTGCCAATATCGGTATCCCTTATCCGCACGAAATTAAAATAAAAGACGTGAAGGACGCGAATATTGTTAAAGCGAAATCTCGCGCGAAAAAATTAAAATCTAACAAAGCAAAAACTGCCTAGGAGACCAACATGGCACAAGACGCCACAGAAGCTGTAACAGAAGCCGCGAAAAGCGCCACGGATGTGGCCGGCATGTTCACCCCCGATAAATTAATGGGTTACTGGCAAACGGCTCAACCCGTTGTCATTAAACTCGTCGGTTCACTCCTTATTTTATGGATTGGTATGAAGGTCGCAAAATGGCTTTCAAATATGGTCCGTAAAATTATGGCGAAAAACCCTGCCATTGATGAGACGCTGAGTAACTTCCTCGGCTCTATTGTGAAATATGTCCTAACAGCGATTGTCTTTATCGCCGCCATTACAAATCTGGGCGTCGAAACGGCTTCGCTCGTCGCTATGCTCGGCGCCGCAACCTTGGCCATCGGCCTCGCGCTTCAAGGGACACTCGGCAATGTCGCCGCTGGCGTTATGCTAATGCTTTTCCGCCCTTACAAACTTGGCGATTACGTCAATGTTGCAGGCGAAGAAGGCGTTGTGACTGACGTCAATATTTTCACCACGCAACTCTCAACCGTCGATAATGTAGAAGTTATTATTGCCAATGGCGAAGCCTGGGGTTCAACGATTAAGAACCTTACATCGCTGGGCGTTCGCCGCGTCGATGTGGATTACGGCATTCACTATGATGACGATATCGATAAAGCGATTAAGATTATCACAGAAACAGCCGCCGCCCATCCCCATGTCCTAACGGAACCTGCCGCGCCTTGGGCCAAAGTTGTCACATTGAATGAAAGTTCTGTGGACCTACAAAGCCGCGCTTGGTGTAAATCTGAGCATTATTGGGACGTGATGTTTGACCTGAACAAGTCCATCAAAGAAGCCTTTGATAAAAACGGCATCACAATTCCATATCCCACAAGTATCGAGCTTGATGGCTAAATAAACGTCGGAGACTTTATGGTTCAAGATATCAGCAAATCAATCGACGCCTGCGCGGCACATTATGGCGATGATGCAGATGCCGTGCGGCAATATTTAGTTGAAGGGCAAGCTCGCGCCCTTGCCTTGCCCAATCGTAGCGCTCTACGGTTTGATGATGATGGAAATATCCATCCTGAAATCCTTGAGGCTTATTCCAAATATGGGTTTTATATTTTTGAGGGCGCTATTAGCGCCCCTGAGCTGGCGGATTTAAAAGCTGATTTAGAGTCTATGCGGGAAAACTTTCCCGTCACAATGGGCGCAGACATAGACGCTAAGGGCCGCCCTGCTCTGGGCGCTGATAATAAAGCCATGACCTTGCAATGGGCAAAGCCATTATCCGACCCATTAGGTGGTACGCCCATCGCGAATGGGCGCCACCAAGTTAAATTATTTGAACCCAAAGCCAAAGACGACGCTCCAATAGTGTCTCCCTTTTACTTGGCGGGTTCACTACAATTTTCGGCGGCCTGTCTGCGTCTCTACGCGCATCCGAAACTTTTAAAATTGGTCGAAGCGATTAATGGCAAAGACTTTACGCCATTCCATGAAGGCCTTTTTATCAAAGATGCGGGCCTTGGCGCGGCTGTCTCTTGGCACCAAGACGGGGATACCCATTGGGATAGTCCTAATTTTGACGAGGGCAGCCACGGCTTTAATCTGATGGGACAGATTTATGGGAGCACCGCCGTTAATGGTGTTTGGATTGTGCCTGGTACTCATAAGGGCGGCCGTGTTGATATCGTAAAGCTCATTAAAGAAACGGGCAGTGAGCGCCTAGCAGATGCCGTGCCTATTATCTGTAATCCAGGTGATGTTGTGATTTCCAACCGCCAAGTCTTGCATGGGTCGTTTGCTAATACTGGATTTGAATCGCGCGTTACGGCAAATTTCGGATTCCATCGCCGCAGCTCTGTTCTTAATGTCATGGGGGCAGGTATTCACGCAGATGCGGCCGTCTTTGACGCGGCTTTTATCAAGGAAAGGTCCCGTCTTATCGGTCTAGCTATTGATGCGCGGCGTCAACGGTTTCCCGATGAAACGCCTTACGACTATGAACCGTTTAAAGGCGAGACCTATATCTGGGACGCAGCAGCGCAAGCCTCGCTCAAAGATTATAATCTAAAAGATTTGAGTATTTAGCGCGGCATTATTATTGGATTGGCCTTGCGTTTTCCGCAAGGCGACCTAATCAAACAGAATGAAAATTAAAGTCGCCACGTGGAATATTAATTCTGTTCGCCTTCGCATTGATCAGGTCATTCGTTTTTTAAATGAACAGCAACCCGATGTGCTCGGCTTGCAGGAAATTAAATGCGAAACGGATTTATTCCCAAGCCAGCCTTTCATTGATGCAGGCTATGAATTTATCGAAGTCGCGGGGATGAAGGGCTATCACGGCGCGGCGACAGTTTCCAAATTGCCGATGGAACGTTTGCCCACAAGCTTTTGCCCCCTCGACCATGCGCGTCATGTTAGCACTAAAATCATTGCGGGTGACGAGGATTTTGAATTTCATAATTTTTATATCCCCGCAGGCGGCGATACAGCCGATCCCGAGGTGAATGATAAGTTCAAACATAAGCTCGA
>CAZEOD010000090.1:3076-3479 GCA_964513675.1 uncultured Caulobacterales bacterium | reverse complement strand
TCTCCTCGATTCTGAAAAAGCAAATTAAAGACTTTGGCACACAGGCTAAAGTCTCAGACGTCGGCCAAGTGCTCTCTGTGGGTGATGGTATTGCCCGCATCTACGGTCTGGACAATGTCCGCGCCGGTGAGATGGTTGAGTTCCCAGGCGGCATTAAAGGTATGGCGCTGAACCTTGAAACAGATAATGTCGGTGTCGTTATTTTTGGTGATGACCGCGGCATTAAAGAAGGCGACACCGTTAAGCGCCTTGGCGAAATTGTTGATGTTCCTGTTGGAAAAGGCCTTTTAGGCCGCGTTGTTAACCCGCTAGGTGAGCCGATTGACGGCAAAGGCCCCCTCAAAGATGTAGCCGAGCGCCGCCGTGTTGACGTGAAAGCGCCGGGCATTATCCCGCGTAAATC
>CAZEOD010000090.1:2586-3066 GCA_964513675.1 uncultured Caulobacterales bacterium | reverse complement strand
CGAACCTGTTCAGACGGGTATTAAAGCGATTGATGCGCTGATCCCGATTGGCCGTGGCCAGCGTGAGCTTATCATTGGTGACCGCCAAACCGGTAAAACAGCCGTGGCAGTGGATGCGATCCTTAACCAAAAAGCGGCCTTTGATGAAGACCGCGATAATGACAAGTTATATTGCGTTTATGTTGTTATTGGCCAGAAGCGCTCAACTGTTGCGCAGCTTGTTAAAACACTCGAAGAAAACGGCGCGATGGACTATTCAATCATCGTGTCTGCGACAGCCTCAGAGCCGGCGCCGCTTCAGTTCCTCGCGCCTTTTGCAGGCTGTGCAATGGGTGAATATTTCCGTGATAACGGCATGCATGGCCTGATTATTTATGATGATCTGTCCAAACAGGCTGTCGCTTATCGCCAGATGTCACTTCTTCTTCGCCGTCCTCCGGGCCGTGAAGCTTATCCGGGTGACGTTTTCTATCTTCACTC
>CAZEOD010000090.1:0-2576 GCA_964513675.1 uncultured Caulobacterales bacterium | reverse complement strand
GCGCAGATTAAAGCGATGAAACAGGTTGCGGGCCCGATTAAAGGTGAGCTTGCTCAGTACCGCGAAATGGCGGCCTTTGCGCAATTTGGCTCAGACCTTGATGCGTCTACGCAGAAGCTTCTTGCGCGCGGTGAGCGCCTCACAGAGCTTCTTAAGCAGGATCAATATTCGCCTCTACAGGTCGAAGAGCAAGTTTGTGTCATCTATGCCGGTACACGCGGCTATTTGGATGCGATTGATGTGAAATCAGTCGGGCGTTTCGAGAAGGAACTTCTCGCCGATCTTCACAGTAATCACAGTTCTGTTCTCTCGGATATTGCCACTAGCAAGAAGCTGACGGATGAGTTGGAAGAGCGCCTTAAAGCGGCTTTGGATAGTTTCGCAGCTGGCTTCGCGGCTTAGGCCAACCGGACGTAAGGGAGACGACCTATGGCGTCTTTGAAAGAGTTAAAAAACAGGATCAGCAGTGTTAAAAACACGCAGAAGATCACACGCGCCATGCAAATGGTAGCGGCGGCTAAATTGCGCAAAGCGCAAGAAGCAGCTGAAAGCTCACGGCCCTATGCGGACCGTATTAGCAATGTGATCTCTAATCTCGCAGCCTCTATGACAGGGGCAGGGGATGCACCGGAGCTTTTGATTGGTAATGGTAAGTCAGATGTTGTCTTGCTTGTTGTTGCAACGGCGGATCGCGGCCTTTGCGGCGGGTTCAACTCGAACATTGTTCGGAAAGCCCGCGAAGAAACTATTGCGCTTCAATCTGAGGGAAAGACGGTTAAGCTCTTTCTGATTGGTAAGAAGGGCTATGACCAGCTCAAGCGGCTTTATGAAGATCAGATTGTCGAGTATATTTCGCTGAAAGAAGAGCGTAAGCTTCACGCAGGTATCGCGCGCGCTATTGGCGAAAAAGTGACGTCGATGTTCACTGCGGGCGAGTTTGATGTCTGTAAGCTTATCTTCGCTGAATTTGAAAATGTTATGACGCAAACAGCTGTTGCGCGAACAATTATTCCAGCCAATGCAGGTTTGGGTGATGTGGCCGAACCATCTGATGAGGCCGATCTTAAAGGCGCGATTTATGATTATGAGCCTGATGAAGCCGGTATTTTGCAAGTGCTTTTACCGCGCAATATCAACTCACAAGTCTTTGCCGCTTTGCTTGAAAATCAAGCGGGCGAAATGGGCTCTAAAATGACAGCTATGGATAATGCGACCCGTAATGCGGGCGACATGATTGATAAGCTAACCCTTACATTTAACCGAACACGTCAGGCCCAGATTACATCTGAACTGATTGAAATTATTTCAGGCGCGGAAGCGCTTTAAAATAGCTGAAAGGACCTAAACATGGCGAAAGCAGCAGCAAAAACAACGGCGAAAAAGCCAGCAGCCAAAAAAGCAGCGGCAAAAAAAGCACCCGTAAAGCGTACATCTAAGAAAACTGCGGCTCCGGCGTCTGCCGGCCGGATTTCACAAGTCATCGGCGCGGTCGTTGACGTGGAATTTACAGGTGATCTGCCAGCCATTCTAAATGCGCTCGAAACAGAGAACCAAGGCAATCGCCTTATTCTTGAAGTCGCGCAGCATCTTGGACAAAATACGGTTCGGACGATTGCGATGGACGCGACAGAAGGTCTTGTGCGCGGTCAGGCTGTGTCTGATACGGGTCAAGCGATTACTGTTCCGGTTGGGCCTGAAACATTGGGCCGTATCATGAACGTTATTGGTGAACCGATTGACGAGCGCGGCCCGCTTAAGTCTAAAATGATGGCGCCTATTCATAAAGCGGCCCCTGATTTTGTTGACCAGTCAACAGAAACTGAAGTCCTTGCGACAGGTATCAAAGTGATCGACTTGCTTTGTCCTTACGCTAAAGGTGGTAAAATTGGCCTATTCGGCGGTGCCGGTGTGGGTAAAACAGTTCTGATTATGGAACTAATTAACAATATCGCGAAACTTTTTGGCGGTTATTCTGTCTTTGCCGGTGTCGGCGAGCGGACACGTGAAGGAAATGACCTTTACCACGAAATGATCGAATCTAACGTGATTAATCTTGACGGCGAAAGCCGCGCGACATTGGTTTATGGCCAAATGAATGAGCCTCCCGGAGCGCGCGCCCGTGTTGCTTTGACAGGTCTTTCACAAGCTGAATATTTTCGTGATGAAGAAGGCAAAGACGTTTTGTTCTTCGTTGATAATATCTTCCGCTTCACACAAGCAGGCTCAGAAGTTTCTGCGCTGCTTGGCCGTATCCCGTCCGCTGTTGGCTATCAGCCGACATTGTCGACTGAAATGGGCCAAATGCAAGAACGCATTACGTCAACGACGAAAGGCTCGATTACATCTGTTCAGGCGATTTACGTCCCAGCCGATGACTTGACCGACCCTGCGCCTGCGACATCATTTGCCCATTTGGATGCGACGACGGTTCTAAACCGCGCGATTTCTGAAAAAGGTATTTACCCGGCTGTTGACCCGCTCGATAGTACGTCTCGTATTCTTGAGCCGCGCACAGTTGGTGAAGATCACTATGCCGTTGCCCGCCAAGTGCAGGAAATTCTACAGCGTTATAAGGC
>CAZEOD010000089.1:0-4083 GCA_964513675.1 uncultured Caulobacterales bacterium | reverse complement strand
GCAGCCCCAAAAGCTGCACCTAAGCCAAAAGCTGAAGCTGCGCCTAAGAAAGAAACGCCGGCTAAGAAGCCGCAAGTTCTCTATACAGACGGCGCGACGGATGGTGAGCCGGATGATTTGAAAAAGATCAAAGGTATCGGCCCGAAATTTGAAGGCGACCTTAATGCTAAAGGCGTTTATTATTTCCGCCAAATTGCGGCTTGGACGGCTAAAGATATTAAAATGATTGATGAAATCATTGATAGTTTCCCCGGCCGTATTGAGCGTGATGAGTGGGTGAAACAGGCGGCGGAGCTGGCTAAAGGTTAAGCTAAGTTTAGCTTTTATCTTCAACTTTCTGATTGCTTTTACAGCAATTAAGCCTGCCATCTTTAAAATCTTAAAACAGATCCCATATGAGGGGTCTGTTTAATCCGATATATGGACTTTAGGTTATGGCGTCTGCATCCGAACAACTCGTACGAAATTTTAACCCCTCGACCTTTTTCAAGGCGAAGGAATTACAGCAGCGCCTTCTTTTCACTCTTTTCATACTTATTTTATACCGAGTTGGGACCTTTGTTCCGATTCCCGGTATGGATATGGATGCGTTTCAATCGGCTTTCCAAGGCCAAAGCGGCGGCCTGCTTGACCGGCTGAATATGTTTGCCGGCGGGGCTGTTGAACGTATGGCGATTTTTGCGCTGAACGTTATGCCTTATATTTCGGCGTCGATTATCATGACCCTGATGAAAGAATCTATTCCGTCCCTCAAAGAGCTGAATAAAGATGGCGAGCAAGGGCGGAAACAAATCAACCAATATACGCGCTATTTGACGGTTTTTCTGGCTGCGTTTCAAGCTTACGGCATTGCGCGGGCCTTACAGGGCACGCCGGGTGCTGTGATTAACCCCGGTCTTTTCTTTGAAGCCAGCACAGTGATTACGCTAGTTGGCGGCACGATGTTCTTGATGTGGATGGGTGAGCAAGTGACGGCGCGCGGTGTGGGTAATGGAGTATCCTTGATTATCTTTGCGGGTATTGTCGCCGAACTCCCCAAGGCGCTGTTCCAAGCGTTCTCTTTAAATGCGAGTAACGCGATTTCTGAGATTCTTTTGATTGGTCTTTTGGCCTTATTTGTGGGGTTGTCATTCTTGATTGTCTTTGTGGAGCGCGCTCAGAGGCGGCTCTTGGTGCAATATCCTAAGCGGCAAATGGCCGGCGGTAAAAGCTTTGGCGGCGAGTCATCTTTTATGCCGCTTAAGCTTAATACGGCGGGTGTTATTCCGCCGATCTTTGCGAGCTCACTCCTCTTGCTCCCAGCGACGGCCGGACAAATTATGCTTGGTAATCAAGCTGGAGCGGCAGAAGGAAGCAGTGGTGTTCTAACAACCTTACTGGCGTTGATTGGCTATGGATCTCCGCTTTACCTAACGCTCTATGGCGTTTTGATTATCTTCTTCTGTTTCTTCTATGTGCCTTATGTGTTCAAGCCTGATGATGTTGCCGATAACCTTCGTAAAAACGGCGGATTTCTACCGGGTATTCGCCCCGGCAACCGGACGGCAGAATATCTATCTTATGTGCTCTCTAGGTTGACCTTTATTGGCGCGATATATGTGGCCTTTGTCTGTGTGCTGCCTGAATATGTCATTGCGCAGGCCGGTAATGTGCCGCCCTCTATTGCCATGTTAATCGGCGGTATGTCGCTCTTGATTATTGTCTCAGTGACACTTGATACTGTGGCGCAAATTCAATCGCATCTGATTGCGCATCAATATGAAGGCCTCATCAAGAAGTCGCGTATGCGCCGTAAGCGCGGCAAAAAGTAAACGAAGGGACGGCTAATAATGAATATTATTCTTTTCGGCCCCCCCGCTGCGGGTAAAGGTACTCAAGCCAAAAAGCTTGTTGAAGGCCGGGGTTTGATTCAGTTGTCTACGGGCGACATGTTGCGGGCTGCGCGAAAGTCAGGAACGGAGCTTGGACTGAAAGTTGCAGGCATCATGGACTGTGGTGATCTTGTGTCTGATGAGATTGTTGTGGCTTTGATTGAAGAACAGCTTGATCTAAATAAAGGCGCAGCAGGATTTATTTTCGACGGATTTCCGCGAACGGTCCCGCAAGCCAAAGCGCTTGATGCGGCGCTCGATTCGCGGGCTATGAAAGTTGACCGCGTGATTCGCCTTCGTGTTGATGATGCGGCGCTTTTAGCGCGCGTGACAAAAAGATTTGAACAGGAAGGCCGCAAGGACGATAATCCTGAGACCTTCAAAACACGGCTTGATAATTACAATAACCAGACGGCGCAGCTTCTGCCTTTTTACACAGAGCAGGGCAAATTGTCAGAAGTTGACGGTATGTCGACACCTGACGGTGTGGCGGGCGCTATTGCGCGTATTTTGGATATGTCAGCGCCTGTAAAAGCAAAAGGATTTTTCGCACGACTTTTCGGGGCGTAAGCCTAACAGCGAAGATTCTTGTGAATCGCGCATAACGGTGCTTGACGGCGCTACGCGCAAGGATTAAAGGAACCGCTTTCGCGGATGTTGAGAGCATACCGTGCGTTTTGGCTCGTTTAAACGCACAATGATTAGTTTACTCTCATAGTGAACGCGGACGAAGATTATAAGGAGGCCGATTGTGGCACGTATTGCGGGTGTAAATATCCCAACAAATAAGCGCGTAATTATCGCTCTAACTTACATTCATGGCATTGGCCCAGCGAAGTCCGAAGAGATTTGCGAATCTGTCGGTATTGCTGCCGAGCGCCGCGTTCAAGATCTCACGGATGCTGAAGTTCTGAAAATTCGCGAAACGATTGACGCGAATCTTTTAGTTGAAGGTGATCTTCGCCGCGAAGTCTCTCAGAACATCAAGCGCCTCATGGATATGGGTAATTATCGTGGCCTGCGTCACCGCCGGGGTCTTCCGGTTCGTGGACAGCGGACACATACAAATGCGCGCACACGCAAAGGCCCTGCAAAGGCCATTGCTGGTAAGAAGAAGTAGGTAGGTTTAGATGGCTGGTAAAGAACAAGGTCGTGTCCGCCGCGCGGATCGTAAAAACATCACCGCAGGTGTTGCACATGTAAATTCTACATTTAACAACACAATGATTACAATTACCGATGCACAAGGCAATTCAATCGCATGGTGTTCTGCGGGTATGATGGGCTTTAAAGGCTCGCGTAAATCTACGCCATATGCCGCACAGGTCGCCGCTGAAGAAGCTGCGCGCAAAGCAGCTGAGCATGGTATGACAACATTAGAAGTTAATGTGAACGGCCCCGGCTCTGGCCGTGAAAGTGCTGTTCGCGCTCTACAGGCTGCGGGCTTTACGATTACAACTATTCGCGACGTCACAGCTATTCCGCATAATGGATGTCGCCCGCCTAAACGCCGCCGCGTTTAAATAAAGAATTAGCCCCACCCTTATGGGGCTTTGCCGCTGATAAGAGACACACAAGAGGGGTTGTGGGTCTATACAACATTAAGAGGTCGCATCGTGATCGAAAAAAATTGGCAAGAACTTATTCGCCCTATTAATCCTGACGTTGATCCGGGTCATGATCCATCACGTCAAGCGACGATAATTGCAGAACCGCTAGAGCGTGGTTTTGGTATGACATTGGGTAATGCGCTTCGCCGCGTTCTTCTGTCATCGCTTCAAGGCGCGGCTGTCAGTGCTGTTCAAATTGACGGCGTTGTCCATGAATTTACATCTATTCCCGGTGTTCTTGAGGATGTCACAAACATCATCTTGAATTTCAAAGGTCTTGCCGTGCGTATGCATGTTGAAGGCCCGAAGCGTCTATTGCTTAAAAAATCTGGCCCGGGCCCTGTCACAGGTGCCGATATCGAAGAAACGGCCGATGTTGAGGTTCTAAACCCCGAGCATGTTATTTGTACGCTTGATGAGGGCGCAGAGCTTCGTATGGAGCTGACTGTCACAACGGGTAAGGGTTATGTTGCTGCGAGCGATAGCCGTCCTGAAGACGCGCCTATTGGCCTGATTTCAATTGATGCGCTTTACTCGCCTGTTAAGCGCGTGGCTTACCGCGTTGAAGACACACGCGAAGGTCAAGTTCTTGATTATGATAA
>CAZEOD010000088.1:224-4199 GCA_964513675.1 uncultured Caulobacterales bacterium | reverse complement strand
GCCACCATGTATCAACAATCGGACAGCGGCCGTCACCGACAACATGGAAATACCATTCCCAAGCTTCGGGGTTAATCGGCTCCCCGACAGTCCCAAGTAGGCGCAAAGACTGACGCGATGTGGCTTTCACAGGCCCCTCGCCCTCACGCATCAGGGCGCGTATAGCTGTTGGCGCGGTGTAGAAAAGCGAGACCTTATGTTTGTCGCAAACTTGCCAAAACCGCGACGCATCAGGATAGCTGGGTACGCCTTCAAACATCACGGTCGTCGCGCCGTTAGCCAGCGGGCCGTAAACAATATAGGTATGTCCCGTGACCCAGCCAACATCGGCGGTGCACCAATAAACGTCATCCTCTTTGAGGTCGAACACATATTCATGTGTGATAGACGCCCAGACCAGATACCCCCCTGTTGTATGCAAGACCCCTTTAGGCTTACCCGTAGACCCGCTTGTATAGAGAATAAAAAGCGGATCCTCTGCCTTCATTGGCTCAGGCGGGCACTCATCGCTGACGCCGCTCAGCGCTTCATCCAGCCAAACATCTCGCTCGGCCTTCATTTGCACATTACCGCCTGTATGCCGAACCGTCAGAACGGTTTTAACGATACCCGCGATATCGCAAGCTGCATCGCAATTATCTTTGAGCGGAACCCGTTTTGTGCCCCGCAGCCCTTCATCTGCTGTAATAATAAATGTACTATCGCAATCCGTAATTCGCCCCGCAAGGGCTTCGGGTGAAAACCCGCCAAAGACCACAGAATGTACGGCTCCGATACGGGCACAGGCCAGCATGGCGAAAGAGGCTTCGAGTATCATTGGCATATAGATTGTAACGCGGTCACCCTTCTTGACACCCAGTTTTTTCATCACATTGGCAAAGCGGCAGACCTCCTTATGAAGCTCCCGGTAGGTCAAAGTTTTACTAACGCTCGGGTCATCGCCTTCCCAGATAATCGCCGCTTTATCACCGCGCGTTTCAAGATGACGGTCAAGGCAGTTGGCGCTGACATTCAAAACGCCATCAGCATACCATTCAATCCCAAAGTCACCCTCCTCCCAAGAGACATTTTTAGCCCGTGTATAGGGGGTGATCCAATCAATGCGCCGCCCCTGCTCACTCCAAAACCCTTCGGGGTCTAAAATCGAGCGCTCATACATCTCTTTATATAGCTGCGGCGTTAAATTGGCCTGACGCGCAAAAGCTTCAGGGACGGGATAAATTGGGTCATTCGTCAAAATTTTAGCTCCATTTTACGCTTTCAAACACGTCTAAGTTAAAAACCATATTTCGCCGAGTTCGTAAACCTAGCGATATCTGCGGATATAAATTATTTACAGATATCTAGGCTCAGGCGTTTCAAATAGCTAAGCCCTTATAGGACACTAGCCATTCAATTAGTCATTTCATCTGGGAAATTCGGTTATGACGATGTTTCATCCTGCACAGATAACACGTCCCAACAGGCTCCCATTGTATGATAATCTGTCTTACCTAAAGGTGATTTTTTATTATCAACTTTCGCGCCATCACGGCTGCGGACACGATACCATGCGCCATATTTATGGTCGATCATATGGTCCCAACTCCATTGCCAAATCCGGTTGTAATCTTGCAGGTATTTTTCATCTCCAGCCGCGATATAAAGACGCCATGCACATGCAAAGCTCTCGGATTGAACCCAAAAATATTTCTCGCTGGCGCAATAAGACCCATCCGGCGCGACGCCGTAGACAATGCCGCCAAATTCATCATCCCACCCTATTGCCATCGCCTTATCATAAAGCCTCTTGGCGCTCGCCAGCCATTTTTCCTCAGGCCGTTCTTGATGTAAAATTAGGAGCAATTTCGCCCATTCAGTTTGATGACCCGGCTGAAACCCCCACGGCTTATAGCGATCATTGGGTTTGTCGATATTAAACGTCATATCGACAGTCCAATCTGCGTCATAATGCTCCCAAATTAGCCCGCCAGATTGCGCGGCGAGGTCAATAGCAAATTTTTGCGCGAGGCGCTGCGCGCGGGTCAGATATTTAATATCATAACTCGCTTGCCATGCCGCAAGTAAGGCTTCGCACATATGCATATTCGCATTTTGCCCGCGGTAAGGTGAAAGCGTTTTAAGCGTTGCATCGCGCTCATCATTATAGGCCCCTGCCGTCTCGTCCCAGAAATAGGTCTCCATGAAATCGAAAACATCTTCCATCGCCGCCGCCGCGCATGTCAGCCCAGCGCGCAGACAGTTTGCAGCCGCTAAGAGAACAAAAGCATGTCCATAAGCCATCACCCGGCTATCTGTAACACCGCCCTTATCCAGCCGCCACGCATAATGCCCATTGGATTGTTTATGGCCGTTATTAAGAAAATCGAGCCCCCATTTTGCCCACTCCATATGCTGCGGCTTGCCGTAGAGGCGATAGGCCGTTGCATAGCCAATCACATATCTTGCCGAGGCAACTAATTGGCGCGCGTCAGGGTCAAAACAATCGCCGTTATCTAGGAAGCATCCATAAAACCCGCCGCCGGGCGCAAATACTCTGGGCTCATAAAAGGCAAGCGTTGATTGGATATGATCTTCGAGAAAGTCGGCGCTCTCAAATATGGGGGTATTTAATGCTGTCATGCCTAACTCGCTATCATCTGCAACACGCCCTTAACCCCGATAAAAGATGTAAAAAGAGAGAATAATAAAATCGCGATTAAAATGAGGTTAGACATCAGGCCGTTTTTATAACTCCCCATTAAATCTTTGCGATTGGCAAGATAGAAAATACAAGCCACGGTTATAGGTAATATAACCGCATTAAACGCCTGCGACGCAATCATGACCAAGACAGGCCGCGCGCCCAGAAGCGGGACGATTAAGCCTAACAATGAAATAAAGAAGACCATGACACGATATTTTGGCAAGGTCATATTGCGGTCTGTTTCAGTATAATCACATATCAACCACGGCATCATTAATATGTTCGGAAATTGCGACGACACGCCTGCGGCTATAATGCCAATAGCGAAAATCGAAACGGCGAATGATCCTGCCAGCGGCTCTAGCAATTCAATCATTTGGGAGGCGCGGGACAAGCCAAGCCCCTCCGCGAATAAAGTTCCTGCCGCGGCCGCCATGATCGACGCGCTAATCAGGAACATCAAGGCGACTGACACCACCGCGTCATTGCGCTGTGTTTTTTCATCTTTTAGCGTCCAGCCAGCCTCTTTCACCAGCGTTGTGCGGATGATAAACAGACCCGAGAAAACCGTTGTTCCAACCATTGACGCGATCACGAGTAACGGCCCCGCGCTTTTGCTCGCATCCACTTGCGGAATGCTCGGGATAAGCCCTTTGAGAATATCAGCAGGCGGCGGCATTAAGATGAAAAAATTTATTAAAAAACACGCCGACATAATCGCGACAATCACCGCGAGGCTGCGTTCGAAAAATTCTGTTTTACCGTTCCAAAATATAAAAAATACAAGCGCAGAAAAAAAGCCTGCGAACCAAATTGGCGCGATGCCGCCGCTGACCATGGTTTTTGACCATTCATGACAAATCTCTGCGACAATCCCCATGACGCCCATAACGCTGCCTGCAACGCCGAGTGTCAAAGCAAGGATAAAATATATTCCAACAGCGGGATGAATATGTTTTTTAAAGGCTTGAAGCGCGGTTTCGCCGGTAACTAATGTATAGCGTCCATAAAGGTTTATCATGAAAAATGTGCATAGGCAGGACACAACAATCGTCCACAACAGAGCCATGCCATATTCCGCCCCCGCCTTTGCCATAGCCGTGACGCTACCTGTGCCCAAATTAAAACCAAGCAGGAAAATCCCGGGAAGGAACAGCGCCAACCTCTTTACGAATTTCTGCGCGAATTTCTGCGCAAATCTTTCACTCATACCAACTCCCCCTATTCCGCGTCGCTATCCCTTGTTTTTATTCACCATTATAAAGTGCGCTAACGGAACTGCCTATGAC
>CAZEOD010000088.1:0-214 GCA_964513675.1 uncultured Caulobacterales bacterium | reverse complement strand
CGCCGCCTAGACTCGCACATCTTCATGCACGGCTATGGGGCCGTGGTCAACATCAACAAAAATAGTTAGAGAGCGCCAAAAATCACGGGCCGAATGGTTTAATGGGCAATGCCAAAATGGCCCGATGTCATAAGCCGTCAGAGGCGTAATGCGTGCAGCATCAAGCCGTCATTTATACGCGGTATAGCGCCGCCGGCAAATCAGGCCTTAACGC
>CAZEOD010000087.1:372-4465 GCA_964513675.1 uncultured Caulobacterales bacterium | reverse complement strand
GAGGACGGGGACATCTAATTCCTTGGCGAGCGCTTTTAGGCCCTGCGTAATCATGCTGACTTCTTGAACGCGGTTATCAGAGGCTTTCATTTGGCTACCGCCTGTTAAGAGCTGTAGATAATCAACGACAATCAGATCAAGGCCTTCCATGCGCTTCAGGCGGCGTGAGCGCGCAGCCATTTGCCCAATCGAAATGCCGCCCGTATCGTCAATGTAAAGCGGGATGGAATTAATCTCATCGGCGGCATCGCGCACGACTTCAAACTGCTCGGCGGTGATATCGCCGCGGCGAATATGGAATGAAGAAATTTCGGCCTGTTCCGCCAACAGCCGCGTCGCGAGCTGTTCGGATGACATCTCAAGGCTGAAAAAAGCGACGCGCCCGCCATTTGCCGTTTTAACAATGCCATTATCATCTTTCTCTTCGCGGAATTGTTTGGCTACGTGAAAGGCAATGTTCATGGCGAGAGATGATTTCCCCATTGACGGGCGACCCGCAAGAATAATCAAATCAGAGCGGTGAAGCCCTGACAGCTGGCGGTCCATATCTATTAAGCCGGTTGATATACCCGAAAGGCTCCCATCTCGGCTAAAGGCGGCGGTCGCCATTTCGATGGATTTCAGCAAGGATTGATCGAAGCTTTCAAAACCACCCTGAACAGTGCCGACTTCGGCCAGCGAGAACAGCTGCCCTTCGGCATTAGCGATTTGTTCTATCGCATCGGCATCATTTTCAGGGTCTTTGGCATCGGCCGAAATTTCCTCACCGAGGCGAATCAAATCGCGGCGCATGGCGAGGTCAAAAATCAGCTTGGCATATTCCGGAGCCGCTGCGCCGCTGGGGGCATTATGCAGCAGGCGCGCCAAATATTCGACGCCGCCAATGTCGACAAGCGTATCATCTTGGGAGAAGCGGTTCTTAAGGACAATCGCATCCGCTAGTTTGCCATGTTCAATTAAAGTCGCGATCGAATCGAAAATCCGAATATGGATTGGATTATAAAAATGCTTGGCTTGCACGATCCCGCTAATGCGGTGAAAAATCTCATTATCATAGAGAAGCGCCCCAATGAGCGCTTGTTCGGCTTCTGGACTATGGGGAATCGCATCAAGCTGGTCGTTATTTGCGGGGGGTGAATCGTCAATAAATGCCATAATCATAGCCATAGCATAGACAATAGAAATTGGGCAGCTCGATGACAGTCCAAAGGCGGCTTTAAGACATTTATTTCAAGGGGAGAGTTTTTATCCTCATTTTTACAGACTGTTTATCCACAGCCTTACGCACAGCGTGGTTTAAGCGCTAGCCAAAGAAAAACCCGGCGCAAAGGCCGGGTTAAAATCATGATTTAAAGCACAAGCTAGAGAGGGTTACTCTTCTTCTTCGCTTTTTGGCTCATCTGCCGTCTCTGGAATGTCTTGCTCAGGGTCCCGGCCTTCGTCAAACATTTCAGCCGCAATTTCTGCGCGTTCAGCCGCAGCATCTTCTGCGTCAGCACGGTCTTGATCCATTTGAGCCGCAATCACGTCTTCGCCTTTGGCTTGACGTTCTGCTTCTTCTTCGGAGCGGGCGACATTGACAATAACTGTGACGGCGACTTCTGGATGAAGTTTGATCGACACATTATGAAGGCCAAGCGCTTTAATGGGCTGCTCAAGAACAACCATATTACGCTTCACATCATTGCTAACAACTTCAACAACGTCGCGTGCAGAGACTGAGCCGTAAAGCTGTCCTGTTTCGCCCGCTTTGCGGATGATAACATAGCTGCTGCCGTCAAGGTCTTCGCCTGACGTTGCCGCTGCGGCGCGTGTTTCAGCATTGCGCTTTTCAAGAAATTCGCGCTGGGCTTCGAAACGGGCCAAATTAGCCTTCGTTGCACGCAGAGCTTTTGCCTGCGGGAGAAGGAAGTTACGGGCAAAGCCGGGTTTGACGTTAACAACGTCGCCCATGCCGCCGAGCTTTTCAACACGTTCTAAAAGAATGATTTCCATGACCAGCTCCTATTTCGTTTCATAGGGAAGCAAGCCGAGGAAACGCGCACGCTTAATCGCGCGGGCTAACTCTCTTTGCTTCTTGCGAGAGACTGCCGTGATGCGGCTTGGGACGATTTTGCCTTTTTCAGACATATATCGTTGCAGCATTTTCGGATCTTTATAATCAATCGTCAGGCCATTATCACCCGAAAATGGGCATACTTTGCGGCGACGACGAAACGATGTCCGTGACGGCAAGTTTTCAATTTTAATTGCTTGTTTCGCCATGATTTAGCCTCTCCGGTTGTCGCGGCGCTTGCGTTCTTCACGCTTGGCCAGAATTGGAGATGGCGTTTCAGTCAGCTCATCAACCTTAATTGTCATATAGCGCAAAATGTCTTCATTAATGCGGTGTTGACGCTCAATCTCGTGAAGGGCACCCGCAGGGGCTTCAACTTTTAACAGGCTGTAATGAGCTTTGCGGTTTTTATTCATGCGGTATGCAAGATTACGCAGACCCCAATATTCAGCGCCTTCGACGCGGCCGCCCAGATTTTCAATCTTCCGAGACGTTTCTTCTATCATCGTTTCGACTTGTGCCGGAGAAACATCCGGGCGCGAAATGATGACATGTTCGTAAAATGACATGTCAATGTCCTTCATATGTGGGTGCGGCATGTAAGGCGCCGTGAAGGGTGGCGTTTACATGATGGCTCCGGTAGGTGTAACTGACCCCATGTCAGCATCACATAACGGACCGCATCCGGTTAAGAGCCGCCTTTTAAGCGGATTGACCTTAAAATCAAGCCTTTATATGACTTGCCGCCTCGAAATTACGCCCTATAAAGCCCTCAAAAGGTTGGTAACGATATGAGCAGCGATATGGCATATGCATTTCTTTTTCCGGGTCAGGGCAGTCAAGCCGTTGGGATGGGTAAAGATTTAGCGGAAAACTTCCCCGTTGCGAAATCCGTTTTTGCCCAAGTGGACGAAGCTTTATCGCAGAAACTCTCCACGATGATGTGGGATGGCCCGATGGAAGATCTGACCATGACAGCCAATGCGCAGCCGGCGCTTATGGCGGTGTCGATGGCGGTTGTTGACGTTTTGAAACATGATTTTGATATCGACATGACGCAGGCAAAATTTCTTGCAGGGCATAGCCTTGGTGAATATTCAGCGCTTTGCGCGGCGGGTGTGCTGTCATTGGCAGATACGGCGCGGCTTTTGCGTATTCGCGGAAATGCAATGCAATCCGCGGTCCCTGTTGGTGTTGGCTCTATGGCGGCTCTACTCGGAGCCTCGCTAGAGGATGCCGCTGCGGCCGTGGCGGCAGGCGAGGCGCATGGCATATGCCAGATTGCCAATGATAATGCCGTTGGCCAAATTGTTTTATCGGGCGAAAAATCCGCGGTTGAAGCCGCCGCCGCTCATGCGCGTGAAAACGGTGTGAAGAAAGCTGTTATATTGCCTGTATCTGCGCCGTTTCATTGCGGGTTGATGCAGCCTGCGGCCGATGCGATGGAAAAAGCGCTCGCGGATGTGACGTTTCATGCGCCAATCGTGCCGGTTGTGAATAATGTCTCCGCCGCGCCCGTCACCGACCCCGCGCAATTAAAAGCCGATTTGGTCACGCAGGTTACAGGGCGGGTTAGATGGCGCGAATCTGTGACATGGATGGCCGAGGATGCGGGTATAACCCATATGCCCGAACTCGGCAGCGGTAAAGTCTTGACGGTTATGCTAAGGCGTATTGTCAAAGGCATTAATGGCCTTGCGGTGAATAACCCGCAGGCGATAGAAACGCTCGCAGAACAACTCAAAGGTTAGGGCAGAGATTATGTTGGATTTATCAGGTAAAAACGCATTAATTACAGGCGCTACAGGCGGCCTCGGCGAAGCGATCGCGCGGCAACTCCACAGCCTTGGGGCCAATATCGCCATTTCAGGTACGCGGGTTGAAAAACTCGATATATTAGCCGCTAACCTTGGGGAGCGCGTCGCTGTAACGCCGTGCAATCTATCTGACTCTGAGGCTGTTGACGGTCTTGTTGCTCAAGCCGCGGAGGCTCTGGGCGGCAATGTTGATATTTTAGTCTCAAACGCGGGACTGACC
>CAZEOD010000087.1:0-362 GCA_964513675.1 uncultured Caulobacterales bacterium | reverse complement strand
ACCCGCGATGGGCTATTAATGCGTATGAAAGATGATGATTGGAACCTTGTCCAAAAAGTCAATCTTGAAGCTTATTTCCGTCTCGCGAAATCTTGCCTGCGGAGTATGATGAAAGCGCGTCATGGGCGCATTATTGGAATCACATCAATCGTTGGCGTGACAGGAAATCCGGGGCAAGCCAATTACGCCGCGTCCAAAGCGGGCATGATCGGCTTTTCAAAATCATTGGCCCAAGAAGTCGCTAGCCGCGGCGTGACCGCCAATTGCATCGCCCCCGGTTTCATCGAATCGCCCATGACCGATGAGCTGCCAGAAAAGCAAAAAGAGGCGCTTTTGGGCCAAATTCCGAGCGGGCGTTTGGG
>CAZEOD010000086.1:0-5190 GCA_964513675.1 uncultured Caulobacterales bacterium | reverse complement strand
ACAGATCACCGCCGCAAATCTGCGAAACTGTCAGATCAGGTCGGAACTTCTACAGCTCAGCATCAAAAAAGAGCTCTTCTCAGAGCTCAATACTTTCTGATAGTGCGAGTGCATCTTCGACCTCAACGCCAAGATATTTTACAGTACTGTCAATTTTTTCGTGTCCTAGCAAAAGCTGCACGGCTCTCAAATTACCCGTCTTTCGGTATATCAAAGTCGCTTTTGTACGCCTCAATGAGTGCGTTGCATATGATGATTTTGGCAAATTGATTGAAGCGATCCACTTCTGAACCACGCGTGCATATTGACGTGTCGTCATCGCATTGTCTCGGTTCTTTCGGCTTGGAAATAACCAGTCGTAAATATTGAGCTGTTTAAATCCTATCCAATCTACCAAAGCTTCGCGGGTTTGCTTTGTAATTTCAAATTGCACAGGCTTGCCTGTCTTCTTTTGAATGATTTTAGTTCGGGCTCTCATTTCGTCTCCAGTTTGCACGTCCGAAACCTTCAAACCCACGAGGTCACATCCACGTAACTTACTGTCCAGGGCCAAGTTGAATAGAGCGAGGTCACGTTTGCTATCGGCCAATTGAAGCCTGACCCGTATGGCCCAAACTTGCTGTTGCGTGAGTGGGGATTTCTGACCAATAAGTTTGCCCTTATTCCAAGGACGTTTATCGGCTTTGATGAGGTCTCTACATTCTGTTTGCATGGTTTTTCTCCAAAGAGTGGAGAACATGCAAATTTCGAGCTAATGTTTGTATTTTGAAATCACAGAATGTGATTTCAAAGCTGGCGCATCCCAGTGTATATTTCAACTCGATACGGGACCATTATAAAATGGCCTTAAAGTCTAAGCTTCTTTGAAAGTAAAATTTGAGGCAGTCGAGCTATTTTTGCTAAATTTATAACCACTGTCAGAAAAATCTCTCAATTCATCTGGCGATGTAATATTATTCTTTACAATCCATCTGGCCATTTTGCCCCTTGCTCTTTTCGCATGGAACCCGATAACTTTATGCATACCTTTAGACTTGTTTTCAAAGGTGATGTTGATGAGTGGAAATTGAAGCGCTTTTTGCGGCACAGCTCTTGAATATTCTTTTGAGGCCAAATTGATTATAACTTTGGAGCTATGGTCAGCGAGGTCGTCATTGATCGCGAGGGCTAATTTATCACCCCAAAATTGATATAAGGTTTTCGCAGATGACGTTTGTAATCGGATCCCCATTTCCAAGCGGTATGGCTGCATAAGGTCTAAGGGTTTTAAAATCCCATACAGGCCCGATATAATTCTTATCGTCGATTGGGCGTGGCCTAATTCTTTCGCATTAAAGTCTTCAATGCCAAATTGCCGGTACACATCACCATTAAATGTAAAAATTGCAGACGCGCCAATATGATTGCTGTTCTGCAATTCAAACTGCTCAAACCTGTCTACCGTCAGTTGCGCCAATTTATGGCTAATCTTCATGAGCTTCATCACATCATGAATAGACTTACCGCGCATGACGTCCACAAGGGTCTTTGTGGATTCAATCATAATTGGCCGTGTGGACAAATTCGGCGCTTGATTAGAGCGGAGCTTAATGTCTTTGGACGGTGATAATAAGACTAGCATTTAAGCGCTCTCCTCATGTAAAATATCAGAAATTCTGCGTTTTAATTTTGGCAGGACACCTGCCTCAAACCATGGGTTTCGTTTAAGCCACATATTATTTCGCGGACTTGGGTGCGGCATGACAAGCCGTGACGGCATGTAATCTTCCCATTGCAAAACACGCTTAGTCAGTGTGGTTTTTTCACCGTCATTAATATGCCATGCGATAGCATATTGTCCGATAATGAGTGTCAATTCTATGTTTTGGAGGCAATCCAAAAGCGGATTACGCCATAGCTTGGCGCATTCTACCCGGGGCGGCAGATCACCGCTTTTACCTGTTCCAGGGAAACAAAACCCCATAGGCAATATGGCAATCTTTTTTGGGTCATAAAAGACCTCTTCAGAAACCCCCATCCAGTTTCTCAATCTTACGCCAGACGGGTCATCAAAAGGGATACCCTTTTTATGTGTAATCCGTCCGGGCGCTTGGCCAACGATTAATATTTTTGATTCAGGGTCACCTTGTAATATAGGTTTGGGGCCAAGCGGGAGGTCTTCGCAAACGGTGCAACTTTGGACCGAATTAATGAGAATACGCATAGTCTCATAAGATCCTTGAGAGCGTGCCATAAAGACCTCCAAAATCCATAATGGTTCTTACAATATACTCTGGGCGCCAATGACAAGCACGGCGAGCCAAGAGACGAGGTAAACAGGTGTTCGCAGATATGGAATCCCCATTATGTAAACAACGGCATGCGCAAGACGCGCGACAAAGAATATCATAGCCCATTGCGCCACAACTGGTTCTATGCCTGCTTTGGACTTAGCAAAATAAGCGGCTGCCAGCACAACTGCGATAAAGGCTGGCATTGTTTCGACCATGTTTAAATGCGCCCGCTGTGCACGCTGCGCCCAAAGCGGGGCTTCAGGTTGTTTGGCCGGAAAGCCTTCAGGGTAGTTATTTAAAAATGTAGGAAGCCCCCATGTAAAGAGGCGCGCTAAAATATAAGGCGTCCAAAGTAAAATCGTCAGTAAGCCGCTTAAGGCCAAATAGTGAAATGCTGTATCCATTTAATCCTCCAATAAAGATAAGTCTCTCTCAACGTTTTATTCAACGCTGCGGGGATTATGTGCGCATTTGAGCGACGCATTATCAATAGCGGGGTATTAATGAGATATTATATGCAAAGCATATGAGACGAAATGCAAAGTCAGGCAGATGATTGTCTATATTTTGACGGAGATACTTCAAATTTGGCTGTGAAAGCCCGCGTAAATGCCGCGGGAGATTGATAGCCCGATTCTTTGGCAATTTGCTGAACGCTTTGGCGTGAGCCAACCAGCCGCGCCAACGCCTTTTGCAGCCGCCAATCTGAAAGATAGCTCATCGGCCCTATACCCAAAAGCTCTCGGAACCTTTTCGCAAAGCGGCTACGCGACATGCCCACCTCTGAGGCCAAACTATCAACCGACCAATGACGTTCGGGGAAAGAGTGGATAAGCTCCAAAGCTCTGCCAATATGTTCATCATTAAAAGCGGCAAGTGAGCTGCTTAGGCTGTCACTTTCGACAATATTCATCCGTAGCATTTCAATAAACATAACTTCCGAGAGGCGAATAATGGACGCCTGAGCCCCTAAATATTCTGAGTAGGTTTGGCGCACAAGTAGCCGGATAATGTCATCGAGCATCTGATTGGCCGCTCGCTCGCCGGGGGTGATAATTTGGTACTTAGGTAATTCGCGCAATAAAGGATGATCTGCGCCTTTTCGAAAAGAAAAATGCCCGCAGACGAGTTGTGTCTTTGCAGTATCATTCCCATCGCCAAGCACCAAAACACCGCGCCCATCATAATTGACATCTTCTAATAACGTTTCCAATTGCGGGGCGCAGTCATAATCCGTATCAAATAAAATATGCGAAGACCCGCGCGGAATGAGTATCATCTCCCCGGCTGAGAGCGTGACCTTTTCTGTATCATCAATGATAACATTAAGCTGGCCTTGAACCACCATATGAAAACGGGCCGCCTGTTCATATTCCGGCACTTTAACACTCCACGGCGCCGAAAAGTCGGTTCGAAAATAAAAGGCACCTTTTAAATTCAGCGTATTTAAAATGTCATTGAGTATATCCATAAAGGCGTCCTTCTATTCACAATCACATATAGCACCGGCACATATAACACAGATGAAGCCATATAACGAGAATATGGCTTCATGCTTTCGGTTCATAGCTTTGCCGCAAAACGAGTTATTTCTGATAATAGCTTTCCGAAACAACTTTCCCGTTATTCCAAGACCGCACAAGAACTTCGTTCCATTCAATTTTAGACCCGTCTCCGCTTGTCATATTAAATGTCCACTCACTGGTCGCATAATCATCACCTGTGGCCGCGCCATGAAGCGTGGCCCC
Organism: uncultured Caulobacterales bacterium; assembly: GCA_964513675.1. Taxonomy (GTDB): domain Bacteria; phylum Pseudomonadota; class Alphaproteobacteria; order Caulobacterales; family Maricaulaceae; genus CALFVT01. Next base: position 1,169 of record CAZEOD010000086.1, on the reverse strand, counting down.
ATCAAAGCTTTTTAGCGTGCCGAAGAAACCGCTCAAATGCGCGAGTTGATCAGCTTTACTTTGACGGCTTGACCCGTCACTTTCGACGAAGACACAATTATCGGCGTAATACTGATTTATTGAATCGAGCATTTTACCTTGGCGGGTTAAGTCATTTACGGCGGCTTCAAGTTCTATCAGGGTTTTGGGCATGATGTTTCTTTCTATCTAAATTTATCAATTTTAGGCCGAGATATAATCTCCCAAGAAACATAAGCCCTAAGCAATTTTCTGAGAATGACGGCAACTCTCGAAAGTTTTGCAATCCGTCTCATAATCGAAGGTTATAGGTATATAAAAATTAAAATGTATAGCCGCAAAAGGATGATGGGCGGGAGAAATTAATCTATCTTCTCCCCCGCGCATTCAATAAAAAATTAGGTCATGATTTTATTGCAACATTTCCAAAACACACAAAATACATCTTAAATTTTGCAATTCGTCCTTTTCAATTTGCACATAACATCTACTTCCGTCCAAGCGATTGATAAATTGTCTCAAGCCTTACATCTAGGTTTTCCAAACCCAACTTATAGGAAAATCTAATAGGAAAATCTAATGAAAAAATTTCTCACAATCGCCGCCATCTCTCTTTTGAGCCTAGGCACAGCTTCAACAGCGCTCGCAGCTGATGAAAATAACACAGCCCCCGGTTTGACAGCCGCCGGCGCGCCCCTTGGACTGCACGGTGTTGACCCTGTTGCCTTCCTGGACATTGGCAACCGTGTTGAGGGCTCCGCAGCCTATACGGCGATACATGATGACGTCGCTTATTACTTTGCTTCCGAAGACAATATGAAAGCGTTCCAGAAAAATGAAGCCCGCTACACACCTGAAAATGGCGGGTTTTGCACATTTGGAGTCTCAGTCGGCAAAAAATTTGACGGCGACCCTCAATATGCCTCTGTTGTTAACGGCAAGCTATATGTTTTCTTGAATGAAGAGATCTTCCGCATGTACCAAAAAGACCAGTTAGGTACGATTGCTAAAGCCGATGCCAATTGGAAAAAAATTAAACATACAGCCGCTGGGAAACTCTAGCGCAAAAGGCCTTATAGTTTTTTCCCTAACTATACTCGGCTATACTCGGCTCCGCTTTATGCGTAGCTTTTTTTGTAGAGGAATCCCCA
>CAZEOD010000085.1:0-5588 GCA_964513675.1 uncultured Caulobacterales bacterium | reverse complement strand
GACAACACCTTCGCGGGCGTCGCCTTCAGCCAATTGACCGACAAGCTCTGCACGTTGCTCTGCACGGCTTTCGTCAAGGATGGCCCGGCGCGAGCCAACAATATTGCCGCGAGCGCGATCCATTTTCAAAATCATGAAAGGCTGCTCTTGGTTCATAAGCGGCGCAATATCGCGAATCGGACGAATATCAACTTGTGAGCCTGGCAAGAAGGCATTTAGACCACCAAGGTCAACCGTAAAGCCGCCCTTAACACGTCCAACGATAGCGCCTTTAACAGGCTCTTCTGCTTCATGGACTTTCGCCATTTTGATCCATGTTTCTTCACGGCGCGCTTTGTCGCGAGAGATAACCGCATCACCGAGCGCATTTTCGACGCGCTCAAGGTAAACATCAACATCATCGCCGACTTTGACAGTTTCGTCGCTTCCGGGCGTATAAAATTCACGAAGCGCCACACGGCCTTCGGTTTTCAAACCCACATCGACCATCACATAGTCTTTTTCTACAGCCGTAACACGGCCTTTGATGACCGAGCCTTCGGACATAGGGTTGGTTTCAAGGGAGGCGTCCAACATGGACGCAAAATCCTCCATAGAGGGATTCATAGTTTCAGTGCTCATTTTTACTCCAAAATAAAAGAGCTGGCCTATGGCGTATATGCCATGGACTAACCCGGACCATCCGGGTCTTCATAATGCAAGATCAGGCTAAAAGGAGTTTTCAGACAGACTTCGCCGCCAAAACAGCCTCACACAGAGTGCAAGCTACTTCGAACGCGCGCTCTATAGACAGATTAGTTGTATCTAGCAAGTGCGCATCTTCAGCCGGCTTTAAGGGGGCGATATCACGGCCCGAATCCCTCGCATCGCGTTCTTTAAGCTGGGCGAGGACGGTCTTAAAGCTAATGTCTTCACCGTAACCGAGTAATTCTTTATGCCGCCGTTCAGCGCGCACGGTGGGCTCGGCTGTAACAAAGAGTTTAACCGCCGCATCGGGGCAAATCACCGTCCCAATATCTCGTCCGTCTAGTACCGCGCCTTTCGCGGCAAAGTCTCTTTGAAAGGCCAAAAGAGCCGCCCTAACAGGGGGGTGAACCGCAATTTTAGAGGCCATAGCCCCAATCGGGCCGCTTTTTAAACGCTGATCCGATAGCTCCTCAGGGGTGATATTATTGGCAAGCGCCGCGCAGCTCTCTGCATCATCGGGGTTAACACCCATATCGATGACGCGCTTTGCAACCGCGCGGTAGAGCTTGCCTGTATCGAGATAAGGCAGTTTATAATGCGCCGCAAGCCGAGAGGCTAATGTGCCTTTTCCGCTGGCAAAGGTTCCGTCAATCGCAAGCGTAAAGCGGCGCTGCATCTATACGCTTTCCGCCGCTGCCGTTTGGCGGCGTAGGTTTTTGGCCCCTAAATCACGCATTTGGTCAAAAAACTCTGGGAAACTCGTGGCGATCATTGACGCATCATCAATCGTAATTTCTTGATCTGCCATTAAACCCAGCACAAGTGCGCTCATCGCTATGCGGTGATCGTGATGGGTGACAACATGGCCGCCGCCCTGCGTCGTTGGGTGTGTATTTCCACTGCCATGACCAAAGCCTTTGACCGTCATACCATCTTCGCGTTCTTCAACATTAACGCCGTTATCACGCAGAAAGGCCGATGTTGCGGCAATACGGTCGCTCTCTTTGACCCGCAGCTCTTTAATGCCGTTCATCACAGTCTGCCCCGACGCAAAAGCGGCAGCGACGGTTAAAATAGGATATTCGTCAATCATCGCTGGGGCGCGGTCTTTTGGAACCACGATACCGCGAAGACGAGAATGTTTGACGTGGATGTCGGCAATCACCTCACCGCCAAATTTGCGGAAATTATCAGCCCTAAGCCATCCGCCCATTTCGACCAATGTTTCGAACAAACCTGTCCGCGTTGGATTCATCATAACATTCTCAATAACCAGATCAGACCCCGGAACAATCAGGCCCGCCACCATAGCAAAAGCCGCAGAGGATGGATCGCCCGGTATAACAACATCTGTTGCTGTTAGCTCTGCGGGGCCTTTAAGCCGCACGATTTGGCCTTGCTGCCACGCTTGCCGCTCAACGGTAACGCCAAAGGCTTCCAGCATATTTTCTGTATGATCGCGGGTTAAGGTCGGCTCACGCAATATCGTTTCCCCGTCCGTGCGAAGTCCCGCCAAGAGGACACATGATTTTACCTGCGCGGAGGCGTGAGGCGGCGTATAATCAATCGGCGTAAGCGTGCCACTACTTGTCATTTTGACAGGTAATCGCCCGCCTTCTTGCGCCTCATAGGTAACGCCCATTTCGGACAGAGGATCGAGCACGCGGCCCATCGGCCGTTTCGATAAAGATGCATCGCCTATAAACGTCGCAGATATTTTATATCCGGCCGCTGCGCCCATGATAAGACGCACGCCCGTTCCGGCATTGCCGCAATCCACATTTTGAGCGGGGGTGCGCAATCCGTCTGCGCCTACACCCTTAATAACCCATTGCGGCGCGCCGGCGCTATCGAGGCGGCGCGTAATGGCCGCACCAAAGGCTTTCATCGCCTCGGCTGTCGCAAGGATATCATCACCCTCTAGCAATCCCGTGACGATCGTTTGGCCGCTCGCCATAGCGCCTAGAATCAAAGAGCGATGCGACATAGATTTATCACCCGGCGCGCATACACGCCCTGTTAATGGCCCTGAAAGCGCCGAACAGGCCCCCATAGGCGCTGATGATGTCGTCAAATCTGTCATATTCGCTCTTGACCTATTTTCTCATATTGACTTGATTTACATGAGCGCTTAGACGGCGCTGATATTCAAACGCCTGCTTTTAACGTGAAGCTCTTAAAGCGCAAGATAAACTCTGCGATCACGTGAAAATTTTACAGGCTTATAATGAGGTAAAGAGATATGGCCAAAACGGATCTCGGACAAAAAATTATTTGCCCTGAATGCGGCGAGAAATTTTACGACCTAAATAGAAACCCTGTTCCCTGCCCGGATTGCGGACATGTCTTTGATCCAACGGCCATTGCTGATGTTCCGCTGCCTGTAAAAGTGAAAGAGACAAACACTAAAGATGGGGATGATGACCCATCCGAAAATACTGAAGTTGATGAAGACGATATAGATCAGGACGAAATTGCGGCCAAAGAGCTAGAGCTTGATGGGGATGATAGTGCCCTTCTTGCGGATAGTGATAAAGGTGATGATGATGAAGGCCGCAAAGACTTTAATGATTATGACCCTGACGAAGATGAAGACGAAGATGCTGCGCTTGTTGTCGACGACGAAGATGACGACCAACCGCCAACGGGTAAAGACGATGATGATGATGACGCCGAAGAGGTCGAAATTTAAACCTTTAAAGCTGTCACACGCGAAAAATTTATCCGGCTCTAATAGGCCGGATTTTTTTATGTTTTAAACCAAGCCAAAGCTGTCAGCTTTCACTTAGTTTACAGAATCCAAGCGTCTTTTTCGCGCAATCCGAAGATCGCTGTGATAGACCGCGATATATTATATGCGTAGGGCAGATAGAATAAGCTTTGATATGAAAAAGAGCTTGCCAACCCAGCGTGCGGCGACTAAATACGCGGCCTATTCGCGGTCTTACCACCGCTCGGATGGGGCCTTAGCTCAGCTGGTAGAGCGCTTCGCTGGCAGCGAAGAGGTCAGGGGTTCGACTCCCCTAGGCTCCACCATTCTTTACCCTTAACACATTGTATTTCTTGATAAAATTGGATAGACGTTCGTGCCCGTCCTAATTTTCGTCCTAATCTCTGCTCTTAGAATGGGCTTTTCGCCATTTTAGACCCGCCTATTCGTCGTCAGGGACTTTTACAAAATCAGTCCAGTCGCGAGAACCGTTCCACCGGTGTAATTGCGTCCCACACTCACAGGTGAATGACCCTTTGTCCCGCATTGGGTAGTCAGTATAGTGGCCAACGTATTTAGCCCCACACTCCGAACACTCGAAATTTTGCGTACCCTTGATTAAAGCCATAATCTTAAACCTATCTTCGTAACGGCCAGCCGTCGGGCCCAGTTGTTCGTCTTTCCAATGATGATTGAAGCCCCGCGAGGCTCGGCCCCACGCCCATAGACATTTTCTGACGCAACGCCTCTGCTAAGGTTTGATTGATCCTGCGGAGGCAGTCTTTTTCGTAGTCGCTAACATTCGGATCAAATTCGAGAGAATGATCTATTGCATAGTAATGTTCCCAGGCCTTGTCTTTATCGCCAGTTGGTATGCAATGGTGGATGCCTTTTATATGTTCGAAAATTTCGTAGGGCATTCGTCCAACCTCACAGTTCTAAATATGACAAACAGTGAGGCTAAACACCCGATTCTGTCAAGCTGGATAGAATTCAAAACTTAACGAGGGAATTTGGTCTGCCCTGTCATCACATATCGTTCTGCGATTAAGCCGTCGGGGTCTGCGTCCCAGTACCCGATTTCACCTAAGAGCATATGTCCTAATTTCGAAAGCACTGGCGTATAATCGGTTTCACCCGTTTTTAGAGACATTCGCGTGTTGCCGTCGATGTCCCGCTTTATGTGTTTGTCTATTAGGCCAAGTCGTTCAAGATGTTTCATTCCAAGATCACGCAAAAGCCTGGGGCCGACTATATCTTCGGAAGTGCCAATTTCCACCGACGGAGGTATCAGGCCGCGTTGCTTACGCATCTCCCAAACTTTGGCCGATGGTAAGTTCTCCATATAGAGTGGGAGGGATTGGATTTGGAGATCGTCTAAATCATCGAGAAGTGCCAACAAGCGTTTTTGAAGAATAGCCCTTGTCTCGTCTTTCGAAAGGCCCTTAGCCACAATCTCCGTTATTTTGTCTATTCGGTCGTCAGATAGAGCTTTCACAGCGGACTGCCCGCCACGCTCAATAAGATCGATAGCAACCGGATCGGATTTTATTCTCTCTTGGATGTCGGTTTCTAAGGCGTCGATGCGTTGTGCTAGTTTTTCGATATACACTACTGTTCGGTCGAAGCGCTGATTTGGGATAGTATTGACAATTATCTCGCCAAGAGCCCCGCCAGCGAAAGGGATTATGCCCGCGACGCTTTTTGCGACCGTCGCAACCCAGTCTGATCGCCCTTTGTTGAGCTCGTTTTTATCTATCACATTCAAATTTCTTTCTTCAATAAAGGCCGTTGTGGTGCATCACACCCGCCAATAGCCCGTCATGGGCCGACTTCGGCAGCCTTGCACATTCTTGGTATTCTAATCCATCCGACGAGGATATGACTCCTTTACGTCGAACTATTATCGCTCCACGGTTCAGAATGGGTAGGAAGTGTCGTTTTAAGTTCGAACCGACGGGCAGCGCTCTGGCTGTCCTTATTAGAGTAACATCCGCGATCCATTTATCTTCCACGACGCACCAAGCGTGGCCGTCCCAATCGAACTTACCGTCTTTTTGATCTGGTATATTTGGCGGGCTATATTCAAATGCGGTCACGCCAGAACAACGCAACGTCCCAAGTGCTACATAGTTCTGTCCGTCGTCATATAAAATGGCACGGATTTCGGCCCAGGCTAAGAGAGACTTTG
>CAZEOD010000084.1:0-5930 GCA_964513675.1 uncultured Caulobacterales bacterium | reverse complement strand
CCGCGCACGACGGATATTGCGCCCGGCTATGACCATCTCCCATCGGGTATTGGCGCGGCGATGATTGGCTGGTTTGGCACAGCTATGCTCTGTTATGTGACGCCGAAAGAACATTTAGGATTGCCAGACCGTGACGACGTTAAAGTCGGGGTGATTACCTATAAACTCGCCGCCCATGCTGCTGACCTTGCCAAAGGCCATCCCGCAGCGCAAATCCGCGATGACGCGCTATCGCGCGCAAGGTTTGATTTCCGATGGGAAGATCAATTTAACCTCGCGCTTGACCCTGAAACGGCGAAAGATTTTCATGACCAAACCTTGCCGAAAGATGCCCACAAGGTGGCGCATTTCTGCTCCATGTGCGGCCCGAAATTCTGCTCCATGAAAATTACCCAAGACGTCCGCGATTATGCCGACGGCCTATCAGATAACGAAAAGCAAGCGCTCTACCCCGCCGACGTCGAAGCCGGCATGGCCGAAATGAGCGAAAAGTTCAAAGAACTCGGCGGCCAGATTTATCTGAGCGCGGATGGGAGCGTGAGAGAGGATATTGATTAAATAAGGGGCCTAGGATGACGACTTTTTTAGGTCTGCTCTTATAATAGCTATGTTTATCTATCCTATCTCGTCATCCTCGGGCTTGACCCGAGGATCCATTATGGCGCCCGTTAGAGGATTGAGAGGTTTCCACTGTGGATTAAATTTTTCAATAAGATCAATTTTCCAGTGCCGTCGCCATCGTTTTAGCGATTTTTCGCGTCGTATCGCTGTTTCCATACGGTCATGCCATTCCATATATACAAGGCGTTTAACGTTATAAGTCTTCGTGAATCCTTCAATGAGGCCGTGTTGGTGCTGGAACAGGCGCTCCGCCATTTGGCTTGTGACACCAATATAGAGCGTACCGTTTTTCTTTGATGCAAGGATGTAAACGCAGGGTTGTTTCATGATTTTATAATGGAGCTGTGGATCCTTGGGCTTGACCCGAGGATCCATTATGGGTTTGCATTTAACCGCTATGGATTATTCCTAGTCATGACTATCTTCACCTTAGGCTCGAGAGTTTTAATGGGGGAGGGCGCAATAGATAATAAGCTTACGCGAATATGCCGAAAGGTTTTAGCCTAGCGCCGGCTGTCATCTTTATGTTTAGGCGCGGCGTTTTTCAGCTTATCGTGGTGACGCCTGAGCTCTCGGCCTGTCATCACGGCGGTTTTGCCAAATTTGGCGCGGGCGAGGTCGCTGGCGCGTTCGGCATGGCCGCGCTTTCCGGCTTTGGGGTCAAGCAGGTCGCCGCCGGGGTCAAAGACATGCGGCGTTAGGCTAGAAAACCCCGCGCCAATCAGGCGGAATTTGCGGCCATTGGCTTCGGCTTCCAATAGAGGCTCTAAATTATGAAACAGGCTATCCGCAAGTTGAGCCGGCTGCATCAAGGTTCGGCGGCGCGTCAGCGTTTCAAACTGTTTCGTTTTAAGCTTTAACGTCACCACGCGGCCAGCAATATCCAGCTGCTTGGCGTGGTCGGCCGCTTTAACGCAGACTTGCCACAGGCGGTCTTTTAGGGGCTGGATGTCAGAGATATCTGCTTCAAATGTGATTTCGGCGGAGACAGATTTGCGCTCGCTTTGCGGGGAGACAGGGCGGTTATCCTCGGCGCGGGCGAGACGCGCCAGATGTAAGCCTAAGTCACCAAAGCGCTGCGCCATCTCTTTGTCAGAGCGTTTGCGGACATCGGCAATGGAGATAATTCCAAATTTATTTAGCTTTCGTGCAAAGGCGGGGCCAATGCCGTAAATAAATTCAACAGGTTTCGGGGCGAGGAAGTCCAGAGCCTCGGCCTCGCCGAGCACAGCAAAGCCGTTGGGTTTATCAAGATCAGATGCCGTTTTTGCGAGGAATTTATTATAAGATAATCCAATCGAAACGGTCACGCCGACCTCGGCTAAAATATGGTTTTGCAGGGCAATCAGGCTTTGCGCCGCAGAGCGCCCATGAAGGCGCTGCGTGCCCGTCAGGTCTAGGAAAGCTTCATCAATCGAGAGCGGCTGTACGAGGGGGGTCAGCTCGCGCATCAGGTTTTTAATGCGCCGCCCTTCGCGCGAATATTTCGCGTGATCGCCGCGGATAACAACAAGCTCGGGGCAGGCTTTAAGGGCTTTAAACATCGGCATAGCAGAGTGGATACCGTAAAGGCGCGCCTTGTAACAAGCCGCAGAAACCACCCCGCGTTTGCCGCCGCCGACAACGACAGGCTTATGGGCGAGGGATGGATTATCACGTTTTTCAACGGAGCAGAAAAAGGCATCGCAATCCACATGGGCAATCGAGAGCTGGTCAAGCTCTGGGTGCGAGATTTGCCGGTAGCTCCCGCATGTCCCGCAGGCCATGCCGCTTACAGTGCTCTCGCCGCATTTCCTGCACAGCCTATTGAGCGCGCCGTCATCGAGATGTGGCCTTTCTGGGGCCATATTTACCAATCCTTAGCTTGTTCCGTTTATGTTCTTTCCTAATGTAATGCTAACGTTATCACAACGCTTACTTAACATTATGCGTGTAACAGAATTAAACGGACAAAGTTGTATAAGACTTGGCGTAACAGGTGAATTGGGACAATGCTGCAGAAAATGCCTAAAAAAATTCTCATCGTTGAAGATAATGAGCTTAATATGAAGCTCTTTTCAGATCTGCTCGACGCGCATGGCTATGATACGGCTCAAACGCGTGAAGGATTAAAGGCTATTTCGTTGGCACGGGAATTTCAGCCCGATCTTATTTTGATGGATATTCAGCTTCCCGAAGTTTCAGGGCTTGAGGTCACGAAATGGATCAAAAATGACGATAACCTTGCAGATATTCCGATCATTGCTGTAACAGCTTTCGCGATGAAGGGCGATGAAAAGCGTATTCGCGAGGGCGGCTGCGCGGGTTATATCTCAAAACCCATCTCTGTTGTGTCGTTTCTATCAACTGTCCGAAAGTTTGTAGATGCGGCATAGGTAGGGCGGAGCATGAGTGCACGAATACTAATTGTCGATGATCTCGTTCCAAATATTCGCTTGCTTGAAGTTAAGCTAACGGCGGAATATTATGACGTTTTAACGGCGACAAATGGTCATGACGCCATTGAGATTGCCAAAACCGAAAAACTCGACCTTATTTTACTCGATGCGATGATGCCGCAAATGGACGGCTTCGAGGTGTGCCGCCGTATAAAAGCAGATCCTAATTTGACCCATGTGCCGATTATCATGCTGACGGCTTTGGAAGAAAGCAGCAACCGCGTCAGGGGCCTTAAAGCCGGCGCGGATGATTTTATCACCAAGCCGATTAATGATCTCATCCTCATGGCCCGCGTTAGGGCGCAGCTCCGCATTAAAATGATTACGGATCAATTACTCAGCCATACCGGCTATTCTGTTGCAAATTCGCAAAGCGTGCTGGAGCAAATCGGCCAACAGCAAGCCCGTATTTTGTTAATTGAAGATAATGAAACCCGCGCCCGAAAATTAGCGGAACCGTTTAACAATCGCCACCTCATCCGTATCGAGGGGGATCCGCGCGCCGCAATTCAGGCTGCGAAAGCCGGAACCGATACCATTATTGTTAGCCTCGTTTCAGACGGGTTTGATGGGCTGCGTGTCTGTGCCTCCTTGCGCTTTGATGAAAAAACAAAAGACCTGCCGATATTAGCGCTCGGCGATCTGGATGATGAGTCCCGATTAGTCCGCGCCTATGATCTAGGCGTGAATGATCTTTTATTACGTCCCATCGAGAGCGAAGAAATTCAAGCGCGTGTTTGCAGTCAGTTGCGCCGAAAGTTTTTCACCGATTCGCTACGGGATAATTTTAACGAAAACCTTGAGATGGTTATTTCTGATCCTTTAACGGGGTTGGGTAATCGCCGTTATTTCGACCGCAAAATTGAGTCGCTTTTCGAGCTGCTTGAAAATGAAGGCGAAGCGTTTTCGATCATGGTCTTTGATATTGACCACTTTAAGCGGGTGAATGATATTCTCGGCCATGATATGGGCGATACAATTTTAAAAGAAGTCGCCGCGCGTTTAGTCTCCAATATGCGGGCTATGGATATTGTCAGCCGTTATGGCGGCGAAGAATTTATCATTGCCATGCCCAAAACAAATGGCAAAGAGGCCCTCTTAGCCGCAGACCGCGTCAGGCGCTTTGTTGGCGGCACCCCCGTCTTTGTCGACGGCCAAGCGCATATTATTACAACAAGCGCAGGCGTTGCCGAAGTCCAGCCCGGCGAAAAACTCCGCGATGTGTTTAAACGCGCCGATGCCGCGCTCTATAAAGCCAAACAACAAGGCCGCAATAAAGTCATGCCCGCCGATAATTTCAATAAAGCCGCGTAATAGACCCGCGCGCGGATTTTTGAAAGACGGCGCAACAGCACGAATAAATATTGCGCAGCCGAAAATTCACCGTTCCCGTCCCGAGTGCAGTTTGGACATATCGCAGCCGACCCATTCACGATGGATACCAAATATCTTTTATGTTTTACGCAAATGAGTGCCAAACGTCACTTTGACGCTCAGCTGTAAGCAAAGCTTACACGGCTGCGAGATTGGCTTTTTCAGAGGCCGAGGACAGTCGTTGAGTCTAAACCATCATATCATACGCCCCTTACAGGCCGCAGACATTGCTACAAGGCGTCCGGCAGGACAGTAAGTACGTTACACCTCACCGCTATCTGCACCCATCACACCTTAAAACAAAGCCAACGATCACTTGCCTGTCCCAAAAGGTGATGAGGTTAATATAAGGGATAATTTAAGGGCGTGGATAAGTTTTTTGTAAGTGAATCCTTATAGGCGAATGTCATTTTATACCATCGTGAGGCGAATTTAAGGCGTTGCGGTCATGATGCAGGCTGTCCAAAGCGGAATGGCTACGCTGTTTGTTGACTTTTGGTTTGCTTGAAATGCATACTGATGTAATTAAATTCGATGGTTATGGCTATGTATTATAGAAAAATAGATGATAAATCGGAAATAAGTACTATATCAGGAAGTGATATAATTTTACCACCAGAATTTACAAACTTGAGTTCATCAATTATACGCCTATGCTCGTTTATCCAAAACTACATACAACAGATAATCTTTATTTCCTATGGGGCAGGGCTTTGTGAAGCGAAGCAAAAGTTGAAAAATTCACCTAACCCAAAAGCTAGAATGGAATTTCTTACCTCTTTTAAATATAGCGAAGAAGATTTAACTTTATCAAAAGTTTTTAATTATTCGAGAGAGCTATTTCATGAAATCTATGAACTTAGAAATGTGCTGACGCACGAAAACTGGATGACGAGTAAGGACTTTGAAAATGTTGTTCTCTTTTCGAAATTAGATGAGGAAGCCAAATTAAGTATGGTTAAAGGTAAATTCTGGCATGAAAAAGAACTTACTCCCCGCGACGTATATAATGCGATGATACGCTACATCCGCAACGTCAAAGTTATTTCGGTAAGTGATTTAAAAAGAGCAATGGATGATGCAAATTTATGTGCATGGACGCTAAAGCAGATGAGTCTCGTATTAAATGAAACAGACCCAATCAAGAAAACAGAAATGCGGAAGGCTTTCTACGTTTACAAAGGGACGTCGCACCTTTTTGGTCAAGATATTATTTTAACTGAAAAAGTCGATGTAGCAAGCTATAAAACTAAGACTATTAAAGGTTTGCAAACCTAGTACTTTGGATGTGTGCAGAGAGTTCAAATAGTACGGATAATGGTGACTACAAATCTAACTCTATGCTTATCCGTGTTCAATGCATTTATTCCGGCATAAGCCCGAGGTGTTTGTAACGCATCGAATAGGCGTTTGAGGAGACTAAGCTATTAAAGGCCGCACTTTTATCGCGCGCAAAGAAAAAGCCGCATTGCTGCGGCTTGGTCACGTTAAAAAAGG
>CAZEOD010000083.1:0-6147 GCA_964513675.1 uncultured Caulobacterales bacterium | reverse complement strand
CATCACATATCCATTTATGCCCAAGCGCAGACTATTTTTAAATCATCTAATCAGATTTAATTTATACAGATTTGGCGATCGCAACCGCCTCTTTTGCAAGTTTTGTTAAAGCTGCAAAGTCACCCGCCGCAATCGCGTCTTTAGGGGTCAACCAGCTACCGCCGCATGCGATGACAGACGGAATTTCGAGAAATTCGGTCAAGTTAGCAGCGTTAACGCCGCCTGTTGGCATGAAGCGAACATCGCGGAAAACGGACCCAAACGCCTTAAGCATTTTCGGGCCGCCGGCTAGACCCGCCGGGAAAAACTTAACCGTGCGCAAGCCGAGATTATAAGCCTGTGTCAACTCAGTCGCCGTCACAACACCCGGCAAAACAGGGATATTTGCGGCTTGGCAAATTTTAACAACCTCTGCATCAAGTCCGGGGCAGACAACAAATGTCGCGCCGAGCTCGATGACTTTGCGCGCCTGTTCCGGCGTCACAACTGTGCCAGCGCCGACATGCGCATCAGGGAAGGCTTTAACAATAGCCTCAAGGCAGGCAAGCGCTGCATCTGTCCGTAAAACAACCTCAAGGACAGTTAAGCCGCCCTCGATTAAAGCTTCCGAAATTTTTACGGCTGTTTCAGGGTCATCAGCGCCCACAAGCGGCACGACGGGCGTGTTTTCTAATACAGCAATGAGAGTGTCACTCATAATTTTTCCTTTTATAATGGTCACGTTGCCTTCAACGTGCTGCCAATAATTTTCTCGTTTTCCGTCCCAATATCTTGGCACGAATTTTAGCGCGCAGTTACTTCAAGAGTTAGGCGAAGCAATCGAATATTTCTATTATGGCCCCGCCAATAGCGCCATCACCTGCGGCTTGCAAGCCTGTTAATGCCGCCAAAGCGCTTATGCTCGCCCTACACCGTGGCGGGGCTTTCCTTCGTTTTTGGCAGCGCTTACGTGCGCCCTACATGTCCCGCTTGGTCCGTCTCTGTCCGGCCTAGTCCTGTGTTTGGCAGGGGATTAGTGCGCCTTACAAGTCGCGCCCTACAAGAGCGCTGTGAATATTTGGCGTATTTATTGTGATATAATGGTGCGGGCGGCCGGAATTGAACCGGCACTCCTATACAGGAACAAGATTTTAAGTCTTGCGTGTCTACCAATTCCACCACGCCCGCTGACTTATGTGAAGCAGGACTTAACCATTTGTGAGCGTCTCGACAAGAGCTTTTAATGCCTCTTTGACAGTTTTTAGCACCGCGCGGTCACGGCTGCGTGCGACAAAGCTCACGCCGCGTAGTTTTGCATTGAAAAAAGGGTAGCTTCCAATCGACACGCCGTCATGATTGGCTTCAATCTCGGCCAAACCCGCTGCGGCGTCCCCTTCCCCGATGTTCTCGGCTGTAACGGTAACGGAAAACACTTCTGCGCCGCCGTCTATACGGTGGCCAATATCGGCGAGCATCCCTTTCATAATCCCCGGCACGCCCGCCAATGTGAAAACATTTTCAGTTTGAAAGCCCGGCGCTTGGCTGACAGGGTTTTTAATCAAACTCGCCCCGTCGGGAATACGGGCCATGCGGCGGCGGGCCGCATTCAGCTCTTCAGGCGCGTAACGCTCCAACAGCGCCTCAATGGCATCATCGCGCTCGGATATTCCGAGGTCAAAAGCTTCGGCCACGCAATCTGCCGTTATATCGTCATGGGTTGGGCCAATGCCGCCCGTGGTAAACACATAATCAAAACGGGCCGCAAAGGCGCGAATCGTTTGCACGATAACCGCGCGGTCATCCGCAACAATACGGGCCTCTCCCACTTGCACCCCCAATGGGGCCAGAAACTTTGCGATCACCGCTAAATTCGTATCTTGCGTGCGGCCAGATAAAAGCTCATCGCCGATAAGGATGACGCCTGCTGTTACAGATATTCCCGACATATGCTCACTCCATTTGCCCCGTAAAAATACTCCTTAACCCTAAACGAATGATTCGCATGACGTAAAAAACAATATGGTTATGAAATCTATATTTAAGCGGATAAGCCGCAGCTATAAGCCGCAGTATAAGCCATCAAAGGGGTTGGCTTTTCATACAATAGGCTGATAAAGGACGTTATGAATTATATTGATGCCGATAAGGCGCCTTCTCTGCGGGACGGCGCGATTAAATTACACAATGCCACTGATTTTGAAGGCATGCGTAAAGCAGGACGCCTCGCAGCGGAATGTCTGGACATGCTCACCAGCGAAGTCGCGCCGGGTGTGTCGACAGAGCATTTGGACAATTTATCACGCGAGTTTATTTTAGATCACGGCGCGGTTCCGGCCTGCCTTGGCTATCGGGGTTATCAGCATACGGTTTGCACCTCGGTTAATCATGTTGTCTGCCACGGTATTCCAGCGCCGAAACCAATGAAAAACGGCGATATTGTCAATATTGACGTGACCGTTATTGTTGACGGCTGGCACGGGGACACATCGCGCATGTATCCTGTCGGGGAGATCAACCGCCGCGCTGAACGCCTTATCAACATCACTTATGACAGCCTTATGCTTGGCATTGCCGCCGTAAAACCCGGTCATACTACGGGCGATATTGGGGCCGCTATACAGCGATTTGCCGAAGGAGAGCGCTGCTCTATTGTGCAAGATTTCTGCGGGCATGGTCTGGGCCGCTTGTTCCATGACAGCCCCAATATACTTCATTATGGCCGCCCCGGAGAGGGCGAGGTCTTAAAAGAAGGCATGTTCTTTACGATTGAGCCTATGATTAATTTGGGCCGCCCTGATGTTAAAATCCTTTCTGATGGCTGGACGGCCGTAACGCGCGACCGCAAACTGACCGCGCAATTTCAACATTCTATTGGCGTCACCAAAGAGGGCTGCGAGATTTTCACGCTCTCCCCTAAAGGGCTTCATAAGCCGCCTTTTGCATAAAGGAGCCGCGCGTGAACCCCGAAAATGCGCCAAAGCCAAAAGTGCCCAAACCAAAAGCACCAAAGCCAAAACTGCATTATCATGGGCATAGGGATCGCCTGCGTTCACGGTTCAAAGATAAAGGCATAGAGGCGCTTGCCGATTATGAAATCCTAGAGCTTTATCTGTTTCGTTCTATCCCGCGCCGTGACATCAAACCGCTCGCTAAAAACTTAATCGCCGCCTTTGGCAGTTTCGCCGAGGTTATTGCCGCTCCCATAGAGCAGCTTACGGAGATTAAAGGGGTCAGCGAAAATATCGCGCTAGATCTAAAAATGATCCGCGCCGCCGCCATAAAACTCGGTCAAGAAAATATGTTAGGCCGCCCTGTCCTCTCAAGCTGGTCGGCCCTTTTGGATTATTGCCGTAGCGCCATGCAATTTGAGCGCAAAGAGCAATTTCGCGTATTATTCCTCGATAAGAAAAACCGCTTGGTCGCAGATGAAATTCTGGGTCACGGGACAGTTGACCGCGCCCCCGTCTACCCGCGCGAGGTCATGAAACGCGCCCTCGCCCATGAAGCCACCGCCATTATTCTCGCGCATAATCATCCCTCAGGCGATCCAACGCCGAGCAAAAGCGATATTGATATGACGAATCAAATGATCGCCGCCATGAAACCCCTCGGCGTGACCGTGCATGACCACCTTATTATTGGCCGTGATAATATTGCGAGCTTTCGAACCTTAGGCTTGATGTAGCGCGCCTCCCGCCCGTAACAATATGGCTTTCTGTAAAATATAACCCTCTGTAGAATATAAATAATGACAGGCCGCGCAATATCGGCCACCTTGTTTAAAAATACTCTGGGGAAAATTCATGTCAGATAACGCGGCACCAAAAGGTAAATTTTACAGAAATATCGTTCTCTTACTTTTAACGCTAATTTATGCCTTTAATTTCATTGATCGGCAAATTATCGGCATTTTATCCCCGTTTATTCAAGACGACCTTAAACTGACCAATACACAAATGGGCCTGTTGAAAGGGTTTCTATTTGCGATTTTTTACACAGCCATCGGTATTCCCATTGCGTGGCTGGCAGACCGCTATAACCGCACAAATATTGTGACATTATCTCTGGCCGTATGGAGCGGATTTACCGCTCTAACGGGGATGGCATCAAATTTTGTGCAAATTGCCATTGCTCGTATGGGCGTCGGGGTTGGTGAAGCCGGCGGGTCTCCGCCCTCCCATTCGATGATTTCCGACTTATTCCCCAAGGAAGAGCGCTCCACAGCGCTGGGCATATATGCTCTCGGCATTCCCCTCGGCCAAGGCTTTGCCTATTTCTTCACGGGTATTGCGCGAGGTAATCCGGACGTGAAGTTTGATTGGCAAGAATTACTCATTACACTTGGGATAAGCGGGATATTACTCGCCGTTTTAGCCCGGATCATCATCAGAGAGCCCGTGCGCGGCATACAAGACGTTCAAAAAGCGGCTGATATCGCCGCTGCAAAGCCGCCGTTTTCTTCTGCCCTTAAAACGCTTTTATCCATCCCTTCATGGTGGGCCATGTGTTTTGGTATCACCGCAGCATCTTTCGTCGCCTATGCCGCTGCAACGTGGCAAATTGATTACCTTTTACCTTTTGATTACAGCGCCCCCGAAGACGCGCGCTACGGATTTAAATCAATGATGTTCACCCTCGCCGCGCTTAATTTGACGGCCTATGCGTTGGGGACGTTTCTGGGCGGTAAAATCACTGACCGCCTCGCTAAACGTAGCATTCGTTATTACGGACTTGTTCCTGCTGTTACGATCCTAATTTGCTTTCCACTCCTTATTGCCGCTTATTGGGTTCCAAGTGTAACTTTACATATGGTGTTTGTCGGCTTCTTTCTTTTCTTCATTGGTATGTATCTTGGGCCAAGCTTTGCCATTGCCCAAACCCTAGCGCCTATCAATATGCGCGCAATGTCAACGGCCATTTTTTTCCTTGTGCTTAACCTCATTGCGCTTGGCGGCGGGCCAACACTTGTCGGCGTTTTGGCCGATCACTTTGAACCTGACCATGGTAAAATTGTCGCCATTCGCTACAGCCTTTGTCTTGCGGGGCTTGCTTTTTTCTTAAGTGTTGCGAGCTTTTTATATGCCGCAAAGCGCCTTCCGATAGACTGGGCGGAGGCCGAAGCGCGCAATCGCGGCGAAGCGTAATTTTTGACGCCCGAGAAAGCGGACTTGACCTTTAGCGCTAGCTTTTGTCTAAGGCGCGCAAACAATAAGGTGAGTCTCACATGATAGAACGTTATACACGCAAAGAAATGGGCGAGATTTGGTCAGCCGCCACGAAATACCGCATTTGGTTCGAGATTGAGGCCCATGGCTGTGATGCTTTGGCTGAACTGGGCGTGATCCCAAAAGCCGCGGCGAAGAATATCTGGGAGCGCGGCGGCGCGGCAGAGTTTGACGTTGCCCGCATTGACGAGATTGAGCGCGAAGTCAAACATGACGTCATTGCCTTCCTCACGCATTTGGCCGAATTTATCGGCGAAGATAGCCGTTTTGTGCATCAGGGTTTCACCTCCTCTGATATTCTCGACACGACACTCTCTGTGCAGCTCGCCCGCGCGACCGACTTATTGCTGACCGGAATGGACCGCGTTCTTGCGGCCCTTAAAACCCGCGCCGAAGAACATAAATATACCATTACCATTGGCCGCAGCCATGGTATTCATGCTGAGCCGACCACATTTGGCGTTAAACTCGCGCAGGCCTATGCTGAATTTGACCGCTGTAAAACGCGGCTGATTACGGCGCGTGAAGAAATCGCTGTTTGCGCAATTTCCGGCGCGATTGGCACATTTGCGAATATTGACCCCTCCGTCGAAGCGCATGTCGCCGAAAAAATGGGACTCGGCATTGAACCTGTCTCCACACAAGTCATTCCCCGCGATCGCCATGCCGCCTATTTTGCCACGCTCGGCATTATCGCCAGTTCTATTGAACGGCTCGCCACAGAAATTCGCCATCTTCAGCGTACAGAAGTTTTAGAAGCCGAGGAGTTTTTCTCTAAAGGCCAAAAAGGCTCCTCAGCAATGCCCCATAAACGCAATCCAATTTTGACTGAAAACCTCACGGGCCTCGCGCGGCTTGTCCGTATGGCCGTTGTGCCGGCTATGGAAAACGTCGCCCTCTGGCATGAACGTGATATCTCCCATAGCTCAGTAGAGCGCGGCAT
>CAZEOD010000082.1:4832-6754 GCA_964513675.1 uncultured Caulobacterales bacterium | reverse complement strand
ATGGACAAAGACGATGACGCCGCCGCCATCGAAGCGTCCATCATCGAAAACGTGGCCCGCGTTCCTGCCACCGAGATGGAGCAATACAAAGCCTTCGGCGCGCTTACCTCTGAAGGCCGGACCGCGAGCGACATCGCAACCCATTTTGGCGTTACCGAACATAAAGTTCGCCGCATCCTCACGCTGGCAAAGCTTTCGCCCAAAATCCTCAAACTCTATGAAGCAGAGGAAGTCGATGCGCACACAATACGTGCCCTGACACTTGCCACATATGAGCAGCAAGCCGAGTGGCTGGCGCTGTTTACATCCGAAACCGACTACGCGCCGACTGGCCAGAATTGCAAAGCATGGGTCACAGGCGGAGACGTGATCACCACCGACCGCGCCTTGTTTGATCTGGCCACCTATGACGGGCAAATCCTTGCAGACCTCTTTGGCGAGAACAGTGTATTTGCTGACCCCAAATCCTTCTGGGCCGCCCAAAGCAAAGCCATCGCCCAGCGCGTAATGAAATATGAGGCCAATGGCTGGAAATCCATCATCCTGATGGAGCGCGGGGCTTACTTCCATTCCTATCAATACGAAAAGCGCGCCAAGACCAAAGGCGGACGTGTCTATGTTGAAATGCGATCCAGCGGCGCAGCCCTCTTCCATGAAGGCTACATCACCAGTGCCGAGGCCAGCCGCGCCGCCAAAAAAGACGATGACGGACCCGCCGCCATCAAACCTGAAATGTCCGGACCCGTTGCTGAATACATTGCTGGCCACCGCCATGCCGCGACACGCGCCAGCCTGCTTGGGTCTTCCGGCATCGCCCTGCGCCTGATGATCGCCCATATGCTTGTCGGCTCAAACCTCTGGACCGTGCACCGACACATGAGCCTTGCAAAAAAGGAAGACACACAAAAGAGCTTGGAGAACGCGCGCGCCACGCAAGACCTGAACGCCGCGCGCACCAAAGCCTTTGCCCTGTTTGAAGCGCTCGGTGTGAAACATGTCAGGCAGAATGGCGAGGCTTATCACTTGGCAGAAGTTTTCGCCGCCCTGCTCGCGCTAACGGACGAGGAAACGCACGAGATCATGACCGTGGCCATGGCCGACCGGATCGATTGCGGCTCGCCGATTGTCGAAGCCCTCGCCCATGTTCTGGGAACTGATATGGCTCACTACTGGAAACCGGACCCTGCCTTTTTTGAAACCCTCAGAGACAAGCGGGCGATCAATGCGATGATTGAAGACATTGCCACACCAAGCCTTGCGCAGTCTTGCCTGACCGATACCGCGCGCGAACAAAAACAGGTCTTGGCCAACCGCATCCAAGGAACCTCATGTGAAGCCAATCCAGACTGGCGACCAAGCTGGATGCAGATGCCGCCTGCCGCACTGGTGGACGGCGCGCCCTGCCCACCCGCAGACCAATGGGAGACGCTTCGGACCCTGTTTGAGGCAGAGGACACAGAGCCAGCCATCACCCAAGACAAAGCGGCCTGAGTTTTCTTTTTCCTCCTGAAGGCTGCTTGCCGCCCAGATGCCTCATGCATTTGGGCGGTTTCCGCAGTGCAGCTCTGAGATACGATGGCCTAATTTCGGCACCAGTCCGGCTTGGCCCGTAGCGCCCGCCCGCGATCTTGCGGCCAAGATTTCAAGACCCCCCGATCTATCAAAAGCTGCGCTAAGTCCACCCCATCGACTTGGAGGTCTACAACACGCCGATCATATCGATCCGGCTCAAACTCATGATGGATTTTCACATCGGCGTTTTCAGTGATCTGCCGGACATAACGCTTGGCTTGGCGGCCAAGATCACGCTCGGCTTCACACGCCGGATTGCCAATCTCAGGCGCATCAACATTGGCAAGGCGGAACCGGTCGCCATCAATCTCGCCGCTATCCCCGTCAGACCAGCGAATGGATGTCACGTC
>CAZEOD010000082.1:0-4732 GCA_964513675.1 uncultured Caulobacterales bacterium | reverse complement strand
CAGATGAGCGGCATCACAGATACGACGCCGCTGGTACGTGAAGCGCTTAAAGCCTTGATCGCGCGCGAGTCCGCCAGACGTCTGGCCGCCCTTGGCGGATCGGACCCCGACGCCGTGCCAGCGCCTCGCCGCCGAACAGCCGCTCAGCGATAGGCCATGTATCTGGTTGATACCTCGGTCTGGATAGACCATTTGCGTCAATCGGACCCCATGCTGGTTAAAGCGCTTGGTGATGATCTTGTCGCCTGCCACCCGTTTATCATCGGCGAACTGGCCCTCGGATCGCTTAAAGACCGAAAGACGGTCATCGCCATGCTGGAAAACCTGCCAAGCGTGACGCAAGCAGACGACAGCGAAGTCCTTCGCATGATTGAAGACCGGAAACTCTTTGCGCGCGGCCTTGGCCTTATCGATGCACATCTGCTTGCCGCTGCTTTAATTGAAGGTGATGTCCAAATCTGGACCAAGGATAAGAGGTTTCAGGTGATTGCAACAGAGCTGAACGTGGCTGCAAGTTTGAGTAAATAGTCCAACCAGCAAGCATTTGGTCAGCATCCGCCAATCCCGCAAAGGTCAGCGCGATGCGGCACTTCAAATCGCCGATCGTTTGGCCGCCGCAGTGTCATATTTTGCCCCCAACCCGATTAAAGCCAAGAGGTTCGCTATTTAGAAAAGAGCCCCTCCCAGATCGCATCTGTGAGATCCGTTCACACTCAAGTCCGCTAAATTTCCCATATCCTTTCTCATCTCCCAAGGCCCTCCCCCAGGAACCCGGTGTCCGTCAATCAACCGCGAGACTGGCCGATACCACCCCCCTTAAAAACCTGGCTCAAAACAAAATTTCCCCGGCGCTAAAGCGCCTCCTCGCGCAACAAATTTTGCCCCGACCCAGGTGCTCCACATGCGTTCCGCCCACAAGGGTTTTAAGGGGTGCGCCACCGTCCTTTTCGTTCGCGTCGACGGGACAACGGGTTCCGGAAGACAGCCAAGATAAGAAAGGAAAAAGATCATGGCAAACGCATTAGGATATGTGAACGAAAACAAATCAGGCTACGAGGGTGTCCTCGCAATGATGAACCTGTCGGCTCCAATCCGGATCGAGAAGAACGGGGAAAAAACGTCAGACGGACAACCTGACTACCGTATCTTCGCTGGAGAAACCTCGACCGAAATCGGTGGCGGCTGGCTCAGAAAAGCAAAAGGGTCTGGACGGGATTATGTCTCCATCACCCTGGCTGATCCCCAGATCGGTCCGCGCAGGGTCTACGCCAACCTCGCCCCGGTCAAAGGCAAGAAAGGCCGCCACGTTCTCCTCTGGAACCCGAACTAGAGAAGACATCAGACCACAAAACGAGCCGCGCCGGACACCCCATCCGGCGCGGTTCTCCTTGTACCAAAGATCTGATTTTACGTCCCTGAAAACATGGTTAACGCAAAGTGGGATTCATACACACCCCCATTTTCACACTTCCATTAACCATAAATCTGTCATCGAATTATCATCCGCAAACGAAGGAAAACAAAAAATCAGAACTCAACAGGAAAGCAAAACCCATGTCCCACATAGCCGGTACCGAACCACCAAATAGTCCATTTCTCACATGTCATGAAGCCGCCATATATTTGCGAGTTGAACCTAGAACGCTCGACAATTGGCGTAGCTCGGGCATTGGTCCAACCTATCGAAAACATGGCGGCCGGGTCGTTTATCATATCGATGAACTGATCAAATATTCCAAGACCGTCAGTGTCTCCGGTGAGCAATAATTACACATTGGCATCCATCGCATGGAGAAAGCGCAAGAGGAATCATCGTCTTCTTTTTGGACAAGCCTACAGGACAATTCGGCTCGGATGGCGCAATAGTTTCGCCGCCTTTAAACCGGGGCAAAAGTTTGGATATGAGCGTTGGCGTACCAACAAATATGGCACCATTGAATGGGAAATATTTGTCCTGAAAGCAGGCATGACCGGTGAGAGAATTGCACGTGTGCCTGGCACCCATCCTGGCGCTCACATTCTGCTTTCAGCGCATGGAAAACCGGCCTCCAAACACCTGCTAAGCGTGCTCGATGTGATCTCCGTGCAGGAGAAACTGGAAGAGATTGAAGAGGAAACATGGCTCAAAATCAGCACACTTCTCCGCGCGAAAATAGACCCGGAAACCATCGCAAAATGCATGGCGACCCAATGAGTAAATCAAGATGGGTCTATGTGTCTTTGGTGGTGCTCTTTTTGACAGCCCTTTGGGCTCCGAAAATCATAGAACCTGATCCAAAATTGTTCTATAATCCGAGCCAAAGCGCGGAGATTGGGTGGTATTATGTCGAACCAATAACATCTCCATCTGTCGGTGATCTGGTTGTCGCCAGGCTTCCAGAAGTGGCTGCAAGTTTTGCCCATGAACGAGGGTATCTGCCCAGAGACCTGCCCGTGATTAAAGCCATTGGCGGGATTGCTGGTGAGCGCTATTGCATCAAGGATGGAGAGTTGCAGATTGAAGAGAGAGCTAGCCTTTCTCTTCTTCCCCTCGATAGCCAAGGGCGGGCACTGCCGGAACCACCGGAAATGTGCGCAGAAATCTCGGACGGATTTGTCCTGCTGATATCTGAGCGGATAGCTCAATCCTTCGACAGTCGATATTTTGGAGAAGTAGCCGTGTCGAACATCGTTGGATTGGCGGTCTATGCTGGAGATAGCCGTAAGTTAGCTCCGTGGGAAAGTTCGGGTTTGGGCGGGGCGCGGGGTTTGGGCGCGCAGGGCAAGATAAAAGGCAGCAGCGCCAACTGGCCCCTAACCCCTTGTCTGCACATCACTTTTTATGGCGCTAATTGCGCTCCTATAGCGCCAATTTTCTGGCTTTCCCCAATAGATTCAGGGCTCTTACACAGCGCCAATTCACGCAGCTTCACGCAAATGCACGCAAATCTGGCGCCATGACAAAGCGCGGAGAAAGCCAGTTCACGCCCCGTCTTGGACGGATTCGCTACCAGTCAGGGCAAAAGAAAGCGCGCTCATATCTCTCGCGTGTTCAACGGGCCATAAGCCGCGCTGGCGGCTCGATACGCAGCTCGCCAAGATATGCCCCCAGGACAAACAGCTATGCCGGACGCCGGCGTGTTATCGTCAAGGCACGTATCGTTCGCATGTCCACCTCCAGCCGCAAAGGCCTGGCCGAACACTTGCGTTATATCAGCCGGGAAAATGCGACAAACGAGCAGGACAAAGGCAAACTCTTTGGTAAATCTTCTGACGATATGGACCGAGGCAGTTTTATCGAGAACGCAAGTGACGACCGGCATCATTTCAGGTTCATCATCTCCCCCGAAGAAGGCTCTGATATGAAGGATCTAAAACCCTTTGTCAGAGACCTCGTCACGGCGATGGAACATGACCTTGGAACAAGGCTCGATTGGGTCGGCGCCGTCCATCACAATACCGCCTACCCTCACGCTCATATCGTCGTTCGCGGCCGACGCGATGATGGGCAAGACCTCGTCATACCGCGCAACTATATCTCGAATGGCATACGCGAACGCGCGAGTGATCTTGTCACGCTTGAACTCGGCCCTGAAACCAGCCTTGAACGAAACCGAAAACTTGCCCGTGACATCAACGCTGAACGCCTGACACGGACGGACCGCAGCCTCATCGCTATGGCCAATGAGCGAGGTGACATTGATCTCTCCAAATCTTCCATCCAATATCGCGCGCAAAACACAGCGCGCCTGCAAGCCCTGGAAAAGATGAAACTTGCCCGGCGCCGAGGACCGATGAGCTGGTCACTCGATCCAAACCTGCAACCGACACTCAAAGACATGGGCGAGCGTGGTGACATCATCAAATCCCTAAGCAAAGCCGTCGCTGGCAGGACCGGACGCGTCCTCGATGCCGATTACTCTTTGAGCAAACAGAATGACATAGAAAAATCTATCACCGGCGCGCTCCTCCAAACCGGCATATCAGGTGACTTTCATGATCAGAGATATGCCATTGTCGACACACTCGATGGCCGTGTGGTTCGAACACCTATTGAAGTTGATGGACCGACCGGATTGAAACCCGGCATGATTGTCGAGCTTTCCTCAGAAGATGCCGCCCCAAAACCCTCCGACAAAACCATTGATCGGATCGCGAAGACCCATAAGGGGCTCTACTCCCCTGCCTTGCACCAAGCCGATGACCCACGCGCAACCCCGGGCTACATCGAAGCGCATGTCAGACGGCTTGAATCTCTCAGGCGCTCTTCGAGTATTGTTGAAAGGCTCAAAGACGGCACCTGGCGTATTCCGGGCGACCATCTCGCCAATGTTCAATCCGAGCAGAAAAGGCGCGCACAGACCCAGCCCCTCAAAGTTGAAATCCTGAGCGCTCTGTCCCCTCAAGACCAAATCACAGATCACGGGCTAACATGGCTCGATCAAGCAGACACCGCAGCTGGAGGGATAAAAGGATTTGGAGCCGAGGTTGCTGCAGCCAAGGCACATAGACAGAAGCACCTTTTAGATCGGCAGATACTTACCGCATCGCAGCAGCGTCTTACCCTTTATCAAGCCGAAGCACTTCGACAGTCCGGACTGGAGAAAGCTGGAGCAAAACTGGCTGACAGGCTTGGCAAGGAATACCAACCTGCCCCAAGCCAGGGACAGATCACTGGCAAATTTACCCGGCATTTAGATCTGGCAGACGGGCGTTATGCGGTTCTGGAACGCGAGCACAAATTTTCTCTCGT
>CAZEOD010000081.1:4118-6982 GCA_964513675.1 uncultured Caulobacterales bacterium | reverse complement strand
TCCGTGAAGGTGGTCGCACAGTCGGCGCCGGCGTCGTCTCGAAAATTATTGAGTAAATTAATTCCACCGGATCGCAGTCTTTGCGGTTCGGTTTGTTGTTTGACAGCGTTGGTAATCTCAACGAAACGGGCATCGGAAACTGGATAAAGTTATGGAACGTCAAAATATTCGCATCCGGCTTAAAGCCTTCGATCATCGCATCTTGGATAATTCCACGGCGGAGATTGTTAATACGGCAAAGCGTACTGGCGCCACGGTTCGTGGCCCTATTCCGCTGCCAACCCGGATTGAAAAATTCACGGTGAATCGCTCACCTCACGTCAATAAAAAGTCTCGCGAGCAGTTCGAAATTCGGACACATAAAAGAATGCTCGATATCGTTGATCCAACACCGCAAACTGTGGACGCGCTCATGAAGCTCGACCTTGCGGCTGGTGTCGATGTTGAGATTAAGCTGGGAGCTTAATATGTTGCGCTCAGGTGTAATTGCAAAGAAAATGGGAATGACCCGCGTCTATGACGATGAGGGTAATCATGTTCCTGTCACGGTTCTGTCTCTAGAGGGTTGCCAGGTTGTGGCTCATAAAACAGAAGATCGTGACGGCTATACCGCGCTACAGCTTGGTGCGGGTGCGGCTAAAGTTAAGCGCGTATCTAAAGCAGAGCGCGAGCGTTTCGCTAAAGCGTCTGTGACGCCGAAAATGAAGCTCTGCGAATTTCGTGTTGCGGCTGAAAATGTAATTAATGTTGGTCTTGAAATGACGGCGGATCACTTCGTTCCGGGTCAGAAAATTGACGCAACAGGGACGTCTATCGGTAAAGGTTTTGCGGGTGCGATGAAGCGTCATAACTTTGGCGGTCTTCGCGCGACGCATGGTGTCTCTATTTCGCATAGATCTCATGGGTCGACAGGTCAGTGTCAGGATCCGGGTAAAGTTTTCAAAGGCAAGAAGATGGCGGGCCATATGGGTGCGCGCCGCCGCACGATGCAGAATCTTGTTGTTGCGCGCGTTGATGCCGATGAGGGTCTTCTATTGGTTCGCGGCGCTGTGCCGGGATCAAAAGGTGGCTGGGTTGAAATTCGCGATGCCGTTAAAGGTGTAAAAGTCGATGAATTACCATTGCCGGGTAAGTTCCGCGAAGTTGCTGCTGCCGCAGCATCTGCTAAAAGTGAGGAAGAATAGTCATGAAAATGGATGTTCAAACACTTGATGCCAAAAAGTCTGGGTCTGTCGATCTTGATGACGGCGTGTTCGGCCTAGAGCCGCGTAAAGATATTTTACACCGCATGGTTCGCTATCAATTAGCGAAACGTCAAGCGGGGACGCATCATGTTCAAGAACGTGGTGAGGTTAAGAAAACCACAAAGCGTATTGGCCGTCAAAAAGGCGGCGGTACTGCGCGTCACGGTAACGGATCTGTGTCTCAGTTCCGCGGGGGTGGTAAAGCCCACGGCCCACGTGTTCGCTCTCATGCGCATAAATTGTCTAAAAAGTTTCGTGCGCTTGGTTTACGCCACGCGTTATCTGCAAAACTAGCGGCTAAAGAGCTTATCATTCTTGATGATGCGGCGGTTAAGGTTGCAAAGACATCGGAACTTCAGAAATCGCTCACTAAACTGGGTGTTGTTAACGGGCTTGTCGTTTCCGGCGGCGCTATTGATGAGAATTTTGCTAAAGCGGCGCGGAATATTCCAAATTTGGATGTTTTGCCAAGCCAAGGCGCAAATGTTTATGATATCCTGAAGCGTCACACGCTCGTGTTGACAAAACAGGCCGTCCAAGATTTGGAGGCTCGATTAAAATGAGTATAGCTCCGCGTCATTATGATGCCATTGTGGCTCCGGTTATTACCGAGAAAACCACAATTTTGGCTGAAAATAATCAGGTTGTTTTTGAAGTTGCAATCACGGCTTCGAAGCCTGAGATCAAAGAGGCGATTGAAACATTGTTCGGCGTGACTGTTACGGCCGTAAATACAATCGTTACAAAAGGTAAAACCAAGCGTTTCCGTGGTATCGCGGGTCGCCGTAAAGATGTCAAAAAAGCGATCGTTACTCTTAAAGATGGCGATAACATTGACATCGCAAGTGGTTTATAGGGTCCGGTTATGGCATTAAAAACGTTTAATCCAACATCTCCGAGCCGCCGTGCGCTTGTGCAGGTGGATCGGTCTGCGCTTCATAAGGGTCGCCCCGAGAAGTCACTGACTCATGGCCTGACTAAAAAGGGTGGCCGGAATAATACGGGCCGCATTACTATGCGCCGTCAGGGCGGTGGCCATAAACGCCTTTATAGAATGGTTGATTTCAAGCGCAGTAAATTGGGTGTTGAAGCGACTGTTTTGCGTCTTGAATATGATCCGAACCGGACAGCTTTTATTGCGCTTGTGCAATATAAGGATGGCGAGAAGTCTTATATCCTAGCACCGCAGCGGTTGTCTGAGGGTGATAAAGTTATCGCGGCTGAAAAAGCAGATGTGAAGCCGGGCAATGCTATGCCGCTTCGCTCTATGCCTGTCGGGACTATCATTCACAACATCGAGCTTAAGCCTGGCAAGGGGGGTCAAATTGCCCGCTCTGCTGGGACATATGCTCAGCTTGTTGGCCGGGATGGTGGATATGCTCAGGTTCGTTTGAAGTCAGGCGAAATGCGCATGGTGCACCAAACATGTATGGCGACTGTTGGCGCTGTCTCAAATCCGGATCACATGAATATCAATTTGGGTAAGGCTGGCCGTAAACGCTGGTTAGGGAAACGTCCACAAGTTCGCGGTGTTGCCATGAACCCGGTAGATCACCCTCATGGTGGTGGTGAAGGTCGTACCTCTGGTGGCCGTCACCCGGTTACGCCTTGGGGTAAGCC
>CAZEOD010000081.1:0-4108 GCA_964513675.1 uncultured Caulobacterales bacterium | reverse complement strand
CGCGAAGAAGAAACGCTAGGGAGAGCTGAGATGCCTCGTTCAGTCTGGAAAGGTCCGTTTGTTGACGGATACCTCTTGAAGAAGGCGGAAGCGGCCCGTGCAGATGGCGGCCGTCCGAAGCCCATTAAGACATGGTCACGCCGCTCGACGGTTATGCCTAATTTCGTTGGCCTGACATTTCAGGTTCATAATGGCCGGAAGTTCATTCCTGTCCTTATCGACGAAGATATGGTCGGCCATAAGCTTGGTGAATTTGCACCGACACGGACATATTATGGTCATGGTGTTGATAAAAAAGCGAAGCGGAGCTAGTCATGGCGAAAGCAAAAAACACACGCCGTGTTGCTGATAATGAAGCGTTTGCTAAGCTTCGTATGATCCGCACAAGTCCGCAAAAGCTTAATTTGGTCGCGCAAATGATCCGCGGCGTTAAAGTTGAGAAGGCTTTGGCTGATCTCGAGTTTTCACGGAAGCGTATTTCTCACGATGTGAAGAAATGCCTAGAAAGCGCGATTGCGAATGCTGAAAATAATCACGGTCTTGATATTGATAGTCTCGTTGTTTCCGAAGCTTATGTAGGTAAAAACCTTGTCATGAAGCGTTTTCGGGCGCGGGCTCGAGGCCGCGGTGCGCGTATCTTAAAACCGTTTTCCGAGCTAACGATTGTCGTTCGCGAAGTTGAGGAGGCTGCATAATGGGTCAGAAGATAAATCCGATCGGTTTGCGCCTTGGTATTAACCGGACATGGGAATCTCGCTGGTATGCAAATACGTCTGAATATGGCGATCTTTTGCATCAAGATCTGGCTATTCGGAATTTCCTTTTTGAAGAATTAAAAAACGCATCTGTTGCGCGTATCATCATTGAGCGCCCACATAAGAAGTGCCGCATTACAATCTACACGGCGCGTCCGGGTGTTGTGATTGGTAAAAAAGGCTCAGACATTGAGAAGCTTCGTAAGAAGGTCGCCACAATGGTTGACGGCGAAGTCTTCATCAATCTCGTTGAGGTTCGTAAGCCAGAAGTTGACGCTAATCTTGTCGCTGACGGGATTGCTCAGCAGCTAGAGCGCCGGATGTCTTTCCGCCGTGCTATGAAGCGGGCGCTACAAAGCGCAATGCGCATGGGTGCTATTGGCTGTAAGATTAAGCTTGGTGGCCGTTTGGGCGGCGCAGAAATTGCGCGTATCGAACAATATCAAGAAGGCTCTGTGCCTTTGCACACGCTTCGCGCTGATATCGACTATGGTGTTGCGCGTGCGCTGACGGCCATGGGTATTATTGGTATCAAAGTTTGGATCAATAAAGGCGAGATCATGCAGCATGATCCTTATGCGCAAGAAAAGCGTATGAACGCGCAGGGCGATACACGTCCACGCGGCGGAGATAATCGTGGTCGCGGCGGAGATAACCGCGGGCGCGGTGGCCGGGCTCAAGGTTAGGTTCGGGATAAGGATTAGGTCATGTTACAGCCAAAACGTACAAAATTCCGTAAAGCCCATAAGGGCCGGATCAAGGGTGTCGCCAAGGGCGGTTCTTCTATTGCATTCGGATCTTACGGCTTAAAATCACTTGACGCTGAGCGCGTCACGGCCCGTCAAATTGAAGCGACACGCCGTGCGATCACACGTCATATGAAACGGTCTGGTCGCGTCTGGATTCGTATTTTTCCAGATGTGCCTGTCACGAAAAAACCGACGGAAGTTCGGATGGGTAAAGGTAAGGGTTCTGTTGAATTCTGGGCCTGTAAAGTTAAACCAGGACGCATCATGTTTGAAATTGATGGTGTGACCGATGCTGTTGCGCGTGAAGCGCTTCGTTTGGGGGCTGCAAAGCTTCCAGTGAAGTGTAAAATTGTCACGCGCCCCGGTGAATAAAAGGGAGCGTGAACCATGGCTGATGATACATTAAAAGTCGAAAACCTACGTGCGCTGACCGAAGATCAACTCACGGATAAATTGGTCGCCCTTAAGAAAGAGCAGTTTAACCTGCGCTTTCAAAAAGCGATTGGCCAATTAGAGAAAACAGCCCGCGTACGTGAAGTGCGTCGCGGCGTGGCTACGGTGAAAACCATCATGGCCGAAAAGAAAGCCGGGTAGGAGAAAGCTATGCCAAAACGCATCCTGCAAGGAACAGTCGTATCTGACAAAGGCAACAAAACTATTGTTGTTAAGGTTGAGCGGACCTATCTACATCCGCTTTTCAAAAAGACAGTTCGGCGGTCGAAGAAATACCACGCGCATGACGAAAGTAATGCCGTGAAAATGGGTGAGATGGTTCGCATTCGCGAATGTGCACCTAAGAGCAAACTTAAGCGGTGGGAAGTCTACACAGCGTAACCCGCTGGTAGCCCCATAACCAAGAAGGAGACGTCGCATGATTCAAATGCAGACAAATCTAGATGTCGCCGATAATTCCGGTGCCCGCCGCGTACAGTGCATCAAAGTGCTGGGCGGTTCAAAGCGTCGTTACGCCCATGTGGGTGATGTTATCGTTGTATCCGTGAAGGAAGCTATTCCACGCGGTAAAGTAAAAAAAGGCGACGTTCGTAAAGCTGTTGTCGTTCGCGTTCGCAAAGATATTAAGCGTCGCGACGGATCAGTTATCCGTTTTGATGGCAATGCTGCTGTCATTATCAATAATAATGGTGAGCCAATTGGCACACGTATCTTTGGTCCAGTGCCGCGGGAACTCCGCGCCAAGAACCATATGAAGATCGTGTCTTTGGCCCCTGAAGTTCTTTAAAGGTGGGCTGGTCACATGGCAGCTAAAATCAAAAAGGGCGATCACGTCATTGTCTTATCTGGTAAGGATAAGGGCAAAAAAGGCGAGGTTACTAAAGTTATCCCAAAGGAAGACCGCGTTGTTGTCTCCGGCGTACATATTGTGAAGCGTCACATTCGTCCGTCGCAGGCTGATCCGGATGGCGGCATCAAAACATTTGAAGCCCCAATCCACATTTCTAACGTCTCTGCGCTTGACCCTAAGTCAGGCACACCGACGCGTGTGGGTTTCAAGACTTTGAAGGATGGTAAAAAGGTCCGCGTGGCCAAAAAGTCAGGGGAGCTTCTCGATGACTAAGCCATATACACCCCGTCTCGCTGAAAAGTACCGCACTGAAATCCGCGGCACGATGAAAGAGAAATTCGGTTATAAAAACGACATGCAAATTCCTGCGATTGAGAAAGTTGTTCTCAATATGGGTTTGGGTGAAGGCGTTGGCGATCGTAAAAAAGTTGAAGCCGCTGTTGCTGAGCTTGAATTGATTGCGGGTCAAAAAGTTATTCCAACACGTGCCAAGAAATCTATTGCGGGCTTTAAGCTTCGCGACGGAATGGTTATTGGCGCTAAAGTCACGCTTCGCCGTGATAAGATGTTTGAATTTCTAGACCGCCTCGTAAATATTGCGCTTCCGCGCGTTCGTGACTTTCGCGGCGTGAATGGGAAGAGCTTTGACGGCAATGGCAATTATGCTATGGGCCTCAAAGAACATATTGTGTTCCCAGAGATTGACTATGATAAGGTTGATGCGGTACGCGGCATGGATATTGTTGTGCAAACAAGCGCAACAAGTGATGAAGAAGCCAAAGCACTGTTGGCTGAGTTCGGTTTCCCGTTTCGGAACTGATCTAACGCAACAGGCAAAGCAGGCCGGATAGGATATATCTGGCTCTCGCATAAGGAGTAAAATAAATGGCTAAAGTAAGTGCAACAGAGCGAAATCTGAAGCGCCAAGAGCTTGTGGCAAAATATGCTGGCAAGCGGGCGCTCCTTAAAGATATTGCTCGTAATAAAGATTTACCCGTTGAAGAGCGTTTTGCGGCTCAGCTGAAATTAGCTGAACTGCCACGTAATTCTGCGCCCTCACGTATCCGGAACCGGTGCCAAGTGACGGGCCGCCCACGTGGTTATTATCGTAAAATGAAAATGTCCCGTATCGCGCTTCGCGAACTCGGGTCACAAGGCCTTATACCCGGCCTTGTTAAGTCAAGCTGGTAGGAGGATAGATCATGTCATTTAGTGATCCTCTCGGAGATATGCTGACACGTATCCGCAATGCAATCATGCGGAGCCGATCAACTGTTATTACGCCTGCGTCTAAGCTACGT
>CAZEOD010000080.1:0-7107 GCA_964513675.1 uncultured Caulobacterales bacterium | reverse complement strand
CGCCGCGCGCGGCGCCGCGCGCGCCTCAATGCAATAACGCTTAATATATGGCGTCATATCTTGATATCATCAGCGGGGCTATGAAGGGCATAGGTTATTTTGCCTTGCTGTGGCTCATAATGCCAGCGCTGCTTTTGTTTTTGCCCCGCCAAACAACGCTTTTATCTATTAGCCGCCATGTCGTTAGCTTCATTGATCGGCTGAATTTTACCATTGGCGAGTGTGTTAAATGGGCCCTCCCCTTACTCGTTTTATCCGTTGCGATCAGTGTTTTTGCTTTGTCACTTTTTGGGCTGTCATGGACGAAGCTGAGTGAGAGCGCGCAATATTTTCATGCCGCCGCCTTCATGCTCGGCGCGGCGATGACTTTGCTAATGAATGAACATGTTAGGGTCGATATTTTTCAATCTCGACTATCGCGTCCCCGAAAAGCGCTTGTCGATTTTATTGGGTTTTATGTTGGCCTTATGCCGGTTTGCTTATTGCTTATATGGTCATCAAATAGTTTTGTTGGCCTGAGTTGGTCGATTTTTGAAGGATCACCAGAAACGGACGGTATCAAAGCTGTGTTCCTGTTGAAAACGCTCATTCCAGCCTTTGCTATTCTTATGCTCGCGCAAGGTTTATCCATTGCTTTGCGCGCTGTCATGGTGATGCGAGGCCTTAAAGAGCCTAAACGGATCATAGCGATGACAGATCTTTTCCCCGCGCTGGAGGAGAGAATAAGGTGAGCTTACCAGAAACATTAAGTCTCCTAATGTTTGGACTTGCCTGTCTTGGGCTAATGGGCGGTTATAATGTTGCCTTTACGCTTAGCGGTGTCGGCGTTTTATTTGCCGCTATTGGCACAAGTCTTGGTATATTTGATAGTCATTTTTTTCTCGCTATTCCGGGGCGAATTTATCCGTTAATTACGCGAGAGATTTTAATTGCGGTTCCGCTGTTCGTCTTTATGGGCGTCATGTTAGAGCGCTCAAAAATCGCAGAAGATCTACTTGAAAGTTTGGCTGATTTATTCGGGCCGTTGCCGGGCGGGCTGGGCGTAGCTGTTGTTTTCGTGGGCGCTCTTTTGGCGGCTTCAACAGGTATTGTTGGCGCAACGGTTGTGACAATGGGATTATTATCGCTGCCAACTATGCTTAAGCGCGGTTATCACCCGTCTCTCGCCTCTGGTACGATTGCCGCGTCTGGGACATTAGGGCAAATCATTCCGCCGTCTATTGTGCTTGTTATTTTGGGCGATCAAATAAGTAATGCCTTCCAAGAAGCACAGCGCAGCCACGGGCTTGTAACGACTAAAGTTGTATCCGTTGGTGACTTATTTGCTGGGGCTCTTTTACCGGGACTTATACTTGTTGGTTTTTATGCGCTCTATATTATTCTGACGGGATTATTTCAGCCCAAAAATGCGCCCGCAACGCCGTGGCCGACAGACCAAAACCCGCGCGTGTTCATAGTCCGTGCGCTTAAAGCCATGTTGCCGCCGATCATTCTTGTCTTTGCTGTGCTTGGGTCTATTTTGTCTGGATATGCCACGCCAACGCGCGCGGCGGCGCTGGGCGCATTGGGCGCTATATTATTGGCTGTAATTAAAACATCAGATGATCCGCTTTATCGCCGCGCAGCCTTCATTAGCTTGATGGGCATAATTGCGCTTGTCATTATCGACTTAACGGGCGTGGATATTCGCTTTGGGCAAGATAATGTCACCTTTATTGAGCGGGCAATGATGGGGTTAAGCCTGTTGATCTCGGGCCTTGTTATGATCGCCGTTTTAACATCCCTTTGGCCTTTATTGAAATCGACACAACTCGCACAAGTCTCGCGCAAGACCATAAATATAACGGCCATGGTTTTTGTTATTTTAATCGGAGCCACTATTTTCAGTCTTATTTTCCGGGGGTTTGGAGGCGATGAACTCGTTGCTGAGTTTCTTGAGGCTGCCCCCGGCGGACAATGGGGCGCGCTTGCGCTTGTAATGCTGGTTATGTTTATTCTCGGTTTTTTCCTCGACTTCATTGAGATCACTTTTGTCGTGGTTCCTCTTGTTGCGCCGCCTCTCCTCGCCTTTGGAATTGATCCCATATGGCTTGGCATTTTAATGGCGCTGAATTTACAAACGAGCTTTTTGACTCCGCCATTTGGATTTGCTCTGTTTTATTTACAGGGCGTATCACCGCCTGAAGTCAGCACCAAAGCGCTTTATAAAGGTGTTATCCCGTTTATTGGACTGCAATTTGTCGTCATTTTGCTTGTGATCTTATTCCCATCTCTGGCAACGGCCTTGCCCGAAATGCTTTTATCCTAGCCATAAAAAAAGCGCCCCATAGGCGCGCTTTTAATCTTAAACTATGGCTTAAGCTATTGAACAGAATTACCATCTGCATCAATTTCAACAACTTTATAGCCCAAAGCATTGATGTTGTCCCAAACGACATCTTTATCGCCGACAACAACCATAATCATGTCGTCTGTTGTCAGATGCTTTTTAGCAAGCGCGTCCATATCAGCTTTCGTCATATTAGCGAGAATACGGTTTTGCTCTTCAACGAAATCTGTCGAAAGATTATACTGCATCATACGATTAAGAAGGCCGAGCTTTTGCCGAGGTGTTTCATAAGCCCGTGCATCACGTTGACCAATCGCATTTTTTGTAAAGGCCAGCTCATCTTCTGTAACGCCGCCAGTGCGGTAGCCGTCAATTTCTTTGATAAACTCTGTTATAGACGCAGCTGTCGTGTCTTTCTTAACAGCGGCTAATGCCGTGTAAGAGCCGCGTGTTTCTTGGCCGTTAAAGAATGATCTTGCTCCATATGAATAGCCTTTATCTTCGCGAAGATTCAAATTGATCCGGCTATTAAAGGCGCCCCCTAGGGCATAGTTCATCATTGTTGCGCGTTGATATTCACCCGTCGCATCATAAGGGAGTGAACGTTTTCCGATACGAATTTCTGATTGCGCGGCTTTGTCTTTATGAACGAAATAGATCGTGCCGGCTTGCAGCTCAGGATAGGCAGAATCCTTCACGCTGCGAACCTCTGGCCCGCTCCAATCATCAAGCGTTTTCAAAGCCTTCATGAGCTTTGTTTTGTTCAAATCACTCACGGCTGTAATGGTCGCAATTTTTGGCGAGTAATGGTCTTTGTAAAACGTTTCGAAGTCTGAAAGTTTAAGCTGCTCAACACTGTTCAAAGTACCAGACCCGGCCCAAGCAAATGCATTATCATCGCCGTAAAGTTTACGGTTATATAATTCCCAAGCAACAGACCCGGCTTGTTTCTTACTCTGCTTAATCCCTTCCAGTGTTTGCGCTTTGAGGCGCGCAAATTCATCTTCAGCGAATTTAGGCTCAAGTAGTTTTTCTTTTGCAATTTCCAGTGTCTCATCAAGATTAGCTGTTAATGTACGTATGCTGAGCGTTGTGAAATTATCCCCTGCTGAAAAACTAACAAATGAGCCGAGTTTTGACAGACGGTTTGAAAGATCTTCCGCAGTTGATTGCAATGTTGCGGCATCATTAAGATATTGCGCCGTATTTACAGCAAGGCCCAGTTTTTCCAGTGATTCGTGGGTTTGGCCCACTTTCATACGAATGTTAATTGTTGTCGTTGGCACCTCTGTATTTTGCGCGGCCATAACGCGAATACCATTTCCAAGCACCCCATTGGCGACATCCGGAACTTTGATGGTTGGGTTTGGACCTGATGGCGGAACAATGCTTCTGTCGAAATTATCAACGGGTGCGGTCCATTCAAAATCATCACTTCCGCTATCAGCTGGAATATTGCGAGTATAACGATCCCATGTATCTGCCGCAGCAATCATCTCTGGCTTGCCTTTTGGCACGATGCTCATGATGACGGAGGGTTTGTCTTTGATATATTTATTATAAACACGAAGAACATCGGCTTTTTTAACATTCTGGTAACGTGCAATGTCATCACCCATGCCATTTGGCGTGTCTCTGAATGTCTCATAATAAGCAAGCTGACTGACTTTACCCGAAACGCTTTCAAGACCATAAATCATACCTGAGATAATACTGGACTTAACACGCTCAAGATCATCATCAGTCACGCCGCGGTCTTCAAACTCCAAGAAAGACGCGCGAATATCCGCCTCAAGGTCCGCAAGTGAGGCCCCCTTAGCTGGATTAGGTAAAGCAAAAACGGCAAACTCACAACTTAGCTCTCGGCAAGAATGGTTCGCCCCAGCATTGACGGATTTTCCCGTTTTTTCGAGGTTTTTATAAAGCAAGGATGTTTTCCCGCCCCCCATTATAGATTGAAGCACATCGAGCGGCGCTTCATCGGGATGGTTTACCTTGACTGTCGGCCACTGCATGTAAATCAATGGTAGAGACACATTATCTTCAAGTGATATATAGCGGTCAGCATCAAGTGTTACGGGTTCATAGACCGGGTCAGAGACATCTGCTCCTTTTGGAATAGGGCCAAAATATTTTTTAACCCATTCTAGCGTTTCGACTTCATCCAAATCTCCGCCAATCGTCAAGACGGCATTATTCGGGCCGTACCATTTCAAGAAAAACTTTTTAAGGTCATTCAATGTCGCGCGGTCGAGGTCTTCAAGGTAACCAATAACCGACCAAGAATATGGATGTCCCTCTGGGAACATCGCTTCGCCGACACGTTCACCCAGTAACCCATATGGCTGATTGTCAACACGTTGTCCGCGCTCATTTTTGACTGTCTCGCGCTGAACTTCAAACTTTTCAGGTGTGACCGCATCGAGCAAATATCCCATACGGTCAGCTTCGAGCCATAGCATTTTCTCAAGCTGGTTATTTGGAACTGTTTGGAAATAATTCGTCCGGTCAGAATTAGTCGTTCCGTTTAATGTGCCGCCCGCTTCGGTAATAATTTTGAAATGTGCTTCATCCGCGACATTCTGAGATCCTTGAAACAACATATGTTCAAAGAAATGGGCAAAGCCAGATTTACCAATATCTTCACGGCCCGACCCAACATGATAGGTGACGTCAACATGGGCAATCGGATCAGATTTATCTTGATGTAAAACAACGGTTAGGCCGTTTTCCAAAACAAACTTACGAAAAGGAATATTCGTCTCATCAGCAGAGGCTTTAACCTCTTCGACTAGCCGGAAACCATCGACAACCGCAGCTTTTTCGCTGGCCGAACTGGCATTTGATGAGGCTGACTCAAGCGTGCCATCCGTGTCCGAAGCTGTGCAAGCGGCTAATGCCAATATGAGTGCGGAGGAAAGTAAAAATTGTTTTGTCATATATGTTCCGTATTTAAAAATTTTTAGTTTTGGCCCCAAGGATTACGTCGTCCGAAAGGCGGCTTTTTGCGTGTAGTCTCACGCATGGGGTCGGTTTCTGTGTGTAAGTCCGTTTTGCGGCGCATTTTACTTTGCGTATTTTCACGGCCCGCAGCAAATTTAACCAAGGCATCAATTCGTTTATCTATTGGGGGATGTGTTGCAAAAAGTCCAGCAAAACCTGATCTTGGATTTTCAAGAGCCATTTCTCTGACTTCTGCGGGAACATTTACCAGCGTTGCACGGCCTGATATTTTCTCCAAAGCTCTTATCATCGCATCTGGATTTTTTGTAAGTTCCACAGCGCCCGCATCCGCGATATATTCTCGCTTACGCGACAATGCAAACCGTATCATCACGGCGAAGAAATAAGCAAAGACCATAATCGCAATCGCAAAAAATATGAGCGCGCCTGCATTGCCCCCGCCGCTGCGGCGATGATGTTGGCTTCGCGGCATATGAACGCGAAACATATTGCGGATAATTGTTTCACCAAAAAATGCAAAAATGCCGACAAAGACAACCGCAATAATCATTGTGCGGACATCCCGGTTTTCAACATGAGATAATTCATGTGCAATTACGGCCTCAAGCTCCTCATCATCAAGGTGATCCATTAGGCCGCGTGTCAGAGCGATCGTATAGGTCTTTGTATTAATCCCGCTTGCGAAAGCGTTCATCGCATCTACTTCCATAACCTTTAATTTCGGCATAGTTATGCCGCGCGAGATACATAAGTTTTCGAGTAATTTATAAGCCCGCGGTTCTTGAGACTTGGTAACAGACACAGACCCCGTCGCCTTGTCGATCATGGCTTGATGCCCCATGAAGGCAATGGCAAACCAGCCCCCAGAAACACCCAGCGCGATTGGCGCGGTCTGCGGCATGACGGTTAAGGCATAAGCTAACCCCTCATCCGCTTGCATGTTTTGCGTATATGCCGTCCATAATAAAACAACGGCAAAGGCTAAAAACAACAGCAGAACGGGGAATAAAATAAGGAGAAAAACGCAGCGGAGATTATTATTCCAAATATGGGTTTTTAGGCCATAGGCTCCCATGAAACTTTATCCTCCCGCTGCGCTGTTAATTAATCGAAATTCACATCTACAGGAACTTCAAGTGCCTCGCGGCCTTCAATCGCCTCGAAAAACTCGCGTTCAACAAAGTTAAATGGGCCGGCAATTAGATTGGCCGGAAATTGCTCGCGTCCCGTGTTATATTCTTGAACGGCATTATTGTAAAACCGCCGCGCCGCCGCGATTTTATCTTCAACGTCGGAAAGTTCATCTTGCAACTGTAAAAAATTCGTATTGGCTTTTAGATCAGGGTAAGCTTCGGCTAAGGCAAAAAGCTTCCCAAGCGCGGCGCCAAGCATGCCTTCAGCTTGTGCCTGACCTTGAACACCGCCCGCAGACGCTGCGGCATTACGGGCTTGAATGACTTCATTTAGCGTTGTCTTTTCATGTTTGGCATAGCCTTTAACCGTATTTACCAGTTGCGGAACCAAATCTTGCCGTTGTTTTAATTGAACTTCAATATCTGACCAAGCCTGATTACAGGTCTGCCTTAGGGCGACGAGGCGGTTGTAAATGCCAATGATAAAAAGGCCGATGAGAACCAAAAG
The DNA here is from genome assembly GCA_964513675.1 of uncultured Caulobacterales bacterium. Taxonomy (GTDB): domain Bacteria; phylum Pseudomonadota; class Alphaproteobacteria; order Caulobacterales; family Maricaulaceae; genus CALFVT01. The sequence continues at coordinate 173 of CAZEOD010000080.1, read as the reverse complement.
GCCCAAAACTATCAATAAAAAGGTCATATACCCCTCTCTTATTTCCTAAGAATAATATGTGCATTTAGGGCGGCTACGGCAAGGGTAAAGGGCTTGTTTGCCGTATAAACCATCGAAAATGTGATAATTAAACTTAGCTCAAACGTTTATCCGGAGCAAATCGCCCTGATCTT
>CAZEOD010000079.1:0-7429 GCA_964513675.1 uncultured Caulobacterales bacterium | reverse complement strand
ATAACCCCCGCCCAAAAACTTGAGCGGCACATGAAACACGCCGCTTAAAAACGAGTCTACTTATAAACCCCACTAAAAATGGGGGCATTACCGCGGTAAACTGTGTTATTGTGCCCCAAAACGTGCCCCTAATCGTGCCCCAGAGAGCAATGATATGGCGAAATTTGAGAATCGGTACTTGTACCAAAGAGGCAATGCTTGGAATTATAAACGCAGAGTTCCAAGCAAGTATAAGCACGTGGACTCACGCTCAAAAGTCCGCGCATCTTTAGATACAAAATCGCTAGATATTGCCCGTATTCGCCGCGACGCTATGGAGCGCGCCGACGAGGCTTATTGGGCGGCTCTTGCCAACGACGCTGCCGCGAACCAAGGCGTAACAGAAGCGACATTGCAGGTTCAATCTCTACACTATGAGACTGCTAAAGCGAAGGCTTTGACATACGGTTTCATATATAAGACGGCCCAAGAGATATATGATGATCGCAATATAACCCAATATATACACCCCAGCGAGCCGGCTCTAGAGCTTCAGCGAAATTGATATTTACGCATAGGGTTGATAGAGAGAATATTGCGGGTTTGTGAACCAAGATACGCCTGTTGACGTCACATAAAAATGGTCTTCTAATCTTACGCCAAACTGGCCTGGCATCACAATCATTGGCTCATTGGAAAAACACATACCTTGAGCGAGGTGGGCGGTTTCGCCTCTAACGAGATAGGGGCCTTCATGTATGTCCAGTCCAATTCCATGTCCGAGTCTATGCGGCAATCCGGGTAGCTTATAGCCTTCACTTAAGCCTTTACTCTGTAAAAACTCTCGGACAAAATCATCAAGTGTTCCGCAGCTCATCCCTAATTCCGCCTTTTCAAAGACGGCCCATTGCGCCTCTTTTTCTACATCCCAAATGCGTTCAATATCTTCACTGACTTTATTGAGCGCATATGTGCGGGTGATATCGGAATTATATCCTTGAACTGTGCATCCGGTGTCAATCAGAATTAAATCATTCTCCTTGAGGATTTGATCGCCAGGAACGCCATGCGGATGGCTGGTGGCCTCTCCAAATTGTACCGCGCAGAAAGAACTCCCATTATCGGCTCCATAGCGGCGGTGCAAAAAATCAATTTGTCCCTTAACCTGACTGGCGTAAACGCCGGGTGTAATCCAATTAAATATATCATGATGGACTTTATTTGTGATGGTTTTGGCTGCGCTCATGAGCGAAATTTCACTCTTAGATTTACATGACCGAAGCGATGTCATTATATCCTGAGCAGAGCTTATTTGAATATCATGCGTGCTATTTAGTCGCGCGGCATGCCCGTATGAGCAGTTATGATCCAGAGCAATCGCGCGAATATTTAAGTGAGCGATCACTCTTGATAGCGCCGCATAGGGGTCTTCATGTTCTTCCCAGTAAGAATAATCGGTTGCATCTATTTTTACCCCAGCCAGAAGGCTGGTGTCTTCGAATTTTGGACATATAAAAATCACATCATTCTGCGTTATGAGTGCGCAGACGAGACGTTCTGTTTCAGGCCATGCCAAGCCGGATATATATCTCATATTCGCGCCTGGGGTCAAAATTATAGCGTCAACGCCGAACCTAGAGAAGCTCTCCCTTAACATATTTAATCGCTGTGTATGTTCGGCTTGGGAAATGGGAGTCCAAGCTTTTTTTGAAACTATATCTGGCATTGTCACTCTCTTATCCGATGTATGTTGTTTTCACAGTTGTGTAAAACTCGGCAGCATTAGATCCTTGCTCGCGGGGGCCGTAACTCGATGATTTTGTTCCGCCAAAAGGGACATGATAATCCACACCAGCCGTTGGTAGATTGACCATAACCATGCCGGCTTGGCTTAGACGTTTAAACTGCCGTGCAGAGGATAGAGAATTTGTACAAATGCCTGCTGATAATCCGAATTTTGTATCATTGGCGAGTTTTACGGCCTCATCAAAATCAGATGTTTTTATAATCGTCGCAATTGGCCCGAATATTTCTTCCTGATTAATGCGCATATTATTTTGAGTATCCACAAAAAGAGCTGGGCTCATATAAAAGCCCTTGGTTTCTAGCTCTAAACGCTGGCCGCCAGCGGCAAGGTGAGCGCCTTCATCTAGGCCAATTTGAACATATTTTAAGTTTTGTTTCAGCTGCGCCTCACTGACGACGGGGCCAATTTGAGTGGTATCAGAAAGGGCATTACCGACGGTTAGAGATTTCATTTGATTGATAAGCTTATCTGTAAATTCATCATAAACCGAATCTTGCACAATCAGGCGAGACGAGGCCGTGCATTTTTGCCCAGTCGAGAAAAAAGCGCCGTTTACCGCGCAATTTATAGCCGTTTCCATATTGGCATCGGCCAAAACGACTAAGGGGTTTTTACCCCCCATTTCCAACTGAAACTTCGCCCCGCGGGCCACGCAAGTTTTTGCAACTTTTTGTCCGGTCGCTTGCGATCCCGTGAAGGAAACAGCTGCAACATCTGGATTGTCAAGAATGGCCTGACCCACATGCGGTCCGGAGCCAAGAACCATGTTAAACACACCTTTCGGTAAGCCTGAGCGCGATATGATCTCAGCCAAGGCCCAAGCTGATCCGGGTGTTAACTCGGCAGGTTTAAAGACCACTGTATTGCCGTAAGCTAAGGCGGGAGCAATCTTCCAAGCCGGAATCGCTATTGGGAAATTCCAAGGCGTTATAAGCCCCACAACGCCAACGGGCTCGCGCGTGACTTCGACATCTATATGGGGCCGAATAGAGGGTATTATCTCCCCTTTAAGTCTTAAAGCTTCTCCGGCGTAAAATTTAAATATCTGCGCCGCTCTTCCGACTTCACCCTGAGCTTCTTTTAATGTTTTACCTTCTTCAGTGGCTAAAATCTCGCCAAGTTCTGACTTGCGGCTTAAGATCTCATTTCCAATAAAGTCTAAGATATTTGATCTTTGCTGAATATTAGACTGCGACCAGTCGGTAAAGGCCGTCTTAGCGGCCAGAACGGCGGCATGGGTTAACTCGGCATCGGCTGTTTCATAATATCCGGCGTTATTATCTAAATCAGACGGGTTGATATTGGGGAAAACCTTCTCGGTCGACACCCATTTGCCATTTACGAAACTTAAATAGTTAGATTGTGTCATAACGTCTCTCTTCTTATTTTGAAAATCTGTTGGGGCAAAATTCGCCGGCGTCTATGAAGGGCCTTCGGCCCATAACGAAATCTGAAATCAAGCGGCCTGTCGCCGGCGCGCTCATCAGGCCAATCATTTGATGTCCCGTTGCAAGGAACCCATTACTTAAGCCGTGAATAGGGCCAATCATGGGCAGGCTATCAGGCGTCATAGGTCTCCAGCCGAACCATTTATTTAAAGGCTGCGAAGATAGTTCCTGTTTAAGAACGGCCTGTAAGCTCTTATAGAGGTAATCGAGTCTGAATTTAGGGATATGCGAGTCAAACCCTGAAAACTCCAAGATAGAGCCAACTCTTATGGCGTCATCAAACGGCGTGATTGCGACGCCCATTTCAGATAATACCAATGACCGTTTTAACGGCCGCTCTGTCTGGGGAATATCCATAGTATAGCCTTTACACGGAATAACAGGGATTTTTATATCAAAAATTTTGGCCAAATCAGCTGACATCGCTCCCATCGCAAAGACGACTTTATCGGGGTTAAAACATCGCTCAGCACAGCTTAGTTTTGTTACCCGCCCCTTGCGAACGACCACGTCTTTCAAGTCGCAATTTTCAACAAATGTCACCCCTCTGCGGGTTAAATCATCCTTCCAGTTTGACGTCAAACTTTCGGGGTGAATAGAGGCATCCATGTCATAGAAAAACCCGCCCGCCAGATCATCCACCAAACAGGGAGCAAGATTGCGTAGATTATTTGCTGCGTAAAACTCGGCTTTTAAGTCAAAATTATCCGACAGCCATTGGTTGGTTTTTGCAAATTTGTCTAAACTCTTCTGCGTTTGAAAGAGATATAAAAGCCCATGTTCTTTTAATCCTGATGGCATATCTAAGGTTTCAGAGAGGCGCTTAAACTCATCTAATGATGACGTCAGCAGGGGCGCCAAAGCAGATGCAGCGCGTAGTTTATGCGCAGACTTGCAGTTCAGAAGAAATGCGTAAAACCACGTGGCAAGATTAAGGTCCAAGCTCGGCTTTATACGAAAGGGTGAGGCCCTGTTAAAGAGCGATCCGATAGCCTTTGCTAGATTTGATCGCGAATTAAGCGGTAGGATATGACTAGGTAATATATGGCCGCAATTACTTTTAGAACAGGCATTTGCTACACGCCCTTTATCAATCACAGTGACCTTTGCGCCCTCAAGATTAAGATAATGCGCACAGGCTAGCCCCATGACGCCTGCGCCGACAATAAGAACATGTTCCAAAGGACGCGCCACTTATTTAATCCCGTGTAAAAATGGATCATTGGGGTCGAGGATTAACCGCCCATCGGCATAAACATAAGCTTGTCCTGTAATCTGCGGAACAATGCGGCTCGCTACAGCAGAGCGTTGATAAATGCCCTCAAACTTACTGCCAATGACGCTTTCTTGCGTCCAGCGCTTGTCGGGCTTTAAGTGCCCATCCGCAGCGAGGCAGGCCAATTTCGCACTTGTACCTGTTCCGCATGGGGAGCGGTCATAGGCACCTCCGGGGCATAGAACGAAATTTATACTATCTGAATGAGGGGAGCGCGAGGATTGGAAAAATTCGATATGGTCAATTTCGGCTCCTCTTTCGCCCGTAATATTTAAGCGGCTAAGCCTTTTACGAATAGCCCATGCGGCCTTCGTTAATGCTGGGATATTTTGCGGGGTAATATCGCATGGTGCGGCGTGGGTTAAGAAAAACCAATTTCCGCCCCACGCAATATCGCCGCTCACCACCCCCAGACCCTCAACCTCCAAAATGACATCTTTTTTTAGCCTGTAACTATCTACATTCTCAATCTGAACTTTATTGTCCCCAAGGTAACTCGCTTTAACTTTGCCGACAGGCGTTTCAATCCAATGCTCACCTTGCGTAATAAGGCCAAGATGATTTAACGTCACCATGAGGCCAATCAGGCCATGACCGCACATGCCAAGATAACCGGATGCGTTAAAAAATATTACGCCAGCGCTAGATTCGGGGTCAGTAGGCTCACATAATAAAGCCCCCACCATAGCATCTGAACATTTTGGCTCGAGTATGGTTTGACGCCGAAACACATCATGCTGCGAAGACAAAATAGCTAAACGCTCGGATAATGGGCCTTGGCCTAAATCTGGCCCTCCGTCCAAAATAACGCGGGTTGATTGCCCACCCGTATGCGAGTCTATAAAATGCATTAGTCAGCCGCGCCGGGCCAATCGGCCCACCACTGCCTAAATTGTGTCCAAGCCTGTGTTAGATAGCCTTTCTGCGCGGGCGATAAGCTGTCCGACGGGTTGATGTGATGTTCATAGCCCGCATGACCTTCTAATGTCATAAGCTGTTTATAATATAACACGAGATCTGGCCCCTCATCGAATGTAGACAATATGCTCAAAGCCTCATCAAGCTCTTTGGCATATCGGCGCGCAAGGGCCTCCCCCTTCGCAGCGCGTTGGCAGAGCTCTACCAATCTAAGAATTTCGAGCGGAATTGCATTGCCAACGCCGGTGATGGCCCCTTGAGCGCCGCAGTTTACAAATCCATGAAACACTTGCGTATCGACGCCGATCATTAAAGACAAATCGGGATTGCCGGATGTAATGAACTCCGATGCGTAGCTGAGAGATTGAGCGCCGCCAAATTCCTTGAATCCAACTAAATTTTGATGACGCTCACGTAGTTTGAAAAAAAGCTCGGCGCGCGTTTCAAATCCATAATAGGGGCTATTATAAATGACCGCTGGCAAGTCAGGAGCCGCGCTCAAAATGGCCTCAAAATGAGCCTCTTGAGCGACCGCAGATATACCGCGTGATAAGACGCGCGGTATGACCATTAATCCTGCGGCCCCAGCGCGGCTAGCCTGTTGTGTAAGCGCGGCGGCTCTCGCTGTATTTTGCGCGCCTGTCCCGACAACAACGGGAACGCCGGCCTCGCATAGCGCCTGCACACCTTTCATGCGCTGCTCATCCGTTAGGAGCGGCCAATCCCCCATTGACCCGCAATAAATAACGGCCGTCATGCCCGATTTAATTAGATCAGACCCGGTTTGAGCCAGATTATCATAATCAATCTCACCTGCCGCGTTGCAGGGTGTCATTAAGGCTGGCATGCAGCCTGAGAAGAAATCACTTTGCTTTGACATTTTAAGCCCTCAAAATTTGCCTAGAAAAAATTTAAACTTTATTGTCTTTGATGTCTTGGCGGGCGATTAAGTTTCAACTAGAGTTTTTGCACAATTTATGCCATGAGGCAGCATGGATATGTTCAAGGGTCTGCCGCTGGAGTTTCAGCCATTTTGGCCTATGGGCGAGCTATTCGACGCATATTCTGATACCGTCTTCTTCATCAAAGATCTCAAGCAACGCTACCAAGTCTTTAACAAAGCTTTGCTGCCACGATGTAATCAGAAACGTAAATCCGCTGTGCAAGGGAAACGGCCTTCGGAATTACTTGGGCCAACGCTCGGAACGGCATATGAAACCCAAGATAAAGACGTTTTAAATAAAGATCGGGCTATTGTCGATTTTCTTGAAGTCCATATCTATCCAGACTTAACGATTGGCTGGTGCTTAACGAATAAATACCCTCTTAAAAATAGCTCCGGACATATCATTGGCCTCATCGGAACCTCAAAAGATTTGAAACCGGCAAATATGGAAAGTTCTGACTTTGCTCGCCTGTCTCCGGTTATTGATTATGTATCAAAAAATTTACATGAATCCCCAACCGTCGAGTTTTTGTCTCAAAAGGCTAATTTAACAGCTTACCAACTTGATAGACGTATTCAGAATATTTTCGGCCTGACAACCGGGCAATGGGTGTTGAAACAAAGAATCGAGCAGGCGCAAAGCCAACTGTCTTTGACGAGCTTATCAATCGCCGAAATTGCACTAAATTCCGCTTATTCCGATCAAAGCGCCTTTTCGCGGCAATTCAAAAAAATAACAGGATTAACGCCGCGCCAGTTTCGAAGGCTTAAGCAGATAATATAGTCCTAGAAGAGCGGTAAATATAGGCCGTTTAAACATCAATCACGAAGGCCACATAAACGAAGCCTGACCCCGTAGACACATAGGTAAAATCCGAGACCCAGAGCTGGTTAGATCCACTGGCTTTGAACTCGTGGTTCACTAAATCCAGAGGGCATACATCCGCTTTGGTTGTGAGTTCAACGGGCCGTTGCAACACATTGGCCGAACCGCTCGGCAGGTGTTTCATAATCGAGGGTCTTTCGGGGACGCTCGTTGAGGGCTCTTGCTATCC
>CAZEOD010000078.1:0-7641 GCA_964513675.1 uncultured Caulobacterales bacterium | reverse complement strand
TTACTTTGGGCGTTTTAATCCTCACCTACCCCCCCCCACGGCGCGCCATTAATGTTTTGGGGCTTGGATGATATGGCCTGCTATGCGGGTTTCGCCGAGCATTTTCATGGCTTCGACGCGGTGCAGACCGTCTTGGAGGACATAGCGGTCTTTGCCTTTGCGAATATAAATAGGGGTATTCAACCCATTTTCTAATATATCTTCGGCGAGGGGTTCGACTTTTTCGGCCTCAAAGCTTCGGCGTTTGGCGGCGGGGACATAGATATCGTCAATATTGATATAGACAACTCTCATATGCTGTGCCTTCTGCGTGTTGGAGGATAAAGCGTCATTATTCGGAGATACCGACGCTGCCTTCGCGGCGTTTATCGGCGGCGCCTGTTAATCGGCCATCGGGATGGCGGTAGATGATATGGACGCCGGAAATTTCTCCGCGAGATTTAGAGATATTATGGCCCATATTTTCGAGGGCGGCAACAATTTCAGGGTCGAGCCCAAATTCGGCGGCGGGGCCGGTTCGGATGATCTCATTTGTCTCTTCGTCAATCAGGCCTTTGGCTTCCATGCGCACGCGCCCCACACCATTTCGCGCGCGGGCAATGATATTGGGTAAGTCTGCGGCCTCTTGCGGGCTAAGGCCCCAATCAATCATGCCGACAATGGTTTTGGCCGTATAGGCAATGATAGAATTACCGCCGGGGGAGCCGCTGGTGAAAAGAAATTCGCCCTCTGGATTAAACACAATCGTCGGGCTCATGGAGGAGCGGGGGCGTTTGCCGGGCGCGGGGGCATTGGCAATCGGCTTGCCGTCTTGATCGACGCTTTGAAAGGAAAAATCGGTCAGCTGATTATTCAGCATAAAGCCGCGCGTCATGCGCTGACTGCCCAGCGGCGCTTCGACGGTTGTTGTCATAGACACGACAAGGCCGTCTTTGTCGATGATCGTAAAATGCGACGTGCCGGGGCTATCGGGGGTGGCGTCCTGACCGCGCGTAAATCCGGCGGGGTCGCCCGCAACGTAACGGCCAAGGGGTTTGTCAGGGCCGATCAAGGCGGCGCGGGATTTCAGGTAATCTGCATCCAGCATTTCGGCGAGGGGGATATCTATGAATTTAGGGTCGGCGACAAATTGGCTACGGTCCGCATAGCCAAGGAAGCTGGCCTCGATGAAATGATGCCAGCCATCGGCGCTGGGGCCTTTGGCGCGCATGTCAAAATTCTCAAGCGTGCGCAGGATAGACTGCACGGCCACCCCGCCAGAGGCCGGAGGCTGCGCGCCGCAAATCATATGGCCGCGGTAAGCGCTGCATAGCGCGGGGTTTTTCTGCGGCTGATAGCTCTCCATATCTTCGAGTGTCAGCGTGCCGGGATAAGGCTCTTGGCGCAGTTCTTCGATAATAGCGGCGGCAATCGGGCCTTCGAGCATAGCGCGCGGATTAGTTTTCAGCGCGTCGAGGACATCAGCGTAATCTGGATTTGTAAGCCGCTGCCCTTCTTTAATCGTCGTGCCGTCTTCGAGGAAGAAATAGGCCTTGGCGGCTTCGGAGCGGTTGAGGACAAAGCGCCCCATGCGCGCGGCCGTGCTGGCCATGCGCCCCGGAACGTTAAAGCCGTCGACGGCGAGCTTGCGGGCAAAATCAAATTGTCCGCCTGCACCCCAGTCTAGCGTGCCGTAATCTTGATGGGCCAAATGGAGCATAACCATCGCGCCGGGAACACCTGTTGAGCGGCCCGAGGCTATACCGTCAAAATAGCGCAGCGGCTTTCCGTCATCACCGTAAAATAATTTTTCGGAAATCGCGGCGGGGGCGGTCTCGCGCCCATCATAGCTCCAGACCTCGCCGGTTTTGGAATCATAGGTCACGAGGAAGGCCCCGCCGCCAAGGCCAGAGCTTTGCGGCTCGACAAGGCCCAATGTGGCCTGTACGGCAATCGCAGCGTCAAGGGCGGAGCCGCCTGAATTTAAAATGTCTACGCCGGCTTGTGTGGCATAAGGATTTGCCGCCACGACCATGCCTGTGGCTGGCGCTTGTGTTTTCGCCATCCTCACAGCTGCGCCGTCAAGGCCAGCAATGCCGCTCGCGGGGGTTATTTTGGAGCTGGCCGCGACGCCGGATTTGCAATAATTATAGCCTAGCCCAACAGAGACAAGAGCAAGGGCGGAGACGGAGAGAGCGAGGGCAAGATATTTCATATCGTCGTCATAGGCGGCTTTTCGGTAAAACGAAACCGCAAACATAGTTAAACATTGCGAGATGGCTTTTCTTTAGCGCCAAGGAGCGGTAAGGGCAGGCATGAAACGGTTTTTGAAATTTATAATCCCCTTGTCGCTGCGTGTGCGGATGAAATGGGCCAAAGCAGCGTGGCGTGATATGATCGGCGGGGCTTTGCCGCCGCGCGTGCCGCCGCGCCGCCAGACCTTTATTGGCGGCGGTGATTTTGTCGCTGTCGGGGATGATTTCCTAAGCCAGCTTATAGATCACGGCCTAACGCCGGATATGGCGGTGCTGGATGTGGGCTGCGGGCAGGGGCGCATGGCGCGGCCTTTGGTTAATTTCCTCTCAGGCGAGGGCCGTTATGAGGGCTTTGATATTGTCAAATCCGGTATTGAATGGTGCCATACCCATTATGATGATGTGCCAAATTTTACCTTTCGCCATGCCAATATTATCAATGCGCGCTATAATGCGGGCGGGGATGTCGCCGCGAAAGATTATGTCTTCCCTTTTCCGGATAATCATTTCGACTTTGTCTTCCTGACCTCTGTTTTCACTCATATGTTTAAAGAGGATATCGCGGCTTATCTGGCTGAAATTCAGCGCGTTTTAAAACCGGGCGGACGGAGCCTGATTACATGGTTCATTATGAGGGATAATGATTTTTCCGGCGGCGCTCCTGACCTCGACTTTGCTCACCGCTATGACGATGTGTCATGGACAACCCTAAAATCCAACCCCGAAGCAGCGCTCGCCTTTGATAAAGACTTTGTGCTGAAACTCTATGAAGCTTGCGGCTTTGAATCGCCCGTGATCCATGAAGGACACTGGGCAACCCAAGGCGGACGCAGCTATCAGGATATGGTGGTAGCGGATAAGGGGTAGGCTGCGGCGATAAAAATGTAATTACATAACTTGGTTTTTGACGAATTTTTCTAACTGGAATATTCAGATTGATTTATAGGCCGCTTAGAGTTAGAATCTACCCAGTTATGGTACAAGCAGCAGTTGACATATGCGGGAGTCGTAAGCTTTCTGGAGGGTTTTACACTGCCAGTGAGGTTAGTCGGATATTGGGTTTGAGTAGCCCCGCGATTGTTAGGAGTTGGATGGGAGATGGTAAAGCAAGCCCAACTTTAATAAGGCAATACAAGAATGCGCCGGACATTGGGTTTTGGGACTTAATGGAGATACGGTTTGTAAGTTATTTTCGAAATAAAGGAATTAATCTACAGCATTTACGGAAAGCAGCCGAGCGAGCTAGAGTCAGATTTGATATTGAGCATCCATTCGCGTTAGATAACGTGAAATTTAAGATGGATAGAAAAAGTATTTTCGCTGAAATCGGCAGTGAAGTCCATAGTAAAGAACTGGAAGAACTTACAACAGGACAACTTTCTTTTTATGAAATTGTTGAAGATTTTTTAGTTAAAGGTGTCGAATTTGACCCTTCTAGTGGTTTAGCTAAGAGCTGGCACCCGAATCAAAAAGAACTCCCGAATATTATTTTAGACCCCAAGATTGCACATGGAAAGCCCAGCATCGAATCAGCTCGTATACCAACACAGGCGCTTTTTTTGAATTGGAGAGCTGAAGGTTTCAATTACTCTGCTACAGCTGATTGGTTTGAGGTTAATGAGGACTACGTTCGTGAAGCTGTTGCATTCGAGATGGGGCTTGATGCTTGAGAGTTATTGCGGACGAAATGATTTCTCCAAAGATAGTGTCGACCGTTTCTGGCACTATTTTAAGTTCGTCTTGGACTTTTGACTCTGTATTTAAAGCGAACCTAAGGAATCGTGCAGATGAAGACTGGATTTCTACATTCGCTCGAACAGGAGGAAATGCAATAATTTCTGGCGATAGAGCTATGCTAAAAAGGCCAGAGCTTTTGAAGCAAATTTCTTCTACTGGTTTAATTGCGTTGTATTTACCTGCAAAGTGGTCGAGTTCTACACGTGATTATCAACTCGCTTATTTTATTTATTGGTGGAAGAAAATGGAGGCTACAATTATTGATTCAGCTCCTGGAGCTGCTTGGATAATTCCGTCTGGAATGAAAAATGGTATTCCAAGACAGTATGTAGATAAAAGAAAAGCAAAGCGGGCGGCGCAAGAAGCGAGGCGTAAACCTTAAGCCTCTAAATCCTCTATCCGCGCCTGCCAATAGCCGACGTCAATGCGGTTTCCGAATTTCAGGCCGACCTCTTTGAAGCTTCCCATATGCGTTAGGCCGAATTTTTCATGCAGCGCGATACTGGCGGGATTGGGCAGGGTGATGCCGCCCATAACCATGTGAATATCGCGGGTTTTAAGATCGCTAAATAATGCGCTGTAAAGCGCTGTGCCAAGGCCGCTACCGCCGCTATTCGGCGCCGTATAAACTGTGACTTCGGCGGATTGGCGGTAAGCGCTGCGCGGTTTCCACGGCGCGGCATAGGCATAGCCTGTAATCGTTTGCGCGCTGTCTTCCGCTATAAACCATGGCAAGTTATGAGCGGCGATACGCTCAATGCGCGCGGCCATATCCTTGGCGGTAATCGGCGTTTCTTCAAAGGTTGCAGTGGTGTTGAGGATATAGTGATTATAAATTTGGGTGAGCGCGGCGGCGTCTTTTGGGGCGGCGGGGCGAATTATGATTGTCATTTTACATCTCTGCTTGTTATCCGCTGTTTATCGTTGCTTGAACATGATCTCTCGGATCATTATCTAACAAGCGAGATTAAACCACGCCTTTAAACTCCACCTCAATCGGGCCGGTCATGATGACGTGGTCATCGGCTTCTCGCCATTCAATATGCAGGGTTCCGCCGTCGACTTCGACGCTGACGCTGCGGTTTGTGCGTTTTTGGCGAACGGCGGCGACGACAGCGGCGCAGGCCCCTGTTCCGCAAGCGAGGGTCATGCCGACGCCGCGCTCCCAGACGCGAAGGCGCATTTTATCCGCCCCGTCAATGCGGGCAAAACCGACATTGGCTTGCTCTGGGAAGAGGGGATGAAATTCGATCATCGGGCCGACTTTTTCGGGCTTGGCGGTCTCAAAATCCTCTACGAAAAAAACGCAATGCGGATTGCCCATGCTGACCGCGCCGGGATTATATAAAACAGGGTCGTCGATCGGCCCGACTTTAATATCCATGTGATGGGTATGCATGGCTTCTTTGATCGGGATTTGTTGCCAGCCAAGTTTGGGCGGGCCCATATCTACGGCAATCTCATGAGGGCCTGTTTGGCGGCAATGTAACAGGCCGTCATTGGTTTCCAGCGTCATGGTCTTGGCATCGGTTTCTTGCAAATATAGCCATGCAATACAGCGCGTCGCATTTCCGCAGGCGTCAACCTCGAACCCTTTTTGGTTCCAGATTTCCATGAAGATATCTGCATCTTTGGATTTTGGCGGGCGCATAATAATCAGCTGGTCTGCGCCCTTTGGCCCCATAATATCACTGCCGGGCGCGCAGATAGCCTGCACTTGCGGGGCGGGCATAGCAAAGCGGCTGCGTTGCCGCGCGTCAAAAATAGCAAAGCGGTTGCCCGCGCCGTTCATAATATAAAATTTCATACGCCGCATATAGGGCGCGGCTGCAAGGAGGGCAATGTTATAAAAAGACGATGGGCTCATCAAAACTCCGTCATAATCACAGCTAAAGACGTGTTTTTACTTGATTTCAGACGGTTTTTTCGCTTGTTTGCAGGCAAGATTTCAAAACATTACATCGCATGATAGCCTTTCTATCGGGGGAGACGGATATGACACGATCTTTAAAAGCTCTTTTTTTAACAACAGCCACCTTATCACTGCTCGCCTGCTCGGCCGCTGATACGGCGGCGGATAATGCCGTAGAGGCCGCCGTGGCCACAAGCGACGCCGCTATAGACAGCGTGAAAGATAAAATGACACGAAAAATAATTAACTACACAGACGCCGGTAAAACGGATGACGATCACCTTTACCTTGAAGAGGTGCTAGGTGATAGGGCTTTGGCCGAGGTGAAGGCGTGGAACAGCCGCAGCCTTGCACGTCTTGAAGCCGACCCGCGCTTTGCCAAGATGCAGGCCGAAGCGCTAGCGATTGTTAATTCCAAGGACAAAATTCCCTATGTTAGCTACCGCAAGGGGACCGTGCAGAATTTCTGGCAAGACGCCGATCATGTTCGCGGTGTCTGGCGGCGGGCGAGCCTTGAGAGCTATCTTGGGGATAGCCCCGATTGGGAAACAATCATCAATTTTGATGATCTGGCCAAAGCCGAAGACGCAAATTGGGTTTATAAAGGCACGAGCTGTTTAGCGCCTGATTATACGCGCTGCATGGTCAACCTCTCTGACGGCGGTAAAGATGCTGTGGTACGCCGCGAGTTTGATATGACAACGAAAAGCTGGATTGAGGGCGGATTTCAAACGCCGGAATCCAAAGGCTCGACGAGTTGGCTTGATAAAGACCATATGCTGATTGGTGTGGATTTCGGCGAGGGAACCCTGACGGATTCGGGCTATCCTATGGTGGCAAAATTATGGGAGCGCGGCACCCCCCTTAGCGCCGCCAAAGAAATCATGCGCGGCGAGGCCGAAGATGTCGCTATTTGGCCGGGTAAGGTTGAAGTTGCTCCGGGCCAATATGAAATTGTTATCTCGCGCTCCACCACATTTTATACCACAGAATATTACTGGTTGCCGCGTGAAGGCGGGATGGAAATTTCCGATCCTGTGCGGATTCCAATTCCGGAGAAATCTGGCCTTGGCGGACGGTTTAAAGATCAGCTTTTATTATCGCTCCAAGAAGATTGGCGCGGATTTAAGTCCGGCGATCTTGTCTCTTTTAGTGCCAAGGATTTTATGGATGACGGCGCAATCGGCAAAATTAATTTGGTTGTCTCTCCGGCCGATAATCAGTCGTTAAATGGCTATGGGGTGACAAAATCCAAAGTCTTGATGTCAATATCCGAAGATGTCGCCAGCAGCGCCTTTGCATTTGATTGGGACGGTAAGACTTGGACCTCAGAAAAGCTTGATTTTCCTGCAAACGGCACGGTTAATATTGGCGCCACCAATGATGAAGAAGATGTCGCCTTTGTCACAAGTCAAAGTTTTCTGACGCCTAACACGCTTTGGACATTAAATACGCAGACGATGGAGACTGCGGCGGCGAAATCTCTCCCAGATTGGTTTGACGCTGATAGCATGGTGTCGGAACAGTTTTTTGCGACCTCACCTGACGGGACGAAAGTGCCTTATTTCGTTGTGCGCGGCAAAGATATTAAAATGGACGGCACGAACCCGACCTTGCTCTATGGTTATGGCGGGTTTGAAATTTCGCTAAACCCGTCTTATTCCGCAACGCGCGGGAAGCTTTGGCTGGAACGCGGCGGGGTTTATGTGCTGGCCAATATTCGCGGCGGCGGAGAATATGGCCCGAAATGGCACCAAG
>CAZEOD010000077.1:0-7894 GCA_964513675.1 uncultured Caulobacterales bacterium | reverse complement strand
ATAGAGAACCGCTCTGAGGTCGAGCTCGTCGCCATCGCAATCGCCCATGACGTCACGCGCTGGTACGCCAAAGCCGTTACCATCATGGACGTCGAACAACTCGGCGGGGCAATGACAGAAAAGCTCGCGGAATTATTTGATGACGCGCCTAAAGGGCGGCGCTAAAGAACGGCTGAGATATGACGGGCTGAAAAATGCCCGCGTTATTTTTGCGCGAGCTCTCTCTTGCACCTCGCACGCTCCCGTGCATCCCCGCGACGGCGGGGATCTCAGGTTATTATTTTTAAATCCCGAGGGCTGATTTTTGCGCCGCGCAAACTTCTGCAATGCCTTTATTAGCCAAGCGCATAAGCTCTGCCATTTGGTCGGGAGTGAACGGGGTATCTTCGGCGCTGGCTTGCACTTCGATAATGCCGCCTGTTTCTGTCAGCACAAAATTAGCATCGGCTTGCGCGGCGCTGTCCTCGGTATATTCCAAATCAAGCCGGCATGTGCCGTCGACAATCCCGCAAGACACAGCGGCCATGCAATCCGTCACCGGATTTTCCGTGAGCAAACCTTGATCGACAAGCCCTTGGCAGGCCTGATAAAGCGCCACCCATGCGCCGCTGATAGAGGTCGTCCGCGTGCCGCCATCGGCTTGCATCACGTCGCAATCAACAATGATCTGGCGCTCGCCGAGCTTTTTTAGATCAATCGCCGCGCGTAAAGAACGGCCAATTAAGCGCTGGATTTCAACGGTGCGCCCGCCTTGTTTCCCGCGCGCGGCTTCGCGGTTATTGCGTGAATGGGTTGAACGCGGGAGCATACCATATTCCGCTGTGACCCAGCCCTTACCAGAGCCTCTCATCCAGCGCGGGACATTTTCATCAACAGAGGCCGTGCATAAAACATGCGTATCGCCAAATTTAGCAAGGCAGGAACCTTCAGCATATTTAGCAGCGCTCGGCGTTAAAGATAGCTCTCGCAAGCTGTCTAAAGCCCGTGAATTAGGGCGAGGTGATGTTGACATAGGGTGTCTCCAAGACTGTGGTGTTGAAAATATTGGCGTCCATGTGCCATGCGAAGAAACACAGGGAAAGGGCATAATGAAAAAACCTAAGGCGGGGGCGGTTTCTGGAGGATTTCTGGGCTATTTATAGGCGATTAATGAGCGGGCTTGGTCTTGATTCCCGTGGCCCCTGCCCCCACATTCCGCCTATGAGCCAACAGCCGCCACATTTCAGCCTGTCAGACCTTGATGCGCGCGCGCGTGATGTCTTTAAAGATATTGTCGAAGCCTTTCTGACCACAGGGCAACCTGTTGGCTCGCGGAGTTTGGCGCTTGAAGGCGGATTGTCTTTATCGCCCGCCACGATCCGAAATACGATGTCGGATTTAACCCGTATGGGGCTATTGGCCTCCCCGCATGTCAGCGCAGGGCGCGTGCCCACCCATCGCGGGCTACGGCTTTTTGTTGATGGGCTATTGCAAATTGATGACTTAAGCGTGGATCAAAAAACGCTCAGCGCGCAGCTTAACGGACAAGCCTTGGAGCGCGATGCGCTTTTAACGCAGGCCTCAAGCTTGCTGGCAGGCATAGCCGGCGGGGCAGGACTCGTACTCACACCGACGCAAAAACAGCCGCTCCAAAGCGCGATTACCCATGTTGAATTTGTTGCGCTTGAAGATGGCCAAGCCTTGGTCGTTTTAGTCTATGCCGATGGGCGGGTTGAAAACCGCCTGATGCCGCAGCTCTCGGGCCTGCCGCCAGCGGCGCTGGAGCGCGCTGGTGATTTTCTATCCGCCCGCTTAAAAGGGCGTAAACTCGGCGAGGCGCGCAAAGATATTTTGGCGGATATCGAATCTGGCCGCGCGGCTTTGGATGCTGCGGCAGGAAAATTAATTGAACAAGGATTGGCCAATTGGACGGGTAGTTCGCATGAGCAAAAATCAAAGCGCCAATTAATCATTCGCGGGCAATCGCATCTTTTGGATAATGTTGAAGCGCAAGCTGATCTTGAACGCATCCAGATGTTATTTGATGATTTAGAGCGGAAAGAAGACCTCATCGCTTTGCTGGATCAAACGCAGCTTGCCAATGGGGTGAAAATTTTTATCGGAACCGAGAACCCGCTGTTCTCATTATCGGGTCATAGTGTTGTGATTGCCCCCTATCGCAATGCGCAGCAACAGATTATAGGCGCGCTCGGTGTGATTGGCCCGACACGGATTAACTATGCCCGTGTTATTCCAATGGTTGATTACACTGCGCAGTTGATTGGTCGATTGATAGGGCCTAAATAGGGTCAAAATATAAGGATGAACGTCAATGACGGACAGTAAGAAAACAAAGACAGATGATAGCTTACCCAGTGATGATGAGCTTGATGCTCTTCAGGCTGAGATTGATAAGGTTAAAGCCGACGCCATGGACGCGGCGAAAGACGCGATCTTAAAAGAAGCCGGTGATTTATCGCCTGAAAATCAGGATAAGGCTGAGATTGAACGGCTAAAGACCGAACTGGCAACGCTGAAAGATCAAGCTTTGCGGGCCATGGCGGATGCTGATAATGTCAAAAAACGGGCGGAACGTGAAGTTCTCGCCGCCAAGACTTACGGCGTAGAGAAATTTGCGCAGGATGTTTTATCCGTATCAGATAATCTCGCGCGGGCGCTTTTGACGATTGATGAGGCAGCGCGGGATTCGCTCGGTGATAATGCCAAAAACCTGCTTGAAGGTTTAGAGCTAACAGAGAAAAATCTGATGCTTGTCTTAGCGCGCCACGGCGTTATTGCCGTTCCGGGTAAAGGCAGTAAGTTTGATCCCAATGTCCATCAGGCAATTGCCAATATCCCATCGGATGAAGATAAAGGCTATGTTGCTGAGGTTATGCAAACGGGGTTTAAACTCGGCGATCGTACGCTTCGCGCCGCAATGGTCGCTGTATCGACAGGGCCGGCTAAGGCTTAAATCTGGCCTGATTATGACGTGATAAATTCCGCATCGAAAGCTGCGGTTTTTTTATCTCTAGCGCCCGTTTTTTGGTCATCAATATGCGCGGGTAAATGCGTCCACTGACTCGAATAAACCGATTTTCTGGCGGCCATGAAGAAGTCTGCATCCTTTTTGAACGCCGCGACAAGATAATCAAAAACGGCCCGAATACGGCGACTTTTACGTAAATCTTCATGGGCAACGAGCCATAAGTCTTCTTGTTGGGACACATCGGGAAGAATACGTTTCAGGCCATTTGGATTCATCGCAACTTGCGAGCAAATCGGCAATATTCCAATGCCGTATCCCATCGTCAGTGCATTACTAAAGGCCCAAACATTATCCGTTCGAAAGGTCACACGCGGCGGCAAGGGCGTGTCGCCTTTGCCTTGGTTCATCCAAAGCGGGTAATCATCTTTAATCATAACAACGGCGACATCATGATCTTGCAGCTCCGCAATAGAGCGCGGCTCTCCGCGGGCGGCGATATAGGCCTCAGACGCGAATAAGCCAAAACTATAGCTCGCGACTTTGCGGCCATAAAGACTATTTTGATGGCCGGGGCCTTGCCACCTTAAGGCAATATCCGCTTCGCGCTGCGCAAGGTTGAAATCACGAAACCCAATGCCAAGCTCGATGAAGACATCTGGATGTGTCTCTCGGAATTTTTGCAGCACAGCGGGAAGCCAAACGGTTCCCGTGCCTTCTGTCGCCGATAAACGAACCGTTCCCGACGGCGAGCTATCAAGCGAGGCGCGGGAGCGGTTAATCGCATCGGCCTCATCGCTCATGCGGCGGATATTTTCGAGGCATTTTTGGCCAAATTCCGTAACAACAAGGCGGCCCTCTTGTTTCGTAATCAGGGCCGTTCCGAAATGATCTTCAAGTGCGCGAAGGCGCCGCCCAACGGTCGGCTGTGACAGACCAAGTTTTCGTCCCGCCGCCGTAAGGCTGCCCGTATCGGCAACAGCTAAAAATATCGGATAATCAGACCAGTTATTCATTCATTCCTGAATATATTTTTAAATTAGAAAGCACAACCTATAGAGTTTTGAAGGGTGAGGGCGTCTAATTTTACGTGGTTTTTTCAATGTTAAAGCTTAAGCCCGCCTTTGAGGTTAGGCGGTCAATGAGCTTTTGCCCCATAGCCGGCGCGGGCGTTAGGACACCGCCCGGCGTTTCTGCCCGGTCAACATCGCGCGCCAAACAAATAGCCGCTTCGGCAATCATTTTGGACGTTGACCCATAACCCGGGTCTTTATCGCCGATAACACTGGTGATAATACGCTCCCCTTTGGCGGTTTCGCCGACATACATCAAATCATAAAAGCCGTTTTCGCGCTCATCTTTAGAGGGGCCTTCGCCGGGCTTGGGCGGGTTCTTCGCCATTGAATCATCACTGGCAACATGTTTCGCAATAGCTTCGCCTTGCTCCCCATCCCCCGTCAGCATCATTTCTGAATAGAGAAAGTCCTCGCCATAAGCATGCCCCATCAGCGCATTAGACCTATGGATATTTTTCGTATTAATCGAAGCCATAATAAAAGGCGCGGCCCATGATTTAAGGTCATTTTCATATTGCACTTTATGGCCCGAAGGTTGGCGCGGCCCTTGGAAATCACCCGATAAAGCAAATGCATTTTTAAGATCATTCAGTGAGGCCGGATCTTTCATGACACGCACCATGGTTTCTTTGAAACTCGCCGCTGTGCCGCCAGAAAACGTGCCTTTCATTTTGCGGACACGCCCGCGAATTTCGCGGCAAGGCGCGCCAAATTCAGCCTTCGCGGCCTGTTGTGTGAAATAAACACCCAGATCAAACGGCACGGAATCAAAACCGCAAGAATGAACAATCCGCGCCCCGCTCGCTTTGGCGGCAGCGTCATAAGTTTCGATCATATCTTTCATCCATAGCGGCTCGCCGGACAGATCGACATAATCAACGCCCGCCGCAACACAGGCCTTCACCAAAGGCTCGCCGTAATTTTGATAGGGGCCAACCGTTGTAATCACCGCTTTGGTTTGGGCCGCCATCGCGGCCAAAGAGGCATCATCGCTCGCATCAGCGGTTATCAGCGGAATATCGCCCGCAATTCCCATGTCGCGGCGAACCGCTTCCAGCTTGTCAGCCGATCGTCCCGCCATTGCCCAGCGTAAATCCGATCCGCCATATTCTTTATTTAAATATTCTGCGACAAGGCGACCTGTGAAACCGCTGGCTCCGTAAATAATAACATCAAACTGTGGTTGGCTCATGGCGCAGCTCCCTATTTTGATCTTCATACTATATGCGCTTTTTTGCATATACAACTAAAATTACATAGGTAAAGATTTCGCGCCGAGATGACGGGGCAGCTCTCGCAAGGCTCGGCAAATAAATCATTCATAGGCCCCCATAGCTTAGGCCAAGAGCTTAGATATATGACCCCATCATAATGATTGCTTGGCAAGCCATGTTTTATAGCGCTTCGTTAAGCGCTTAATCCGCAGCCTATCTTTGATTAAAACGATGAGCGGCGAGGCGGTGAGCGCAGGCGGTTTATCTGCGCCCATAAGATGCAGACTATTTTTCGTCAAAGCCATATTGCCAATAGAATTGAGAATATTTTTCTTAAATTTAGCGGCTCGCCATGTCACATGTTCGCGCGCTCCGGCGCGCCAAAGATTGGGTAAGTCCGGCGCATAGGCCATCGCCCGCGCAATGCCAATAAGATCAATTTTACCGTCTTCAAGGGCATCTGCTGCCGTTGATTTTTTTGTCACGCCGCCCGTCACCATAATTGGCATATTGGCGGCCTGCGCGATCTCTTGGGCGAAATCCAAGAAATAAAGCTCCCGCGCTTTTGTGCTTTCGCTGCGCGTGTCATAAGCGGGGCGGCCCATCATCGCGGGGCTTTCATAAGACCCGCCAGAAAGCTCGGCGATATCAACGCCGCGGCCGTTCATCCATGTGACCACCTGCGCAGCATCGTCCTTATCAAAGCCGCCTTTTTGAAAATCGGCTGAATTTAATTTAACGCCAAGACCGAAAGATGGCCCCACCCGCGCTCTCACGGCATCAATAACCGCCAGTAAAAACCGCGCACGGTTTTCCAAAGAGCCGCCCCATTCATCCGTTCGCAAATTTGTTAAAGGCGATAGAAATTGTGACAGTAGATATCCATGAGCAGCGTGAATTTGCACCCCGTCAAATCCGAGCGCCTGCGCGGCTTCTGCCGTCTCGGCAAAGCGCGTCACAAGCGCTTTTATCTCATCACCTTCAAGCGCACGCGCCCGTGTAAACAAGCCGTCAACGCCCAAGCTAACTTGTGTGGCAGAGGCCGAGACGAGTTCTGTGTCTTGGGCCGCGAAAACTTGCCGTCCGGGGTGATTAAGCTGGAGCCAAAACTGCCCCGCGCCCGATGTGCCAATCTTGGCCCATTGTTTAAACCGCGCCGCCGCATGTTCATCACCCAGCGTCTCTTTGGTGAGCACGATACCGCCCGGCCCCGTGAGCGCATCCGGCGTAATCATGACATTACCCGACAAGATCAAGCCGGCCCCGCCCTCGGCCCATTTTCTATAGAGATTAAAAAGGCGCGGCCCGGGAATTTGCCCCGCATCGCACATATTTTCTTCCATAGCCGCTTTGCACAGGCGGTTGGGAAATTGGCTGCCATTGGGCAGCGTTAAAGGGGAAAACATATCGTTCATATTTATCCCCTAGGCCGTGCATAATTTCAGGTCAAGAAATTGACGCCCAAAAGCCGTCTGCATAAAATTAAGAGCAATCATTATGCGGCATATTAATCCCTTATAAGGGCCAAAGCTGGCTCTACTGTCTTGACTTTAATGCAGCAGCAGATTGTAAGGAGCCTATGACGATAGTAACAACACAGCCCGCTTCTAACGCCTCATCACATGCGCCCGTAAATTACCGCGCGATCGCCAAGCGGCTATTCAGCCGTGCGCCCGATACAACAAATTTTAACCGCTTGCGTAAACGGCTGCGCCGACAAGCCGGTGACAGCATTTCCCGCTTTGGCATGATAACTACCCAAACAGCGCATCGGCCTAAATGGCTTGTCTGTCTTTCAGGCGGAAAAGACAGCCACGCTTTGCTTGGGATTTTGCTGGATTTATGCGCTTATGGTGATTTACCCGTAGACCTCATCGCCTGTAATCTCGATCAAAAACAACCGGGGTTTCCGAATGAAATTTTGCCCAATTATTTTAAGTCAATCGGCGTGCCATTTCATATTGAAACGCAAGATACCTATTCTATTGTGACCGAGAAAATTCCAGCCGGAAAAACATTTTGTTCCTTATGCTCACGGCTACGGCGCGGCATTTTATACCGTGTTGCACGGGAGCATAATTGCGATGCCGTTGTGCTGGGTCATCATATGGATGACAGCCTCGCGACATTTATGATGAATTTAACCCACGGCGGGCGGCTCGCGGCCATGCCGGGGAAATTACTCAATGATGCGGGGGATGTTACCGTTTTGCGTCCGCTTATTGAAACGTCAGAATCTGATCTCGCGCGCTATGCCGCGGCGCTAAAATCTCCGATCATTCCGTGTAATCTTTGCGGCTCCCAAGACGGGCTAGAGCGGCAACGCCTCGCTGGAGAGTTACGTAAATGGGAGGCAGAGCGCCCCGGTACCAAGGCGAGCATGCTGCGCGCATTAGGCCATATCCGCCCCTCACATCTTCTCGATACGGCGCAATTTGACTTCCAAGGCCTCGCGCCCAAAGGCGATGACCCCGACCTGCCGTAGACGGGAAAGCGAAGTTTTGCCCCGCCTCTGCTTAAGCAGAAACACTAGAAATACGCCATTAGCAAAGCTTATCTCTGCGCTATTTAAAGATGTTTTTGAGTGGTTGCGGGGGTAGGATTTGAACCTACGACCTTCAGGTTATGAGCCTGACGAG
>CAZEOD010000076.1:0-8197 GCA_964513675.1 uncultured Caulobacterales bacterium | reverse complement strand
ATCTCGTTTACACCGAGAGGGTCAGCGGTTCGAACCCGTTACCGCCCACCATTCGGGGATTTATTATCATCCCGATTTTCATGATTATGACGCTGGCTAATGCGCGGCAAAATTCTCTGTATGAAATTCATGCAGCCAGATTAAATGTTCAGATGAAACGTCATAATACTTAAAAAGCATCATGGGGTTAGCTGGCTCTTTCCAGCGCTTCTGAAATTTCAAGCCAGCGCATTTCTGCGGCGTCATTAGATTTTTCGAGTTTTGAGCGTTCTTGGCCTAAAGCCACAGCTTTATCGGCATCGCGGCTAAACAAGTTTGGGTCTGACATCTCAAGGTCAATCTTGACGATGCGGCGGCGCGATGTTTCCATTTGCCTTTCCAGCGCTTTTAATTCTTTGCGGAGCGGAGCGAGTTTGGCGCGGGCCTCTGCGGCGGCGCGGCGAATATCCTGCTGCGAGGGTTTTGTGCTGACTTTTTGTTTTTTATCGGTTTTCTCACCGTCTAACTGAAGCTGTTTATAATCCTCAAGGCTGCCGTCAAAACGTTCAATCGTGCCTTTATCGGCGCACCAAAGACGATCAACAACGGACTCGAGTAGGTTTCTGTCATGGGAGATCAACAGCACAGCGCCGTCAAAGTCGTTCAGGGCTTTCATCAGCTCGGCGCGGCTATCAATATCCAAATGATTGGCCGGTTCATCGAGCACGAGCATATGAGGCTTATGAAAGCTTATCAGGGAAAATAACAGGCGGGCCTTTTCGCCGCCGGAGAGGTTTTTGGCTTTGGTTTCAGCGTTTTCATGGCCGAGTCCAAAGCGGGCGAGGCGGGCGCGGCGCTCGGCTTCCGTGGCGTCCGGCATCAGCGCACGGACATGGTCATAGGCGCTATGCTGGAGGTTAAGCGCGTCAATTTCATGCTGCGCAAAATAGCCAATACGGAGCTTTTTATGCCGGCGGATATAGCCGTCTTGGGGGGGTAAGAGGCCTAATATAGATTTGGCAAAGGTTGATTTCCCTTGGCCGTTCTTGCCCAAAAGCCCAATGCGGTCATCGGGGTCGATGCGCAAATTAAGCCGCGAGAGAACACGTTTATCCTCATAGCCTAATGCCGTATTGTCCCAGCGTAGAATCGGCGGCGATAAACGGCGCTCTGCTGCGGGTAAATCAAACGGCGCGATGGGATCGTTGATAATGGTTGCAATAGGTGCCATTTTCTCAAGCCGTTTGACGCGAGATTGCGCCTGTTTGGCTTTGGAGGCCTTGGCTTTGAAACGTGTGACAAAGGCTTCGAGGCGGCGGCGTTCGTCTTCTTGTTTGCCGACAAGGGCCATATTCAGGCGTTGCTGCTCGGCGAGGCGGGTTTCAAATTGGTCATAGCCGCCCGTGTAAATGTTAAACTTCCCGCCTTTAAGATGGGCGATATGTGTCACCGCATTATTGAGAAAATCACGGTCATGCGAGATAATAAACGCCGTACCGCGATATTTCCGAATATGAGCTTCGAGCCAAACTGCGCCTTCAACGTCAAGGTAATTTGTCGGCTCATCTAGCAATAAGAGATCAGGGTTGGAGAATAATACGCCCGCAAGCGCCACCCGCATCCGCCACCCGCCAGAGAAATCAGCGCAGGCGCGCTGCTGATCTTCATGTGTAAAGCCAAGGCCGGAGAGGATCGTTGCGGCGCGGGCTTCGGCGGAATAGGCATCAATATCGGCGAGGCGAGTATGTATAGCGGCAATGCGGTTAGGCTCAGTCGCGGTTTCAGCCTCGGATAAAAGGGCCGCGCGTTCTTTATCGGCTTTCAGGACAGTATCGAGCAAGGTTTCAGGGCCGGAGGGGACTTCTTGATCGACCGAACCCATGCGCGCGCCTTTACGGATGTTCACCGCGCCGTCATCTCCCGCTATGTCTTGTTTGACAAGGCGAAATAAGGTTGATTTGCCTGTACCGTTGCGGCCCACTAACCCGACCTTCATGCCCTGACTGACGGCAAGGGTCGCTTTATCGAAGAGCATGCGGCCTTCGATGTGGTAAGTCAGGTCATTTATATGCAGCACAGAGGATTAAACTTTCAAATCATGGGGTTTAGGGTTCACAGATCGGAATCCCTTCGCTATAGAGCGCGCGATTCACATCGTTATCTCAGTAAACGGATTGAGCTAGCAAATCTATAGGAGGTTTCCATTATGGCTTTGGAACGCACTTTTTCTATCGTTAAGCCCGACGCAACTAAGCGTAATATTACCGGGGCTGTTAATGCCAAAATCGAAGAGGCTGGACTTCGTATTGTCGCACAAAAGCGGGTTCAGTTGACACAGGCTCAAGCTGAAGGTTTTTACGGCGTACACAGCGAGCGTCCATTCTTTGGCGATCTGGTACAGTTCATGATTTCTGGCCCTGTTGTTGTTCAGGTTCTTGAAGGTGATAACGCGATCAAAGCTTACCGCGATGTTATGGGCGCAACGAACCCAGCTGACGCCGAAGCCGGAACAATCCGCGCGACATTCGCTGAAAGCATTGATGCCAACACAGTTCACGGCTCTGACGCGCCGGAAACTGCGGCTGAAGAAATCAAGTTCTTCTTCTCAGATGATGAGATTGTTGGTTAAACACCCATAAGTCCAAACATACAAAGGCCGCCCTCAACGTAAAAGGGGCGGCCTTTTTCATGCTGCCCCTCTTAAAAGGCAGTATCTTTGCTCATCTCGCCTAATTGGTTAGGCGGATGATGTTATTAATAATATCCTGAGCAATCGTATTAAACGCAATGTCAAGTTTGGCGGCATCCGTTGCAAAAAGGAAGGTGTCAGGACTTGTGGCGCAGCTTTGAAGCAAAGCGGTAGCGCGGCGAAGGTCTTGTGCCTCAACAGTCCTGATTGGCGTCCGATTAACGGTGTCCTTTAAATACCAATCATTGGTTCGAAATTTTCCTTCTTCTAAAGCAAAGCCAATTGTATAAATTGTTATGTCATTGGCTTTCATGCGATTACAAGCTTGAATCGTCGCTTGGTCTTCATTGGAAATATAAACGCCTTCTTCCCAGCCGGATCCGGCCGGTGTCGCGCGGCCCTCTTGCACGCCGTCAATACTAACATCCCATTCTTCCAAGCGTGAGACAGACCGGCTCTGTGTGCATTGGAAATAGAAACCGCGTGAGAATGAAAATCTCCACCGTCCGGCGACACAAACATTGATGTTAACTTGGCGGCGGAAAAGTCCAGTGTCGTCGCGTGCAATCCAGAGTGTTGGATTGCTGTTTGTAACTTCATTTTGGCCATCCGACATAAAGACAACATAACGTTTAGGGTCAGCATTTCCTTTACTATTATGCGCCGTGATTTCTCCGTTCATGATGGTTTCGGCTCGGTCAATCGCGGGTGCAGAATTGGTCCCGCCTTCGGGATCAAGATTACTGACAACGCCCTGATAAGGGAGAATATCCCATTCTACAGGCGTGGCATTAACCAGAAATTCTTGCTCATCGTTTTCATCCACTTGCCCGTCATTATCATTATCAAAGTTGGGAAAGGGGTCTGTTGTTTGATAGGTTAAAAGGCCCGTCCGAATGAAATACTCATTATTTCGAACTTGCTCATCAACATCTAGGTTTTCGAGGCGCGTGTTAAACCGCTGAATATTTGATTGCAGTGCAACAACGCGTTTTGTTGTATTTGTTTGCGGGAAACCTGTGATAGCATTTAAAGGCTTATCATCAAACCACATGGACCCCGAATTATCGAGAACGAATAAGACGCTCGCGGGTTGAGGATCTCCAGGTTCTTCATATTTTGTAATAGAAGAGTTTATCGTCGTGATCTCTTCTTTGCCAATGAGTTGTAGCATAACCGGCACGATTGTGCCGGTCGTCGTTACATTCACTTCTTTATTCTGTTCGTCATAATCAACAGTAAAGGTGATGTTTTCACCCCTTGTAAAGGTAAACCCAAGGTCTTTGGCAGAATATGTTTGGCCCTCAATAAAAACCCCCGTAGCCCCTTGGGTTGGCACCATGCCGCCATTGCTACTCGCATGTATCGCAGCGGCGAGACCCGCAGCATCGGCAACAGATTGGGATTTTGCTGAGTGCGCATAAAATCGTTGCCCGTCAACAGACAATCCAACTGCGCTCATGAGGCCAAGAGTGGTTGTGGCAGCCATCACACCAAAATTTCCGCGAATATCACTTTTAAAATCTCGCAAAAGCTTTTGTAGACTTGATATAGCCATAATTACTCCCCCCTATATTTTACCCTGTGCGGGGTAAGTTGCCTTTTTTCTCTTTGAGGTAGAGTTGCACAAACGTTTAAAGGAGGAATTTATAAGTTTGGTTAATAGTTATTTAAATATTATAACGACTCATTGTAACTAAGGGTTTTGTGAGTGCCGCGAGCCTTTATATGGCCTCAGCGGCGGCAATCTGCTCTAAACTTTCAATATAGAGACGATGCTCGATTGGAATAAGGCGCTGGGCCAAGTGTTCGGCGGTGTCGCCGCTATGAATATCTATTTCTGCTTGTGCAATAATAGCGCCGCCGTCTAGTTCCTCATTAACATAATGCACGGTGCAGCCATGGCGCTTATCCCCGGCGTCGAGCGCGCGTTGATGCGTATTTAGGCCTTTATATTTGGGTAGGAGAGATGGATGAATATTCAGGATTTTATCGGGCCATTGCCGCGTGAAAAACGGCGTTAATACGCGCATAAACCCTGCGCAGCAAATCAGCTCGATATTCGCGTCGATAAGGGCTTCATGTAGATCACCTTCAAAGCTTTCGCGGCTCGGATAGTCTTTATGGTCGATTGATATAGCCTCTATGCCGTAATCCCGCGCGAGCTCTAATCCGGCGGCATCGGGGCGGTTTGATATAACCAGAGCAATCTCAGCGGGGTAATCCGCCGATTTTGCCGCCTCTGCGAGAGCGGCCATATTTGACCCGCGGCCCGAGATTAGAACGGCCACCCGCGTCTTGCGGCGCGGCGATGTTACCTGTTCGTCGTTCATTTGGCTTTTAATTGACCAATAATAGCCGCGTCTTCGCCGGCTTCGAGCAGATCCGCAATCAGGCTAATCGTTTCATCCGGCGCAGTGCATAAGACCATGCCAATGCCGCAGTTAAATGTGCGCTGCATTTCAGACTCTTTAACGCCGCCAATCTCTTGGAGCCAGTTAAATATCTCGGGGCGTTGCCAGCCCGATAAATCATAATCGGGTGTCAGGTGGCTCGGGAGCATACGCGGTGTGTTTTCCGTAAGGCCGCCGCCAGTAATATGCGCCAAGCCTTTGATGCGGCCCGACTTTAATAAAGGCATGAGAGATTTGACATATATCCGCGTCGGCGTCAGCAAAGCTTGGCCGAGTGTCTGGCCTATTGCAAACGGCGCGTCATCGTTCCAGCCAAGCCCTGAACGTTCGGCGATCTTGCGAATAAGCGAATAGCCATTAGAATGTGGCCCGCTAGAGGCCAAGCCAATGAGAACATCCCCTTCGGCCATATCATCTAATCGCGGAAGCATCCGATCGCGTTCTACCGCGCCGACAACAAAGCCCGCTAAATCAAAATCATCGCCGTCATACATGCCCGGCATCTCTGCTGTCTCGCCGCCAATCAAGGCGCAGCCTGCATCCAGACAGCCATCGGCGATGCCTTTAATAACGCTTGCGGCTTTGTCATTACTAAGATGACCTGTCGCAAAATAATCAAGAAAGAAAAGCGGCTCGGCCCCTTGAGCCAGAACGTCGTTCACGCACATGGCAACCAGATCAATACCGACAGTGCTCAGCAGTCCCGTATCAATCGCAATACGAAGTTTTGTCCCAACGCCGTCCGTACCGGAAATCAGAATAGGGTCATCATATCCTGCCGCTTTAAGGTCGAATAGACCTCCAAACCCGCCTAGAGCGCTTTCCGTACCGGCGCGGCGTGTTGCTTTCGCAAAAGGTTTGATACGATCAATCAAGGCATCGCCTTTATCAATGCTAACGCCGGCATCGGCATAGGTCAGGGGAGTTTTGTTCTGATCGGGCATAATGATTCTTATTTTGTCCTGTGCGGCGCTAATTTGCCTATTTCAACAGGGCTTACAACCGAAATACGGCTTAAGTTCAAGTCAGCGGCGCAAATATATGTGTATTTTAACCCTTATCGTCTTTGAATTACCATAAATACAAGCTATCTGAGTGCCATGACACGTTACATTTTGACACTGATCCTTTTTCTTTCCGCATTATGGGGGACGCTGACGGCTTTTGCGGCCG
This sequence comes from uncultured Caulobacterales bacterium, assembly GCA_964513675.1. Classification (GTDB taxonomy): domain Bacteria; phylum Pseudomonadota; class Alphaproteobacteria; order Caulobacterales; family Maricaulaceae; genus CALFVT01. The sequence goes on along the minus strand of CAZEOD010000076.1, from coordinate 1,942 downwards.
ACCCGTTTACTGTGACGAATATTCCAGTCGATGCGATCGGGGATACAGCGATTGAAGCGCAAGAGCTTGCTTTGAAAGACGGCCAAGCGCAGGCGGCTGCAATTATGCTGCGCCGCGTGACCTTACCCTCCCAGACGCAAGCGCGCGGTATTCCAGAGCCGACAGCGGAAATGATTGGCCGTATGATCCGCGCCTTAGAAATTTCAAATGAGCAGCGGACAGCCCAGCGCTATTTTGGTGATGTGACGATTGCATTTAATCCCGCCGAAGTTCAGCGGTTTCTACAGGCGAATAATCTTACGCTTTTTTCCTCACAAGCTCAAAATCGGCTTGTTGTCCCGTTCTCGCGCGGCAATGCAGAGCTTTTAACGGCCGCCCTGAAAACAGGCGGTTATCAACATGCGCTGACGCCGCTGATTGTGGCTGAAAGCGCGAGCGGCTTTGACCCTGCTATTGCAGGCGGTAATGTCGATGCGGCAGCGCGCTTGGCGTCGGGCTATGGCGTGCGGCAAGTTCTGGCCATGAGCGCCGATGAAACTTTGCAGGGCTTTGGCGTGAGCCTGACTGATATATCGCTGAATACGGGCGAGGCGCGCAATCTTGGAACCGTTACAGGCGTTACAATGGAGCTGGCGGTTGCAGCGGCGGTTGATCGCTTGCAAAATGATTGGAAACAAGCCTCGGTGTCTTTGGCGGCCGGCGCGCAAGATTTACCCGTTTCTGTTTTATTTTCATCGCAATCAGATTGGCTCCGTCTTCAAGACGTGATTAATGATAGCGCGCAAATTCAATCCGCGCGTTTAGATGCGATCTCCAAAGACGGCGCAGTCATGACGCTGAGTTACGGCGGTGATCTGTCGCGCCTTGCAAAAGAGCTGTCCTTTAAAGGCGTGACCTTAAAGTCTGATCCCGATATGGGCGTGATTATCGGACGGAGTGAATATCTTCGGTAAATATGAGTGGCCCCTCTCAAGAGATAACGCCGAAGCAGATTGCTTTTGATCTCGGCGCGGCTGCGCCGCAGAGCTTTGAAACCTTTCTCCAAAGTAGCTGTAATGAAACGGCTATTGCTTGGCTGCGGCGGCCCGCGTCATGGCCGTCCAATATTCTCGCATTAATCGGAGAGGCGGGTACGGGGAAAACCCATCTGGTTCATGCATTTGCAAAAGAGGCGAAGGCGCGTGTCTTAAGGTTGGATAATCCGCTACGTGTGAGTGATTGCCGCGGGCAGGTGATTTGCGTCGATAATGCGCAGAAATGGTCAGAGGAAAGCCTGTTTATTCTGATTAATATGGCGCTAAACGGGGATATTAATGCCCTGCTGTTGACGGATCGGCAAGATCCCACCCAGTGGCAAGCTCATCTGCCTGACCTCCGCTCGCGGCTGAAAAATCTTACTGTCGTCCACCTTGCACCGCCGGACGAAGCTTTGCTGGAACCGATTATGCGGAAAATATTTTCAGATTATGGGCGCGAGGTTGATAAAGCTTCGATTGATTATATGCTGATGCACGGCGTCCGCGATATTGCGAAAATCCGCGATAATATCGCTTTGATTGAACGTCATGCGCGCGCCGAGAAGCGGGACGTAACAAAGCGCTTTATCGCTAAAATATTGCGCGGCTGATAGGTCTAGGCCGGCACTTTGCGGCCATCCCAATCAAACAGATATCCGCTATCCGCGGCCTCTATGGTGTTAACGACATTGAGTAAATAAGCGGCGCTTTGATCTGGTGTGAATAATTTGCCTTCGGGCACATTGCTCTGAAACGGCTTGGATAAGCTTGTATCCACGGTTCCGGGGTGAAGCCCGATGATCGCAGCCTGTTTAAAGCGGCGTCCATATTCTATGGCGAGCGTTTTAATCACCATATTTAGCGCGGCTTTTGACGCGCGGTACGCATACCAGCCGCCGAGTCGGTTATCGGATATTGAGCCAACG
>CAZEOD010000075.1:0-8202 GCA_964513675.1 uncultured Caulobacterales bacterium | reverse complement strand
CCTATCTGCAGCCCGGCGTAGAAATCCGCTGGTCGTGTGATCCGGCGAAATCAGATGGCAAGACTCCGAACGAGGCGGTGTTCCACTTCCCCGGCGGGCTGGCAGATTACCTCAAAGGGGAACTGGGCGAGAAGCCGACGCTGACGCGTGAACTCTTTGCCGGGAAGTCGAAGAAACAAGACGGGCATGGCCGTGTGGAGTGGGCCGTGACCTGGACGCCTGCGGGCTTTGGCGACGATGATAGCTTCCTCAAGTCATACTGCAACACCGTGCCAACACCCGAAGGCGGCACCCACGTGCTAGGGCTGCGCGCGGCCATCACCAAAGGCCTGCGCGCTTATGCCGATATCGCAAATATGGGGAAGAAATTCTCCAAAGTGAAACCTGATGATGTGATGTTTGGCATCGGCGCGGTGGTCAGCGTTTTTATCAAGAACCCAGATTTTGTCGGCCAGACCAAAGATCGGCTTTCCACGTCTGAGGCGGCGCGCTTGGTCGAGGATGCGGTGCGTGACCCGTTTGATCATTGGCTGGCGTCTTCGCCGAAAGAGGCGAACAGCTTGCTAGAATGGGCGATAGAGCGCGCGGATGAACGCGTGAAACGCCGCAAAGCGCGCGACGTGAAACGCCAATCCGCGACCAAGCGCCTGCGCCTGCCGGGGAAGCTATCGGACTGCTCAAAGAAGACGCCGGAAGGGACAGAAATCTTTATCGTTGAGGGAGATTCCGCGGGCGGGACGGCGAAATCTGCGCGTAACCGTGTGACGCAAGCGATCCTGCCCATTCGCGGGAAAATCTTGAACGTGGAGAGCGCCTCCATGGATAAGATCATGAACAACCAAGAGATTAATGATCTCTCGGTCGCACTCGGCGTGGGGCTGGGAAAGAAGTTTGATCCCGATGATCTCCGCTATGAGCGGGTCATCATCATGACCGATGCGGATGTGGACGGCGCGCATATTGCGGCCCTGCTGATTACATTTTTCTACCGCTATATGCCAGAGCTCATTCATCAAGGGCGACTCTATATGGCGATGCCGCCGCTCTATAAAATGACTCAAGGCGGCAAAACCGCCTATGCCATTGATGATGGTCACCGTGAGGAATTGGCAGAGACTTTCTTCAAGGGTAAAGGCAAGATTGAAATTGGCCGATTTAAAGGGCTTGGCGAGATGATGGCCGCGCAGCTTAAGGTCACGACAATGGATCCCAAAACGCGGAATCTCGCGCGGATTACGATTGACGAAGAAAACCTACCGTCAACCGAAGCCCTCGTAGAAACCCTGATGGGAAAACGTGCTGATTTGCGCTATCAATATATCCAAGACCACGCCCAATTCGTCGATGAGGTCGATGTTTAAAGCCGCTTAAAAGAATATTTCTTGAATTTTGAGGTGTTTTCGCCCAAAAGACGGTATGAAAAATCTCTTAAAAACCACACTGATAGCGGGCTGTGCTGCTTTTGCGCTTATGGCCTGCTCTAATGATTCGAGCACACATCAAGATCAGGATAAATCGAGCGATAGCCTCATCCCGAACACGGCCTTTGCGTCAACATATGAACCCATGCCGTCGGATGATTTTGTTATCACTAACGCCCATATTTTCGACGGTATTGGCGGCGAGATTGAAAGCGGCTATGTCCATGTTGTTGACGGCAAGATTGCAGCCATCGGCGGCGGCGCTTTTTCTGGCGAGGTTACCCAAACAATTGATGCGGGCGGCAAAACGATCAGCCCGGGGATCATTGATATCCATTCCCACCTTGGCAATTACCCATCGCCCGGCGTGCATGCCCATGGCGACGGCAATGAAGTCACATCACCTATCACATCCGAAGTTTACGCTGAACATGGTGTATGGCCACAAGACCCAGGTTTTGAGCAAGCCCTGATTGGCGGCATAACGACGCTTCATATCCTCCCCGGATCCGCTAATTTATTTGGCGGGCGCGGCATTACGCTCCGCAATGTGGCGGCCCGAACAGTTCAAGCCATGAAATTTCCGGATGCCCCCTATACTCTGAAAATGGCCTGCGGTGAAAACCCTAAGCGCGTTTATGGTGATAAAGGCGGCCCCGGCTCCCGCATGGGCAATGTTGCGGGCTACCGTAAAAACTGGATCAAAGCGGCTGAATATAAAAAGAAGCTAGAAGACGGTAAAGAGGTCACGCGCGACATTCAGCTCGAAACAATGGCAGGTGTTTTAAACGGTGACATTCTGGTGCAAATGCATTGTTACCGCGCCGATGAAATGGTGCAAATTATGGATATTGCCAAAGAATTTGGCTATAAGGTTACAACATTCCACCATGCTGTTGAAAGCTATAAAATCGGCGATCTTCTTGCTGAGAATGACGTATGCTCTGCAATGTGGGCGGATTGGTACGGCTTTAAAATGGAAGCCAATGACAGCATACGTGAGAATGTGCCCTTTGTTCATGCCCAAGGCGCTTGCGCGATGATCCACTCCGATGACAGCTACGGTATCCAGCGGCTTAACCAAGAAGTCGCAAAGACGTGGTCAGATGGCAACCGCGCCGGACTCGCCATTCCAAAAGCTGAGGCCTTTATGTGGATGACGCATAACCCTGCGAAAGCGCTCGGGATAGCCGATCAAACAGGATCGCTAGAAGTTGGCAAACGCGCTGATATTGTACTCTGGTCTGACGACCCGTTCTCAACCTATGCCCGCCCGCAAAAGGTTTATATCGACGGCGCCCTGTCCTATGACCGCGCCTCTGGATTAAAACCTGTGAGCGACTTCATGGTTGGACAAAATGGAGACGTAAAATAATGTTGAAGCCTTTACTTCTTACCCTGCTCTTATCCACGGCTTTTACCGCAACGGCTCACGCGCAAACGATCTTTGTAGATAATGCCAAAATCGCCACCCAAACCAATCAAGGCACACTTGAAAGCGCCGATATGATTGTCACTAACGGCGTCGTAACCCGCATTGGCGCAGAGCTTGCAGCGCCTGATAATGCTGTAACTATTTCTGGCGATTCTGTGTGGGTGACGCCCGGTCTCTTTGCACCTTACACACATATCGGCCTCGTTGATATCAGTCTCGAAGGCAGCACAAATGACATTCGCTCAGGCGAGGCCAAAACATCGGCCGGAGAAATTGCCGCCGACAGCTTTAATCCCAAAGCCGCGAGCATCGGCAACACACGGATTGAAGGCATCACCCGTATTGGAGCCGCCCCAGCCGCCAGCCATCATGTTGTTGCAGGAACGGGATTAATAGCGACAACATCCGGTGATTTTGACTCTATTGCTGATGAGAAAGCTTTTATCTTTGTTCGCCTCGGGGAAAGCGGGGCCGAAATCGCGGGAGGTTCCCGCGCCGCAGCCTTAGCACAGCTACGGGCTTCACTTGATGATGCGCTGGCTTATCCGGGACGGTTTGGCGATCCTGATAGTGGTGATGCGTTATCCCGCTATGATGCCGCCGCTATGGCCGCTGCGGCGCGCGGGCAAATGCCGCTCATGATTGAAGCTGACCGCGCCGCAGATATCTTGCGCATAGCCAAGCTAAAGTCGGATTATAACAGGCTCGACATTATTATAATCGGCGCAACCGAAGCCTGGATGGTATCGGATCAAGTTAAAGCCGCAGGCCTAAAGCTTGTCATCGACCCGCATGAAAATTTGCCCGGAAGTTTTGAAAAGCTCGGCGCGCGTGCCGATCACGCCGCCTTACTCGCACAGGCAAAAATCCCCTTTGCCTTTATGACGCGCACTGCCGATTTATCGCATAATGTTCGTGTTTTGGCGCAACATGCGGGAAATGCGGTGGGCGAAGGTTTATCTTGGGATGACGCAATGACCGCTCTGACCCAAACACCCCTGTCTTGGTTTAATATTGAGCCCGCTGGACAAATCCGGCGCGGTCAAGCGGCCAATTTTGTTGTCTGGGATGGAGACCCTCTTAATGTAACATCCGCGCCGACACATATCTATATCGACGGCGTTTCCCAATCCCTCGAATCACGGCAAACAAAGTTACGGGACCGATATAATCCACTGACTGAAGATAAACGGCCTCATAAATACCGCTAGCCAAATGCGTATAAGTAAAACCATGACTTGACCTTTGCCTCGGTCTTTGTCAGTGCACAGACGGATACGTTAATAAAAACGTGAGGGCATGTATATTCACATGCAATTAGGACAAAGCATTGAACGATAAAACAACCGAGATTGAGGAAATTGCAGCTGATGCAGCCGTTGAGGTTAGCTTCGCCGATTTAAACTTACATAGTAAAATCCTCAAAGCTCTCAGCGATATTGGCTATGAAAAGCCAACACCTATACAAGCGAAAGCAATTCCGTCCGCTATCACTGGCCGTGATGTTTTAGGGATCGCCCAAACCGGAACGGGGAAAACCGGCGCGTTCACCCTGCCCGTTATGCATAACTTGGCCAATGGCCGCGCCCGCGCGCGAATGCCAAGATGCCTTATTATCTGCCCGACTAGAGAATTAGCGGCGCAGGTTGCAGAAAATGTCGAGCTTTACGGAAAATATCTGAAACTTGAAATGGCGCTTTTAATTGGCGGCGTCTCTTTTGCGGAACAAGATAAAAAGCTTATGCGCGGCGTAGACATTTTAATCGCCACCCCCGGCCGTCTTCTCGATCAATTTGATCGAGGTAAGATTTTGCTGACCGGCGTTCAAACGCTCGTTGTTGATGAAGCTGACCGTATGCTGGATATGGGCTTCATTCCTGATATCGAAAAGATTTTTAAAATGACGCCATTTACGCGGCAAGTGCTATTTTTCTCTGCAACAATGGCGCCAGAGATTAAACGCCTCGTCGATCAATTCTTGCATCAACCCGTAACGGTACAAATTGCACGTCAAAACAAAACCGCCGACACTGTTACCCAGCGTATTGTTAAAATGCCCAGTAATGATGCCAAGCAAAAACGCGGTGCCCTGCGGTGGATTATTGATAATGCACCGGGCATGAAAAATGGGATTGTATTCTGCAACCGCAAAAAAGACGTTGATATTGTTGCAAAATCGCTCAGCATACATGGCCATTCCGCCGCGCCTATTCACGGCGACCTTGCGCAATCACTTCGGATGACGACTTTAGAGAATTTCAAATCGGGTGAGGTTAAATTCCTTGTCGCCAGTGATGTGGCCGCCCGAGGCCTTGATATTCCCAATGTCAGCCATGTTTTAAATTATGATGTTCCCAGCCATGCTGAAGATTATGTCCACCGTATCGGGCGCACAGGTCGGGCAGGACGCAAAGGCGACGCCATCATGTTTGTCGCCCCGCGTGATGACAAATATTATAATGCTATTTTATCGCTTATCAAAATCGACTCCATTGAAGCCCTTGAGGTTGACGGATTAGATGAATTTCCAACGGAACGTGGACGGCGTGATAATAAAAGCCGGGATAGTAAAGGCCGTGATAACAAACGGCGAGGACGATCTACTGGCCGAGATAAGACCGAAAACCGTAAACCGCCGCGCAAGTCAAAGAATCGCGAAGAGCCACAAGACGCATCTAGCTCTAAGACAACAGTGAAACCGGCCCGTAAGGATAAGCAGACGGATAACCGCAACAAGACGGCCAATAGAGACAGCCGCGATGCTCGCTCAAAGCCGAATGAGCGCTCTAAAAAGCCCGAGCGTAAGAGCTATCACAATCTACCAAAGAATACGGAAAAAGGCTTTGGCGATGCCATGCCAGCATTTTTCAATAATGATTTGAAATAATTTTATTATTTCGCGAGTAGCTCATCTACGCTGCCGAATATTTCATTCAGCACGTCATCGCGCTCCACGAGGAGGCAATGGCCCGTATCGGGTAAATACTCAACTGTGCAGCTCTCTATATCGCGGCAAAGCGCTTCGGCATAATCATTATCAATGATCGTATCGCCATCAGCAAGAATGACTTTTGACGGCATATCAAATCCGGCTTTAAATTCATCTGATGCCATATAGCCGCTACCGCTTTCATCCAGTTCAATCACCCAATTAATTGTCGGCCCGCCCGTCCGTAAATCAAGGCGGTCTGCCAGAATAACATCACGGCGGTAAAGGCGCTTTGGCTCGGATCCACATTCTTTGGCGACAGTGAGATCGTCACTATAGGGCAGCCAATTGCCCGTTCCCGGCAGGAAATACTCCCCGCGGCCTAACGCCTTTAGCAAGCCTAATCCCTTAATCGCCTCCTCGCGGCTCATCTCACTGCCCGTTTGCAAGCGTAAGGCCGGCGCAGCGCTAACAAAAGCCTGTATATCCAAATCATGCTGCGCCGCCGCGCGCATGGATAAATGCGCCCCAAAAGATAAAGATATAACGGCTTTATCATGCGGAAGCGGCGCGACATGGGCGTTATAAAAGGCGGCAAAATCATCAGAATATGTTTTAAACTCAGACGGATTCATCTGTTCGGGTTGTTTCGGATTATCGCGGTCACCGCCGCCCATACCGCGCGCTTCAAACCCTATAACATGAAATCCCCGTTCAGCGAGCATATCGACCTGCTCGCCATACATATCCATAAAGCCGCCGAACCCCGGCACAAAAACCACAGTCGCGCGTGCGGCGGCGCGGTTGCCCGTCTCTCCCCATCTTATGCGGCGATTATCAACCGTTATAAAATCTTTAAACGTCCAATCCGGCGAAAGCGGCGCGACATAAAAGCGTTTCGCATTTTCAAGGAAAACCTCGCTCGGCTGACCCGCTTCATATTTAGGCTGCGGCCATATATAAAAAGACACAGCTGCGATGCCCAAAGCTAAAATGCTTCCAAGTATAATTTTCTTTAGCATGATACGGCCTTATTCCCCGTTGATGGGAAAACCATAGGTCGCTTTATAGGCCGTGTCATCTGTAAATCCTGCATGCCATGCCGCCAATTTTGGTGATAAGCTGCGCCAATCAATATGGCCCGAACGGTAGCTGGCATAATCAAGCGCCGTGATAATCGCTAGATTACCATAGCTCCACGGCCCGCCAAGCCAGCCGCAAATCTGGTCTAACGTCGCAACCACATTTCGGATCGTCGTCTCGTGACGAAGAATCATCTCATCCCAATGCAGCGCGTCGGGCCGAACAGTTTCATAACGGTAATTATAAACCGCATCAGCCAAACCATCGCCAAGCGCATGTTGCCACTTGTTGAGCATATGAAGATGCGGATCTTGCGGCAAAATGGGAGCCGCCGATAAGCTATCCAAATATTCGCAAATAACGGGACTATCAAAGAGATATTGGCCGGGCTTCCATTCCAATGCAGGAATTTTCCCTAAGGGATTATTGCCGGCCGCATAGCCGTCTGCCCCCTTTACCTCGGCTTGCAACTCGGTGACATCAATGCCGTGAAGCCGCGCGAGAATCATGGCTTTACGGGCATAAGGCGATATCGGGTGACAATAAAGTTTCATAGTTCGGCTCCATATCCGAAACTGTCTTGATAAGCCTGTTTATCAATAAACCCATCATGCCAAACCGCTAATTTAGGGGCCGCCGCGCGCCACTTAAACTGCGTTGCGCGAAAGCTTAAAAAGTCGAGGGCCGTGACAATGCCTATATTTCCAAATGTCCAATCCTCACCAATATCATCTGTCATGGTTTCAAGATGCATCACCGCTTTTTCAACGGCACGCTCATGACGGGATATCATTTTCTCCCAATGAAGCTCTTTGGGGCGAAGGCGCTCAAACATCAGATGCATATTCGCCTCAGCAAGGCCATCGCCGAGGGCATGATGCCATTTTTGGATAAACCGCGCCTGCGGATTTTGGGGCAATAAAGGCGTTTGTGACAGATTATCTAAATGCTCGCAAATGACAGGACTATCAAAAAGAAACTGCCCCGGCTGCCACTCAAGCGCAGGTATTTTGCCGAGCGGGTTATCACCATTCGTATAGCCATATTGTGGGTCAGGGCCGCCGACGACCTCTTCGTCAAGAGTGACATCATGAACCCTTGCAAAGATCATAACCTTTCGCGCAAAAGGGGACCGTGGATGCGTGTATAGTTTCATGACCTATAGCTATCTTAAACCATGCTTAGGTCAAGCCTAACGCCGCGCGTTTTACCTGCGTTAATCGTTTTATTGCCATATCATAGCTAAGGCGAATATGCTCCCGAAGGGCGGCATCATCTAGGCCTGGCGGCCCGTAATGCTGTATCCATTTCATACCCCGCGAAGCCATATAGGG
>CAZEOD010000074.1:0-8218 GCA_964513675.1 uncultured Caulobacterales bacterium | reverse complement strand
ATCGCGGCGCAGGGACAATCGAGTTTCTATATGAGAACGGCGAGTTTTTCTTCATTGAAATGAATACACGCCTACAGGTCGAACATCCTGTCACAGAAGAAATTACGGGCATTGATCTTGTACGGGAGCAAATACGAGTCGCCGCAGGGCTACCGCTTAATTATACGCAAGACGATGTGACATTTAAAGGTCACGCCATTGAGTGCAGAATTAACGCTGAACACCCGCGAAGCTTTGCGCCCTCACCCGGTAAAGTCGTGGATTTCCATGCCCCTGGCGGTATGAATACACGGCTCGATAGCGCTTTATATACAGGCTATTCCATTCCGCCTTATTATGACAGCTTGATTGGAAAACTCATCGTCTGGGGGAATACGCGCGAAGGTGCGATATTGCGTCTTCGCCGCGCACTTGGTGAAATGGTGATAACCGGCATTGAAACAACGAAGCCTCTACATGAAGCCTTGCTCGACGATCCCGATTTCCAAAAAGGTGACTATAATATTCACTGGCTAGAAAATTGGTTAAAAGAACAAGAATAATGTGATGGGCTGAACGGCGTCAGTAGATTTGCACCCTCATCATGTTCAAAATAGATCGCGGCTAGATTAAACCCCACAGTCACCTGATGGAAGAAAGCAGGCCAAATATGAAAACGCAACATGAAAAAGCTAAAGTTTTCAAAGGCCTCCACATTAAAGGCAATCCACTTGTCCTGTTTAATATTTGGGATCCGGGCAGCGCGGCAACGGTAGCAGAAGCCGGAGCCGCAGCTTTGGCCACAGGGAGTTGGCCCGTTGCCGCCGCCTTTGGCTATCCCGATGGTGAGGCTATTCCGCTTGATCTCGCGCTTGATAATATCACCCGCATCATATCGCAAACAGACCTCCCCGTTAGTATGGACCTTGAAGGCGGATATGGCGAAACGCCTCATGCCGTCGCAGCAACACTCTCAAAAGCGGTAGATCGAGGTATTTGCGGGTTTAATTTTGAAGACCAAATCATCGGCGGGACTACGCTATACAGCCTTGAAGATCAAACAGCTCGCATTAGGGCTGCGCGGACGGCAGCGGACAAAATTTGCCCTGATATCTTTATTAATGCGCGAACAGACATCTTTCTAAAAGCCAAACCGGATACGCATAATACAGACATGCTAGACGCTGCTATTGCGCGTGCAAAAGCCTATAAAGCCGCGGGGGCCGATGGTTTTTTCGCGCCCGGACTGACCGATGAAACTTTAATCGGCGCGCTATGCGCCGCCGTAGACTTACCGGTAAATATTATCGCTCTGCCCCATGTTCCTGATCGTAAAACGCTCACAAAACTTGGCGTGGCTCGTATCAGCCATGGCCCTGTCCCTTATAAAAAAATGAGCGCATGGCTCAGGCAGCAGGCGAAAACCGCTTTTAGTTAAGGCGGAACAGCTATAACTTACAAAACGTTATGAATAGTTTTGGCCCTGAAGACCTCTTAGCCTGTTATCGGCGCGGCGTTTTCCCGATGTCCGATGACCGTAATGACGAAGGCATATTTCTTGTCGAACCAACTGAGCGCGGTATCGTGCCTTTGGATGGCCTACATATTTCCCGAACCATGCAAAAAGTCATGAAACGCGGTGATTTCGACGTCACCTATAATCATGATTTTGCGCAAGTCATTGCACTCTGCGCCGAATCTGCGCCTGACCGTAAAACAACATGGATCAATCACGGCATTGAATATCTCTATAAACGGCTGCACGCTATGAACCACGCCCATTCGGTCGAAGTCTGGCGGGATGGCGAGATCATTGGCGCGCTTTACGGCGTGTCTATTGGCGGGGCATTCTTTGGCGAAAGCATGGTTTCGCGCGCCGTTAACGGTTCTAAAATTGCGCTGATAAAACTGGTCGAGCGCTTGAACAGCTGCGGCTATGTCCTTTTAGATACACAGTTTTTAACAGATCATCTGGCGAGTATGGGCGCGGTTGAGATTACAAAACAAGACTATCAAAAGCGGTTAAAGGCCGCCCTCAAAATAGAGGCAAGTTTTAGGTAATATCCCCCCCCTGACAGCCGATTACCCAGACATCATACACCGGGTGATCTAGGGCCGAAATGGCAGGCTTAGACGCGAGCATCCACCCTGAAAAAAGCTTGATCGGGTCTGGGTCTTCAGACAGCTTTGCACGCTCTTTTGGACGAAGTTGCGGCGGTTCAAAGATTTGTAAAAATGCAAAAGTTTCAGGGATAGCTTCTGGCGGCTTCACTTCGCAATGTTTAACATCAACCGTTAATGTGCCGAACCTTAGGCTCTCGCCTGTCTTAACCTTATAATCTTTTGTAATCGCCGTCACTTTATCCAGCGTGCGGAGATCCACCGTATCGCCGATAATATTCGGGCGAAGGGTCGATACAGCCGAGGCCGTAGCCTCTACGCTGCTATCGACCACTATCGTCTCACCCGTTTGCGCGGCTGACGGCATCGCCGTAAAACTGGCTATAAATGTCAAAAAACTTAGAGCCGCGAGACGTTTAGACTTCGATAATATTGGGGTTATGCACTCAAGCATCAGGGCTCCACGCCTCATAATCACTTGCCACTTTGTCACGGACGCCGCCGCGATCAAGACTGCCTTTTGGCTTATAGGCATGGATTGTTCCGGTAAGATTAGGATGATGCGGCAATTCCCAGTCTTGCGTCTTAAGCGGCACCTCGCTCGGGGCGTCATCATACATATGATGCAACCAGCCATGCCATTCCGGCGGCACGCGCGACGCATCAGCATAGCCCTTGTAAGTTACCCAGCGCCGTTTACGGCCATCATAACCGTCACCTTTTTCTTCGAAATAGGTGTTGCCATAGTCATCTTCACCAACCTTAGTGCCTTTAGAGCGAATTTGGAGCAGCGTCCCAAGGGTCGCGCCATTCCACCAAGTAAACATACGTTTGATAAAGGTCCACATAGAGGCCGCCATCGTTAAAGTTTCGCATTACGCATGGAGAGCCGCATGACCCAAGATATTCCACCGTAACTTTATAGGGCCTTATGGCCCGACTCACGCGCAGGGTAAAGATATGATGTGGAGAAATTGCGGCGTGATAGTGGCAAATTACAGCCATTTTTACCGTAACTTATGCCCATGAATCACAAGGCCATGCTATTGCCCTTGTCATCGAGCCTGCTTATCTTGAAAGCTATGGAGTGAATCGATGCAGATTAAACGCTATTATACGAAGGCAGGGCAAAGCCCCTATCAGACGATCGCGTTTGAGCCGCGCGTCAGCGAAGTCCGGCATTTTAGCGGCCATGTTCTGCGTAAATCTGATGCCGTTCTGGTACCGGCAGCTTGGTCACAGGTCGCCAGCGATATCCTGATTCAAAAATACATCCGCAAAGCAGGTGTGCCGTCAGACACAGCTCTTGTCGCGGATGATAATTTTCCAGATTGGTTACAGCGCCGCCGCCCCGCAGAAGACGCAAAACTCGGCTCGGAGACTGATGCCCGCGCCGTGTTTAACCGTATGGCCGGCTGCTGGAGTTATTGGGGATGGGCTGGCGGCTATTTTAATGCGGAATCCGATGCACGGTGCTTCTATGATGAAATCCGCTATATGCTCGCCATGCAGATGGCCGCGCCAAATAGTCCGCAATGGTTTAATACAGGGCTTCATTGGGCCTATGGATTAACAGGCGGCGCGCAAGGGCATTATTATGTTGATGCGCAAACGGGCAAAGCCAAAGCCTCTCAAGACGCCTATTCACGTCCGCAACCTCATGCCTGTTTCATCCAGTCCGTCAAAGATGATTTATTAGCATCTGGCGGGATTATGGATTTATGGGTTCGCGAAGCCCGATTATTCAAATATGGCTCTGGAACAGGCTCAAACTTTTCCAATATTCGCGGAAAAGGTGAGCCTTTATCGGGCGGCGGGGAAAGCTCTGGCCTGTTATCTTTTCTCAAACTTGGCGATGCAACCGCAGGGGCTATCAAATCAGGCGGCACAACCCGCCGCGCCGCTAAAATGGTGATTGTGGATATTGACCATCCCGACATTGAAGATTTCATTGATTGGAAATCATCCGAAGAGATGAAAGTTGCCGCCCTTATTGCGGGTTCTAACGCCGTAAACAGCGCGCTTAATAGGATCCTAGAAGCCTGCCAAACTGATGACCAAGACGGCGCATTCGATCCAGCCCAAAACCCTGCCCTCGCCAAAGCCATTCGCGCGGCGCAGCGTAGCGCCGTTCCGAGCGGTGCCATTAACCGCGCCCTTGACCTCGCCAAGCAAGGGATTGATGAGATCAAAACCGATATCTTCACGGCCGATTGGGACAGCGAAGCTTATGCGACGATATCAGGTCAAAATGCGAATAACTCCGTGCGGGTCACGGATAAATTCCTCAAAGCCGTTGAGGATGATGAACAGTGGCAGCTTGTCCGCCGCACGGATGGCGCCGTTTCCAAAACCGTCTCGGCGCGTGCCCTCTGGCAAAAAATCGCGCGCGCGGCATGGGACAGCGCCGATCCGGGAGTGCAATATCATGACACGATTAATGCGTGGAACACCTGCGCGTCCTCAGGCGACATAAAAGGATCAAACCCCTGTTCGGAATATATGTTCTTGGACGATACGGCTTGTAATCTTGCTTCGCTAAATTTAATGCGGTTTAAAGGCCAGGATGGTCAGTTTGATATCGCGGGTTACACCCACGCCATACGTCTTTGGACGATTATTCTCGAAATATCCGTCATGATAGCGCAATTCCCCTCGAAAAATATCGCGCAGAGAAGTTATGATTTCCGCACATTGGGTTTAGGTTATGCCAATCTAGGGGGGCTTTTAATGTCCTCTGGCATTGCCTATGACAGCAGCGAAGGACGCGCCTATGCCGGCGCGCTAACCGCGCTCCTATCCGGCAAAGCTTATGAAACATCGGCCGAAATGGCGAAACATCTAGGTGCCTTTCCTCACTATAAAAAAAACGCCTCGTCTATGCTCCGCGTTATTCGCAATCACCGCCGCGCGGCCGCCGGAGAGCAAAATTTCGAAGGTTTAACCCATTTACCCATCGCGCTAAATATCGGCAGCTCGCCTTGTCCTGATATAGTCAAAGCCGCCGCCCTGAGTTGGGATAAGGCTTTGCAATATGGCGAGGCAGATGGATTCCGTAATGCGCAGATATCTGTGATCGCCCCAACCGGTACCATCGGCCTTGTAATGGACTGCGACACAACCGGTATCGAGCCGGATTTCGCCCTTGTAAAATTTAAGAAATTAGCGGGCGGCGGCCATATGAAAATAATCAATAGAGCCGTACCAGATGCCCTTAAGGCTTTGGGCTACAGCTATGATAATGTTGAAGATTTAATCCGCTACGCTTTGGGTCATGGATGCCTCCCAGCCCAGTTAAATCATGATGATAAAGGAATAAGTGAAGCGCGGCTGAAACATCTTGGCTTTACTGCCGATAAAATTGCGCAAATTAATGCGGCTATCAAAGATGCCTTTGATATTCGGTATGTCTTTAACGTTGAGACCTTGGGGCGTGACTTTTGCCGTGATAGTTTGAACTTATCAGATGAACAATTAACGCATTTCAGTCATGATCTTTTGCCTATTCTTGGGTTTTCCACCGACGACATCGAGGCGGCTAATATATATTGCGGCGGCGCCATGTCGCTCGAAGGCGGCCCGCATATATCCCCTGAGCATCTCGCCGTTTTTGATTGTGCAACGGCGTCAGGCCGCACAGGCACCCGCGCTTTATCTCCGGCCGCACATATTGGCATGATGGCCGCCGCTCAGCCTTTTATCTCTGGCGCCATTTCGAAAACTGTGAATATGCCGCGTAGCGCGAGCCTTGAAGACTGTGCCACTGTCTATCAAGACGCATGGCGATTTGGCTTAAAAGCCATTGCGCTTTATCGGGATGGGTCAAAACTATCGCAGCCCCTCGCCGCCAGCCTTATGAGTGACGAGCAGCTAGACGCCGCTGATGAGAGCGCCGACGGCTCGACGATTGAGAAAATTAGCCGCCACGCCGAAACTATAGCGCCCAAAATCATTGAACGTATTGTCGAAAAACCCTTTGAGCGCGAACGTCTACCCGACCGCCGCGCAGGCTATATCCAAAAAGCGACCGTCGGCGGACATAAAGTCTATATCCATACGGGCGAGTTTGAAGATGGCCGTATTGGCGAAATTTTTATCGACATGCATAAAGAAGGCGCGGCCTTCCGCTCTTTGATGAATAATTTTGCCATCGCTATTTCTATCGGCCTGCAATATGGCGTCCCGCTTGAAGAATTTGTCGAAGCCTTTGTCTTTACCCGCTTTGAGCCGTCCGGCCCCGTTACAGGGAATGACCAGATTAAATTTGCCAATTCTATCCTTGATTATATCTTCCGCGAGCTTGGTATTTCTTATCTCGGCTGGGATGATCTCGCCCATAATACCGGATCAGGCGAAACGCCCGACAACCTCGGCGCAGGCGAAGCCGAGCGTAATCCCGCCCCAACAGAAAATTGGCGCAAGCCCAAATTACTCCCGGGTCAAAGCAAAGGCTTCCTGCGCGCAGGACAAGTCGATGATAATATTGTTCCTTTTTCGCGCCGCGCAGACGATATAACGCCCAAGGACAGCGCCGATATAACGTCAGCAGAGCTTAAATCCGCGAGTAAAGACACTGCCCCTCAGAATAAACCTCTGGATAAAGCTGTTATAGATAGCCAGAAAAAAGCATCAAAACCGAGCTTAAAACCTATATTAGACACCGCCCCAACACGGGAGAAAACATCACGATTTCAAGGATATACGGGCGATTCCTGCCCCGAATGTGGGCATTTCACATTGATCCGAAACGGAACCTGCCAAAAATGCGATACCTGCGGCACAACAACAGGCTGCTCTTAGCGTAAAATCCAATCGTGTTATTTACGCAACAAAGGTTGAATTTTATATTGAACCTTACCGTAAATTTACTCGCATTGCTCTTTCATGCAGTCTAAGCTGAAAGCATGAGAGGCATGATCTTTAAATTAATGGGCGGCATATCAGCAGTGAGCCTGATGATAACAGCCCCAGCATCCGCACAAATGAAAGTTGATGCGCGGCTTCACACATCCTCTGGATCATGCTCTAATTGCGACTTATCAAATAAAACAATGACCCGCATGCAGCTTCAAAATGCAGATTTTTCCGGCTCTATTTTTAACCGCTCTAATCTTAGCGGAGGTAAGTTTGACAACTCTAATTTATCAACCACCCATTTCCGCCGCGCTTATCTTGTCGGGGTCACAGGTGAGAAGGTCAATCTTGAAGCTTCCATTATGCCGGATGCGACGTTAATCGAAGCCAAGCTGACGGAGTCCAATCTTCGCGCCGTTGACTTGCGCCGCGCCGACATGACGCGCGGTGAATTTAAAGGCAGTATTTTCAACGACTCCAAACTTATCAGCGCTTCAGCCGAAGACGCTGATTTTACAGGGTCTCATTTTATTAATGCCCGCGCCGATCATATAGATCTTGAGGGGGCGAATCTGAGTGATGCCGTTATGCACGGCGTGAAATTCGGAAATGCGGTTTTTGACCGGACGAAATTATCCGGAACAGATTTGTCCGGCGCAGACTTACGCAATGTCACTGGCCTCATTCAATCCCAACTGGATGTCGCCTGCGGGAGCTATAAAACGCGCCTCCCCGTTGGTCTCTCGATTGCTTATTGCTCTCCCGGTAGTGACACAATGAACACTCATGTTAATTTTCATAAAAACGAGGGATTGCCGCAGAATATTTATGAAGCCGCAGAAGATCTTGATGACGCGCTTAAATTACTCGAATCCCTTTTGGCTGCATCTGACGATAAAATCTCTCGCCGCAGACTACAGGCGATCCACGCTGATGTTATGTCGGCCCGCGATGCGCTAGAACGCTAACTTACCTTACTTCCCCAACTATCTTCAGCCCGTACATGTTACAGCTGCACCAAGAATCGTTACCCACGGCGCTCATATTGCTGCATGGGCTCTCATTCTGTCCTTTATACCGGAAAATCGCGAGTAATTCTATTGGGAAGATTATGGGCTGCCAATTAAGGTACAGATTCGGCCTCTGCGGGCGGCATTATGCCCATAATATATAGAGAAAAATTATATCAATGAGGATGCAATACGTTGGTAGTCCCTAGGGGAATCGAACCCCTCTTTCCAGGTTGAAAACCTGGCGTCCTAAC
>CAZEOD010000073.1:0-8408 GCA_964513675.1 uncultured Caulobacterales bacterium | reverse complement strand
ATTTTATGACGCCAAAACAGATTGAATATCGTTATTTGTCTCTGCATTGCTGGTTGATGCGGGTTGTCGCACCGACCACGGGCGCAGTGTTAATAGCACTTTTTTTCGTGCACGGATTATCGAGTGAAAAACTACGCGATCATACGGCGGTTTTGGTCGGCTTTGCGGCGCTCTATTTTATTCTTATTCGCGGCGGGCATATTATTATGGTGCGTAGCCTGCACAAAGATATGCTCAAACGTTATGAGGCCGATTACCGTGAGCGGCTATTGCAATTAAATGCGCAGAATATTCGCGGGAACATTAGCTTCGCGCTCACCCGAATTAAGCGGGATATTCTAGATAAGGCTAAATAAACCTTTTCATCCCCTCAAAATCCGGCTTATGTTGATTGAATATAACATAGGGAAGTGGTTATGAGCGATGTCATCATAGACGATAACATAGGTGAGCACATAGAGCATCAGGTTGAGTTTAAAGGAAATGCGAAAGAATATTTTGGCATTTGGATTGTTAATGTTCTTCTAAGTATTATTACGCTGGGCATTTACGGTGCATGGGCAAAGGTTCGTGACAAGAAATATTTCTATGGGAGCACTTATATTGATGCGCAGAATTTCTCCTATCATGCCCGCGGGTTACAAATTTTTATAGGCCGCCTTATTGTTTTTGGCGCTCTTATTGCTTTATCGGCCTCGCAATATGTTTCGATTGGACTTTACCTAATTTTACTCTTGGTTTTACTTGCATCTTTACCGTGGTTGATTTGCCGCGCTTTGATGTTCAATGCGCGCGTGTCAAGTTATCGGAATGTGCGGTTTAATTTTGGCGGCACTTATGGCGGTGCGCTTTTGTCCTATGTTGTTTTGCCAATAATTTCTGTTTTTACGCTTTATTTTCTCTCGCCTGTTGTGACAAATAATCAGCAAGACTTTACAATTAATAATCACCAATATGGCAATCGAAGCTTTCGTTTTAAGGCCGATATGGGGCCTTATTTCGCGGCTTATTTTATTGCGCTAGGAATTGGTATTGTCTTATTGATTGCTGTCACCTTTTTAGCCGGCTCGATTATGATGGGCGGAGTGCAGGCTCTAGGGACAATGGATCCAGAAAATTTAGGCCCTGAGGTGATTGCGCTCATTGTTGCAGCCTATATTGCCTTTTTCATTGGTATTATTCCCGCCTTTCTTTTCTACAATGCGCGGATGCGTAATTTGGCCTATAATAATATGATCCTTGATGATCGCCATAGGTTCCGTTCTGATGTGCGAGCGCGCGATTATATCGGGATTGCTTTATCAAATGCCGTCGTTATTCTTTTAACGCTTGGCCTTATGATGCCGTGGGCGCGGGTGCGTATGGCGCGCTATCTGGCATCGCGTACAAAGTTAATTGCAGGCGGCCCGCTTGATATCTACGCCGGTGATGTCGGCGATGAAGTTGGCGTCGTTTCAAGCGAGTATTTCGATATGGAAGGTATTGATATTGGTCTTGGGCTATAGAGGGTAAAGTCATGACAACTGAGGTTCTAGGCGAGTTTTTCGAAGCCGGCTCTGGGCGCTCCGTATTGGGGCGCTTTAAGGTTGATCCTGACACCCAAGAGTTCACATTGACGGCCGATGGGGAGGAATATTACGGCGCGATATCGGCGCTTAAAATAGAGCCGCCCCTTGGCTCTCAGCCGCGCAAGATCTACTTGCCGGATGGGCAAGTTTTTCAAACGGATGAGCGCGAGGATTTGGCTGCGATTTTGCCGAAAACAGGCTGGACGTTTATATCCGCTATAGAAAAATTCGGCCCGCATTTATTGCCCATTGCCATCGTCACGCCTTTTGCCGCTTTTGGCGTTTATAAACTTGTCATGCCGTTTTTTATCAATATGGCGCTCGCTTTAACGCCGGCGGCGGTGGTCTATAAAATGGATAGCTCGACAATGGCTACGCTTGACCGTTTTGTAATGGATGAGAGCGCGTTACCCGAGCGGCGCCAAGCCAAATTAACGGCTATTTTTGACGAGCTTGTGGAAAACGGCGCGAGTAATCGCAGTCAGCGGACACCGCAATATAAGCTATTATTTCGCGGGGGTAAAATGGGGCCTAATGCCTTTGCGCTGCCGGGCGGTACGGTGGTGATTACAGATGATTTAGTGGAGATGTTCCCCGATAATGAAGACGTGCTAGCAGGTGTGCTGGGCCATGAAATTGGCCATGTGGAAATGGAACATTCTCTGAAACGTGTCTACCGTGCGGTTGGCATTGCGACCATGGTGACACTTATGGCAGGGGATGCGGGGCCAATGATCGAGGATATTTTACTCGAAGGCGGGGCCTTGCTGTCCTTATCTTTTTCGCGCGGGCAAGAAACTGAATCGGATAATTTCGCGGTCGATTTAATGCATGAGATTGGCCGTGACCCCGAAGCTATGGCGGCCTTTTTCGAAGAAATGGAAGCCTTGCAAAACTTTCGCGCGAAAGATGATGGCGGTGAGGCGGCAGGCGCAGAAATAGATAGCGAAACAGATAGCGATACAGATGATCTTGCCCGTGATAATAAGGCGGCAGATGACGCGCGGCCAAACATTAATATGGAGTGGGTTTCAACGCATCCTTTAAACGAAAAGCGTATTGAAAATATCCGTAAGCGCGCGGCGGAGTTGCAGGCCCAATAAATTAAATATTTTGCGGGGTTTAGCTAGGTTAGATTAAGATAACAGCCTTTTTACCGAAAGACATGCGCAGGGTTGATTTTAAGGGCCTTTTCGAGGCTGGCAATTTTTAACCTTTGCCGCCGCGCGAAAGGCTTTGACTTCGCGCCGGTCTGTGATAACTCGGCTTTATGTTTAATAAGGGCCATATGCAGGTGATACCATCTCGAATTATTGGCCCGGTACGCCCCTAAGCGTGCCGGGAGAGATAATCCCTTATCCACCCCTTTATCACACCCTAAAACACCCGAGATTACTATGAGTGACGCCGCAGCTAAACGCGATTATAGCGAGACGATTTTCCTTCCTAAAACTGACTTTCCAATGCGGGCTGGCCTGCCCAAACGTGAGCCGCAATGGCTTGAGCGCTGGAATGAAATCGGCCTATATGAGCAGCAAAGAGTGCAGTCAAAAGATCGTCCGCAATGGACGCTGCATGACGGCCCGCCCTATGCCAATGGCCATATTCATATGGGCACGGCGCTAAATAAAACTCATAAAGATATCATCAACCGCGCGCATCAAATGATGGGTTTTAATGCCAATTATGTCCCGGGTTGGGATTGCCACGGCTTGCCGATTGAGTGGAAAGTTGAAGAGGAATTTCGCGCCAAAGGCCGCAGCAAAGATGACGTGCCGCCGTCGGAATTTCGCGCGAGGTGCCGTGAATATGCCGCCTCTTGGGTGGAAATTCAAAGGGCGGAGTTTAAACGTCTTGGCGTGATCGGTGATTGGGAAAATCCATATCTGACTATGCGGCCCGAAAGCGAAGCCAGTATTTGTGAAGAACTGCTGAAAATTGCGGCGACAGGACAGCTTTACCGCGGCTCTAAGCCCATCATGTGGAGCCCGGTTGAGCAGACCGCTTTGGCCGAAGCCGAGGTGGAATATAAAGAACGCAAAGCAACGCAGATTTATGTGAAGTTTCCGCTGCGGGAGGGCGATCATTCAGAGGCCTCTATCGTAATCTGGACGACCACGCCGTGGACAATTCCGGCCAACCGCGCGGTTAGCTTTTCAGGCAAGATTAAATATGGTCTTTATAGCGTTACAGAGATGGAAGAGAGCGAGTTTGAGCCCTGGTCAAAACCTGGCGATAAACTGATTGTTGCCGATGATCTTTGGGCGGCTGTTGCGAAAGCGGGGCTGATTAAATCTGCGGCGCGTTTGTCGGATGTTAACCCAGAGGGTTTCGTTCTCGATCATCCGCTTAAAGATATGGAGGGCGCTGAGGGCAAATATGACTTCCCTGTGCCGCTGCTTGAAGGCTCTCATGTGACCGCCGATGCGGGTACGGGATTTGTCCATACCGCCCCAAGCCACGGTGAGGACGATTATGTCGTCTGGATGTCTAATCAGAAAAAACTCGAAGCGCTCGGAATTGACCCGGTCGTGCCGATGACAATGGATGATAAGGGCTGTTACACAGATGTCATGCCGACGCGGTTTCAAGGGCTGGATGTTATTCGCCTCTCGCCTGCGAAAAAGCGAGGTCAAGACGGCAAAGCGAACGGAGAAGTTCTAAAGGCGCTCGTTGAATGCGGAAACCTCTTGGCGCGCGGAATCATGATGCTCCGCGATGCCCATAGCTGGCGCAGTAAAGCCCCCGTTATTCGCCGCGCGACGCCGCAATGGTTTATTTCTATGAGCAAAAAAGGTCTCCGCGAGACGGCACTGAAAGCGATTGACGCGACTAAGTTTTGGCCAGATCGCGGGCGGAACCGTATCGGCACAATGGTTGCTGATCGTCCAGATTGGTTGATCTCGCGGCAGCGGAATTGGGGCGTGCCTATTACCTTGATTGTGAGTCCGAACGGTGAGCTCCACACAGACCGTCCCGATGCAGAGGCTATTAATGCCCGTATCTTGAAGGCTGTGAATGAGCAGGGCGTGGATGGCTGGTTTGATACGCCGCTGGCTGAGCTCATGCCCGATGATAATGAAGGCTGGGAAAAGGTTACAGATATTCTGGATGTCTGGTTTGATAGCGGCTGCACCCATGCCTTTTGTTTAAAAAAACGTGATGATTTGCCGGATCGGGCTGACCTTTATCTGGAAGGTTCTGACCAGCATCGCGGTTGGTTCCAAAGCTCGCTGCTGCAATCTTGCGCCGTTTATGGCGAAGCGCCGTATAAGGGCGTTATGACAGACGGGTTTGTCGTCGATGCCAAGGGCATTAAAATGTCAAAATCGCTAGGTAACACCATGAGCCCCGAGGAAATCGGTAAGCAATATGGCATGGAAATTCTGCGCCTTTGGGTTGCGAGTTCTGATACGGATAATGATTTGAAAATTGGGAAGGAAATCATCCAAACTAATGTTGATGCTTTTCGTAAAATCCGAAATACATTGCGGTATATGATTGGGGCCCTTGGTGAGTGGTCTGGCGATGACAATGTTGATTATGCCGACATGCCGGCGCTTGAAAAATGGGTTCTACATAGGCTTTCTGAGATCACAGAGATGCACCGCGCGGCTGTGCTCGACCACGATCATAAAGCGGTTTTCAATACACTTTACAGCTTTATCAATATCGAGCTGTCGTCTTTCTATTTTGATATCCGCAAGGACGCCGCCTATTGTGATGCCAAGAACAGCCTTCGCCGCCGTGCTTATTTGACAGTCGTGGATTTAGTCTTCCGCCGCCTTGCCGTTTGGCTCGCGCCGATTATGTGTTTCACCTCAGAGGAAGTGTGGCAATGGCGCTTTCCGAGCGAAACGGACTCTGTTCATCTTCAGCTCTTCCCAGATGCGCCGAGCGAATGGCGTAACGAGGCGCTAGCGGGTCACATTGCAACGCTTCGCGCGTTCCGCGGTGATGTGTCCGAAGCGATTGAACCGTTACGCAAAGCCGATGTGATAGGCAAAAGCCTTGAAGCGGGAGTTACGGCGCCGGCAAGTGAGGCGCTTGTTGCTGCTTTAACGGCGTTGGGGATTTCACGGCAAGAGGACTACGCCGACGCCGCGAATCCAAATGACACATTGGCCGATATTTTGATTATTAGTGAGTGCTCACTTAGTGCCTCAGTTGATGCTATTGATGTGACGGATTTAAAATCTAAATCAGGCTGGCGAAAATGCGAACGCTCATGGAAATATTTTAAAGCGGCCGGCGATGAAGATGTGACACCGCGCGATGCTGCGGCTGTTGCGGCCTATGATGCGGACATATAACCCGTGAGGCTTTACCGAAAATATTGGCTTTATGCGCTTCTCGTGCCGATCATTGTCATCGCGCTCGATCAGGCGAGTAAATATGCGATTATCGACATGTTCGGCGTGGTGCCAAATATTTGTGAAGTCAATCCATTTCCGGGTTTGTTTAAAGAGGTTAGTCCCGTCGTTGATTGGGCGCTGGTCTGTAATCAAGGCGTAAGCTTTGGCATGTTGTCGGGCGATTCGACGATTAAGCGGTGGGGGCTGACGATTTTCGCGGCCATCATGTGCGGTGTTTTGTGGTATGCGCTTACGCGGAGTCAAGACGGGCTGACGCGGCTCTCGATTGGCCTCATCATCGGCGGCGCGATCGGGAATGGGATTGACCGCGCGCTTTACGGCGCTGTGACTGATTTTATCAGCGTCGAACAGCTTATCCCGGTCTTTCCATGGGTATTTAACATTGCCGATAGCGCCATTACATGCGGCGTCATTGGGCTTTTGGCGGCGGGGTTTTGGGTGGATTACCAAGAGAAGAACTCCGGCAAAAAAACACAGACATAACCAGTTCTTCACTTGGCGATGTGCTGCGTTTGGTTTAAACAAAGTGAAACTTTACGGAGTCGGACATGCCGATGTCATTGAAATCTACCCTTATGTTGGCCGCGATTGCGGGACTTGGACTTAATCTTTCTGCCTGTGCGGGAACCGGCAAAGCCCTTGGCTTGACGAAATCAACGCCGAATGAGTTTAATATTTTAACCAAAGCGCCTTTGATCGTGCCGCCGGAATATAATCTCCGTCCACCGAAAGTTGGTGAATCCTCTGCCGAGAATAATTATACGCAAAAAGCGGCTCGCGATGCGTTGATTGGAAATGTCGATGTAGCAGAGCCGTCCCAAGGCGAGATCGTCCTTATGTCCAAGGCGGGCGTATCGCGCGCAAACCAAGAAATTCGTCTTGTTATTGACGGCGAAAATTCGGTGGAGCGCAAAACTGAAGGCTTTACCGACCAAGTGTTATTTTGGCGTGACGGGAAGGCCGTCACCTCCGAAGGACAACCGCTTGACGCCGAAAACGAAGAACGCCGCCTCCGCGCGATCACGTCATCGACTGGCGATCAACCTGTCACGATCACAAAACGCCCATCGCGCGCCAAACTACCGGGGCTCTAGGGCTAAGCTTAGAATGATTTATATTGAGCCTAATCATCTCAGGTGGTTAGGCCTTTTTATGCCTTGTTTTGCGCGGGTATGAGGGGCTTTACTCCGCTATTCCTCCACAGTCATGTTTTGGGTTGCTAGGATGTTTTTTTCTCTGTCCGTGACAATCAAATTATATCTTCCGGGCCTTAGCGCGAGAGCTTTCTCGGAAAAAGGGTCGCGGTAGATAATATCTTCCGGCGCAGCTGTATCTGGGCGATCCGCATGTTTCGCGGTAATGACTGTGTAATCTTTCGGCCCATCAAATCTTAGACGGCGAGGAACATCAATAAACTGCCGCTCCATATGGCCGCGAAGCCATGTCGGACGTTGTTTATTATACACCGAAGGCGGCGCGCTGATGACCATATCATAGCCGCCCATAGATATAGGTTTTCCGCTCGCATCAGCGAGTAAGGAATATCCCAATATAGCGCCGTCTAAATAACTATCGAGCGTACAATGTGTTTGGCTAATGGTAAGCGGATTTATACCATGGTCATCGTTAAGCTTCTGCGCCATCCATGTGTATCCACGTGACCCATCTATTTTTTCTTTGATATGATGATAACCGGCATGGATCAAAATTTTTGCTTCAGGATGATCGTTATAATATTTGGCGATATTTTTAGCCTGCGCACCATCACGAACATCTATCTGGCTTTGCGCGCCATTAGGAATATCTTGGGTCGTAGTTTCATATGAAAAAAAGACATAATCTTTTTTGGATAATGTTTCTAAAACCTGTGCATAGACGGGATCCCCCAAATAGTTCTGTATGGGGCCAATGTTTTTTATATAATTTTCGCCGCTATTCCTATTTGAGTTTAATGCGTCTGCTGCTGCGGGGCCGATTAATTCAGCGCCGTAATGATGGTAGCCATGACCGGATAAATGCTGCGCGATTTGGCTAATAAATAAACGGTGTAACGGCCTGTAATGAGATTCACTAATCATGACTAACCGGTTATTTTTAGCGTAATCTAAAATAACACTGAGGGGGTCAATATATTGAACGTTTTCACTCTCTGGCGGGCAAGGCTCATTCCCGACTTGCATTTTATAAGATGCATCCGTCAGTTCTGGTCCACGCCAATTATTTGGATATGTTGTGTCGATTTCTGCGGGCGGCCTAACAGACGCTTTACTCTCTTTTAGGTTAGAAATTAGGAGGCCAGCGGCCGCAGCGACCCCGCAGAGTGCAATGGCGGTAAAATTTTTTCGCTGTAATAAAAATTGCATGACGTATCCCCCGCGTTGATTTTTGTGGTTTCAGGCAAGCCTATTTTTGTCAACTTACGCTTTAGTCAGCCGAAACCCATCCACAATAAAATTCTGCGCTA
>CAZEOD010000072.1:0-8504 GCA_964513675.1 uncultured Caulobacterales bacterium | reverse complement strand
GTCTCAACCATGGAATGGTGCCCGCCGGGTTTTGGCGCGAACCATTTATGAAGCGCGGGCATAACCAAAAGCGTGAGTACGGTTGAGGTTACTAAGCCGCCAATGACGACGGTGGCCAAAGGCCGCTGAACTTCAGCCCCGACACCCGTGGCCAAGAGTAAGGGCGCAAGCCCCAGTGCGGTCGTCAGAGCCGTCATTAAAACGGGGCGCGCCCGTAGCCCCGCAGCCTCAATCGCGAGCGTATCGCGGTCTTGCCCCGCGCGGGCAAAATCATCCATGAAACTGACCAGTACCATCCCGTTGCCGAGCGCAATCCCAAACAGCGCAATAAAGCCGACTGTCGCCGGTACAGACACAGGCAAGCCCGTAATCCAAAGCGCTAAGGCTCCGCCTGTTAAAGCCAGGGGGATATTGAGCAATATCAGAATGGCAGATTTCATCCGGCCAAAGGTGATGAGCAAGATGAAAAACACAATTGCCAACGTAATCGGAATCACAACGGCAAAACGCGCATTGGCTTGCTGCTGCAATTCAAATTGACCACCCCAAACAAGACGATAGCCCGGCGGCAGATCAAGCTGGGTGTCCGTCAAAGCCTGCGCGTCTTGAACGAAAGAGCCAATATCGCGGCCCCGCACATTTGACTGCACGGTGATAAAACGCTCACCATCCTCACGGGTGATTTGGCGCGGTCCGATGACAGTTTCGATCTTAGCAACAGTCTCCAACGGCACGCGCGCGCCTGATGAGGACTTTAGAATAATCCGGCTAATGTCGTCAGGCGAATTTCTGTCCTCAGCGCGAAGCCGCACGACAATCGGAAATTGCCTCACGCCTTCAAACAATGCGCCGGCTTCTGCGCCGCCCACTGAAGCCCGAAGCGCGTCCAGCGCATCCTCAACGTCGAGGCCGTAACGCCCCAATGCGGCCCGGTCTACCGTCACGACAAGCTGAGGCGCACCCGTGATTTGGTCCGCTTGGACTTCTGCCGCGCCCTCGACTTGCTGCAACAAGGATTGCAACACTTTGGACTGTTCCAGCAACACTTCACTATCAGGTCCGAATATTTTAACGGCCAATTCGGCCCGTGTGCCCGTCAGCAATTCATCGACGGCCATAGCAATGGGCTGTCCAATATTGACAACAATACCGGGATAGCTTTTTAAGTTTTCAGAAATCTCCGTGCGTAAATCCTCTGCCGTCATTCCGGCGCGCCAATTCTCTTGTGGTTTTAATTCCACAAAACTCTCAGCACTATTGGTCGGATCGGCATGAGCGCCGACTTCTCCGCGTCCAATGCGTGTGACGATAGATTTGATTTCAGGAAACGCCCCTAACAAACGTTTTTCAACCCGCGTTGTCGTAGCTGACGCTTCAGTCAGAGAGATTGACGGAGCCATAGTTATGCGCAGCAATATATCGCCTTCTTCCAAGGCAGGGGTAAATTCAGAACCCAGCCTTGATCCGGCCAAACCGCCTGCCAGTAATAGAACACCTGCAAGCAAGATTGCCGCAAAGCGCCGCCGCACAAAGAGGCTCGAAGCTTTACTGACATATTTCGCCAAAAGGTCAGGCTTATCAGCCCTAGCTTTAGGGGAACGACGCATAAGTGCGTTTGCTATCGCAGGCGCGATAAGGGCCGCATAAAATAGTGAGCCCGTCATGGCGAGCGCTGCGGAAGCTGCCAAAGGCCTGAATGTTTTACCCTCCACGCCTTGCAGCGAGAACAAAGGTAAGAACACGACAATGACAACAATCACGGCGGCGACGAGCGGCGCAATGACTTCGGCGGAAGACCGCGCGACAATTGTGCGCGTGTCATGGCCTGCGTCAGACTCTCGTAAGCCGCGATCAACATTTTCCGTTATCACAATGGCCCCGTCCACCATCATACCGATGGCAATAGCCACACCGCCCAAGGACATCAGATTGGCTCCAATGCCCAAAATGTGCATGGCGATAAAAGCAAAGCCGACCGAGAAGGGAATGGACAGTACAACGACCAAGCTCGGACGCCAGCCGCCCAAAAAGATAAAGACGACAATTGCGACCAATAAGGCCCCTTGCCACAAAGCGGTCGTCACCGTGGCAGAAGCTTTGTTCACCAGATTACCTTGATCGTAATACGGAATAGCCGTGACGCCTTCCGGCAAGGTGGTGTTAATTTCATCAAAGCGGGATTGCACACGGGCAATGACATCGGATGTGTTTGTGCCGTAAAGTTTCAGGACCAGACCCGCGACGACTTCACCTTCGCCGTTGGCGGTAGCGAGGCCTTGGCGGACGCCGCCACCAATGATGATTTCGCCAAGGTCACCTACGCGAACAGGACGGCCATCTTGGGCTTTGATGACGATTTCCGAAAGGTCTTCGATAGAACGTGCAAGGCCAACGCCCCGAACGGTATATTGCTCTGCGCCGATTTCGAGAAATTGCGCGCCCTCGGTTTTATTACCGCGTTCAAGCGCGCTCATCACATCCCCGATTTGCATATCATAGGACTGCAAGGCATCAGGATTGAGTTGAACCTGATATTGTTTCTCATACCCGCCAAGAGATAAAACTTCTGTCACGCCCGGAACTGTTTGTAGCTGATATTTGATAATCCAATCTTGGATTTCGCGCATATCAACAAGACTTCGCGTGCCAGTCGCGTCATCCAGTCTGAAATAAAGAATGATACCCAGACCTGTCGAAATGGGCCCCATTTTTGGGTCGCCAAATCCGTCCGGAATATTACCCCGCGCTTCTGATAAGCGTTCCCCAACAACTTGCCGGGCAAAGTAAACATCTGTGCCGTCTTCAAAGTAAATATTGACCACGGATAATCCAAAATTGGACACCGAGCGCATGTTTTTGAGGTTTGGCAAACCTGCCATGGCGCTCTCAATCGGATAGGTGACATAGCGCTCCACCTCTTCAGGGGCGAGCCCTTCTGTTTCAGTAAAGACCTGTACCAATGAAGGCGTCACATCGGGAAAAGCATCGACGGGCAATGCGCGAAAAGCATAAATACCGCCAAGCGTAATGGCGAGAGCAGCAATGGCGGCCAAGAGCCGTCCACCTGCAATACGGTGCATGAAGTTAAACATATCTATTGCCCCTAATGTCCGTGCCCATCGCCAAAGGCCGCTTTTTCAAGCTGGGCTTTGAGCGTGAAAGCACCGTCGGAAACAAAACTGTCACCCGCGCGAAGGCCTGACCGTATTTCAACATAGCCGCCGGACTCGGTCCCGAGCGTGACAGAGCGCGGCTCAAACCCGCCCTCAATGGGGACAAAAACGGAAGCCATGTTTTCAACGGTCTGAACGGCGCTTAACGGAACACGCAAAACAGGCTGTGATTGCCCAACGCTGATGTCAGCGGTCACGAATTGACCCGGACGTAAGTTGCCGTCAGGATTTTGCAAAATGACCCGCGCGGTTGCCGTTCGCGAAGCCTCATTGATGATGGGGAGGATAAAAGCGACATTGGATTCGGCCAAAATGCTGCCGTCATCAGACCTAATGACGACCACGGCTTGTTTCTTAACCCGGCTGAGGTCTTGCTTGTAAACTCCGATGTCTGCCCAGACCACGCTATCGTCGGCGATTGTGAATAGGGTCTGAGACCCCGCATCGCCTGCTGATACCGTTTCGCCTAGGGTCACGCCGCGGCGAACAACTGTTCCGCCAATTGGCGCGCTTAAATAGGAATTGGAATTGTCACCATCATCCGCTGTCGCGACTCTCTCCAGAGCGGCGTCACTGACGCCTGCCGCATGAAGCTCATTTTCCGCTGCATCTTTTGCCGCGTTGATCGCTTCAAAATTGGCGCGGGCGGCTTGCACGTCGGCCTCTGCCGTAATTTTTTCAGCAAACAGCTTTTCTTCTCGGGCCAAAGCCGTGGCGGCTAAAGACGCCTGCGTTTGAGCTTTGAGCCAAACCGCTTTCAATCCGGCAAGTTCGCGGCTGGAAATTAGGGCCAGCGTATCGCCGCGTTTCACAACATCACCTTCGCTTGCATATAACTTCGCTATGATGCCGCTTACGCGCGGCGAGATATTGGCAATGCGGTCTGCATCAAACCTAATTTCGGCAGGTAGGCTGACAGATTTTTCAAGCGACCCAAGCTCAGCGCGTGACACGATGACCCCGGCTTCTCGCGCGGCCTCATCTGAGAGTTTGACAACATCTTGCTCTTCGTCGTCATGTTCATCCCCATGATTGTCACCGTCACCGTGACTGTCTTCTGTAGGGTTGTCACCGTCATCAGTATGGTTGTCCGCCTGTTGCGATGTGGCTGCGGATATCGTGGGGCCGCGATCTGTAAGTTCGGCATCTGCGCCGCAAGCTGACAAGAGTAAGGCGGAGCCTATCAAGGCTGTCGTGAGAAGTAAGAGATGTTTCATTGGGTGTCTCCGGTAAAAGGGGACGCGCCTGTAAGGCTGCGTAAGGTCATGTCTTGAATGTTGACGGTGCGGGACGCGTTGATAACGGCCAGTCCGGCATCAATCAGGGCTTTGCGGGTATTGAGCGTTGTCGTGAGGTCAAATTTCCCCGCCCTATAGCCCTTCACTGAAGCGTCATAGGCAGAGCGGGCCTCCCGCAAAGCATCCGTCTCTAGAAGATTTAATTGTTTCTGCGCCGAGATAAGTTGCGCGCGCGCTGCATTTTGCTGCGAGATTAAGTCTCGCTCCACAGCCACACGATTGAGCATATCTGCCTGACGCCGAAACCCGGCCGCTTTCACGGCGTCACGGTTCTTGTCAAATATCGGAAATGGCACGCTCACGCCAAAGAGCAGAGCGTTATCATTGCCTTGCTCAAATCGCCGAAAGCCTGCGCTGAGGGTCACATCCGGCATTGCTTGTGATTGCGCTAAATCTTGATTGGCTTCGCTCACCACCGTCTGCGCGCTCGCCATATTAAGTAAAGGATGGGAGGTGATTTTACTCTCGTCCAAGTAAGCTGATGGCAATTGTGACGGGGCTTTGGTGACGGGCGCGGAAAATTGAGGTGCGGCGTCGCCCCACATCGCCGCGAGATCATAACGCAGACTTTGGACACGGGCTTTTGCACCTTCGGCAGCCGCCTGAAGTGCGATGGCATCTGCGCGCGCGCGGGAAAGCTCGGGCGGCGCTCCGGCTCCCGCATTGACTCGCTTGGACACGGTTTCAACAAGCGTTTGCGCGAGAAGCGCGGATTCATTTGCGAAATCCGCAACCTGAACCGCCGCATCTAATTCGTAAAATAGAATGGCAGCTTCGAGCTGAGTCTGGCGCAATATTGCGCCGCATTCAGCAGAGGCCAGAGCCGCATTTGCGTTTGCCGCCTCGCGCCGCAAGCTACGCTTGTTGCCGAGCTCAAAGGTTTGCTCAAAGGAGAACGTGGTTTCCGTTTCCCCAAAGCCCGAGAGCGGGCCCGAGCCTGCAAAGTTTTCCAGCTCAACACCCACCACTGGGTTAGGGCGGCGTCCGGCTTGATTAACTTCGGCCTCACGGGCTTTCGTTTCTAAAGCGGCGCGCCTGACCTGCGGGGCCGCATTGGCGATTTCGTCCATGACAGCGCGCAATGTAATGGGCG
Source organism: uncultured Caulobacterales bacterium (assembly GCA_964513675.1). Taxonomy (GTDB): domain Bacteria; phylum Pseudomonadota; class Alphaproteobacteria; order Caulobacterales; family Maricaulaceae; genus CALFVT01. The sequence continues at coordinate 2,940 of CAZEOD010000072.1, read as the reverse complement.
CACCCGGCACAATGGCCGAGGCAGATAGACTAGGCTCACCGCACGGAGCCGCGACCGCACCGCCCGAAAAGGCAGCGGCGATCAGGACGCAAATAGCGCCCCGTTGTAATTTTGACATTGAATTATATTCCTCGTGATAATCTAAAGACAGATGACCAAGCGCAGCTTGGCCGTTGACTAAAGATTAGGCACGGGGGGGACGGTAGAGACCCATGGGACCAGCCCGAGGCGCAGCACTATAGGCGTTTAAATTATACCCAAGCGCATCTGCAATAGAGGGTTTCAGCGATGCAAAATGCAGCGTCGTCGCATGGATGTGGCAACTTCCGCAATTATGAGCGTGATGATCATGGGGCGGCTTATTCGGCTGCTCAGGACTTTGATTATTTGCGGCTTGAACGGAATTTCCTTCATCCTGACATGCGATTTCATCGGCATCAACAGGATGAATATCCGGTGTCACCGTGGCAAAGCTCACCATAACCGCCACGCAGATGGTCAGCCAAAGCTTGGCGAGAGATATGAAGCGTGTTGCAAACATTGAGCTTAACTAGCACCTACAGTCACTGGAGGGTCAAGAGAATAATGCTCTTATGACCCAATTGCGGTAAATTCTTTGTGTGCATCGTGTACGTCCAGACATTCATCATGGTTTGAGAGGGTTTGCAGCACTTTACAGTCATCGATCACGCCGCCCTTACAGTTTGTAATCATGTTTTTAAGCTCAGCCTCTAAGGCTTTGAGTTGATTAAGTCGCCGCCTGACATCAGCCAGTTGGCTTCGCGCGATGCGGTCCACGCTCGCGCAGTCTGTGCCGGGGCTTTCCTGCAAGTTAATAAGTTCTCGGATTGCCTCAATAGGAAATCCGAGATCTCTGGCGTGGCGAATAAAGTTTAATCGCTCTACAGCTGCATCGTCATATATGCGTTGCCCGCTGGCCGTTCGATCAGGCTCACAAATAAGCCCAATAGATTCATAGTAACGAATAGTCGTGACTTTCACGCCGCATTCGCGGGACAGGATACCAATCGTTTTCCGGCTCATAATATTTTTCTCTTGCCTCTACAGTGACTGTAGACAGTAGATTATTCTCGAAATTGCACAAGAGGACGATGATCAGATGAGTGGATGTTGCGACGATAAAGTTTTTGAGGGGATGTCGGACGGCTATAAGCGCGCCTTGGTGGCGGTCATCTTTATCAATGCTGTCATGTTCTTTGTGGAGATTACGGCGGGTCTTAAATCAGGGTCTCAGGCTCTATTGGCCGATGCCCTCGATTTTGCGGGTGATAGCGCGACTTATACGATAAGTTTACTCGTTATTGGATCGACGCTGCGCACGCGCGCCAAAGCCTCTTTGTTCAAAGGCGGAAGCTTGGCGCTTATTGCTGTCGTGATATTGGTTTCCTCTATTATCCGGTTTTTTGGAGACACAGTCCCGGCTGCAGAGACTATGGGACTTATCGGATTCTTGGCATTAGCCGCAAACCTCACAAGCCTGCTGATATTGATGCGGTGGCGTGAGGGGGATTCTAATGTCAGGTCCGTATGGCTTTGCTCTCGCAATGATGCGATTGGCAATGTCGGGGTGATAGCTGCGGGCGGCCTCGTCGCGGCGACGGGAGCCGCTTGGCCGGATCTTCTGGTCGCAGCGCTTCTTGCCAGCTTATTTTTAAAATCGGCTGCCAACATAACTATGCAGGCTCTAGCCGAACTAAAATCCGATAAGCCGCATCAGAAAGCCGCAACCGGGTCGAAATCATGAGCCTTCGTATCCCGCCAGTGATCCAATTCCTGATATGCGGTCTCCTAATGTGGGGAATTGCCATGCTCCTACCAGCGCTAGACCTAGGCCTACGCTTATTCGAATATGCAGGGTCAGTTCTGATAGCGGCAGGCGTTATACTTCTCTTCCTTGCGCTTATCGCATTTGCCCGCGCTCGGACGACGGTCAATCCGGTTGAGCCCGAGCAGGCCAAGACATTGGTGACAACGGGACTATACCGAATTAGTCGCAACCCGATGTATCTTGCAATGGCGCTCATTCTGTTGGGCAGCGCTTTACGTCTCAGCAACATCGGCGCGTTTATAGCCCCGGCACTCTTTGTCTGGTCGATAACCATGTTCCAAATCAAACCCGAAGAGCGCGCCTTGCAGTCCATCTTTGGCGAGGATTTTACGGCTTATCGCCAACATACACGGCGCTGGCTGTAAGAGGGACGCTATGATTGATTTACCTGATTGGACAACATGGGCGGCTTTTGGTCTTTCTCTTTCGGGGGCGCTGGCTATCTTTGGATTATCGGCGCTGTCAGCCATACGCTCTAATTTCCAATTCTTTCCACCGCCGAGTAAACAGAGCTGGCAGCATACAGCCTTTCTCGCGCTTTTTCGGCTATACCTTTATCCGCTCATCGCACTCACAGCGCTGACGTTTCAACCGTTAGAGGGCGCGCGAGCATGGACACAATATGCGGCAGGCGGGTTATTTATAGTTATCGGGTTTGGGTTTGCCGTTCGGATTACGCTGCAAATGGGGTGGCGTAACGCGTTTGGCGAAAAGCTTGGTTTGATGACGACAGGCTGGTTCGCGTGGAGTCGCAATCCAATTTATGTCTTCACTTGGTTAGGCATGTTGGGTTGGGCCATGTTTGCCAATTCCATCCTTGTGACGATTTTGCTCAGTGCTTGGGTGATTATGTATCTCGTCGCGCCAGTGTTTGAAGAACCATGGCTCGAAAAAGAATATGGCAAAGACTATTTTGAGTACAAAACAAGGGTTAGGAGGTTCCTGTGAATGTCAACTTACGCCCTCAATATCGTGCCCCAAAACGGGGGTCAAATCGTGCCCCAAAAGACAATTGACACTAACGTAAGTAACTGTAATATATGATTTATTGTGATAACTATGAGTCCTGCTTGCGGAGCCATTCTCTCACC
>CAZEOD010000071.1:6769-8850 GCA_964513675.1 uncultured Caulobacterales bacterium | reverse complement strand
TGATGATGCAGTTATCCGCTTTGTCGCGAACGACTTCCATTTCATATTCTTTCCAGCCTAACAGGCTTTCATCAACAAGGACTTGGTTCGTCGGTGAGGCCATGAGGCCAGCGCGGATAATCTGTTCAAATTCTTCGATATTATAGGCGACGCCGCCGCCTGTGCCGCCCATTGTAAAGGCGGGGCGGATAATCGCGGGCAGTCCGAGCGATTTTAATTTTTCAAGCGCATCGGCAATACCCGCATTATAATCGGGCTGTCCGTCTGAGTCTAAAGGCGCTTCGACAATTTCAGCTTTCGGGTTTTCAAGCCCGATTTTTGTCATAGCTTCGGCAAAACGCTCACGGTTTTCAGCTTTATCAATCGAATCGGCTTTGGCGCCGATCATTTCAACGCCGTATTTTTCTAAAACGCCCATTTCTTCGAGTTTCAGCGCTGTGTTCAGTGCGGTTTGCCCGCCCATTGTTGGCAGCAAGGCATCGGGGCGCTCTTTGGCAATAACTTTTTCAACGAGTTCGGGCGTAATGGGTTCGATATAGGTGGCATCGGCCATACCGGGGTCGGTCATGATCGTTGCGGGATTGGAATTGACGAGGATGACGCGGTAGCCCTCATCTTTAAGGGCTTTACAGGCCTGAACGCCGGAGTAATCAAACTCACAGGCTTGACCAATAATAATCGGGCCAGCCCCAATAATGAGAATACTCTGAATATCCGTGCGTTTACCCATGTTTTTTACCTCAAAATATGGCGCGAAAGATGTCCGAATCTTACGCTGAAAAGCAAATTGTCCTCCTTTAAGGATTCACGGCAGGGGATGCAAGGATAAGCTTGTTAATTCTGCGGTAATTAGAGATTAATTGGATGCCAATTTGATCTTGCAATCCGTATTATTGGTAAATGCAACTGTTTGGCGATTATAGGATGTTCCGCGTAATTTTTTGTCGTCATAAATTTTTGTGATGTCATGGGCCCATATGCCTCGGCAATTTTGGCGCGCCCGCGCCTGAACAATGTAAAGAGATTGGTTTTTTGCATGTTTAATTGAAACGATAGCAAGTCCAGCCTCTATCATTTTGGGATTAATGAAATCACCGCCGCAATAAACATCGGCTGCGGTGCGTCCAAACCCGCCGTCCTTTGTGTTTTTTAAGATAATATTTTTATCCCAGCAGAGCTGTTTAAGTTTATCAGTGGCTTCGCGGTAAAAAAGCTTGTTTCTCTCTGGCGTATCAATCGCATTTAACCGAATTTTTGTTTGCCAAATATTGTCAATTTCCAAACTATCGCCGTCAATGATGCTTTGGGCCTGAAAACTTTCGGTAGGGTTTTGGCTCATGTAATAATGTGAGATAAAACCAGCCGAAAAAGCACTGCTAATGATGAAAGCATGGTGGATGGGTTTCATCAGAAATTGGGCCGCTAGGACATCGTCTGGATTTGAAAGGCTGTGTTAGCTTTATGGATAAGACCCGTTATCATAAGGTGGTTTATAATATGCAATTTTAAATTGCAATATAAATTTACGCGCCTTTTAGGGGCTAGCAGCCCTCATACATGATTTCGCGCATGATATTATCAATGGGATCATAAACATTTATAGTGACAAAATAAGTAGATCCAGTGACATATATAATCGGCGCATCGCGTTTGAGCAGGTAATCATGGCGGCCAATGGGCCAAGATTTAAGCTGACTTTCTGACTCGGTATAGGCCGCTAAGACATTTGCGGCTCTTTGGCATGGCTCTGATAGCTCGTCATAGTCTTTGTTAGGGCCGCCAGCCGGAAATTGGCAATCTTGTCTCATGGCGATGAGGCCCATAAGCTCGCCGTAAGTCGTTATATAATTATAGATATTCTTGTCTTGCGTTGCGGTGAGGCTCCCTATTGTTGCGGATGTTGCCACGCGCAAATGGTCTTCGCAGCTTGGGATAGAATCGGCCGCAAAATCATCAATATATTTCCCGCCACCGCCCAGATTGATTTCTGTGCCGTCTGCTAAACTTAAACTTAGCGCAGCTCTGGGCAGGCTATTGGCGTCACCTGTGAGCCGCGTTGTCAGCGTTACATTTTGCTGCAT
>CAZEOD010000071.1:0-6759 GCA_964513675.1 uncultured Caulobacterales bacterium | reverse complement strand
GGAATATACATATTGAATATCTGTAATGTCACAGGCGGGCAGGGGAATGTCGTCTTGGTTTTGCGCTGTGGATATAACGCTGCTTCCCGCGCTTATAATTAAAGCGCAAAAATATTTAAAATAATTTGGAAAATAGCTCATGATAAATATCTACACGCGAAACATGACTAAACTGTGGTTTTTTAAGGTTAAAACTCTAGATTTTTAAAAAAATGTGTTAAGCTATAACTCACGGATCACCTTGGGGAGTGTTTATGGCTTATGGTAGACGCAGAACAATGTCGCGGCGTGGCCGCGCTGTGCGGCGGCGCGGTGGATTTCGCTGGCAGATCATGCTGCTGTTCGGCATTGGCGCAGCGGTTTATTATTTCGCTAATCAAAAGACTGTGCCTTATACGGGGCGCAAACAATTACGGACAATGAAGCCAGCCGCAGAGATGCAGCTTGGTTTGCAAAGCTATCAGCAAATCCTGAATGATAATGCCCGCGCGCTCGTGCGCTCTGGCCCTGATTATGATATCGTCAATGAAATTGGCGAAAAGATCGCCCGCGCGGCCTCTGATAGTGATCCGGGGTTTGAATGGGCCTTTAATGTCATCGAATCAGAGCAAGCAAACGCTTTCGCCCTGCCCGGCGGTTACACCGCTGTTTATACGGGATTAATGCCGATTGCGAAAAATGTTGACGGTCTTGCGGTTGTGATGGGCCATGAGGTCGCTCATGCGCTGGCTCATCATGGGGCTGAACGTATGGCGCAGCAAAATATTCAGCGGATTGTCGGCGCGGGTGTTGCCATGGGAGCAGGCGGGATGGATTTTGGCGCGCAAAAAGCGGTGATGGGCGTCTTTGGCGGCATTTCGCAATATGGTTTTGCGCTACCGTTCTCGCGTAAACATGAATCAGAAGCGGATTATATCGGCCTCATTCTAATGTCCCGTGCTTGTTATGATCCGCGTGAAGCGCCGCGCCTCTGGGAGCGTATGGGCGCGCAAGGCGGGCAAACCCCGCCGGAGTTTCAATCAACCCATCCATCGCCGGATACGCGCGTGAATGATTTTCAGCGCTGGATGCCCGAAGCGATAGAGATTTATAACCAAAGCTGCCCGAATAAGATTCGGTAAGCTTTAAGCCTGTGTAAGCTCTTCTCGAGCTTATAGCCATCATGACATATCTTGACAGCTTGAAGGCTTGATGTATCTTGGTGCTAAGGAGCCTTTTTATGTCGATAGACCGTCAAAAATTTGCGACGCAAATGGATGCTGAAAAGCTTGCAGCGCTGCGCAAGATTGCCAAAACAGAAGGCCGTCAATTACAAGTCATTCTTGAAGAAGCTGTTGAGCTTTATTTGAATGACCGCGCGACATATCGCATGGAGTCTGATGTTCGCGCGGCCTATGAAAATACGCTTCGGCGGTTTCCTAAGACGCTTGAAAAATTAGCGAAATGATAATCCGCTATTTATCTGTTGAAGATGCTATTGCCTTTCATGACGATCAAATAAATTTATATGGCGGTGCCGAAGGGCTTCGCGATCAAGGGCAATTAGCGTCTGCTATGTTTCGTCCGCAATCGGGTTATTATGACGATATAATAGAGCAGGCGGCCGCCTTATGGGAAAGTTTGGGCACCAACCATCCCTTTATTGATGGTAACAAAAGAACATCTTTAATTGTTACAGATGTATTCCTGCAATTAAATGGGATATTGATTATATGTCCCGATGATGATGTTTGGCGCTTTATGCTGGGATTACTGGAAAGCCAGAGTTTTACTTTTAAAAATCTGGATGCGTGGCTACGCGCAAATACAAAGCTGATATAATGAGGCGATATAATGGATAGAGTTCTTGTGACCGGAATTTCGGGTTTTATTGCCTCTCATGTGGCGGCGAAACTTTTGGATCACGGTTATGTCGTGCGCGGCACGGTGCGTAATCTTGAAAAAGGACAGCGCGTAATTGATGCGCTGGCGGCGGCAGGCCATAACATTTCAAATATTGAACTCGTCAAGGCCGATCTGGGCGAGGATGCAGGCTGGGACGAAGCGGTGAAAGATTGCCGCTATATCCAGCATATTGCCTCGCCTTTCCCGTCCGAGCAGCCCAGCGACCGTGAAGCGCTGGTGCCTGAAGCGAGGGCCGGAACGCAGCGTGTGTTAGAACATGGGTTTTCTGCGGGCGCGGAGCGTATTATTGTGACCTCCTCATTTTTATCCATGTGTAGCCGTCCCTATAAAGCGGGACAGCGCGTAACAATCACGGAAGAGAGCTGGTCTGATCCGGAGTGGAAGGCTCTGACGGCCTATCCCGTCTCAAAAACGCGCGCAGAGCTTTCGGCTTGGGCTTATGTGAAAGCGCAAAATATCGAAAGTAAATTAACAACAATTTGCCCCGCATTGGTTTTAGGGCCAGATCTTTACAATAATAGAGGCACGTCATTGGGGTTGATTAAAGCCATGCTGTCCGGAAGAATTGCGCGGGCCCCTAAACGCTCTATTCCAATTACAGATGTGCGTGATTGCGCGTCTTTACATGTTCGCGCGATGACTGAGCCGCGCGCCGCTGGACAGCGCCTTTTGGCAACAAACGAAGCTATGCCGCTTAAAAACATCGCTCAAATTTTGGCAAAAGCCTATCCCGATATTGAAAATTTACCGGTTAAAGACATGCCTAATTTATGGGTTCGCGTCATGGCCATGTTTGATGATAGGCTCAAAGCGGCTCTGCCTAATCTCGGGGTTGAATTTAGTCCTGATAATAGCAAGACGCAAGCCATGACAAAAGTGATTATGCGCCCCGCAAAAGAGGCGATCTTAGCTTCCGCTGCAAGTATTTTAGGCCGTTGATCTCGCCGCTATAAGGCGCGAGCAAAGCGCTCGAAGATATAAAAACTATCTTGCGGGCCCGGGCTCGCTTCGGGATGGTGCTGGACAGAAAATACGGGTTTGCCTTTCAGCGCGATACCGCAATTTGATCCGTCAAATAATGACACATGTGTCGCTTCAACCGTTTCGGGTAAGCTCTCAGCATCGACAGCAAAGCCGTGATTCATTGAAACAATTTCAACTTTTTGCGTCGTGTGATCCATCACGGGATGGTTTGCGCCGTGATGGCCTTGCTCCATTTTTACCGTCTTCCCGCCGAGGGCCAGCGCCAAGAGCTGATGACCGAGGCAAATGCCAAACATCGGTAAGCCGCTATCGACAAGATTACGAATAACGGGAATGGCATATTCGCCCGTTGCCGCCGGATCGCCAGGGCCGTTGGATAAAACAATGCCGTCGGGGTCTAGCTTTAAAATATCGGCGGCTTTCATTGTTGCCGGAACGACGGTGACGCCAATTTTCAAAGAGGCGAGTAACCGCATGATATTACGCTTTACGCCGTAATCAATTAGCACAACACGCTTCAAGCCGTCTTCTTGGCTAAAGCCGTCAGGCCAAATCCAGCGGCTCTCATTCCACTCATAAGGGGCCTCTGTGTGAACGTCTTTAGCAAGATCTAAGCCAACAAGCCCCGCCCAATTTGCAGCTTTTTCAAACAGCGCAGGAAGATCAAACTGCCCGTCTTTATCATGGGCGATGACGCCGTTTGGCATGCCATTATCACGGATATAGGCCGTTAGCGCGCGCGTATCAAGGCCCGTAAGGCCGATAATATTGCGGGCCAGCATCCAGTCATCCAGATGGCTCTCGGAGCGCCAATTAGACGGCGCGGTAATCGGCGCTTTGAAGATCGCGCCAACCGCAGCATTCTGGGCGCGCGCAATGGCCGCTTCCTCATCATCAATATTCGTGCCTACATTCCCAATATGCGGGAAGGTGAAACAGATGATTTGCTCTGCATATGACGGGTCCGTCATGATTTCCTGATAGCCTGTAATGGCTGTATTAAAACAGACTTCGCCAACAGCAGACCCTTCTGCGCCGCAGCCTTCGCCGTAAAATACCTGCCCATCGGCTAACACTAAAGCGGCGGTTGGATTATGGGGCATGGCAGGCTCCTGTTTTTTTATGACATATCGAGATCATTTGCAGATTCTGGCAGAGGAGTCGATAAAACGGCCTGCTTTTAGGAAAAATTGCAGCGATGACAAGCAAAAAATGTGATTTGCCCACAGAATTCATATTGTCTTATGTCTTTGCAAGAGAGCCTTACGCGGCCTATAAGTAAGATTATAACGAATATGAAAGACGGGTGTAGATCATGTCTTTTATACGTCTATAAAAGTCGGGTCGGGGCCCAATTACGAAAAGGGAGCTTGTACGCGATGAGCATCAGGCAAGAGATATCAGAGAAAACAAAAGATGCGATGCGGGCGAAAGATAAACTTCGTGTCTCCGCATTACGTCTTATTCAGGCGGCGATTAAAGACCGCGATATAGCGGCGCGAGCCGAAGACCGGTGTGAGGGGATTCACGATGACGAGATTCTGGCTATTCTGTCCAAAATGGTCAAACAGCGCCAAGAAAGTGCCGTCACCTATGATGATAATGGCCGTCCTGATTTGGCCGAGCGGGAACGCGCAGAGATGGATATTTTACGCGAATTTATGCCGCAGCCCCTCTCTGAAGACGACCTTAAAGCGGCGATTGACGGGTTTGTGACCGATTGCGATGCCACCTGTCTGAAAGATATGGGCAAGATTATGGGCAAGATCAAAACGAGCTTTCCCGGCCGCGTTGATATGGGCAAAGCCGGCTCTCTCGTAAAAGCGCGGTTAATGGGGTAGAGCTAGCGCGATTTGCGGTAAAAATCAGGATCCTTGCCGCTGAGCCATTGGATAAAGGCGGCAATGTCGGGATCAGTTTTCAGCGCGGCGATTGTGCCGCGCCGGACAAGCTCCGAATTGCGAAAGACTTTATGGATTTTGCGGTGGCATATCGGGTGAAGGTCAACGGTATCCTTCCCGCCTTTGGCCTTGGGAATGACATGGTGCTTTTCAATCACAGAGCCAAGCTGACGCTCGCAAAGCGGGCAATATTTCAAGACTTGCTTTTCACGCTCAGTTTCTAAATCATCTAGCTCATCTTCTTTTCTATTACGGCGGGGCATTTTATTGACCTTGCCGCATTTCACGGCGGCGCATAGGCATGCCGTCGATTTGCGCAAAAATAATGGCGGGATCAATCAGTCCGTCATGCCGCCGTTTTACGCCTGTGTCTTTACCGACTAAAATAACAGTGAAGCTATCGGGCGCAATATTATAAGTTTTGCGTAAGCTTTCAGGCTGTAAACTCGCGGCAGGGCCATGGCGCACATCGGCGGTATCGCTCACGGCAACCAGAACGATGTTGCGCTCTGTCATTTCGGCGGCCTGTTTCATAAAGCGCTCAATTTGCTGCGTAAGATCTGCCGTCTTCTCAGCGGGGGCAAAGACGTAAACGGGGCGATATATCCAATCATAAGAGGCCGTATCAGAGGCCGCGCTTTTGGCAGGGCTAATGAATGTCATTATAAAGCACAGACTGATAAGGCCATATTTTAGCATCATTTCGTAGCCACATAATCTATCAGCGCCAAGGCCTCAGCACTATCCCATTCGGCATCGCCGGGGAGGCGGGCAATCTCGCGGCCTGTCCGGTCATAGATAATAGTAACGGGGAGGCCGGGGGCTTTCACGGCAACATTAAGCTTAAAATTCTTATCATGCCACGGGGTGATATTGGTGATAGCCTTATCCTCTAGCCACAGCGCCGTCTCTTCGGCGGTGCGGTCAAGGCTAATCGCGACGACCTGAAACTCTGGCCCGCCGCGTAGCGTTTGCAGCCGCGAGAGGCTCGGCATTTCCTTGAGGCAAGGCGCGCACCATGTCGCCCAGACATTGAGCAAAACCACTTGGCCTTTATAATCAGCCAGCGTCATCGTCTGCCCATCAAATGTTTCAAAACTCATGCGCGGCTGCGCGGGCGGCGTTTCAAGCTCCGTTAACCGTTTAAGCGTATTTTGCGCGTAAAGATCCAATCCGGCTTTAGGCTTTTGGCAGGATTGCACAATCACCAGAAAACAGGCTACAAGCCCGATCAGAAACATGAGGCGAATAGCATTGCCCAAACTCAAAAACTTAGGTGTCATCATGACTTCATCTTCTAATGGAAAAAATAATAAAGGCCAGTCCAACTCGGGCCAATCCATGTGGGGAGGACGATTTAGCGCAGAGCCGGGCGCGTTGATGCAGGCGATTAATGTCTCAATCGGGTTTGACCAACGGCTTGCGGCGCAAGATATTCGCGGCTCGCTCGCTCATTCAGACATGTTGGCAGCGAAGGGAATTATTACCTCTGATGACCGCGACGCGATTCATAAGGGGCTGAAAGAGATTGCCGCCGAGATTGAGGGCGGGCGGTTTAACTTCCGTGATGAGCTTGAAGATATTCACCTGAATATCGAGGGCCGCTTACGCGAAATGATTGGCGATGCGGCGGGGCGGCTCCATACAGGGCGCTCTCGCAATGACCAAGTGGCGACAGATTTTCGCCTTTGGGTGCGGGATTATCTTGACCATTTCGAGCGTCAACTGACGGCGCTTATGCAAGCCTTATTGGCGCAGGCCGAGATAAATGCGGATACAATCATGCCGGGCTTCACCCATTTGCAAACGGCGCAGCCCGTGACCTTTGGCCATCATATGCTCGCCTATCTTGAAATGTTTGCCCGTGACCGCGCGCGGATGAAAGATGCGAGGATGCGGATGAATGAAAGCCCACTTGGCGCTGCGGCGCTGGCGGGAACGCCTTACCCGATTGACCGCGATATGACGG
>CAZEOD010000070.1:0-8990 GCA_964513675.1 uncultured Caulobacterales bacterium | reverse complement strand
ACCCCTCTTTCCAGGTTGAAAACCTGGCGTCCTAACCGATAGACGAAGGGACCACACAACGTAGCGAAAGCGGATATAGGCAAAGCTTTAGGCCTGCGCAAGTCGATTTTTCAAAAAATGCACATATTTTAGAGAAAATTAGGCGCGGCGGATATCTTGGACGTGAACATCGACTGATATACGGCCTTGCCACTCATTTTTCTTGATTTGGCAGGCAATATCAAGGCGCGGCGCGGCGGGCGATAATAAAATTTCATCAAGCCCTTTATCCTCAGCGCCAAAACATATCCCGCTAAAACTTTGGCCAAAGCGATCTTGAAAACTACAGCGGACATGCCCGCCGTTAAGACGTTTGGCAAAAGCCAGTTCAACATCTTCAATAATGAACACCGGCGCAGGATTACGGCGGCCAAATGGCTCATAATTATCAAGCATATCAATCGTTTTAAGCGATATAGCACTTGCAGCTAAAGCGCTATCATAAAAGCTCGCTCGGCTTTGTCTGGCGCTTTCGACATCGGCGCGCAAATGGTCCTCGAGGAAACCACAAAGCGCTGCAAAATGCTCACGGTGGACGGTCAACCCCGCCGCCATAGCATGGCCGCCGCCTGAGGCTAAGAGTCCCTGCGCTTTAGCCGCAATAATCGCGCCGCCCAGATCAACCCCGTCAATAGATCGGCCAGAGCCTTTGCCGATATCATTATGGTCAAAGCCAATTACAATCGCGGGGCGGTCAAATTTCTCTTTAAGCCGCCCTGCGACAATTCCAATGATGCCGGGATGCCACCCCTCCATCGCCGAGATGACCAGCGGGCTATCAGTAGAGAGCTGCGATGCCTGCGCCATAGCTTCTTCGAGCATATGTTTCTGCAAGCTGCGGCGCTCTGTATTCACGCGGTCAAGGGCCTGCGCCATATCTTGCCCCGCCTCTGGATCATCCGTCGTTAAAAGCCTCGCCCCCATGTCAGCTTCGCCAATACGTCCACCGGCATTGATACGCGGGCCGAGGCCAAACCCCATATCAGAGGCGCGGTATGGCGCGTTACGGCCGGATATATCCGCAAGGGCCGATAGACCTGCAAACTCTGTCTGCGGTAAGAGCTTAAGCCCCTGATAGGTCATAGCGCGGTTAAGCCCTTGCAGCGGAACAACATCGCAAATTGTACCCAGCATAGAGAGGGGTAAGAAATCTTTTAAATCTGGCAGGCCTAGCTGCTCACGCCGCCGGCCTTCACGGTTAAGCGCAACAAGCAGCATAAAGACGACGCCTGCCGCTGCTAGATCACCAAGGCCAGAAACATCATCTGGCCTATTAGGATTTACAAGCGCGAGGCAGGGCGGAAACTGATCTGTCATTTGGTGATGGTCAATCACGATGATATCAAGTCCAAGCCCTTCTGCCGCCCGCAGAGGGGCTTCGGCTGCTGCGCCGCAATCCACTGTAATGACCGTATCAACGCCGCCTGCTTTTAAGGCTTTAAACGCCTCAATCGACGGGCCATAGCCCTCTTTAACGCGGTCTGGGACGTAAAGGCCAAAGTCCTGCCCAATCGCACGGCCCCAGCGAATAAGCTGGGCAGCAGAACTCGCACCGTCAACGTCATAATCAGCAAAAATCGTAATGGCTTTACCCGCGTCTATGGCGGCCCATATCGCCGTCACCGCAGCGTCCATATCCTGAAGGCTCGACGGATCCGGCATGTGGTCTTTTAGTTTAGGGGATAAATAATTTACGGCCTCATCCGGCGCAACGCCGCGCCCCGCTAAAAGGCACGCTTCAAAAGCTGAGTAATCAGTCTCCTCATAAGCGTTAAGAAGCTCAGGATGTTTTTCAGCGCGAAGCGTCCAGATATATCCGCGCTCTGAAAGCGTGGCCGCGCTGTCGCTCATAAGACTAAGCGTTACGAACAGAGCGGAGTCTCTGCACCGCGCCGTCCATTGAATTCATAATTAAAGTTTCTGTATGAACTTTCCCATTCTCAACGCGCACGCCATCAAGAAGTGTTCCCGCCGTAACGCCCGTTGCGGCAAAAATTGTTGGCCCTTTTGCGAGACCCGCAATATCGTAAACGGCATCAAGGTCATCAATACCAACGCGCCGCGCCCGCGTGACTTCGTCGTCATTACGAAACAAGAGCTTACCTTGAATTTGTCCGCCAATACAGCGCAATGCGGCAGCCGCCAAAACACCCTCAGGCGCGCCGCCAGAGCCCACATAAAGGTCAACACCCGAGACAGGATTTGTCGTGTTAATGACGCCCTGCACATCGCCGTCCATAATAAGATGTACGCACGCATTAATCTCGCGCAGCTCGTCAATAATCGAAGCGTGACGCGCCCGGTCAAGAACACAGACGCCGATCTGATCCGGCGCAACACTTTTGGCTTTGGCCAACGCACGGACATTATCCCCTACGCTCGCATTAATATCAATAATGCCCGCCTGATAGCCCGGCCCTATGGCTATTTTTTGCATATATACATCGGGGGCATATAAAAGCCCGCCCTTTGGCGCAAATGCCATAACAGCGAGCGCATTGGCCATAGCTTTTGCTGTGATCGTTGTGCCTTCAAGCGGGTCCAGAGCAATATCAACCTCTGGCCCTGTGCCCAGCCCAACCTCTTCGCCGATATAAAGCATAGGGGCTTCGTCGCGCTCGCCTTCTCCGATAACAACGCGGCCTCGGATTGGCATAGCGTTAAGCCCATTTCGCATAGCATCAACAGCGGCTTGATCGGCCGCTTTTTCGTCGCCGCGGCCAATGAGTTTGGCGGCATTAATCGCGGCCATTTCCGTAACAAGCGCCGCATTTAAGGCCAAACCAGGTGTAAATTTTATCATGAAATATCTTTCACTCTGTTAATTATGTGACGCTAAGCTTGACGATGATTATCAAAGAAGCTTTTAATATTACGTGCCGCTTGGCGGATACGCTGTTCATTTTCAACAAAGGCAATGCGAACATATTGATCGCCATTCGGGCCAAAGCCTAAGCCGGGAGACACAGCCACTTCGGCCTCAAGCATTAGTTTTTTGGCAAATTCAACAGACCCTAAATCGGAAAATTCAGGCGGTAATTTCGCCCAAGCAAACATTGACGCCTCAGGCACAGGAATATCCCAGCCGGCCCGCGCAAAGCTATCAACCAAGACATCACGTCTTGTTTTGTATATCTCACGCGCCTCTTCAACACAGTCCTGCGGCCCGTCAAGCGCCGCGCAGGCCGCAACTTGGATCGGCGTAAACGCCCCATAATCAAGATAGGATTTCACGCGCGCAAGCGCCCCGATTAACCGTTTTGACCCGACAGCAAAGCCCATTCTCCAGCCCGCCATTGAATATGTTTTAGACAAAGAAATCGTCTCAACCGCTACCTCTTTAGCGCCCTCAACTTGGAAAATAGAGGGAGGTTTCTGATCGGTAAAATATATCTCGGAATAGGCTAAGTCAGATAAGACAATAATATCATGCTTACGCGCAATCGCGACGATCTCCTCGTAGAAGGATAAATCTGCGACCTGCCCTGTTGGATTTGATGGGAAACATACAACAATCGCCATAGGCGTTTTTTCGGCCGATGCGAGTGCGGCTTTGACCCCGGCTAAATACTCATCCGCTGTGATGGCCGGAATACCCTGAATTTCCGCCCCCGCAATAATGAAACCAAACGCATGAAGCGGATAGGACGGGTCAGGCGCGTAGATAATATCACCAGGACGCGTTATCGCCTGCGCTAAATTCGCAAAGCCCTCTTTGGAGCCAATGGTCGCAACTATTTCGCTATTAGGGTCAAGCGTAACATCAAAACGGCGATCATAATAACGAGCGCAAGCTTGGCGTAAGCCCATGATGCCGCGCGAAACGGAATAGCCCGTAGTTCGCGGCTTTTGCACAGTTTCGACAAGCTTATCAATGATATGCGGCGGCGTTGGCATATCGGGATTGCCAAACCCAAAATCTATAATATCGACACCCTCACGGCGCAGCTTTGCTTTCAGCTTATTGACTTCTTCGAAGACATAAGGCGGGAGCTTTTTTATTCGGTAAAATTCTTCAGGGTCACGCATTAAATCGTCTTTAATTTTGCGGCGGGTCATCCGCGCGATATTCATTCACTTCAGCCGTAAGGCGGTCAATCTCTTGCATAATCTCATTTGTTGTTTTCGCGCGCTCAGGTTCTTGCGGCGCTGTCACTCCATCGCGTTTTTTAATAATGTCATTTGCAAGCCGGTCCCATTCACTCGCCTTACGAACATCCGCCGGCAAGCTTGGCGCATCTTTGACCGCAGGATAAGCGCCAATATTTTCAGATTCTTCTTTAAATTCAGGAAGTTTAAGCAAGTCGAGCTGAGGTAGTTTCACACTTGCACAGCCGCCTAGGCATAGGGCAACCGCGAACGCCGAAACAGCCGCGCGCCAGTGATAACCTATGGACATATTCGTCATTTCCCTAATCCCTCCTAAAACTCATCATAGCGAGTCTTTATGTCATGACTATATGCGCGAATTTTGGCAAAAGGTCACTTAAAATGTGGCAATATAACCCAGTTCAATACAGATCGCATAAATAAACGGCATTTAGCTTAGGGGAAGAGCGGATCCATCTTAAGGCCAAGGCTTTCGTTCCAGCCTTGCGTGACGTTGTAATTTTGAACCGCTTGCCCTGCAGAGCCCTTCATAAGATTGTCTATCACACTAATAATAATCGCTTTTCCTGCGATTCGGTCAGCAAAAATACCGATTTGAACATGATTGCTCCCGCGAACATGGCGCGTCTGCGGCGCTTGCCCTTCAGGAAGAACCGTAATGAAGCTTTCACGCTTATATCGGCTCAAATATGCAGCGCGCAAATCACCGGCTGTTGAGCCATGGGTTAAGTCAACATAACATGTTGCGATCATGCCCCGATTCATTGGAATCAGATGCGGCGTAAACCGAACTTTAACGGCCTTATTTGTCGCAGATTTGATAAATTGATCGATTTCTGGCGCATGGCGGTGAACCCCTACACTATAAGCATGCGCGCCGTCGCTCACTTCTGGGAATATTAAATTAGTGACGGCTTTACGCCCTGCCCCCGTAACACCAGATTTCGCGTCAATAATAATATTGTCAGGGTCAATCAAACCTTGCTCTAACGCAGGCGCCAAGGCCAGAAGCGACGCCGTTGGGTAACAGCCCGGACAGGCAATTAATGTCGCATCTTTTAAATCATCACGCGCATATTCAGTCAGGCCGTAAACCGCTTTCGATAACAGCGCTTCATGATCGTGAGGGCGCTTATAAGTCTGCGCATAAACAGTTTTATCTTTTAGGCGAAAGTCTGCGGATAAGTCTATGATAACAGAGACTTTTTCAGATATATCAGCAATCGTGTCTTGCGATGCACCATGCGGTAAACAGGCAAAAGCCACATCAATATCTGACCAATCAACATCGCTGATTTTAACAATATCAGGCAAGTCATGAGGCATAAAATGCGGATAGGTCGCCGCAACTGCTTGCCCCGCACGGCTATGCCCCGTTAAAGCCGCAATCTCAAGACGCGGATGCGCTAGGGCCAAACGGATCATTTCTGCGCCCGTATAGCCGCTTGCGCCCAATATCGCTGCACGATGTATCGTCATAATTTACTCACTTGTCGTGACTGCCCGAGACAGCAGCAAAGAAAAAGGCGCTTCGATCTCTCGAAACGCCCTGAATATAATCGGGTAGGATATATAAAACCCTAACGTTTTGAGAACTGGAAGCTCTTACGGGCTTTCGCCTTACCATATTTCTTACGTTCAACAACACGCGAATCGCGGGTCATGAAACCAGCCGCTTTCAGCGGACGGCGCAAAGCAGGTTCGTAATATGTCAGCGCTTTGGAGATACCGTGACGTACAGCACCCGCTTGGCCAGACAATCCGCCGCCTTTGACCGTCGCGACAACATCATAACCATCAACACGGTCTGCAACTTCAAAAGCTTGCGCAATAATAAGGCGAAGAACAGGACGTGCAAAATACACCTCTTGGTCACGGCCATTGATCGTGACTTTGCCGTTACCCGGCTTGATCCAAACGCGAGCGACAGAATTTTTCCGCTTGCCCGTTGCATATGCACGGCCAAGATCGTCAATTTTCGGCTCTGGAAGCGCGGCTTCAGCAACCACAGCGTCTCCGCCGGCAACTGCACCCTCTGTGACAGATTTTAAATCTTCGAGTGAATTGATTGTATCAGCCATGTTCTTAGGACCTCTTCACATTTTTCGGACTCATTGATTTGAAATCAATAACTTCCGGTGATTGTGCGTCATGGGGATGATCCGATCCTGCATATACGCGTAGATTGGATAATTGTTGACGCGCGAGCGGGCTTTCTTTGGGCAACATACGCTGCACAGCCTTGCGCATTACGCGCTCAGGGAAACGGCCATCAAGGATTTTATCCGCAGTGCGCTCTTTCAAGCCGCCCGGATATCCTGTGTGCCAATAATAAACTTTATCATTTCGCTTGTTACCCGTGAAGGCAACTTTTTCAGCATTGATAATGATGACATTATCGCCGCAATCAATATGCGGTGTGTAATCCGGACGATGCTTACCGCGAAGGCGCATTGCAATAAATGTTGCAAGGCGTCCAACAACGATGTCTTCAGCATCAATCAGAATCCACTTTTTTTCGACCTCTGCGGTCTTCAAAAATTTGGTGGTTTTCATTTTGATCTCTTATATATCAGGGCCAAGCCCCGAAGGTTTAGCACATTTGCTCAATCGATGAGCGCGTTTAGAGCGCATGCGGCACAAGGTCAAGACAATATTTCCGTCCTAAATGCATATTTTCAACATAAAAACAACGACTTAAAAATAAGGTAATAAATTACCGTGTGTAGTTGGGTGTATATATAACCAAATTTTCATACAGATTAGGCTTGTCACGCCCTTATGATATGCAAAAAGACCGTATGAAATATTTTACCCCCCTCCTGCCCCTTATAGTGCTGACAGCTTGCAACGGAAAAACTGCAAATAAAGAAGCTCCGCTAGACATTGATAATGTCATCACAATTAATATGACTTTTGACCGCGAAATTGACATGGCCGTTAAAGAGATTGCCGTGGTTCCTAATAATGTCGCGCCTTGGGCCGGGAGTCTGTTTATCATTGATGATAAGGATAATTTGCTGCGCGGAGATATTGACCGCGGGCCGTTTAAAGCGGTTGCCCCTAATATAAAAGACCTTGCTCCGCTTGCCCGCGAAAATGCGGCAGGCGTCCTCCTGACGCTGACCAATTCAGGCAGCTTAAACGGGTTTTCCGAGATTAATGATGAAGGGGATTATGTCGACATAGCTTTCATAAAAACGCCCGAAAACATCAGCGCCTTCTGCGCGGTAAGCGCCTTGTCGAAAGAGCAAGTTTTTGGCCAAGATGATAATGGCAATGTTATTACGCTTAATGTTATCTCTCCCATGAAAGAGGGATCTATCGAAGCCGTAAAATTAAACGGTTTATCTGCATCGCCATCCGGCTGCGCGCTTGCGATTAATGAAACCAAGACAACCGCGCAAGATGTGCCGGAATCCGCCTTAAATATAGCCTCTCTTGACGCCAATAGCCTGGTTTTCACAACTCAAGACAGCCTGACCCGTCCGCGCCTATTTCTTCAAAGCGGTAATGAAGTCACCGCCATAGATATAACAGGCGGGTTAACAACGGATGCACCTGAGCAAATTGATAGCTTTTACGTTATTTCCAATCCGCTCGGTGGTGTGCTGCGGGACGGCGCGCTTATTTTGGCGGATAATAAAACGGGACGTTTGATCTATATATCACTGGGCTTTCTTAAAATGCGCCTTAATGAAGCCGCGCCAAAGCAGGACGTAGACAACTAAGCCGATTGTATACGTGAAACCCGCGCCGCCGAAAGGGCCGCCAAAAATACAAATATAGCTGTAAATTGATGTAATAAGGACAGCGTTAGCGTAGCGCCGCTAAGCAGCGTCCATATCCCTAAAACGACTTGCACCAAAACAAGGCCCAATAAAACGCGAGATTTGCGATGCACCTTATCATGACGGCGGCGAGAGATGAAAGTGATCCAAATAGCACCGATTAAAATAAGATAGGCCAAGATACGGTGATTAAACTGTATGGCTGGGATATTCTCAAAAATATTCCGCCACATTGGCGACATGATGAAATAGCCGTCCGGTACAAACCCGCCGTCCATAAGCGGCCATGTGTTATAACTCTTGCCCGCTTGGGTTCCGGCGACAAAAGCACCGCTGATGATTTGTAAATATATAAGACCAGCAAGACAGGCCGTTTGAAAATTAAAGGTCACTTTAAATGTCCTCGCCGGCCAATCCTCACGGCAATCGCGCCACGTCCAATATAAAATGCCGAGTATAATAAAGGCCATGCCCAGATGCGCTGCGAGGCGATATTGGCTCACCGAGACCATGCCGTCTTGAAGCCCGCTATAGACCATCCACCACCCAATAGCGCCCTGCATGCCAATCAATAAAAGAACAGCGACAAAGCGGAGTGACTTTCCGCGCGGGAGTTGGCGTTTAAACACCAACCAGAAAAATGGAAGTGCATAAACCAGACCAATAATACGGCCTAATTGGCGATGTCCCCATTCCATAAAATAAATAAATTCAAAGCCTTTAAGGTCCATATCAGGATGTTCAGCTAGAAATTCCGGGACTTGTTTATATTTTTCAAACTCCGCCAGCCAATCCGCATGGGACAGCGGCGGTATAGCGCCGCGAATCGGCAACCATTCCGTTATGGATAATCCTGAATTTGTCAGCCGCGTAGCCCCGCCAAAAGCAATCATCGCTATCACGAGTATCATCACAACGAACACCCAATAGCTAACCCAACGCGGCGTATTAAGAGATGGAGATTGGAACATTTAGACCATATCGTAAACATAGGGCCCCTGTGTTTGGGCCTGACTTACTTTTCTTATAAATGGTCGGAGTGATAGGATT
>CAZEOD010000069.1:0-9160 GCA_964513675.1 uncultured Caulobacterales bacterium | reverse complement strand
AACCCCGGCGAAACTATTGCGCTTATTGGGCCGTCGGGCGGCGGGAAATCAACACTGATAAATCTCATCCCGAGGCTCTATGATCTCACGCAAGGCCGCATCATGATTGACGGCCTTGATATTCGCGGCATTAGCCTTGAAAGCCTTCGCAGCGCCATCGCACTTGTCTCTCAGGACGCAACATTATTTAATCAAACCATTGCTTATAATATTGGTCTTGGCGATAGCTCTGCTTCGCGCGAGGATATTATCCGCGCCGCAACAGCCGCCAATGCGCATGATTTTATTATGGCTCTGCCCGATGGCTATGACAGCCTTATCGGCGAAGACGGCGGGCGTCTTTCGGGCGGGCAGAAACAGCGGCTTTCGATTGCGCGCGCTCTATTGCGAGACGCCCCGATATTACTGCTCGATGAAGCGACTTCGGCGCTAGATACCGAATCTGAAGCCAAAGTCCAAGCCGCGCTCGACCGCCTTAGAAAAGACCGCACAACCCTTGTGATTGCCCACCGCCTTAGTACGATTGAAACGGCGGATAATATCTATGTCCTTGATAATGGTAAAATCGCCGAGACCGGCACGCATAAAAGCTTGCTAAAAGCGAAGGGGTTATATGCGAAGCTGCATAAGGGATTTCAGACTTAACAGCTATGGGGCATAGATTCCCGCCTGCGCGGGAATGCACGGTGAGATTTTGAAAGATACTATAATATTATAGCGAACACGCTACTCGCGCTTCAAAACACCGTCGGTTAAAATACGTCCCCACCATTTCGACATGAACTCTGTTTTCACGGCAGGCGGATCATAGACCGTTTGCACCCACTCACTAAAGGCGATGGGCCTATGCGCATTATAGGCCAGATAGTCTTCAAAAAAATGATCGAGCATCCCCGTTTTCCCCGCTTTAACGTGAAGATAGCGCAGTGAGAGCTGCTCTAATGCGGTCTCTATGCTATCGCCCATTTTGAAATGGCGATAAAGCACACCCATAATCCCCGTGCGGTCAGAGCCAGATTTGCAATGCATGACACAAGGATAATCTATCTGCTCAAACAGAGCCTTTGCCCCCAAGAGCTTTTCAGGGCTATGCACATCACGGGAATACATTCGGTAATCAATCAGAGTGATACCATGCTGCGCGCAAGCTTCTTTTTCTAAAAGATAATAGCCTTTCGGGCTTTCCCCGCGCAGATTTAAGATTGTTTTGATTCCCATCTCCGCTAGCACCGCAATTCGTTTGGGCGAAGGTTGATTGGCACGGAACATTCCGCCGCCCATATCATGCATATTATGGAAGCTTGCCCGTAAAAATCCATGATCGCCCCATGTAAGCTCTTTATAAGCTTGTCGGCGTCCCGCCTTTGTGTTGAGGTCAATTGTCATATAGCCTATGTGATCTCTTAAATGGGCCCTAATGTGAAGGGGGTAAAATGTTTAAAAAAATCATGCGCTCCCGCGCTATGCAAACCTTGATCGGGTTTCTTGTTGCGGCCTATATGTTTCTGATAAAATATACAACCCGTTGGGAGTTTGACCGCAGCGAAATTGCAGCGCCTGTGATTAAGCGCGGCAAAGGCCTCATCGCCTTAACATGGCATTCCCGTTTCATGATGCTAAATTCCGCATGGAATAAGGCGACATGGCCGCATCCACATGTGCTGATCTCGCGCTCTCGGGACGGCGAGATTGTCGCGCGTAGCTGCCGCTTTCTCGGATTATCGGTTATTCGCGGTTCGGCCAAAAAAGCGGCAAAACGCACCGATAAAGGCGGCGCAAAAGCAGGGCGGGATATTATCGAAACCTTAGACGGGGGCGGCTGCGTTGTTATCACGCCAGACGGTCCGCGCGGGCCGCGCCAACGGCTTGGACTTGGCCCGCTAAGGCTTGCGCGTATGACGGGCCACCCCATTTTGCCCTGTTTATTCGCGGTTAAAAACCGCAAGCAATTTAATAGTTGGGATAAATTTATTTTGCCCCTGCCTTTTGGCCGCGGCGCGATTATTTGGGGCACGCCCGTTCATATTGCGCCGGATATATCTGACGCTGCACTGGAGGTTTTGCGCGGCCAGATAAACGCTGAAATGAACGCCCTGCTCGCCCTCGCAGATCGGCGTATGGGCCATCATCCCATTGAGGCGGCGTAATGGAAACGCCGCTGCTTTTAAATCTTTACCGCCTTGCCATGCGCGCCGCTGCGCCGCTTCTGCCCGTATATTTGAAACGCCGCGCCCAAGACGGAAAAGAAGACTTATCGCGGCTAAATGAGCGCTTTGGCCATGGCGCTCGCCCGCGCCCTGACGGGCCGTTGATCTGGGTTCACGGCGCGAGCCTCGGGGAGACGGCCATGGCCGTACCGATCATAGAGAAAATATTAAATCAAAATCCATCGTATCACGTCCTTGTCACCAGCGGAACTGTTACATCCGCAAAGCTTATGCAAGAGCGTCTCCCCCCGCGCGCGTTTCACCAATATATTCCCGCTGACACGCCGAAAGCGGTCAACCGGTTTTTAGATCATTGGACGCCTGATTTGGGACTATGGCTCGAATCTGAAATTTGGCCCAATCTTATTTTGCAAAGCCAAGCCCGCCATATTCCTCTGCTTTTGCTGAATGCACGTCTGTCTGAAAAATCGCGGCAAGGCTGGCAGAAACGCCCGCGTACAGCCCGTAGGTTATTTGCGGCGTTTCACAATATTTACCCCGCCGACGGCGCAACAGCGGAAAGTCTTTCGCAAATTTTAGACCGCGAGATATCTGTCTTTGGCAATTTAAAATTAGCCGCGCCGCCTTTAACGGCTGACCCCACTCACCTCGCCCGCCTAAAGGGGCAAATCGGCGAGCGCCGCCTTTGGTGCGCTGCGAGTACGCATGACGGTGAAGAGGCTATTATTTTGACCGCCCATAAAGCCTTGCTGAAAAGCCATCCCGATGCTTTGCTGATCCTCATTCCTCGCCACCCTGAACGCAGCGCAAAAATCACAGATTTAATAACGCAAAACAGTCTGTCATATAGCCGCATTTCAGATGAGATAACGCGGCAAACTCAGATCTTACTGATTGACGAAATTGGGAAAATGGGCCTCGCATACAGCTTAGCCCCGAGCGTTCTTATGGGCGGCTCTTTATGCGCAAACCTAAAGGGTCATAACCCGTATGAGCCCGCACAGCTGGGCTGCGCAGTTCTTAGCGGCCCCTATGTTAGCTCTTTCGAAGAACTTTATAAAGATATGGAAACTGCCGGAGCCGTGCGCATCCTTACGCCCGATCCCGCCGCAATTACAAAAATTATCCGCAGCTTATGGGACGCCCCCGCACAGCAGAATGAACAGAGCCAAAACGCAAAAACCTATGCGGCAAAACAATCAGATAATATGGCGCGGCTGCTTCATTCCCTTACACCTTTCATTTCGCGGTTAAGTCAGTTATAATATAGCCATGAGGCCACCCGAATTTTGGAACATACGCGACGGACGTGACGCCGCCCCCGCTTTGCGAACACTGTTAAAACCTATCTCTTGGGTTTATGGCTGGGTTAGTGCACGGCGTATAAAAACGACAGATAGCTATAATGCGGGCATCCCCGTTATATGCGTCGGCAATGTGACGATGGGCGGCACAGGAAAAACGCCTGTGGCGGCCTATCTTCTGCATAGCTTACGCCGTATGGGCGTTAATGTTGTTGGATTATCACGCGGGTATGGCGGTCAAGAAAAAGGCCCGATCCCTGTGCAGCGTCATCACACATCGCGCAATGTTGGTGATGAACCTCTCCTCCTCGCTCGCAACGCCCCCGTCTGGGTCTCAGCTGGACGTGACGAAGGCGCGCGCGCAGCCGTGTCCTACGGCGCGGAAGTCATTGTCATGGATGATGGCCACCAGAACCCTAGCCTACAAAAAGATCTCTCTTTGATCGTGGTCGATGCAGAAACAGGATTTGGTAATGGCTGCGTTTTCCCCGCTGGCCCTCTACGGGAAAAACTCGGCGAATCCTTGGCCCGCGCGGATGCGGTTATATTGATGAAGCCAGAACCAAATTACGAGATTAGCGAGCATCTTGCCGCCCAGCTTAAAGGGCAAATCATTATTCCGGCCTATCTGCGCACACCGGCCAAAGCGCCCAAGGGTAAGCTCTTTGCCTTTGCCGGTATTGGCCGCCCAAATAAGTTTTTTGACAGCCTGCGCCGCCGCGGCGGAGAATTAGTCGAAGCGTTATCTTATGATGACCACCACCCCTATAATACTGAAGACATTGAGCGCCTTAAAACCTTGTCAAAAGAATATGACGCCCAATTAATTACGACGGAAAAGGATTACATCCGCCTTCCCAAAGCCTTTCGAAAAGAGGTCAAAGTCTGGCCTGTTATGGTTCGCTTTGAAGATGAACTCACCTTGCGCACGCTTTTACACCCGATCATTCAGCGTACCGGAGCCCGCATGGATAAAGGCGCGGATCGGCGCTAATGACATCTTTATCACGCCGCATCGCTTGGCGGATAGAAGCCTTGGCTTATGATGCGCTCTCTTTAATATTGGGTCTCATTCCGTTTAAAATATTATCATATTTTGGCGGGGCTTTATTTAAGCTGATTGGGCCTTTAACATCTAAGCATCACATTGCGCGCACAAATATAAAAATCGCATTTCCTGATCTTTCAGATAGGGACAGCCGCGCGCTTTTAAAAAAGCAATGGGAGAATTGCGGACGTATATTTGCAGAGTTTCCGGCCCTTCACCGCCTGAAAGCCTTTGGCCCACACAGCCGAATTACCGTGGACGGGCTCGACAAATTAAAGGCTCATAATCCAGCTGTTATTGTCACAGGCCATTTTGCAAATTGGGAAATTATGGCTCTTGTTATGACCCAAGCCGGATTGCCCGTGCAAATCACCTATCGCAAAATCAACAACCCCTATATTGATGCGCGCGTTCGGCGGCAACGCGAAGCTTACGGCACGCAGCTCCTCGTGCAAAAATCCGGTGCACGCGGCGCGCGCCAATTAATTGACGCGATCTATAACGGACAAAGCGTTGCGCTGCTTAACGATCAAAAATTTAATGAAGGGCTGAGTCTGGCTTTCTTTGGAGAGCCTGCCATGACGGCAACGGGCGCTATACGTTTGGCGATAAAAACAAACCGCCCGCTTATGCCGCTCTCATTAACGCGCAAGGGTAGCCGCTTTCACATGACTATACATGATCCGATCTGGCCAGAAAATACAGGAGACCGATCTTCAGATACAGAAAACGGCGTTTTAAAAATCAATCATTTTATTGAAAGCGTCATTCGCGCCCAACCTGCGCAATGGTTTTGGGTGCACCGCCGCTGGCCGAAGTCTTTATATAAACATGATGAATCCTAGTTATTTATGAAATAGGTATAAATCTAGACTTACACAGCAAAGATTTTATTCTATAGACGCCCCAAGATATCGGCTTCGAGTAAAAAGAGATAGATTATGCGACATTGGTTCATCAGCCTGCCTTTAATGGCTCTCACCGCCTGCGGAATTTCAGAGACAAAAGCACCCAAAGACAATACAGCGCGTCTTGCTGTAAGCAAAGATGATATTATTCTGCCGAAAATTCCAGCCGAAGGCGCAATTTACTTAAACCAAATTGGCTTTGAAACAGCATCGCCGAAAATTGCCATTATGCAATCCGCCTCTAAATCGGCCTTGAAATGGTCGCTTATAAAAAACGGAGAGTCGATCTTAGAGGGCCGCAGCCAGCCCCTTGGCCTATCTGCACAGGCCAATCAGCCTTTACATAAAATAGATTTTTCAAGCTTTGTGACGGCGGGGGACGACTATGTTTTGCGCGTTGGCCCGCACCAATCTTCACCGTTTAAAATTGGCAGCGGCTTATATACGCAAATGAAATATGATGCGCTATCCTATTTTTATCATAACCGCGCCAAAGACCCGATTGAGGCGGCTTATGTCGGCAAAGATCATGCCCGCCCCGCCGGACACCCTGTAGAAATGGCGAGCTGTGTGGCGACAACAGATATGTGGGGCACAGAATGGACAGGCTGTGATTATACACTCGATGTGAGCGGCGGTTGGTATGACGCGGGGGATCACGGCAAATATGTCGTTAATTCCGGCATCTCCGTTTGGACGCTACTGAGCGCCTATGAAAATTTTAAGCCTGCCTTTGCCGACGGCAATGTTAAAATTCCAGAATCTGGAAATGGCGTGAATGATATGCTTGATGAGGCCCGAACCAATATTGAGTTTATGCTCGCCATGCAAGTGCCAGACGGCGGATTTGCAGATGTCGCCAGCGGCGGACAGCAGGAGAACAACAAACCGCTTTCAACACAGCGCATTAAGGCCGAAGGCCTTGTTCACCATAAAGTCCATGCCAAACAATGGCCCGGTGATGCGGTGATGCCCCATGAGTTTACACAGGAGCGCTTTGTCTATCCCCCGAGCACAGGCGCAACGCTGAACGTGGCCGCGATTGGCGCTTATTGTGCGCGTATTTGGCGCGGCATTGATGATGCCTTTGCATCGCGCTGCCTAACTAGCGCCCAAAAAGCTTGGACAGCCGCCAATATTCACCCCGATATTTATGCCTATAGTAATTTTGACGGCGGCGGGCCTTATGGTGACAGAGGCTATGCTGATGATTTTTACTGGGCCGCAAAGGAGCTATTTCTAACAACAGGTGATGCACGTTATTCCAAAGCGATAAAGCAGTATAAAGCCGCCGACCGGACAAATGCTAAAGCCGATCAGCCGGGCTTTAACAATACGGCGCTTTTGGGGGACTTATCCGCGAAAGAGCGGCGTAATATCCTGCGCATCAGCGATCTTATCCTTGCAGACACACCCAAGGAGCCGCTGCACATTCCTTATTACAAAAAAAGCTATCATTGGGGGTCTAATTCAGAACTCGCCAACCGCGCCGTTATTTTGGGCCATGCCTATATGCTAACGGAAGAGCGGAAATATAGAGACGGCGTGGTGCATTTGATGGATTATCTACTCGGGCGTAACCCGCTTGGGCAGAGTTATATTTCCGGCTATGGCACACAGCAATATTTTAACCCGCATCACCGGCATTGGGCAGCGTCTATTCGCAAAGGCGCGCCGACTGTGCCCGCGGGTGTCTTATCCGGCGGCCCCAATGATGATAATATGAGCGACCCCGTGGCCGAAACGCAAATCGGCACATGCGCGGCGCAAACCTGCTGGACAGACCATTATCTTGCGTGGACGCAAAATGAGATTACAATTAATTGGAACGCCCCCTTAGTCTGGGTCAGCAGTTTTTTGGACGCCACAGAACCCCAACCTTAGGCGCTTTAAATGCCCTTAGACATTAAATAAAGATTGCTTTTCGCGCCATATTGACGGCGACGAGTAAAAGGCAAACTCCGAAAATACGTTTCAGGCGTGACTGCGGGAGATGATTAGCAAGTCTTGCGCCTAATGGCACAGATAAAAACGCGGCAATTGTGATAAATACAAACCCCGGCAGATTAATATATCCCCATGAGAACGGCGCGCGAAGGGGGACATCCCAGCCCGATATTATATATCCCGCACTGGCGGGCAGCGCGATAGCAAAGCCGAAACCCGAGGCCGTACCGATTGCGCGGTGAATACTCATCCCGCAAATCGACATCAGCGGCACGGTTAGTGATCCGCCGCCAATCCCGATCAAGGCCGATAAAATACCAACTGCCCCGCCGACAAGGGGTCGCGCCGCGCCGCCGGGAACCGAGCGGCGAAACTGCCAGTTTGGACGGCCAAAAATAAATTGCAAAGAAATAAGCCCCGCTAATCCAGCAAAAAGAGCTGTAAGGTGACGCCCCGATAATTGCGGCGCAATCCATAATGATGCGGTAAAGGCCCCCAGCCCAATCCAAAGCGCATAGCTTTTCAAGGGATTGGGCGGCCATAATAAATCCCAATCAACACTGCCTAGCGCGTTATGAGCCCGCACAGCGCGCAGAGCATTGACAATGATAACCGCAGCCGATGTCGCAATCGCCATATGGGTTACCGTCGACGGATCATAGCCTAAAAAAGTAAAGCTATAATAGAGCGCCGGAACAATCACCGCTCCGCCGCCAATACCAAATAGCCCTGCGCCAAATCCGGCAAGAACGCCCGTGAGGGCCAAGGCGATCATCATAGGCCCATAAGCCGTGAGGACATCCATCCTTAAGCCGACGTATCCACCGCGCGCATATGTGCAAGCGATGTTTTAATAACCTCAGACGGTGTGAGGCCAGCGGCCGTATTTTCACTCAGGCTTCGGCGCCATAGCCGTGCCCCCGGCTGCCCTGCAAATAACCCCATGATATGGCGCGATAAGGCTTTCATAGACCGGTCCCTCTGCTCATGATCTTGTGCATAGCCAATCACAGCCTCCGCAATATCAAAGCGTGAAAAATCAGGCGCTTTTTCATCATAAAACACATGATCGGCGCGGCTTAGCATCCACGGATCATGATAGGCGGCGCGGCCATACATCACGCCGTTTAACGCCGCCGCTTCGGCTTGGCCTTGCGCTAGAGATGTTAAGCCCCCATTGAGCACAATCTCTAAATGCGGGTAATCGGCTTTCATTTTACGAACCCTCGCATAATCCAGCGGCGGCACATCGCGGTTCTCTTTCGGACTCAGCCCCTTCAGCCACGCTTTTCGCGCATGGATAATAAAATGCCTGCACCCCGCAGCCGATATTTTTTCAATAAACGCCGGTAAAGTCTCATCGAGATTTTGATCGTCAACGCCAAGGCGGCACTTCACAGTCACGGGGATAGAAACCGCTTGGGCCATCGCCGCATAGCACTCAGCGACCAAATCCGGCTCTTGCATGAGGCAAGCGCCAAAGCGGCCCGATTGCACACGATCGGATGGACAGCCGATATTAATATTAATTTCGTCATAGCCAAAGCCTTCGCCGATCTTTGACGCTTCCGTAAGCTTCGCTGGGTCACTCCCGCCAATTTGCAGCGCAACCGGATGTTCGGACGAATCAAAGCCCAGTAGACGCTCACGCGGGCCATGTATAACCGCATCCGCCACAACCATTTCCGTATAGAGAAAAACGCGGCGCGTTAATTGACGATGAAACCACCGGCAATGCCGATCCGTCCAATCCATCATGGGCGCAACGCTGACTGTAAACTCTTG
>CAZEOD010000068.1:5756-9705 GCA_964513675.1 uncultured Caulobacterales bacterium | reverse complement strand
GGCCGCGCAAACATGTTAGACGCTTATCATGCGATGTCCATTTTGTTCCAGTGAAGACGTTCAAGTCAAAGATAGCCGGTCGGCAGAAGACGGAAATGCGATTCGCCGCCGCCGATTATGCGGCTCCTGCGGGGGTCGGTTTACGACATTTGAGCGCGTACAGCTCCGTGATTTAGTCGTTGTTAAAAAATCGGGTAAGAAAATTGCTTTTGACCGCGATAAGCTTATGCGCTCGGTTTTGATCGCTATGCAAAAGCGCCCCGTCGAGCGCGATAAAATAGAGCAAATGGTGTCCGGCGTTGTCCGCCGTCTTGAAAGCGGCGGCGAGGGTGAAATTAAGTCGGATCAAATCGGCGCACTTGTGATGGAAGGCCTCGCTGAACTCGATAAAGTGGCTTATGTGCGTTATGCTTCGGTTTATAAAGATTTTCGCGCAACAGGCGATTTTGAGAAATTTATTGATGCTGAAAAGCTGTCTGATGTTGGCAAGGCTTAAAGTTTTATGGCGCGCCCCCAGATTACCCTAAAAATTGCCAGCTCGCTTGACGGGAAAATTGCCCTTCAAAATGGACTGTCTGAGTGGATTACAGGCGCAGCGGCGCGGGAACATGGACGCCGCTTAAGAAGTCAGTATGACGCGATTGCCGTTGGGGCCAATACAGCCCTTATTGATAACCCGCAGCTTACGACGCGCATATCGGGACTTAATAATCCAGTGCGCGTTATCTTTGATACTGCGGCCCGTTTGTCGCCGCAGTCAAATCTAGCGCTGACCGCGCGGGATGTCCCTGTCTATTTGATGACGGCCCAAAAGACGAAAGAAACGGATGTTTTAGCCGCGCTCGGCGTTATTATTATTGAAACAGGCGTAGATGATACAGCCCATGTGAATTTAATACGCGCGCTAGATCTACTGCATCGTCAGGGTATTCGGTCTCTTTTGCTGGAAGGCGGGGGAACATTGGCCGCAAGTTTTATTAAAGCGGGCGTTATTGACATTATCGAATGGTACCGGGCGTCTATGATCTTGGGCGGCGATGGACGAAGCGCGATAGGCGCTTTGGGGCTGTCCGACATGCTATCGGTCTATCGGTTTAACCGGGTGTCTGTCACTGAACTCGAAGATGACATGCATGAGCGATATGAACGGGTAAAGGCTGCCTAATATGTTCACAGGTATTATCACAGACATTGGCGAGGTTTTAGAGATTACGCGCGGCACAGGCGGAGAGTGGGGCGATACCCGCATTAAAGTCGCGGCGAGTTATGATCCTGATGGAATTGATATTGGCGCGTCTATTTCTCATGCGGGCGCCTGTATGACCGTCGTTGAAAAAGGCCAGCATGAGCGGGGATGTTGGTATAGTTTTGATGTGTCGGATGAAAGCTTGTCTAAAACGACTTTGGGTGCGTGGGAGATCGGGCACAAAATAAATCTTGAGCGGGCGTTAACCGGCGCGGATGAACTGGGCGGTCATCTGGTAACAGGCCATGTTGATGCGGCGGGCGCGCTAAAATCACGCGAAGAGATTGCAGGGTCCCTAAAGCTTGATATCTTTGCGCCGCCGGCTATACGTTTTGGTATTGCGCCCAAGGGCTCTATTACAATTGATGGTGTGTCATTAACGGTGAATGATGTTTTCACCGACGGGTTTAGCGTTAATATTATCCCCCACACAGCGCAGGTAACAACATTAGGTAAATTACAGCCTGATGATAAAGTAAATCTGGAAATTGATTTGATAGCGCGCTATGTCGCGCGGTATCTGTCCCATATGAACGGGGCGTCTTAGAAAGTAAGCATGTCGAATGTAATCAATAAAGCGGCTTCAGAAGATGTATATGCTCTGGCAACGCCAGAAGAGATTATTGATGATGCCCGTAATGGCCGCATGTATATTCTTGTCGATGCGGAAGACCGTGAAAATGAGGGTGACCTGATTATTCCGGCGCAATTTGCCACGCCCGATGCGATTAATTTTATGGCCAAACATGGGCGGGGCTTAATTTGCCTCGCGATTGAACAAGCCAAAGCAGATGCTATTGGCCTTAAAAATATGTCGGCGGATAATCGCTCGCGTTTCGAAACGGCCTTTACACAATCCATTGAGGCCCGCGAAGGCGTGACAACCGGCATAAGCGCTGGCGACCGCTCACATACAATTCAAACGGCGATTGACCCAGAGAGCCGTGAAGATGATATCGTATCGCCGGGGCATATGTTCCCAATTATCGCGAAAGATGGCGGGGTTTTAGTTCGCACGGGCCACACCGAAGCGTCAGTTGATATTTCGCGCATGGCCGGACTTAATCCATCGGCCGTCATTTGCGAGATCATGAATGATGATGGCTCGATGGCGCGCTTGCCAGATTTGATTAAGTTCTCGCAATTCCACGGCCTAAAAATTGGCACGATAGAAGCGCTTGTTAAATATCGGATGCAGCGCGATCATTTTGTTCGCCATGTCGCAAGCTCTAACTTTACGTCTCAAGACGGCGATGAATTTGAAATTCATGTCTACCGCAATTATCTCGATGGGCTTGAGCATATCGCCCTGAGTAAAGGCAAGGCGAGTGATGATACAGAGACGCTTGTTCGCGTTCATAAAGTTGATTTTGCAGGTGATATTTTACATGAAGATAGCTCGCGTTCGGGCCTTATTCGCGATGCGATGCGTCAGTTGGCAGCGCATGATGGTCATGCTGTTCTTGTTCTAATACGCGAGGGCAGTATTGATAGCTTATTAGAGCGCCTTGGCGCGAGGGCGGAGACACCCAATGTCAGGCCGGATAAAAAAGAACAAATTCTTCGGGAATATGGCGTTGGGGCACAGATTTTATCGGACCAAAATGTCGGGAAAATGCGCTTGATTACAAATACAATGCCGCGCCTTGTTGGTCTTGAAGCTTATAAGCTTGAGCTTGTTGGCATTACACCTATCGTATCAAAATAAAGGATTTAATCTATGCGTATTCTTGTCATTGAAGCGCGGTTTTATAATGAGATCTCTGATGCGCTACTCGAAGGGGCTTTGAAGGTTCTTCAAAAGAATAAAGTTGAGATCGTCAAAGTAACCGTTCCCGGCGCACTCGAGGTTCCGCATGTGATTAGCTTTGCCGAAAAGGCGGGGGCCGGATTTGATGGCTATGTGGCTTTGGGCTGTGTCATTCGCGGTGAAACAACGCATTATGATTATGTCTGCCAAGAATCAGCGCGCGCAATTATGGATTTGGCAGTGAACCAGCAATTAGCGATTGGGAACGGTATTATTACCGTTGAAAATGAAGATCAGGCTTGGGCGCGCGCAAAAATTGATAAAAAAGACAAAGGCGGTTTTGCGGCAAATGCGGTTCTTAAAATGATTAAAATTCGTGATGAGTTGAAGCCCTCTTCATGAGTAAGGGGCCTCATAATAAACTCCGCCGTCAATCCCGATTGTCTGCTGTTCAAGCGCTTTACCAAATGGATGTGGCGAGCTTAACCTCAAAGCAAGTCATTATGGAGTTTCTAAATCACCGTTTTGGCTTTGAAGATGAAGCCGGAATGGTTGCGGCTGATGAAACATATTTCGAAGATATTATTAACGGCGTCGTCGAGCGCCAAGATGAAATTGATAATATCATTGCGGAAAACTTATCAAAGAATTGGACGATTAAGCGCCTTGATTTAACGCTGAGGGCGATTTTGCGCGCAGGAAGCTATGAAATCCTAAGGCGGCCTGATGTTCCGGCCTTGGTTATTATAGATCAATATGTGTCCATTACATCTGAATTTCATGAAGATAATCAGACGGGCTTTGTGAACCGAGTTCTTGAAAATATGGCTAAATCAGCGCGCCAAGCTGAATTTGGTATAAGCGGCGTATAAAAATTGATATAAAACCACATGGATGAATTTGATTTTATCCGCGATATTCTCTCGCCTTTGGCTGGGCCAGAAGGGCTGAAG
>CAZEOD010000068.1:0-5746 GCA_964513675.1 uncultured Caulobacterales bacterium | reverse complement strand
GATGCAGATCGAGGAAGAGGCGCTGAAGCTTGAGGATGACGCGGCCTGTTATACACCACAAGACGGCTTTGACTTAGTTATAACCAAAGACGCTATGGTCGAGGGCGTTCATTTCCCTAACCGCCATTATGGCGGCGGGGTTGCTGAAAAGCTTTTGCGCGTAAATCTTTCGGATTTATCGGCCAAGGGGGCGCGGCCTTTGGGTTATTTCTTATCTTTGGCGATCCCGAAGGCCATGGATGAGCGCCAGCTGAAAGGTTTCGCTGTCGGGCTTGGCGATGTTCAAAAAAGCTATGATTTCACACTTTGGGGCGGTGATACGGTTTCAAGTCCGGGGCCGCTCATTATAAGTGCAACCTTTATTGGTCATGTCCCAAGGGGCAAAATGGTTCGCCGTAGCGGGGCCAAAATTGACGATGATATCTGGGTTACGGGCAGTATTGGTGATGCTTATTTAGGGCTGCAAACTGTGTTAGGAAAAACCCTTACGCCAAAGCCAAGCTCCGAACAATTATGGCACTGGGAAGAGGCTTATTTACGGCCTGAACCGCGGCTTTTATTTCGAAAAGCCTTACGAGACCATGCGTCGGCGGCTTTGGATGTGTCCGATGGTTTGCTAGCGGATGCGGGGCATCTTTCGCGCGCGTGTCGGCTTGGTTTTGAGATAGAGCTTAGGGATATTCCTTTATCAAAAGCGTCGCAGCTTTGGGTGGACGGGCAGGCGCAACGCCTTAAGGCCTGTGAAGACTTATTTTCTGGCGGCGATGATTATGAGATTTTATTTACAGCGTCTCCGCATAGCGGTGGGGCGTTATCAGATTTTGCGCAAAGAATAGGATTGCGCCTTACGCGAATCGGAAAGGTCGTGACGGGACACCGTGTGCGGTGCCGAGATGGCGGCGGGCCGGAAATTATCTTTCAAAAAACGGGCTATCAGCACTTTGATTAGATGAAATTAAGAGCCTAGCGTCCGCCCGGTAAGCCGCTTCCTGGATTTTGATTTTGGCCACCAATACGGTCTGTTGGAATCGCGCCAATGGTTCCGAAAATTTGCTCTAATGTATTAAGCTGCCGACCTCGTGTGGGGGTCTTGCGATCAGAGAAATTGACATAACGGCCATCTTCAATGCCATATTCTGCGACTTTTGTGACTTGACCATCAGGGTTGAAACTCACCGCAACAATCGTACGGTCTTCAATTTGAGGGCGAAGATAGGCGTAGCTTTGGCGGATAGAAGTAATGTAATACCATGTTTCATCTTCGACGCTTTCGCGCTCATCAAACGTGCCTTTGACAGATGGGTTGCCAAGGCGCGATAAAACTGTTGCCTTTGTATCTGTGTTCGGATCAACTTCTTGCGGCTTTTCTTTTTCCGTCGCGATATATCCATGCGTACGCAGGACAGGATTACAGGCCGTCATCAATAAGGCTGGAATGATAATAAGGCCGAGAAAAGTTTTACGCATCTAACACATGTCCGATATTGTAATTTTATTCCATCTGACCTAGCCAATGAACCGTAAAGTGACAAGCCATAAGGTGAGATTTTACGGAGATTTAATATGGGTCTTTTTTCTAAGTTATTTGGCGGCAATCTTGCGAGCCAAAAAGATGCGGCGCGGATTTACGGCGCCGTTATGAAGCAATCGCGCCGTACTGAGTTCTTTGGCCCGCAGCGATTCGCTGATAATTATGATGGGCGTATTGATGTGCTCACCCTTAATCTCAGTCTTATTATGAAACGTCTGCGAGATTTCGGTGAAAATGGTCACCTTTTATCTCAGGCCGTTTATGACATTATGCGCGATGATTTTGAGATATCTCTGCGTGAGGAAGGTTTGTCCGATACGGGCGTGGCAAAGCGCATAAAACCGATGATAAGGCTGTTTTATGATCGGCTGAAAGCTTATGATACAGCCATAGGCGAGGGGCAGTTATTTAGTGTTTTGTCAGAGAAAATGGATGCGGATAGCGACTCTGATTTTATCCGGTTGGTTTCTCTTTATGCGGATGATTTTTATAAGAGCCTGAAGACAGTGACATTGGGTGATATCGCGCAGGCGAAATTCACATTTCCGGCCCTCGCAAAATAAAAATCTCTCTGCATCAAGGCTCTAGCTATAATGCGCGCTGTCGTTTATAGCTCAGCCGAATAATAAAGGGCCGTGTTTGTGACAAAAGCCGTAACAATTTCTATTGATGCCATGGGCGGGGATCACGCGCCGCAGATTGTTGTTGATGGCCTTGCTTATTTCATGAAGCATGAAGGGCATAAACATAATTTACATATCTTACTCCATGGGGACGAAAAGATCCTGACGCCCCTGTTGGCTCAGAGTCAAACGGTCAAAGATATTGCAGAAATTCGGCATACAGACAGTGAAATTGGGATGGATATGAAGCCCTCTCAAGCCCTGCGGCGCGGAAAAGGAACGAGCCTTTGGAATACGGTTGCGTCTGTTAAAAACGGCGAGGCGGCACTTGGGTTGTCGGCGGGCAATACTGGGGCGCTCATGGCGATTTCTATGTTGCAGCTTAGGCGCAAAGAAGGCGTGCAGCGCCCGGCACTTGTGGCCGCATGGCCAACGCCTAATGGACAATCCGTTGTTCTGGATGTGGGGGCCAATGTCGAATCAGATGCTTCGCAATTAACTGAATTTGCCGTTTTAGGGGATGCATTTTACCGTGCGATATATAAAAAACAATCGCCCTCGATTGGGCTTTTAAATGTCGGGACAGAAGACCTTAAAGGGAATGCTGTGATTAAGGCGGCGCATGAGCGGCTGAATGAAAGTGATATTGATTTGAATTATATCGGCTATGTTGAAGGCTATGATATTTCCATGGGCGGTGCAGATGTTATCGTTACGGATGGATTTACGGGCAATATTGCACTGAAAACAGCGGAAGGAACGGCTAAACTTATCGGGACGTTTTTTGCAGACGCGCTTAAAGGAAATATGTGGTCGAAATTCACGACGGTTTTAAACGGCTTTGCTTTACGCAAGCTCAGAAAACGTATTGATCCGCGCCGCGTAAATGGAGCCGTATTTTTGGGTCTAAACGGCTTGATTGTAAAAAGTCACGGCGGGACAGATCATGTCGGCTTTGCTAATGCTGTTAATGTAGCAGTTGGGCTTGCGGAAAGTCCGTTTGAAAAAGAAATGGAGCGCAAACTGGCAGAGCTACATTCAGAAGATGATAATATTGGATTTATTGCGTGACAAAATTATATGCTCATATTTCGGGGTCAGGTTCATATCTGCCCGAACATATTTTAACCAATAAAGAGCTGTCGAAAACGGTTGAAACATCGGACGAATGGATTCGTGAGCGCACAGGGATATCTCAGCGTCATGTCGCCGCTGACGGGCAGACGACGTCTGATCTTGGCTTTATTGCGGCTGAGCGGGCTATGGCAGATGCCGGCCTGACGCCGGATGATATTGACCTTATTGTTGTGGCAACAACAACGCCTGATTATACCTTTCCGTCAACGGCAACGCTTATTCAAGAGCGCCTTGGTATTCGGCACGGCGCCGCTTTTGATCTTCAGGCTGTTTGTAGCGGGTTCATATACGGGATTCATGTTGTTGAAAAATTAGTGCGAGCCGGCGGGATACGCCACGCAATCTTGATTGGCGCGGAAACATTTTCGCGCATTTTAGATTGGGAAGACCGGACAACTTGCGTATTATTTGGCGATGGTGCGGGCGCATTTGTCATCTCTGCCTCAGAGCAAGAGGGCGGTGTTCTCTCCAGCTTTATTCGCTCTGATGGCCGTTACCGTGAGCTTTTATATGTTGATGGCGGTCCGTCAAAGACGCAAACGGTCGGGCATGTTCGTATGATAGGCAACCAAGTTTTTAAACATGCTGTGACTGATATTGTTGCGGCCATGCGCCAATGCGCCGAGGATGCCAATGTGGCTATTGATGATATTGACTGGTTTGTACCCCATCAAGCCAATCAGCGAATCCTCAATGGCGTTGCTAAGAAACTTAAAATTTCGCCTGAAAAAGTTATCTCAACCGTCGCACTTCATGCGAATACGTCTGCGGCATCTGTGCCGCTTGCTTTTGACAGTGCAGTTAAGGACGGACGCATCAAAAAAGGCGATAGAGTGATGCTCGAAGCCTTTGGCGGTGGGTTCACCTGGGGGGCTGCGCTTTTCGACTATTAAGCAACAGTTTTTTGATTTTATTGCAAAAATAGCTTTTTTTTGTTGCAGTTCACCTCAAATAAATGCTTGTTAGTGGGGGCAATTGGGACATATTGGTAGGGGTACCCCCAAGAGGAGATGTGACGTGTCGGATGCAACGATAACACGTGCAGACTTAGCAGAGAGTCTTTACAGAGAGATTGGTTTATCTCGGTTAGAGAGCTCTGACATGATCGAGTCTGTGATTAATTATGTTTCAGATGCGCTTTTGCGTGGTGAGACTGTGAAACTGGCTGGCTTTGGGACTTTTTCTCTGCGCGATAAGAACGAACGTATTGGGCGCAATCCGAAAACGGGCGTCACTGTGCCGATTACATCGCGCCGCGTTATTATTTTTAAGCCCTCGCAAGTTCTACGTGAACGTGTCGATTCGGCATTATCACCAAAATAGTATAACGTGACGAATCAAAGGGATCCTTGTCACATTTAAAGCTATGCAAACCAAAACAACACGTGCCTTTCGAACAATAAGCGAAGCCGCTGATGAGCTGGATTTACAGCCGCATGTCTTGCGATTTTGGGAATCTAAATTTTCACAAATAAGGCCAATCAAGCGGGCAGGCGGGCGCAGGCTCTACCGCGCGGAAGATATTGACTTGCTACGCGGTATAAAGATTTTGCTACATGAAGAAAAACATCCGATTAAAGATGTTCAAAAAATTATTCGCCTTAAGGGGCCGAATCAGGTTGTTGAGCTTGGACGGTCAATCAAACAAGCCGCGATGCCGCGTGATGTTACGGATACGGTTTTAATACCTGATCGTATTAGTTCTAAAAAACAGAGCCTTGCGCCTTCTAAAACTCAGGCGCCGTCAAGCCTACCCCAACCTGAGTCACAGCCTGAGCCTGTCGCTGTTAATATTAATGCCCCCATTAGCGTCATCGGCGATCAGCCGCAGCATGCTATTGCGCCGCCTGATAATATTGCGCCGCAGCAAGCCCCTATGATTGCACCCCAGCCCATCGAAAGCCAGCCGCAGAGCGGTGAGGATCATGCGGCTATTCCGACTGAAAAGCTTAAAGCTATATTATCGCGGCTCGAGAATCTTCGCCGTGAATGGGACGGCGTGACACTTCCGCCCTCTGAATAAGCGGCGAGACATATGGCGAATACGCCGCAGTGTTTCTTAAGCGTTTCTCAATTTTCCGCGTTGCCTATCTCAAAGACTGTTTATATAAGCATCTCGTAAATGTGTCGGAGTGTAGCGCAGTCCGGTAGCGCACTAAGCTGGGGGCTTAGGGGTCGTAGGTTCGAATCCTATCACTCCGACCATTTTCACCTGTTTGATGGCAATATGCCACATCTCGTATGAGGTTTGAGGCTCTATATACACTTCATGACAGACGCTTTTTCAAATTCTAAACACCATAGAGCTGTCACGCTTTGGCTTTTATCGATGATGGGGTTGGTGGCTTTAATGATTGTGATTGGCGGGGCGACGCGCCTAACCAATTCGGGGTTGTCGATTACAGAATGGGCGCCAATTCGCGGCGCGCTCCCGCCTTTATCTGACGCGGCATGG
>CAZEOD010000067.1:0-9798 GCA_964513675.1 uncultured Caulobacterales bacterium | reverse complement strand
GGCGATGGACGGGCTTCTGGCCTGGCAGACCCATCTGGGCGGCTTCATCGGCGGTTGGGTCGCGGCAATTCTAGTCGACCCGCGCGCACGTGTGGACCCCGACACGTAGCTTTGGACGTGGCTACCTATGGTCGATTAGATGTTGGTGGTGCCCGCGACGCAAGTTCAGAAATTCAGATTGAACGCGGCTGAAAGGCCAAAGGCTTCATAATCGCCAGTGCCGATGCCGTCATAGAAAGTGCTGACATCCAGCACCCCTCCGCCATTGGCTTGATAGACAAGACCCAGATCAAGCCGGGCCCGCCCTCCTTCGTAATCGGTCACGATCCCTGAGGCGTCGCCGTCGCCGCCGACATAGGACCCAATAGCGCTTATGCCGCCGGTCAGAAGCATCGCGTTGTCTTGATTGAAGAAGGGAACGGGTGTTTCGAAATTAACACCGACCTGAAGTTGGC
The DNA here is from genome assembly GCA_964513675.1 of uncultured Caulobacterales bacterium. GTDB lineage: Bacteria > Pseudomonadota > Alphaproteobacteria > Caulobacterales > Maricaulaceae > CALFVT01. The sequence goes on along the minus strand of CAZEOD010000067.1, from coordinate 9,343 downwards.
CTAGCTCGACACGTTGGCTGGCGACCAGGGTGGCCGTGCTGTCGGTATAAGATTCCTGCCGGTCACTGGCGTAGCTGGCGGCAATGCTCGGGATAAAGCGGGGCTTGCCATTGCGCATGTCGCCGCTTAGGCGGAATTGCGCAAGATACCGTTCGCTGTCAAATGAGCCGGTTGTCGTACCACTGGTGATGTCATTGTCCGACTGGCCATAAAGCAGCTTGCCCTCGAGATAGAGGTTCTTGCCATCCAAACGAGAGACAAAGTAAGGGCCAACGAGCCAGCCCGTCCCATCAACACCATCCGCCCCTTCTTCCTGATCGAAATAGTCAAACTCGATCATGCCACCTATGATGAAATCAGGTGAAAGCGCGACATGGCCGCCTGCGGCTCCGAAAAGATAGGTGCTGTCGCGTGAATCTTCGTCGACATAGGACGCGTTGAGGCGGACCCATACGGGCTGACTGCCACTCGAGCTGAAATTCAGCTGCCCCCGGCCGCCAGTGAAGCGCGCATCGAAATTGCCAAGACCTGTACCGTTTAGCAGAGATGTCAGGTTTGGCTGGCTGGACAGCAGCTGATTGGTCCGTTGATTAAGGAAAGAGGTCACCATCTCATCAGCCGGTGTCGCGGTGCCGCCTCCGGGAGGGGCGACAACAAGTGTCGCGGTGATAACAACCGATGTTGCCGCTGCGCCAACAAGGGCAAACTCATAATCACGCGTAAGCCCGTCGACGCGGTCTTCGGCACGGAAGGTGATCCCGATCCGATCATCGGTTGGAAACGTCCCATCAGCACCATCTTGCACGATCATGCGCGCATTGTCCCATCCACAGGCTGCAAGATCGCCGGCAGAAACCGCGCCGACGCCCCCTGTCGCGATGATCCCTCCCACCGCGAAGAACTGGCCACCTGCAGCGGCGACGGGGACGCCTGGTGCAGCCGCAGAAAACAGCGAAACAAACGCGTTCTGGACCCCAGAAGTTCCATTCTGGGAAATTACAATCTGGCAGGATGCGTCAGGGCTGGGGTTCGAGGAAAACTGGATTTGCGTGTCAAATGCGTGTGCCTGTGTGCTGAGCAAAGCGAGACCGATCGCGAGTGTTCGGGGCGTTACGGTTTTGAGGTTAAACATCGGGACAGCTTTCATCGCTCAATATTATTTGGCTAGGGTAGACGGTTGCTCTGTGACGATTAAGCGCTAATCAATTTTTTGGAACAAAGCCCAGGGATTGTGATTGAATGGACACGGGGGCCACCGCCGCCACGCCGTGGAGATGCGCATACCTGCCATTATTGATGGCGTTTCTTAAGATAGCCTTGATCGAACCAGACCAAAGCCCCTTAGAATGCGTCGGTGATCACGGTCAGCACGTTAGGATTGATGGTGAGAACCGTGACGGCAAGAAGAGCATAGATCGCGATGAAAAGGGCATCTATGCGGGGGTTCCAGCCTCTATAGGGCCGAATGGACCAAGCCATTGCAGGATAGGCCAGGATTTCTGTCCCAATCAAAGCAATGATTGCGCCAACCACTCCGTAAGGTGGAACGAGGAGCATAAGGCTGGTGATTTTCAGCGCCCCAACGATGACAATGATGCGCGTATAGCTGAAAGAATTTCCTGATGCGATCAGCAGGCCGCGATACCCTTCGCCTATCATGCTCGGTAGGGTGGCAAGGCATAGCAGGACCAGAAGGTTGCCTGCTCCTGAATACCGATCATCATACAGAAAGTGAATGATGGCCTCACCGAAGAAGATGAAGACCACAGCTGGCAAAGCCGCACTAAAAATCAGCCCTGCCCGCGCTGTTTCTATCTTCTGATAGTTATTGTCGCTCTCAAGCGGCGGCCGCTGTTTGTAGAGCGGTGTCAGCACCCGAGAGCTTAAGCGTTGATTGAGCATCAGTGGTAAGCTGCCCAGAAGAAAGGCAATCGTGTATATGGCGAGCACATCAAGCTCTACATATCTGCCAAGGATTATGCGGTCCCCCTGATGGAAGAGATATCCGGCAATTGTCGAAATAAAGATGTATTTACCGAACTGAAAAATCTCCCATACGATAGATTTATCCCAGGCAAACCGGTTCTGTTTTCCTTCAATAAGCACATGAGACAGTACAGTGTGCAGAAGCGAGCCAAGCAATGATCCGATGACGAGAGCCCAGGCGTTCTTGAGCCAAAGCGCGAGACCGATCAAGACCACCACACCGACAATGCCACTGATAATCTCGATTGTGGTGATCCGGCCCAAAACAATGTTCCGATTGGCCAGCGAGTAATTGGTAGATCTGAAGCCGGTAATCACGGTCGTAAATCCGAGCACAGGGAGCATGTAGAGCAGATCTTCTTGGCCATAGAACCTTGCGACCGGGCTGGCGATGACGCAGGCGAGTATCCATAAAAAGAAGCCCCGGATGATCTGCATTGTCCAGGCGGTGTCGAGAAACCTTTGTTCGGTACCGCGCTTGCTTTGGATAATGGCGGGGTGAATGCCCATGTCGGAGAAATTTTCGAGCCCGATGACAACGATCTGTACCAGAGCCATCAGGCCAAAGGCTTCAGGGAACAAAATCCTGGTCAGGATAAGATTGGACAGAAGGCGAATCAGCTGTGTGCTGCCAAAGCTGAGAAAGCTCAGGCTGGCCCCTCTGACAGCCCGGCCCTTCATGCCATCTGATCCAAATATTCCGGAAAGTTTTGCAAACATAAAGGTACGCTATTCTGAGGACTGACGTTATTTCAGGCGCCCCCCTGCCTAGGCTGCACTCCTTATAAGTAAAGGCGATGATATATCAATGTTTATTCCGTCTCCCAGGTCTCTGGGCAGGGTGGGTCGGACTGTTTGATCACACTTGGTTTCACCCGCCTTTCTAGATACAACGCTGCACGCGCATGAGAGGCCCTCGGGATATGAACTCGAACACCAAGAAACTAAAAGTGCTGGTCATTGCGGAGGCCGCAAACCCTGAATGGGTGAGCGTCCCGCTGGTCGGCTGGTCTTTGTACAATGCTTTGCGACAGGTGGCGGATGTGCATCTCGTGACGCAAATTCGCAATCGCGATGCGATTGGTCGTACCGGGCTACAGGAAGGACCTGATTTCACGGCCATAGACTCCGAAACTTTGGCGCGCCCCATGTGGAAACTTGCCGGCATGTTGCGCATGGGCCAGGGCAAGGGCTGGACCATGACCACAGCAATGAATGCCTTGGCTTATCCCTATTTTGAAAGGTTGGTCTGGAAGAAATTCGGCGCAAGCATTCGGTCTGGCGAATACGATATCGTGCATCGCATTACGCCGCTGACCCCGACTACACCCAGCACGCTCGCGCGCCGCTGCGCAAAAGCTGGGGTGCCCTTCGTCTTGGGCCCCTTGAATGGCGGCGTCCCCTGGCCACCAGGGTTAGATGCGGAGCGGCGACAAGAGCGTGAATGGCTGTCCTATGTACGCGGTATCTACAAGCTATTGCCTGGCAGAGAGGCGACCCTGTCCTCAAGTAGCGCCATACTGACAGGATCAAAATTCACACAAAGCGAGGTACCGGACCGCTATCAATCCAAATGTATTTATATCCCCGAGAATGCCGTTGATGTGACGCGGTTTACGCAGATGACCTCCCCGTCGGAGACCCTGCCTTTGCGGGCGTGTTTTATAGGACGTCTGGTTCCTTACAAAGGTCCCGACATGTTGATCGAAGCAGCCGCGCCGCTTCTGGCGGATGGTCGCCTTACGCTCGACATCATCGGAGATGGCCCCATGAGCCCGCAGCTCTCCACTTTGGCTGATAAGCTTGGCATAGCTGACAAGATCTCATTTCACGGATGGGTTGAACATAAAGAGATCCAAAAGATCGCATGTAAATGCGATTTGATGACCTTCCCGAGTATTCGCGAGTTTGGCGGCGGCGTGGTGTTGGAGGCAATGATGCTGGCCCCGGTGAGTTGGTCGTCCCCGGCACAGGCTACAAAACACCTATTGGCACCCGGGCTGACATTGTGCGGGATTTTCGAGCGCAATTGGAAAATATTGCGGCCAACCCAGCTGATTTGGCACCGATTGCGCGAGACGCAGAGGCCTACACAAAAGCGCATTTCACCTGGGCGGCCAAAGCCCGCCAAGTGGGTGAGGTCTATGACTGGGTTCTGAAGTGTCGTGATGAAAAGCCCGAACCGTTCCCGGCCACGATACCATAGCAACAGGCCTTATTTGTCTGTGTCGGGCAGAGATACCGCTCGATGTGACGCATCCAGCCTAATCAGGTCTTCTTTCTGAAAACGAGAATAACGGACCGCTCTTCTCAGAGGTCTCTGCGATGTCTCCGGAGCATTTTCTTCTATGCGACCCAATTCAAGTCGACCCCATAGAGACCCGGCAATGAGCCAAGTCACAGGGGTAATTGTTGCATTGGGGATAAGGTCGAGCAGATTGGCGACAAGAAGCATGGTCAGGATCGGGGTTTCAGGACCCAAATCATAGATCCGTTTTTTCCAGAACAGATAGACAGGCGCGAGACAGAGCAGCCCGAACTCGGCAAGATATTTGACCCACCCTCCAACACCAATCACGATGATCCAATACCCATCTGTTACGCTGGTATTTCGTCCGGTCTGATCATAAATGAGACTTCGTCCCCAAAGCCCCCACCCGAAGGTAGGGCGTTCCTGTGCTTTGGCCAGCAGTATCTCTTCATTCATGAGACGAAATTCAAACGATAGACCTCGGACAGGATCTATCTCTCTTGCCCATTCTAGGATTTGATCAAGTGGTATAAAGCCCGTCCCGCGCAAAATCGGATATAGCATTACAACGAAGGCGATGCTTGTTCCGATCAGCAACTGAAAGCGTCGTGCAAGAAAAATCATGGGCAACAAGCAGACTGTAATCGCGAATGCACCAAGAGACTTAGTGAGGAATAAAATAACGAATAGCCAGAGGGTGATCAGGATATATTTCATCCGGTCAGCCCCGGACGAAATCCGGGTCAAGCCAGCGGCTGCGAGGCAGGATAGGGCAAAAAATATGGACACCCACAGCCCGTGATTGAGGAAAACCATCGGGCGGAACCCATCCCCGCGAATATGTTGCCCAAAACTGTGCTGGTAGAAGCCGTAAATCATATTGTTGAGTTGCGGCGACATCCGCACCTCATAGAGAGCCGGGAAACTATAGAGCACGCCTGCAAGCGCAAGCGTCGCCAGAAAAAAGCGTTGTTGTGATGGGTAAGCAAGAAATTTGCGCGCAAGCAAAAAGGGCAAAACGACCAGCAGCGTGGTCATGATAAGGGCCGCGGCATCATACCAGGACAGGCCCGGTAAAAATGTTGACCCGTATACGAGAGCGTCCCCATTATTGTAGGTCGTCAAATAGGCGCCAACGATCAACACAAGTAAGCACAAGCTGACTGTCTTGCTCCTGGGAAGCCAGCCGGACAAAATAAATTTGTCCCGATCATGGTCCATCGCCAGCAATGCCACGAAGGCAACCATGGCTGGCAATGTGTGTTTGTTAAGTGATGGCAGCAACGGCAGATCGAGCGCGACCCGCTCGGGGAGCAATAGATACCCACCAAGCACTGAGATCAGTAGGGCTGCGTGTTTGCTGGTTCGTTTGAAGAGAATCAAAATAACCAGAGGCCAGCCGAATAAAACAAGATTCCCTATCATCAGTGACCTGTAATCGATCCTATTGGCTGAGGCAGCGCTCTTTGGCAGCCTTCATAACAGAGAAATAGCTGTTACCCAAAGTCTGAAGCGTCGCACGCCTCATCAAGGGTTCATTAGAGAAAGTTTTATAGGTCCTACGCCGCCATTTGCACGCATTTTAATGACCAACCTCACTCCGCCACTCTCATAACGAAGGAACAAGATGAACTTAGCTTCTTCCATGATGCTCGTGGCCAATCTGGTGCGCCGCCCGCTCAGTTCAGGACCTCTGTCCCAATCGGAGGCCCCCTCCGCGGGCTGGATCATCGACCCGGCCGGCTCAGACCGTTTTGACATTCTCGCGTCTCGCGGGAATGGCACGGCTCCAGCCTTGACCAGCACCAATGATCTCAGCCTGCAAATTGGTGTGGGCAGCTGGCAAATCACCGCGATTGATCCCAATCGTTTTCGTATCTTGTCGTCCCTTTCAAACCCATCTGTCACTGCGGCCCCGACCCAAGGTGATACGCTTATTTCAATAGGAACATAGATTCATGCCCGATTTCCTTTTGCGCAAAGAAACAGGAGAGCTTGAGATTGTCTCGGGCGCCGAACCTTTTACTGTGACCCCCGCCGCAGGCAGCGGCAGCTATGATGTCTATCGGCTCGATAATGGCGGGTCGGTCACGCTGGGTACAGGCGATCTGACAGCCCCGATCCTATCGGAATTAGGTGTCGAGATTTCCAATGACCAGGCGACACTGAATTGGTCAACCGATGAGGGGAATGGCACCGCCTATTGGGTTTGCACGACACAGGTCGATATCCCCTCTTCGGCTCAGGTGATTTCGGGGCAGGACCACACAGGCGCGCCAGCTGAGGCCAGCGGCTCCGTGACAACAACCACTTCCGGCACGCAAACCAGCCTGCCTGTTGACGGGCTGGCGTCAGGGCAAAGCTACACGTTCCATTTGCTCCAACAAGATGCCAGCGGAAATATCTCCAATACCTTAAGCGATACTACCACCCAGCCCGACGGCGGCGGCGGTGGCGATATAATCCCGCCGGTCCTACGATATCTCAATGTCGCCTTCTCTGGCACCACTGCAAACCTGACGCTTTCCAGTGACGAAGCGAATGGCACGCTTTACTGGGTGCTGACCACCTCTGCTCAGCTCCCAGTAAGCACCCATATCCTGAGCGGCCAGGGGGCTGGTGGCAGCGTTCCGGTGGCTGCGGGCAACCAACTTGTGAACGTCGTTGATACCCAACCAGCCATTGTCATTCCGACGCTGAGCTTTGGGACAGAGTATCACTTCTATATCCTGCAAGAAGATGAAGCCGGTAATCTTAGCACGATTCAAACTCTGGGCTTTACACCAAGCGATGAAACGGCCCCTATACTCAGCAATATCATTGCGTCTGCGTCCGGCAGCACGGCAACGTTGGACTGGTCAACCAATGAAGGAAACGGCACTGGCTATTGGGTTTGCACAAGCTCCGCCACGGCCCCAAGCGGCGTGCAGATCATTGCAGGCCAAAACGAAAACGGTAACCCTGCTACAGCCAGCGGCATGCAGAGCGTCTCGGCTCCCGGCGTACAAGCAGATCAGGTGGTCACCGGGCTTTCCAGCGGACAGACCTACTTCTTCCATTTGCTGCAGCGCGATGATAGCGAGAATACCAGTACAATCAGTTCGACGACAGGTGTCACCGTGTCCAATGTTTCCGCCACAATCAATATCGTCGAAAGATCATATGACCGTGTCGCGCCTGAAGGGTTTTTCTTCGATATCAGTTTGAACGGCTTCGATACGCTGGGACCGAGCGGCAGCAGCGAGTATGATCCGCGACTACACGAGCTCTACTATTTTTGGGATTTTGGAGATCCTGGGGATTTCACCGCACCGGTCAAGCTGTCCGATCAGCATAAGAATGCCAATGTTGCTTATGGCCCCGTTGCCTCGCATACCTTTCAGTCAGCAGGAACATATACGGTCAGCTGTCTTGTGGTGGAGCCCTCGAGCGGCAAGAGCGCCGTTGCCAGTATCGCGGTTTCTATTGGGGACCCAAATGTTTTCTTCAGCGGCAGCAACACTATTTTCGTTGATACAACAGGAACCGGGGCTGGTGCTCCTGCGGGCGCTGTGGTGGTTACAAACCTGCAAGCAGCAATAAATTCAGCGGTCGGCCAAGTTGCCACGCCAAAGCGGATTATGCTGCGTCGTGGCCAAACGTTCAGCACATCGGGATACTTGTTTCAACATGTGCCTACCCTACACATCGTGGCTGAACCCGGTACAGACCCAAAACCGATTGTAAACAGTTCCGGAGTCTTGCTCTGGAACAACACGGCTGGCGGCTCGACCGATCAGAAAGACTTCACTTTCCAGAACATTGATTTCCGAGGAACATGGGATGCCAGCGACAGTTCCGGTGCCAATAACGTTGTGTGCATCCAAACCATCGAGCATGGCGCGCGCACAACTTTGATTGATCAGTGCGAATTTGATGGCTTTGCAAACGCGCTGATTGTCGAAGACATCGGCGGTACAAATGACCGGGCCAACACGATCATGAATGATTGCATCAGCACCAACTGGCGCAACTACACAATCTTCTGCCGCACCGGCAGGATCGCCGCGACGGGGTGTCGGTTCTTCTCTAACCCGAATGCCCTGTCTGGCGATGGTGCCACGGGCGTTCAGGGCGGGCCGATCCGTATCATCCAGTCGCCAGTTTCAATCGTCCATTCATGCGATCTATTTTCGAACGCTGGCTGGACGAACAATATCGGGAATTACTATATTCAGCAGCCCTGTATACGGTTCGTCAGCATCGTGCAACCGGGCGCTGTCGTAAACATGCAGGCTAATTCTCTGGAAGGTGGTCTGAACCCGATTGCAATCTCTCCAACGCAAGGCACCCCTGAACCAATCAACGCGATCATTGAGAAAAACGTCATCATTGGCACCAGCCAATCGGCGCGTCTGGGCGACTTTACCTATGGCGGCATCACAATCCGCAACAATATCGGGATATTCCCGAACGTCCGGCGTTTGGCCAATGGCTTCAACGCGCAGGCCTTCTTCAATCTCAGCACTGCCCATGGCGGCAACACCGACAATTTTGCGGCTCCAGTGCGTGCCTACAACAACACCTTCATCGATCTGATGAGCAACGCGAACGCGGCGAGCGGCACGGCGGCAGATATCCCCGTCTATGGCTTCAACCCGGGCGCGTTCAACAGCTCTGAAAGCAACAATCTCATTCACAAGCCGAACCTGGCTTCACCTGTCACGCCTGATGCGCCACTTGATATCACGCCGCTTTGGGAGCCTCGTGGGCTTGACTATCGTGACACGGCAAACGGGACAATTGCCAATACGGCAACACCGACAAACGCACCAGCGATCTACCGTCCAACCAGTGGATCAGATGCGCTGGGAGACGCCCTCAATGAGCCTGTGGCATTCGATGATTTCTTCGGCAACCCACGACCACAATATCCGTCCCGTGGCGCTTTCGAAATTTCCTAAAACTGAGAACGTAGCAAAGACTTTACTCATCCGCCCCCACCCGGCATAGGTGGGGGCGAATTTTATGTGGATGCCAAATGTACTGTTTGCCTATCACCCAGTTTTCCCCTTTGCCAAGTAACCAAGGCTGCGCCTGATGTGCGGTATCACCGGCTATCTTTGG
>CAZEOD010000066.1:0-10337 GCA_964513675.1 uncultured Caulobacterales bacterium | reverse complement strand
TAAGCCTGCCGCCAGCGTTCGTTCTGAGCCAGAATCAAACTCTCAGGTTGAGAGTATATCTGACTGTCGTTTATTTAACTGGCGTTACATATAAATATGTAGCGCTTGTTGCGTTTCAAAGAAAATTACGAGTTGCCTCAACCTGATAAATCAGGCCAAGCAATGTCATAACTTTTTTGAGAGAAACGTTATAAAAACAGTCAACTATCAATGTGTGCAGTTTGTTACCAAATCTGCGTCACAGCAAAGCGCCGTCCACGTCTCTCTTCCCATATTCACGATGTCAAACAACTGGATTTAACGACTGTTATTTCCAAATTTTAAGGCCTCTCGGAGGCCCCGTTTCCCGCCCCGTTGGGTTGTTTTCCCTGCGGCGAGGAGCGCTATATAGGGGGGTGTTTTTTCGATGTAAACACCTTTTTTGAAAAAAATGCATTATTCGTCACATTTTTTTTGTATTGTGAATGGGAATTTACAAAAACCCATATAAAACAATGACTTAATATAACACGGAGATTCATCATGCAGACGACGCCGCGAAGATTTAAACGTAATTTTTGGCTGTTAAGCGCTTGCTTCTCAGTTTTATTAACACAAGCTTGTAAAAAAATCAATCAAAGCGCAGAGGATTCTCTCACCGCGTCCTCACCGTCTTCGCAAATCGCTGAAAAAAAACAGGCAAAAAATCTGATTTTATTCATTGGGGACGGCATGGGAATCAGCACGATTACGGCCGGCCGGATTTTTGACGGTCAATCCTTAGGGAAAAACGGCGAGGAACATAGCCTCGCTTTTGAAGGTTTTGAAAATCTCGCCCTTATAAAGACCTATAATGTGGATGCGCAGGTTCCCGATAGTGCCGGTACAGCCACAGCTATTATGTCGGGATATAAAGCGCGCATCGGCACTTTAAATGTTCCGCCCGATGATTTGACCGCAGGATGCGGAGATCGCCCTGCTCCGCCGACCCTCGCCAAGCGCGCTGCTGCAAAAGGATTAGCCGTTGGCGTGATCTCAACGGCGCGCATCACCCATGCAACCCCCGCCGCTGTCTTTAGCCATTCCCCAAGCCGAGATTGGGAGGCCGATAAAGACATTAAAGGCATCGCGGCTGAGGCGGCGTGCCGCTCTATCGCCGCGCAGTTGGTTGATCCGGCCGCTCCCGTCAACCTCGCCCTCGGCGGGGGGCGCAAAGAAATCTCCGATGAACAGCTAAATATATGGGGCAATAGCGGCGAGGATCATCTGGTCATTGAAACCGGAACCGCGCTAAAAAGCCTCTCCCCGAGCGATAGCCAAGATGTGCTCGGCCTATTCTCGCGCTCTCATATGGCCTATGAGGCCGACCGTAGCGCAACAGATGAGCCGTCTTTGGCCGAGATGACCCGCTTTGCGATTAAGAACCTTTCTGCACGCGGCAGCGGCTATGTGCTCATGGTGGAGGCGGGGCGGATTGACCATGCCCATCACGGCGGCAATGCTTACCGCGCGCTGCGGGATGTGCAGGCGCTGAATGACGCCGTTAAAACGGCCATAGAGATGACCGGCTCTGACACGACCCTGCTCGTCACCGCCGATCATAGCCATGTTTTCACCATTGCGGGCTATCCGAAGCGTGGCAATCCTATTCTGGGTCTTGTTACCCCGCCGCAATCGCTCGAGCAGCTTTTAAATGATGAAGAGGGCGACGGCCCCGTCCTCGCAAAGGATGAGCAGCCCTATACAACGCTAGGCTATCACAATGGCGGCGGCCCGCGCCGCCTGAAGGGCGCTGCACCTTTAACCGATAATATCGTTCAAGCGCCCAATTTCCGCCAGCAAGTCGCGATACCGCTGGGCAGCGAAACCCATGCGGGGGAAGATGTAGCGCTTTATGCCGCCGGCCCCGGCGCGCATCTTGTGCGCGGCGTGATGGAGCAAAATGAAATCGCAGATGTTATTAATGCCGCTCTAGGACTAGAATAAAGCCTCACCGCATAAATAAAAAGCCCCTCCATGAGGGGCTTTTTCATACGAGTACTAGCAAAACAAAGCGGCCGTTTAAGCCAAAGCCGCCTTAGCGCCTTTGTCAGTGGGAGGCTTTATCATACCGACGATAAGGCTACATATAATCACAGGCACAACCGTTATCCAGACACCTAAAAAAACCATTAATAGGCCAAGCGCATAAAACCCTAAACTCGGCTCTGAATATGACGCCATGACGCGCGTTAAATCATCAATCACGGAAAATTTCGCGCCCACGTCCAAAGACATAAGATAGCCCATCAATCGCAACGCGCCGATATGGACTATAAAAATGGCAATATACCATAATCGGCTACGTCCCAAGCTGTGGAGCCTTTTCCCGTAAACACAATAACATGCATAAAGGCAAAATATAGCCAAAATTGGAAAAGCAGCGAGCGCAAATGCCTCTTGATGGCTTTGAAACAATAGAGGTAAGCCAACAAAGCTCATCGCCGCAATCAGGGTCAGCGCGCATAGCGCCGCGCAAGCCCGCCAATAGTCCCGATTGGAGATACTACCCTTTGGATTGAACAAATGATTTAACATAAAACCTCCTCCTAATGTTAAGATGATATGAAACACGCCTTAAGATTGAATTAAAAAATAGCGTTAATCCGTAACGGCGCCTCTCGACATGGCGTTATGTCATTATGGCGTGACAGCCTAGATCACGGCAAAACACGTGCAGCCTCCCAAAGAGGTCACAAAATTTGGCATAAAAAAAGCCGGCGAAAGGGCCAGCTTTTATAAGGTTTTATATAGCGGCGTTTAAGCCGCCAAACGGATTGACTATCTGCGGGCCTTACGCGCCGCATAGCGGGCATCGCGGCGGGCTTTTTGCGCTTTACGCAACTCGTCTTCGGCTTTGACGCGGGCCTCAGCGGCGAGACGCGCTTTGCGCTCTTCTTCTTCACGTTCAAGCTCAAGCCGTTTGGCCTCTTCAGCACGAAGACGGGCTTTCTCAGCCTCGCGCTCTTCGCGGCGTTTATTGCGCTCGGCGCGCTCAGCCATTTTTTTAGCTTTAAGCTCAGGGTCGAGCTGTTTTTCTTGGGCGCGCTTGAGCATAGCCAATTTGGCTTCTTTTTGGGACTTCAAGCGGTCATTAAAATTATGTCCAGGCAATCCTGACATTCGGGCCTCATCGTTAAGATTAATCTAAGCTTCTAGGGGAGAAGCTCGCGCGGAATACACAAAGACCTCCGCGCTGTCAAAGCGCAGAGGCGAAATAATCGCATAAATATGTAAATTAATGCGCCTTCAAGCTAGAAACGGCCACTGATTGTGAGTTTAGCATTAATGGGCGCGCCTACCGTCAGATTATTATTGGTATGCGCATTAGGGAAATAGGCTGTGTCGAATAGGTTTTCGACATTCACTTGAACGCGCAAATCATCAGACACATCATAAAAAGCCGCTGCATCAACCCGCGTAAAGCTTGGGAGAACAACTGTATTATTATTACCTGCAAAGCTTTCATCCTGATAGGTCACCCCAGCGCCTAAGCCAAATCTGTCTGTGACTTGATAGTTGCTCCAGATGTTAAATGTGTTTTGCGGCAGCTCGCGCAGACGGTTCCCATTTTGCTGATCGCCGTTTAAAAGGCTATATCCCGCAGAGATATACCAAGCCTCCGTGAGGCTGCCTTGAATTTGCGCCTCGAAACCGGACACAACCGCTTCGATAATATCCAGCGTGTCAGGATTATTGTCAGAGACTTGCGGGGATGTCGACTCGATTTCAAAAACAGCTGCCGTAAAGCTTAGGCCTTGGGCAAAGTCCCACTTAAGGCCGGCTTCAAGATTTTGAAACACATTCGGGTCGAGCACATTATCGGCGCCATTAATATCAGTGAATTGTTCACCCGAGCGCGGCAAGAAAGTCTCAGAGAAACTCCCATAGATAGAGATTTTCTCCTGCGGCTTAAAGATGAGGCCCAGGCGCGGAGAGATCTCTTCATCAACGCGGCTACGAGTCTCATTGAGAGGCACATTGAACACATCAATGTCAAAGCGGTCAAAGCGCCCGCCAATGACGATGTCAAAATAATCGGATATGGCAATCTCATCTTGAATATAAGCTGAGAACACCTCGACATTAACGCGCGTATCATCATTCAAATCTGAAAAAACACTCGTCGCAACCACACCGTCTCTATTCAGGCCTACACCGCCGACAAAGTTAAAGGCGTTGTCAGCGGAGAGCTGAATAAATTCTTGGTCATCACCATTGGTGTCAAACACAGAGTTGAGGCGGTTTTGATCTGACGCTGTATCAATATATTCGGCGCCCGCCACGATTATATGGCCAATGGATCCCGTTTCAAATTCTCCAACAAGATTGCCAGATAAAAGGAACCGCTCGCGCGCTGTACTGTCAATATAACCATCAAGCTCAACAGCATTATTCACGACATCAAATTCATCACTGGCAAAAAAGTTGGAATAGACTTTGTCATAATCACCATAAAAGGCTGTAAAATTACCTTTGATGTTATCTGCAAATTGATGCTGAATCGTGGCATTAAAAATATGGGCTTCCAATGTTGTGAAATTATTTTCTGGATCACCAAAGGTAAGATCTGCCAGATCAAAGGCCGGCGCATTATTAAGTGACGGAATACCGCGGTCAATAAAGCGCTCATGATCGGCATATTCATAAGACAGATCAATAAGGGTGTCTGGCGACGCTTGCCAGCGCAGCGTCGGATTAATACCAATCCGATCGCCATCAAAGAAATCCCTGTGATTATTCAGACTTTCGTAATTCGCATTAAGGCGAAAGGCGGCCGTGTCGCTGACGGCATAATTTACATCGGCGGCGACATCAAAGGCGCCAAAGCTGTCAACTCGCGCCAGATAACCCGTGAAATTTTCACCAATCCGGCCTTTTTTCGTCACGCGGTTTAAAATACCGCCCGTGCCGCCGCGCCCAAATAAGAGCGCATTTGGCCCGCGCAATATTTCAACTTGCTCCAGATTATAAAGCGAGCGGTAATATTGCACGTCATCGCGCGCGCCGTCGATAAAGAAGTCGGCCGTAGAGCGCACGCCGCGAAAAACGATTGAATCGCGATGCCCCTCACCTTGGGATTGATTGACGCCCGGCGTATAAAGCACAATATCACCGAGACTATCAAAGCCCTGCGCGATGATTTGCGCAGATGTGGTAATTGATAAACTCTGCGGCACATCAATAATCGGCGTCGGCGTTTTAAGCGCGTTGAGCTCATTGACGGATAAATAGCGGCCAGTGACGATAATCTCGTCACTTAATAAGGTCTGCGCCGAAGAGGGCGGCGCATGTAGCGCTAAAACTATCGCAATAGCGCTATAAGAAACATCAAGTAATCGCGTCATATATTGGCCTATCTCTCGTCTTAAAAAGCTTAATGACGTGAAGAAACATGCCGCTCTTGCAAGTCATTCTTAATAACAAGGCAGCCTATAGGCCAGTCTATTATGCGGCGCAAGTGCAAATCATTCGCAACAACAGATTTTATCAGATTATTTGTCGTTCGCGCAAGCAGGAGGCTCCGATTACCCCTTAGCTTTGGGCGTATAAACCTCAACGCGCGCACTGGTATCAATGCCGCTGGCTTGCTCCGCCCCGCCGATGACATAAATCGACCTGCCGAGGCTCACCGCGCCAAGACCGTGACGCGGATGCGGCATATCTGGCAAAGCCTGCCAGATATCTTTTGACGGATCATAAACCCAGCTTTGCGGATAGACGCCGCCGCCATTATCAAAAAACTCACCGCCAAAAACATAAAGCATCCCGCCGAGGCTCGCCGCTGCAAGGCCGCCCTGCGCCTGCGGAAGCGGGGCAAGACTATGCCAGCGATCCTCTTTATAGTTATAAACACTGTGATGGGCGAGATTCCCGCCGCCGACCTGCCGCCCGCCAATGATGTGTAAATTCCCATTTATCACAGCGCCTGCCGCCGAATTGCGGCGATGCGGGCAAGGTGCGGCGCGCGCCCAAGACCCGCTCAGGTCTGTGAGGACAAAATGATGATCTGTGTCGATATGATCGCGCCATCCGCCGGTTTGGCCCTCAACGGCCCATGTCCGCCCGCCGGCAAGATGTAAAGCCCCATCGCCTGTTATCCCAATCACAGCTTCAGCTGCCGGCGCAGGTAAAGCCGGCATAGTCTGCCATTGCTCTTCCCCCGACGCCCCTTTATCCGATTGAGCAGGGTTATCGGGCATCACCCAGCCTGTGCTTTGAATGGTCCACGCCCCTTGTGCAAAGGCATTGTCGCCCGCCGAGCTTTCAAATCCAGCAAAGGCCAAGAGCCGTCCTTGAAAGCTTATCATATGGGGATGATGCCGCGCGGCGGGCAGCGCGAGCTCTTCGCGCCATGCGGCCTCCCCCGCGCTATATGAATAATGCGCCGCTGTTGGCCCGTTGATCCGCCGCTCCTGCGCCTGTCCCTGCATCTGGGCGGTAAACCCGCCTGCCACATGCAACCGCCCCTTATGTGAACAGGGGTAAATTTCTTGCACCGCTTCGGGCAAAGACGGCGCCATTGACCAGCCCGTATCACGCGGCGGCGTTTTTGGCATTTCTGGCTGCAAGGCCGCGCCGTTACAGCTCACAAGTCCCGCAGAGGCGGCCGCCACTAAAGCCGTTCGCCGCGTCATAAATAAAGATGAGCTATAAGATGTCATAAGGGCCGCCTGCGATAAATTCATGCCTAAAACTATGCTAAGCAATTTCTGCTGAGCAGACAAATAAAATCAAAAATGGAAAGCCCGCTTGACATGTAAAGCTTGCTTGTCTATGTAAAGTTAACTTTACAACTCAAAGAGAAGACGATCATGTTACCTAAAAACACTATCTGCCCGCGCTGCGAGACGGTCTTATCACAAGACGAGACACGCGCCTTGGATGCAAAACATAAACGCGGCGGCCTCATCGGGCTGACGCTGGGGTTAATCGGCGCGGCGGCGGGCACGGCGTTCGGTCTTTATTTTTCATTTGCGGGATAGCGGCCATGACATCTTCAATAAAACCCGCACAGGCCACAAAACGCTATTTGCGCGCCATGATGGGCAGCGCGCTCGGCTATATCGCCGCCGTCTTTGGTGTTAGCTTTATACATGATAAATTCATCGACGGCTCGCCGCTCGCCATTGTCATTGCCCTTATTCCCGGCCTGTTTATTGCGCTAATGGTGCTCGCTTTATGGCGATATTTAAATGAAGCGGATGAAGTGATTCGTCATGACCTCACCCAAGCTATGATGGGCGCTTTATTCATCATGCTTATGCTCAGCGGCGGCTGGGGGCTGGCTGAGTTATTTAATGATGATATGCCGCGCCTTCCTATCTTTTTTGTCTTTCCCGCGTTCTTCCTTTTATACGGATTAATCTCAGCCTTTAAATATAAGCGCTGCGTTTAATCATGGAGAATAGCCTCAAAGCCCTGCGTGCAGATCGCGGCTGGTCACAAGCCGCGCTCGGGGCGCAGCTGGATATTTCCCGCCAAAGCGTCAACGCCATAGAAACGGGGCGCTATGATCCGTCCCTACCGCTCGCCTTTAAAATCGCACGGTTGTTTGATTTAAAAATCGAAGATATTTTTAATGACACCCCACCGGCTTGATAAGTGCATTTGAAATTTAAAAGCCCGCCCTCAAAAGAGGCGGGCAATAATATAATTATTTATATTGAATCTTTTGCGGCAGAGCTTTGCGGAAAGATTATGTTTGAATTAACAAAACTAAAGTCGCCTTGCTTTTGCGCCAAAACATCTTGCGCGTCAAAAACATCGCGCCCCTCAGTAAAGGCTGCGTCATAACCAAAATCAACCTGAGCAAAAACCCGTGATTTCGTTACATTTCTATGATTAATACTGGTGATTTGAGTTGAATTAGAAATCGCACCTGACGGAATAATTAATAGAGCATCTCGCCCTTTGAAGTCTATATTCATGAACGCAGACTTAATTCCAATTTTCGACCACCCTTTATCATTTTCAAAAAAGCTATATCGAAAATAAACATCCTTTTTATTTTTACGGTCAATCGGGGAAATGACCGCATGTCTTGCTTTTTCATCTTCGCTTAAGTCAGGCATAATCAGTTTAAAATTATCATATCCACCTTGTAGAGCCATTTGCGCCGCACGATAAATAATATAACTTTCAACTTGTTCAGGGCTATCAAATAAATTCCCTTCATAGCTGATGCGGCCCGAATTCTCATCTATCGCCGCTTGATAATATATATTTGCAACTGTTTTATTGGAAGGCTGGAAGGTTTTTCCTGGCGTTACCGCGCAGGCAGAGACGAATAAAGACAATAATCCGCCATAAATTAGTTTTCGGTTCAATTTATGTCTTCTATTTAAATCTATCATCTTTCAAATCCCTCTATATTTATCTTTTTCCTTCATACATCGCATAGACCTTAGATCATTTTCACAACGCCCCAAGCTGCCAACATGTCGTCATAGTAACATAAATAAGATCAAAAAACAATTTGCCATAAAAAAACCGCCCTCTAGTAAGGGCGGCTTCAAAATTCAACGCTTAAAGGGAGGCCTTAAATATCGTTACTTGTTACCTCTGGCGTCACGACTTGATCGGAACTCGCCTCAGGGTAAATAATCGTTGGGCCGAGATTAGTTAAAACCTCGCGGGCATTAAAGCTCCGCTCGCTATCGGGCTTTACGCCGCTGCTAAATTTAACTTCGGCAATCGCGCGATATTTTGTAATTTCGCGGATGTCAAAATCATTAAACCCGCCAAATCCACCGCCGAAGCCAAAGCCGAAGCCGTGGCCAAATCCGCCAAAGCCGCGGCGGCCAAATCCTCTGCGGCCAAAACCGCGTGTACGGAAGGAGGAGAACCGACCAAATCGGCTCCAGCCAAACCGCGGGTTGAAATAGCTATAACGAAAGAACGGGTCATTAAAGCCGTAAGGCCCGCCCGCGAAACCCGCACCGGCTGTGCTGCGGATACGGGTTTCACTTTCCGTATCAGACTCGATCAGCGTAAAATGTTCAAAGCCGCGTTCTACCGCCAGTTCAGCCGCGCGGTAGAGCAAGTAATTCTCAACCGTTTCGCGCTCTGTCAGGGAGTTCCCGCCAAAGCTGACACGGGCGCGGTCATTTTCAATAATTGTTTGCGTATAGCCGTCAAATCCGCCCGGCTTTGACGCTTCTTGATAGGGAGTGGTTGTTGCGCAGGCTGATAATATCATCAGCGACGCGCCAATAAGGGCTGACTTCAGCCCAAGAGACATTTTAGCCGCAGACGTTTTATTTAAAGCTTGGGGGGTCGATTTATTCAAAAACATAGCACTCACATCTTTCTATATGGCTCTGGCTTTAGACACGCCAGAGACGTTAAAATATGCCCGACAGCCACCCTCATCGAGACTTCACGCGCCGTCCCTGCGCGCCATATTGAGCTAAGCACTATTAAGGTAAATTACAATTCACATTGACGTTGTTTAATAAATGGAAAGGTTCTCGTTAGGTTTTGTTCATCTTTAAGCCTATTTTGGCCGCGATAATGATGTATTTTGCCGAAAATGCCGCAGGGCCCAGAGAATAAACAACAGGCTTAAGCCCGCAGCCGCTCCGCCGACATAACGCATATTATTCGAAAAAGTGAGCAAAACAGCGCCCGCTGCAAGCCACGGCAGGGCCAAGGCCAGCACCCATAACGCCCGTGAGCGGCGCGGATAAAGCCGCGCGCGCCCGATAAGTTTCGCAATAATAAAGAGCGGCCCATAGGCCAAAGCTCCGGCCCCAAAACAAAGTATAAAAGCCGATAGCAAAACCGCCGCGCCTGTATCATTTTCCGCAAACCCATAAAACATATAGCCCGACGCAATAAGCACAGCCACGCCCGCTAAACCTGCGGTCCATGACAGAAGGAAACTTCCGACATGCGCGGGCCGCGCATCAGGGTCAATCGGGACTGAGGGGCGTGTAATAATTGGATCCATAAACGCAGCCTAATACGCCCCGCCCCATTGGCCAAGCCCCGAATTTAGACCCAAAATTAAAAGGCCAAAATTATAAGCCTAAAATTAATGATCTGAATGAATGATCTGAATTAAAGCGCGCCGCAATGATGATAGGCACATCAGACTTAAGGCCGCCGCCCGTCACTAATATCATCATGCGCCCATTAAAAAACCCCGCCGCAGCGGGGTATTTCATTAGTTATCAATTCAGCGGCTTAATGCCCGGCAAGAACAGCGAGTAAAAGCAGCGCGATGATATTGGTAATTTTAATCATCGGGTTCACCGCAGGGCCAGCTGTATCTTTGTAAGGATCGCCAACCGTATCGCCGGTCACAGAGGCTT
>CAZEOD010000065.1:0-10439 GCA_964513675.1 uncultured Caulobacterales bacterium | reverse complement strand
CTCACGACCCCAACCTTGGCAAGGTTGTGCTCTACCACTGAGCTACGCCCGCTCATAAGACGTAATGAAGGGCAAAGCCCTTGGTCGAAGGCGCGCTATATGACGCAGAAAGCGGTTAAGATCAAGCCCTCAATGTAAAAAATATAGGAAAACATAAACACGTCGCCGTGAGGCCGAAATCTTTAAAACTAGCGCTTACGCCGCCGCTATTAGGCCGCCGTCTCTGGCCTTTAAAACAGAGGTGAGGCTATTTCGGTTTAAACAAGGCTGATCCTGTTAAGTCTTTCGGTTTTTTAAGCCGCCGTTTCGTATCATGATCCGCGCCGCGTGCTTTCCCGCTGACGGTTTCACCGCGCATGTAATGGCGCTGCCAGCCTTTGGCCATCGCGCCGGGGTCACGTTTTTCCAGCTTTTTGACGAAATCACCGCGGCTTTTCGACCAGCCGTTATAATCGCGCTGGAGCTGCGCATTGGCGCTTAATAATCTTATCTTAGGCTCAATCGCTTCGAGCCGGCGATGCTCGCTCAGCGTGATAAAGCAAAAAGGTTCATCCTTTTCAAACCGAACCGTTCCGGGCCGCGTCATTTGCCAATTCATCGTAAAGCCAAAAGGGAGCCAATCGGTCTCGACAAGTCCAGAGAGCGGATAAACGCCGTCTTTCGGCCAATTAGGCGGCCCCATCGCCCATACGGCCCAACCGGGCGGTGTGCGAAATAAATAGCCGGTATGAAAGGTCACAATACCGTTTTGAAAATGGCTCGTGACAAGATGATCGAGCAAGCTATTCACATCAGGGGATGAAATTTTAATATCCTCTTTTGCAGGGCCGCCGTTCCATTCAATATCAAGCGTTACGGGGCAGGTTATCTCCCATCCCGTGGCATTGGCCATGGTCATCGGCAAACAGCGATAGGGCACGCGGTCCCGCGTATCATCCATCCATTGCCGCGATGCGCGGGCCGGCATTAAATCCGGCGCAGGGTCCTGCACTTTATAAGCATCAAGGTAAATATCATCAGAATTATCAGTCATGATCTGTCTTTGCCTTAAATGTGAAGCGATGAAAAGCCTTGCCCGCTGAAAACTCTATGATTAAATCATCCCCAAGGAGAGCTTATGCCCGCGAGCCGTGACGATCTTTACGCTATCTTCAAAGCCAATGACATAGCTTACGAGACGATTGAACATCCGCCGATTTTCACCGTCGCGGACGGAGCTGATATCAAAGCCTCTATTCCCGGCGGTAAAACTAAAAACTTATTTTTAAAAGACAAAGCGGGGCGGCTGTTTTTAATATGCGCCGTAGCCGATACGGTCATAAGGCTTAACCGTCTTCATCCGGTGATCGGCTGTAAGCGCCTTTCCTTTGCCAAAGAAGACTTATTATTACATCACTTGGGCGTGCGGCCCGGATCTGTGACCTTGTTTTCCATCATCAATGACCCCGATCATCATGTCAGACTGATCCTTGATGCGGCGCTGTTGAAAGAGAGCCGGGTGAATTTTCATCCCCTGAAAAATACTGCCACAACAGGGATTTCAGCGCCGGATATGCTGCGCTTTATTCGGGCTATGGGGCGCAGCCCAATGGTCATGGATTTTAGTGATTTTGAACGGCCCTTTCAGATAGGCCTGCCGCAGAAATTCTCATAAGGGCCTCTCATCAGGGCCTCTCATCACCACTCTGTGATGATAAATAGGCCTTGACCCGCTCTTGATTGCTCCCACATAGGGGGCACGTAAAAAGGATATTTCAATATGACCGATAGTTCTACTGATATAGGCGAGATCATCTCCCATGGGTCCGATGCGACATTTATGCAGGATGTGATTACGCCGTCCAGCGATATGCCGGTCATTGTTGATTTTTGGGCGCCGTGGTGCGGCCCCTGTAAACAGTTAATGCCCGCGCTGGAACGTGTGGTCAATGCGGCAAAGGGCAAGGTCAAGCTCGTTAAGATCAATATTGACGAGAACCCGGGCATCGCAGGACAGCTCGGCGTTCGCTCCATTCCAGCGGTTTACGCCTTTAAAGACGGAAAGCCTGTTGACGGATTTATGGGCGGACAGCCTGAAAGCGAACTTGAGAAATTCGTGGCACGGCTTTCGGGTGAGCGCTCGGCCTCCGAAGATGCCGCCGCCTTGGTGGCGCGCGCAAAAGACAGCCTCACGGCGGGAGACCCCGGCGGCGCGGCGCAAGACTTTGCCGGCGCGCTACAGCTTGATCCTGAAAACGCCGAAGCCCTCGCTGGCTTGGCGCGGCTGTATTTGGAAAGCGGAAATCAACACGGCGCAGCCGAAATTATCGCCAAGACACCTGAATCGCTGAAAGATCATCCCGATATTATTGCAATTTCGGCCATGTTAGAGCTACGCCCCGAACCCGAAACGCCAGACGAAACCGCAGGGTTGCAAGCGGCTGTGACGGCCAATCCCGATGATTTAGACGCCCGATTAACGCTCGCCAAAGCTTTAACCGGTGCAGGGCGCACAGCTGAGGCCATTGACCATTTACTCTATTCAGTCGCAAAAAACCGCGCCCATGATGATGAAGCGGCGCGCCTGTTTTTGCTAACGGTCTTTCAAGCCGAAGGTAATGAGAGCGATGTCACAATAGAAGGCCGCCGCAGACTTTCTTCCATCCTTTATGCCTAGATCGCCGTAATTAATTTATGAGCGCACATTATAAATCACTCGCCCGCCGTACAAATCCAGAGCGCAATGCAATATTTCCGCTAAACGGCGCTATATTGCTGCCCGGCTGTGATTTGCCGCTGAATATTTTTGAGCCGCGTTATCTGAATATGATTGATGATGCCCTTAAGGGGGAGCGGCTGATTGCGATGGTTCAAAACATTGATGATAGATTGGCGGAGATTGGCGGTTTAGGGCGGATTACGCAATTTTCCGAAGCCGAAGATGGGCGCTATCTCATTGTCCTGCGCGGGCTAAAGCGCTTTCAGATTACGGGCGAAGCGCAGACGCAAACGCCTTACCGAATGGCCGCTTTAGATTTTTCTAATTTCGCAGATGATATTGAGGCCCATATTGACGCCGATATCCCCGAAGCTTTGTCAGATAAAGGGGGGAGTCAGCGCACGGCTTTAATCATCGCGATGAAAAACTTTGCCCAACATCTGGGCGTTGAAGTTGATTGGGACGGGCTCTCGGGCATCCCCCTGCACCGCTTGATAGATCAAGCCACGATGATTAGCCCCTTTGAGCCTGCGGATAAACAATCGCTTTTGGAAGCCCCTAATCACGATGAACGCCGCCGGCTTTTGGTCGGGTTGATGACGTTATATTCAAGCGGTGATAACGCGGATAATGCCCTGCAATAATAAAGATATATTATGACTGATAACACTTCACCGCCCACAGAGCTTGATCCGCAATTACTGCGTCAACTTATTTGCCCCGCAACGCGGGGGCCGTTGACCTATGATAAACAGGCGGGTGAGCTAATATCAAAAAAGGCCAAACTGGCTTATCCTATTCGCGGCGGCGTCCCGATTATGCTGGCCGAAGAAGCACGGCCATTGGAGGATTAAATATGCCCGATTTGACACAGGCCGAACAAGACGCGCTCGACGGCGCCACCTTCCGCCGCTTGCTTGCTCATTTAGATGAAAATAAAGATGTGCAAAATATTGACCTGATGATTTTGGCAAATTTCTGCCGAAACTGCCTCTCTAAATGGTATAAATCAGCCGCAGATGAGGCCAATATTAATGTCGATATAGAGGCCGCGAGACAGCGTATTTACGGCATGAGCTATGCGCAGTGGAAAGACAACCACCAACCGCCCGCCACGCCGCAGCAGCTTGCAGACTTTAATGCGCGCGGCAAATAAGAGGCCGCTTCCATAAAAAAAGCGCCGCTTAATAAGCCGCGCTTAAAAATAATAGCCATAAGCTAAAATAGAGCCTTAAATTAAAGCGCCTATTCTTCTTCAGACTTTGGAGCCTCTTTGGCTTCAGCTTCGGCAGCCGCCGCAGCAGCCGCAGCCGCAGCCGCCGCTTCTTTAGCAGCTTCTTTCGCTTCAGCTTCAGCTTCTTTACGCGCTTCTTCTTTTTCTTTTTTCTCTTCAATCAACTGAAGCGCTTTAGCGCCCGGCTTGCCTTTATTAGGATTGCTACCCGCTTTCCATTCCCAAAGACCGGCCGCGCCTAAAAAACGGGCAACGCGCTCTGTTGGGCGTGCGCCCTTGCCGAGCCATTCTTTACATTTTTCAATGTCGAGCTGAACGCGGTCATCGCTGTCTTTCGGGAGCATTGGGTTATAACGGCCGACAATGTCGATGAAGCGGCCATCGCGCGGGGCGCGGACATCTGCAACAACAATACGGTAATAAGGACGTTTTTTGGCGCCGTGACGGGCCAAGCGTAATTTGATAGCCATGGGGTTTCCTTTTCCTAATCTAGCAATCTATTTTTTAAACTTTGAGCCGCCCAATCCAGGGAGGCCGCCAAGTCCGGGAAGCTTTTTACCGCCGCCAAGTCCTGGGAGTCCTTTGGGGAGTCCTTTGGGGAGTCCTTTGGGAAGTCCTGTGGGCATGCCGCCGGAATCAATTTGTTTCTTAAGCGCCTCTAATTGCGCTGGGTCTATAGAGGCTGGATCGGGCATACCTTTCGGCATCATGCCTTTGGGCATTCCCGGCATTCCGCCGCCGCCCGTTAAAGCATTCATCATGCCGGCCATCCCGCCCTTTTTCATCTTCTTCATCATGTCCGCCATGCCGCGGTGCATTTTCAAAAGCTTATTGACCTCTTGCACGCTCATACCAGAGCCCGCCGCAATACGTTTCTTGCGCGAGGCTTTAAGCAAAGCTGGATTGGCGCGCTCTTTCGGGGTCATCGACAGAATAATCGCTTGCTGGCGTTTCAGCATTTTATCATCGACACCGCCTGCTGCATCGAGCTGCTTTTTCATCTTACCCATGCCGGGCATCATTTTCATCAGGCCGCCCATGCCGCCCATTTTTTGCATTTGTCCGAGCTGTTTCGCGAGGTCATCGAGATCGAAAATGCCTTTTTGCATTTTCTTGGCCATGGCTTCTGCGTCTTTTTGGTCAATCAGCTCGCTCGCTTTTTCAACCAATGAAACAACATCCCCTTGGCCCAAAATACGCCCCGCGAGGCGCTTGGCATCAAAGACCTCAAGGCCGGACATTTTCTCGCCCGTGCCTAGAAATTTAATCGGTAATCCTGTGACGGCCCGCATAGATAACGCCGCACCGCCGCGGCCATCGCCGTCAATTCGTGTCAGCACTAATCCCGTGAGCGGAAGCTGCGCGTGAAAGCGCCGCGCCGTTTCGACCGCATCTTGGCCCGTCAAGCTATCCGCGACGAGCAAGGTTTCTACAGGCTTCGCAATATCCGCAATTTGCGCGACCTCGGCCATGAGCTCTTCATCAATAGTGGTTCGGCCCGCCGTATCAAGGAAGACGATATCAAACCCGCCTTTGGCCCCCATATCCATGGCGCGGCGCGTAATCTCTACCGCGCTTTGACCTTTGACAATTTCAAGAAAATCAACGCCGACTTGGCCCGCCAAAATACCGAGCTGTTCCATCGCGGCTGGGCGGCGTGTATCAAGTGAGGCGAGGAGAACTTTTTTCTTATGTTTCTCTTTTAGAAACTTCGCGAGCTTACCCGTACTTGTTGTCTTACCAGAGCCTTGCAGCCCCGCCATTAAAATCGCCGCCGGCGGGCGCACGGCAAGGTTCAGGCTTGTATCTGCCTCTTCACCGCCGAGCATCTCAACCAAAGCGTCATGGACAATTTTAACAATCTGCTGGCCGGGTTTAATCGACTTAATAACTTTTTCGCCGACCGCTTCGGCTTTGACGCTTTCAATGAAGTCTTTGACAACAGGCAAGGCAACGTCAGCTTCAAGCAAGGCTACACGAATTTCGCGCATAGCCGCAGAGACGTCTTTATCCGACAAGGCTCCCCGTCCGGTGAGGCTATCGAAAACATGTCCTAACTTATCGCCAAGCGCTTCAAACAAGCTTTTATCCTTTACCCCCCGCAGCCCACTCGCTTCGGGTCTTTATGTCCAAATCTGGCCAATGCCCTTATGGCTTCGGCCTTGCGCACTAGTCAATTCCGGCGTTGAACATCTGCGCGCAAATGTTCAAAGCCCCGATGAGCGAAACTCGCCGATCAGGGGACCCCGCCTATCTCATCCATTCATTATGGGATCGGATAGGTCAGAGCGCAAAAGTTAGACTTTGCGCGGAATTAAGCGGCGTATAAGGCGCAGATTATGGCCTGTCAAGTCGCAGCTGACGCGGGGGGCGGATTCCACATAACCTGACCCACTATTCGAGTAAAAGCTAGCGCCCTGCTCGCTTTCAACTTATAATTTTGATGTCAGCTATATCCCCACAGCGGACGTTAGCCAGTGACTTACTTGGGGCGATTTTAAGCCGCTCGTATAATGCCTCATACGGGGCATAGAAGTATACATTGAAGTACAGTACTAAGTCCTACTAAATGTCACTTTATTGTTTTTGACATCCACCTTAAAACTTTCGCAGTCTTCTATATCGCCTGCCAGAATTTTCCGGGCGAGTTCATCCTGGACATTTTTCTGAATGACCCGTTTCAGAGGTCTGGCCCCATAGGACGGGTCATAGCCTTGCTCGCCCAGCCAGATGCGGGCGGAATCAGTTAATTTCAAGACAATCTGTTTATCTTTCAGCCAGCCCTGCAGGCGCTTTATCTGAATATCAACAATCGCGCCCATATGTTCGGGCTTCAGCCGTTCAAAGAGCAAGATTTCATCAAGCCGATTTAAGAACTCTGGGCGGAAATGCGCCGTGACTTCGGCCATCACGCCAACCCGCGCTCCTTCAACTGTGTCTCCTTCACCAAGATTAAGTAAATGCTGCGCGCCAATATTGGAAGTCATGATAATGAGCGTATTACGAAAATCCACTGTTCGGCCTTGCCCATCTGTCAGGCGTCCGTCATCCAAGACCTGCAACAGCACATTAAACACATCGGGATGGGCTTTCTCGATTTCGTCAAATAAGACAACCTGATAGGGGCGGCGGCGGATGGCCTCCGTTAAGGCCCCGCCTTCATCATAGCCAACATAGCCGGGCGGCGCGCCGATCAGGCGGGCAACAGAATGTTTTTCCATATATTCGGTCATGTCCATCCGCGTAATGGCGCTATCATCGTCAAACAGGAAGGCCGCGAGGGCTTTTGTAAGTTCGGTTTTACCCACCCCTGTCGGGCCGAGAAATATGAAACTACCGATGGGTCGGGCCGGATCGCGTAGACCCGCCCGGGCGCGGCGCACCGCGTCTGAGACGGCGGTGACGGCCTTTTCCTGCCCGACAACACGCGCGCCTAAAACTTGCTCCATAGATAGCAGCTTATCGCGTTCGCCTGCGAGCATTTTGTCAACAGGGATTCCGGTCCAGCGCGAGACAACAGCGGCAATGGTCTCTGAGGTGACCGTTTCAGAGGCCAATGAGGGTGTATCGACTTCGACCTGCTCCAGCTTTTCCATTTGCTCTTCAAGGGCGGGAATATCTTCATGCTGAAGCTTGCCGGCCATAGAGTAATCACCACGGCGTACTGCATCCTGCAGCTCAAACCGGGCCTGTTCGAGTTTTTCTTTAACATCGGTCGCCCCTGCAAGTTTGGCTTTCTCGGCCTGCCATTCGGCGGTCATTTTCGAAGACTGACCTTCCAGCTCTTCAATCTCAGCTTTGCGTTTTTTAAGGCGGTCTTTGGAGGCTTTGTCTTTCTCTTTCTTGAGGGCTTCAACCTCGATTTTGAGTTGCACAAGACGGCGGTCAATTTCATCCAGATCCTCGGGCTTGCTATCCACTTGCATGCGCAGGCGGGAGGCCGCTTCATCCATCAGATCAATAGCTTTATCCGGCAGGAAGCGGTCGGTAATATAGCGGTTAGAGAGCTGCGCAGCGGAAACGATCGCGCCGTCGGAAATACGGATGCCGTGATGGACTTCATATTTTTCCTTCAGCCCGCGCAAAATCGAAACCGTATCTTCAACCGTGGGTTCTGTAACAAAGACTGTGAGGAACCGGCGGGCCAGCGCTGCATCTTTTTCCAGATGTTTACGATATTCATCCAAAGTCGTCGCCCCGACGCAGTGAAGTTCGCCGCGCGCGAGAGCAGGTTTAAGCAGGTTTGCGGCATCCATCGCGCCATCGCCCTTACCTGCGCCTACAAGCGTATGAATTTCGTCGATAAAGAGAATAATCTCACCATTGGCCGCTTCGATTTCTTTGAGGACAGCTTTAAGCCGTTCTTCAAATTCACCGCGATATTTTGCGCCCGCGATTAGAGCGCCCATATCCAGCGCCAGCAGGCGTTTGCCCTGAATGCTTTCGGGCACGTCGCCGGAAATGATACGGTTGGCCAGACCCTCGGCAATGGCGGTTTTACCCACGCCGGGTTCCCCGATCAGCAGCGGGTTGTTTTTGGAACGCCGCGAGAGCACCTGCATGGTGCGGCGGATTTCCTCGTCCCGCCCAATCACGGGGTCAAGCTTGCCATCGCGCGCCGCCCGGGTCAGATCACGGGCATATTTAGACAAGGCCTCATATTGATCCTCCGCCGTGTCTGATGTGACAGGTTCGTCTTTGCGTACGGATTTTATGGAATCTGTGAGGCGCGTATTGTCCAAACCGATTTGCTCCAGCACCGCTTTTAAATCCTTGTCTGCGTTTAAAACAGCAGCCAGAAGCAGACGCTCTGTCGTCACAAAGGCATCTCCGGCTTTTTTGGCCGCCTTTTCGGCATTAGCGAAGGTTTTGGCAGCAGCTGTGGAGAGCGACAGGCCTGACCCGCCTTCGACTTTCGGGAGTTTCCCCAAAGCCGTTTCTAGACTGCTCTCAAGCGGCGCGGTGTTCGCCCCAGCCATTTGAATAAGCTTTATGGGCAAGCCGCCATCCTCTGCAGCCAACCCGGCCATAATATGCAGGGACGTCAGTTGTTGATGGTCACGCGTGATTGCCTCGGATTGCGCACTCTGTATTACTCTACGTGCGCGTTGGGTATATGTTTGAATATCCATGATATTCCTACTCTGTACTTTGTGGGCATTATGCTCAGTTCAAAGCTTCAGATAGGAAATAATATAGCTGTTACAAGGCAATCTGCTGTATTGAACTTAAAAAGGCTAACATCCACATTGAGTCGCTTTTAAGCCGCTCGTCTCTTATCTGATATGGAGGCAAATCAGTCATAGAATTTGACTCATATGCGCGCTTCACCGCTGGGCCGAACAAGGGAATGTCTTTAGTCGAAGTCTCACGGCGCGCGTCAGCTTGTAACAGCGCCGGAGCTGTTATCTCCCATAGAATAAATCATCTTCTTTGCCTTTGGATGGCATAAGCCCCGTTCAGTGAACGGGGCTTTTTTAATGCATCAAGACCAAGCCGTTATTATGGTCACTTTAATCTAGGGGTCATAAATTTAATTTGGTTTTGCCATCTCTCAGCGTGGTCTAGATGCGAATGCAGAAACTTAAAGAGTTTCTGCTAACTTTAAGTATCTAGCCTATCAATTCGATTGCAGAACAACGCCCGCCTCATTTAATAGCGAGGTAAGCTGGGTTTTGACTTCATATTGATTGCTGACGCTCAAATTAGACCTGAGCCTCTTCAAATCATTATGAAAGGCTTTTCCGCTTTTCTGCGCAAACCCCAGTGTTGGGTCGGATCGGGTTGCAGTCTCAAGACTTCTTAAAGCCCCATCAAGCTTCACCCGGGCCGTCGATAAATCATTGCGGGCGAGAGCATCATGAGCATCAAGGGTGGTCTTCACAGATTGCGTAAACGCATTGACTGCCTGCGGATTAACAACACTGGTCCCCGTATTGGCATATGCCATAGGCGCCATTGATAGAGGCGTTGCCATAGCAGCGGTTAAAACAAGTGATTTGAGTAGACCTTTCGTCATAACTTTCTCCATAAATGTTAATATGCAAAACCCATAATGTAAGATTGGAGAGCCGTGATAAGCCTGCTCAAACTGATCGCTAACACAGGCGTATCAGACTTTCCGACATCGAAATAATTTCGATTTAATGAGTTTCAAGGCCTCACCTAAAAAATGAATAAAAATTCATATTTTATTGAAAAAATTCTTCTCAATCGGTTCAAATATAAGGACGACTTTAAGAAAATATGGCTAGGAATAAGTCTATACCTATTGCGAGGGCTATGAGAGATCTTTCGCTTATATGAAGCGTACCGCCAGTAGAAATTTAAGAAAGTCGGAAGCGTATTCAAAATGTCGCTGATACAACAATGAACTGAGTAATATTCTACTGAACAATTAATCTGCTTTGAAAGCAGATTAAACCGCTTGTTGGGCGTCCTATTTTGGGCGTTTAAGTGTAGAAGTTCCGACCTGATCTGACAGTTTCGCAGATTTGCGGCGGTGAT
>CAZEOD010000064.1:7563-10581 GCA_964513675.1 uncultured Caulobacterales bacterium | reverse complement strand
TGCCTCAGGAGCGGTGCCGATTGCGCATGGCACGGTGATGGGGCTCGGGCTGCTAGGACTGGGGCTGATCATTGCGCTTTATCTAGGGCCGCTTTTTCTTGGGGTAATCGTCACCTATTACGTCATAACGACCGCGTATTCGCTGGATCTTAAACGCCGCACGGTGGTTGATATCTGCACTTTGGCGATCCTCTACACGTTGCGGCTGGCCGCAGGGGGGGCTGCAGCGTCTTTGCCGCTATCGGTTTGGTTGCTCGCCTTTTCATTATTCTTCTTTTTGTCGCTTGCGGCTGTGAAACGCCAAGCTGAACTGATCGACACTGCCAAGCGGGGCAAATTGGACGTCTCCGGCCGGGGCTACCAAGTAGACGACTTGCCGTTAATTACCCAAGTTGCCATCTCGGCAGGCTATGTGTCGGTGTTGGTTATGGCGCTTTATGTAAACTCGCCCTCCGTGGTGGAGCTCTACACCTACCCAATCGCGCTGTGGGGGGTCTGCCTGATCCTACTGTATTGGATTACCCGGATCGTCATGATCACCCACCGAGGTCGGATGGATGACGACCCAGTTGTGTTTGGCGCAAAAGACCGCGTCAGCCAGGTGTGTTTTGTGGCCATGTTGGGGTGTGCGCTGGGCGGTGCCCTCTTGTGAAAGGCTCAACCATTGCGCTGCGCTATCTGATCTTTGCAGTGATCGCGACGATCGCCAATCTCGGGGTTCAACGGCTGGTGCTGGCAGGGGGGGAGGGCTGGTTTGTCTGGGCGGTGCTGGCGGGAACGGCCGGCGGCTTGGTTATCAAATACCTGCTCGATAAGCGCTGGATCTTTTTTGATACCTCCACCGGAACGGCAGCGCATGCGCGCAAGTTTACGCTTTATACAGTGATGGGGCTGCTCACGACGGCGATTTTCTGGGGGATGGAGACAGCGTTTTGGCTGATTTACAGCACGGATGCCATGCGTGAGCTGGGTGCCATCATCGGGTTGACCATCGGCTATGTGGTCAAATACTGGCTCGACCGCAAATATGTGTTCGGTGCACCCTGAGCCGGGCAAAGCCATGACGCAAAAGGGTCTGTTTATGCTTGATCCAGTGGCGCTGTAGGTTTTGGAAAAAGGGCGCTTCAGACTGCTTCCGAGAAATGCCCGAGCTTTGCCGTAATTGTGCCCCTGTGTGCCGGTTAGAAGGAATTCTTTCTGGCTTGCGATACGATTTTATGCCATTTGGTCCTGTAACAAAAGTCAGCTGAAATTAAGTATATTTGGAGAGTATCACATGTCTGCGC
This sequence comes from uncultured Caulobacterales bacterium, assembly GCA_964513675.1. GTDB lineage: Bacteria > Pseudomonadota > Alphaproteobacteria > Caulobacterales > Maricaulaceae > CALFVT01. The sequence goes on along the minus strand of CAZEOD010000064.1, from coordinate 9,295 downwards.
CTGTTTACGCACTCGACCCGGAAACGCTTTTGATTGAAACCGACACAGCCAAATCGGTTGGTGCGAACTATGCGGAAGCCTATCAAAGCGGTCAGCCTTACAACCATATCTGTATCGACAACTTCCTGCCCGAAGCGGTTCTGGAGAATGTCCGCGCGGATCTTACCAAACTGCCTGAAGCCGAAGACAGCTTCAGCCGCGCGCAGGAAAACCTGAAATCCTCCTATGTCCCGGAACGCCTGCCGACCTTCACCAAAGAGCTGTTTTACGCGTTTAACTCCCGCCCCTTCATTCTTTTTCTGGAGGAGATGACCGGGATCAAGGGTTTGATCCCAGATCCGTATTTCTTCGGTGCCGGTATCCATAAAACGCTGAATGGCGGCCATCTCGATATCCATGCGGATTTCAACCTGCACAGCCATATGAAGGTAGAACGCCGCCTCAATATTCTGATCTATCTCAACAAGGATTGGCGGGAAGAATGGGGTGGTTCCTTCGAGATTTGGGACAAGGCAATGACCAAGAAGGAAGCCAGCTTCGTGCCGACCTTCAACCGCATGGTCTGTTTCTCAACTGGCTCTGATACGTTCCATGGCAATCCTGAGCCTGTGAACCATCCCGATGGCGAGCCGCGCCAGTCTATCGCGCTTTACTACTACACGGCCACTTGGGACGCCTCGCGCAAGGCGCATACAACGATCTTCAAACCACGCCCTGGCTCTGTAGATGAAACCGATAAGCTCGTTGCGCGCCGTGCCCTTATCCAAGACCTTTTGCCACCTATTATCTACCGTAAAGTTGGACCAAGACTCCATAAAATCGGTCTATAACACAGCCGTTGGGAAGTATTGGGTGACCTCAAAAGCGCCAGACCAGCTCTCTTAAGCGGGTCTGGTCGTCGTTCTCCCTTCCTCAGAAACGACCTTCAGAAAAAGAGCCGATCATGAGAAAAAAAGTCAAAATAGCTGTTGTCGGCCTCGGCAAAATGGGGCTGTCACATTTCTCCATGGTCAACGCCCATCCGGATGCTGATACCGTCGCCTGCGATCAGGCCGGATTCTTGGTGGATCTGCTGAGCAAGAACACCAAAACCACCTTCTACAAAGACTTCGACAAGATGCTCGATACGGCAGGCCTGGATGCGATGGTCATCGCGACACCCTCGCGGATGCATGACCCGATGGTGCGCGCCGCCCTTGAGCGCGGCATTCATGTGTTTTGTGAAAAGCCGTTTTCCCTGAACTGGGAAGAGGCCCAGCGCCTAGCCGAGTTGGCCGAAAGCAAAAACCTCGTCAACCAGGTGGGCTACCACTACCGCTATGTCGGCGCTTTTCAGGAAATGAAACGCCTGCTGGATGCGGGCGCCATCGGCACCGTCACCCATGTTATGGCCGAAGCCTACGGCCCGGTGATTTTGCGCGAGAACAAGAAAAGCTGGCGTACCCAGAAATCTGAAGGTGGCGGGTGTCTGTATGACTATGCCGCCCATCCGCTGAACCTGCTGAACTGGTATTTCGGGGAGCCTTCCCGTGTATCAGGGTCTGTTTTGAACTCGATCTATTCAAAAGGCACCGATGACGAGGTGTTCTCTACGCTGCAATTCGATGGCGGCCCGACGGCGCAATTGTCGGTCAATTGGTCAGACGAGTCGCACCGTAAAATGTCGACCAAGATCTCGATGATCGGCACCAATGGCCGGCTTTATGCCGCCCGCCAGGAGTGCCAACTTTAT
>CAZEOD010000064.1:1343-7553 GCA_964513675.1 uncultured Caulobacterales bacterium | reverse complement strand
CCCACAGAGCTGACGCAAGACCCATGGTTCTACATGCGCGGGGAGGAATATTCCAACCAGCTGGATGCATTCATCTCGGCGGTGCGCGACGGCAAGACCGAAGCTGCGGAAAACACCTTCCGCTCGGCCGCCATGACCGACAAGGCTATTGCCTTGATCCTTGCAGATCACGAGGCAGCCCCGGCTGTGATCAAACCCAAAACCCCCGCTGAGGCCCCCGCGAAAAAACGCGGCTGGTTTGCCCGCAGCTAACGCCAGACATCAAGGAGAGACCAAATGGATCCGCTTTTGTTCGGCGATAACCAGTTTTTCGGCATCAACCACATGTCCGAAGAAAAAGCCCGCAGCCAAGCCATGCGCTTTCAAGACACCAGCGCCATCATGGAGGTGCTCGACGCCGCCTATGATGAAGGCATCCGCACCTTCATGTGTACCACCCATGACCGGGTGGCCGAGGTGGCAGACGTGATGCGCGCCAACCCCAAACGCTATGACGACTTCATCTTCTACCCCTGCATGCCCTACGCCCATAAATACGCCAATGCGGTGACCGATCACGGCATGGTCGGCGCGATCACCCATTTCATGCCCGATGGCGGGCTGATGAGCACGATCATGAAAAGCGGCAAGGCGCTTGCCACCAAGGATGTCGAGGGCATCGTGCAGGTGCTGGTTGATGCCGAGATGAAGATGTTCAAGGGCCTCAACACGCCTGTCATCTTCATGCAAAACGTCTTTACCGACCTGCTGCTGGGTTTGGGCTTCACCAATTCCCTGCGCATGTTCAAAGATCACATCGAGAAAGCCTATAACGCGGAGGCCGGCTTCATCACGATGAACACACCGATGCTGATGGAGGCGCTGGAGGCCGAGGGGATCAAGAACCCGATCGTCTGCTCCAACATCAACAAGATCGGCTTTCGCATGTCGGGCGGATTGGACGCCTATCTGCACACCCTGAAAAACAAGGAAATGCGCGCCATTGCCATGTCGGTGCTGGCCTCGGGTGCCATTCCGCCACGCGAGGCGATCGAGTGGATTTCCAAGCAGCCTAACGTGCAGTCGGTGCTCTTTGGTGCGTCAAGTCGGCGAAATATCACCTCGACCCGTGATTTGGCGAACGAATACATGGGCACCAACATCACCCCCCGCAGCGTTGAGGCCTGAGATGAGTACCGACTACAAAGAAGTCCCGATGTTGAACGCCTATGTTCATGACATCGCGATGGATGATCTGGTGGAAAATTTTACCGAAGGCACCATGCTGACCTTACATGTCGACATGATCATGAAGCTCCAGCAGGACCGCGAGTTTTATGACCTGCTCGACAAGTTCGACGTAATCACCTGCGACAGTCAGATCATGTATTTCGCCACCAAGTGGCTGGGTACTCCGGTGCAGGAACGCGTCTCGGGCTCGGATTACTTCCCGAAGTTCTACATGCACCACAAAGACAACCCCGACATGACCCTGTTCATGATGGGTGGCAAACCCGGTGTAGCAGAGATGGCGATGAAGAATGTAAATGCCAAAGTCGGCCGGGAGTTCATTGTTGGGGTCGATGCACCTTCGTTTAATTTCGACTCTGATCCAGCGGAAATCGAGCGGATGATTGGCGCTGTGAATGCCTCTGGCGCCACGGCCTGCCTGGTCGGGCTGGCTGGCGGGCGGCAAGAAAAATTCATCATGAAATACCGCGATCAGATGCCCGGCATTAAGCTGTGGCTGCCCTTGGGCGGTACGATTGACTATGAAAGCGGCACGTTCGAGCGCCCGCCCACATGGATCACCGAAGGCGGCTTTGAATGGCTCTACCGGTTGCTCAAAGAGCCCCGCGCGCGCTTCCACCGCTATGTGATCCACGAGCCGCCCTTCCTGTGGGCCATTCTGAAACAGAAGCTTGGGATCTACAAAAATCCATTCAAAGCTGGATAAGCGCCGACTTTGGATAAGTTGATATTCATATGAGACGAGCCCTGCGAGACCAAGCGTAAGAGAGACTATTATGAGCCTGAACACGGATTTTGTCATCGTCTATGGAGCGTTGCGATCAGGCACGACTCTGTTGCGGTTGATGATAAACAACCACCCTGATCTGAGCTGTCCCGGTGAATCAGATTACCTGTTCGATTATATGTCCCGTGACCAAAATGGGGAGTGGGTGCTGGATCGGGAAGGATTACAGCGGGATCGGATTTTCCAAGCCAGCGACACGACATGTTCACACACGCTTGGACCCAAAGAAACGATCGATGATCTGATCGCGCAGCTACAGGCGCAAGGCGGTGGGGCAAGTCGCCTGGTCTTAATGACACACCGCGCTTTGGATGTTGCCCTTGATCTTTATGGTGCGGTACCAGTGATCCACATATTGCGCGATCCGCGGGATGTTGCGCGCTCTTCCATTGGTATGGGGTGGGCCGGCGATGTGTATCACGGAGCACACCATTGGATTGATACCGAGAATGGTTGGAAAGCCGTGCAGCCCGCGCTTGACCCCAAGCAGCATATAGAATTGCGCTATGAGACCCTAATAAGGGAAACTCAGCCAGAACTAGAACGCATTCTGACATTCTTGGGAACATCCTTTGACCCTGCCATGATGCGTTATGATCAGGATTCAACCTATTCAGCGCCGGACATCAGCTTGATTGAACAATGGCGACGTAAGCAATCCCCCTATCAGGTTGGTTTGGTTGAACGGAGTGTCGGACATCTTTTGGAAGAGACAGGATACCAGCCCAGTGGGCATCCTTTGCCAAAGCTAGGGTTTGTTGAATTCACCAAATTAAGAACTGTGAATAAAATAGCTGTCTGGAGAGAGCGGATCAGGCGGTTTGGATTTTGGGATTCATTTCTTGTTTATCTTGCCTATAGGCTGAGCATGCCACGCATAGGCTACGGCGCTCAGGAACGGATCAACGTGAAAACCGAAGCCTATCTGAAGTAAACCGGATGATCTTTCTAGACCATTCTTACCTATCTGAGGCTGATCGGTGACCGAACGAACGCTGCGCTACATCGTCTACGCGCCTGGCTATAATCCCAATGTTGGTGGGATTATCTTTCAACATGAGTTGGTCCATACGCTCAATATGCTGGGGCAGGAGGCCTATCTCTGGCCGCAGGCACCCCTTTACGGGGTCGGCAAGCGCGATCGGCTCAAGAGGCTCTTAAACCCCCCGCCCTTTGAGACCAATGAGCATCTCAACACGCCCATAGCCAAGAAGAGCGATCTGAAAGCCCAAAACACGGTGATGATTTATCCAGAGATCGTGCTGGGCAACCCAACCGGAGCGCAGAACATTGTGCGCTGGCTTCTTTACAAACCTGGCGACCAGCATCCCTATGACTTCACCGAAGGCGAGATGTTCTTTCGCTGCTATGAAAAAGCGGATTTACCAGAGATCACAGGTGGAGCACCGGACCTGTTTTTGTGGAAGGTCAACCGCGTCTACCGCAATGAGGGGCGAGAGGGCCGCAAAGGGGTTGCCTATATTGTGCGCAAAGGCCATCGCAAGCCCCGTCTGGCGCCGACGGAGGCGCCTGGGGCAACTGATATCAACGGGATGAGCCATGAAGAGGTGAATGACGTCTTCAACCGGGTTGAACGGTTCTATTCTTATGACGAGGCGACGATGTACTCGCAATTTGCCGTGCTCTCAGGATGTTTGAGCATTGTTGTGCCGGGAGAATACCCTGATCGTGCGGCCTGGAACCAGCATCACGACCTGTCGATCAACGGCATTGCCTATGGGGATACTCCGGAAGAGATTGCGCATGCAAAAGCCACAAGCGGCAAGCTTCTGGAGCAGTTGGAAGCGAAGGAAAAGGCAGGAATAGACACTGTTCGAGACTTTATCGCAAAGACAAGAGACCGGTTTGGGCGCGCCTAAAACAGATTTTGAAATGTCTCTATAAGCGATGCAATCACGCCACCTGGTTGCCAGCCGATCCCATGCGCTGGAGTCAGCAAGAGCGAGGTGGTAAATAAAAGCAATAAAGTGGCCTCAGAAGGCCTGCGCAATTTCTGCTGTGGGTGCTGCATCTGCGAGATCAGAAGCAGGCAGACCGTGACCGTATAAGAAATAGAGAACCAACGACCCCAATCTGTGGCCATCATGTAAAGCGGCAGCATTGGCACGAATGTGAGCAGCGCAAGCACAGTAACACGTTTGCCCGCCCTGAAGAGCAAGGCGGCCAGAACCAGAGGAAGCAGACCCAGAAAGGCAACTGTCGCGAACTGCACGACGTTGGAAAAAACAATACGCACCGCGACTTCCGATGCGTGATTGACATCGCCGGCCACCAGCCAGCGGATAGCATGATCGCAGACGCGTGAATGAAGGCCACGTTCGGTCAGCGGTGTGCAAGCGCCGGCCAGGTCGGGGATATCTTTGAAGATCAGGGCGAACCCGGTACAAAACAACGCCATGGTGATTGTGATCACGTTGCTCAGAACCCAATTTCCTTGCGCTATCACGCGTTGATCTTTCAGCAGATAAAGCGCTGCCAACAGTGCAGGTACAAGAAAGAGATGCAGGATATTCCCAATCATCCCCAGGGTGAAGAATATCAAGGCTCCCGCAACCCATAGGTTCGCATGGCGTGGGACCAAAATTGCCAGGACTAGAGCCGCAAAAGCGATATAACCCAGGATTTCCTTACGCATGATCCCTTGTACATCACCTGACCAAACCATCAGGAAAATCATTGGGGAGGCCATGAGCAGGAGTAGCAAGCTACGGTGTGGGTAGCGACGCCAAATCAACCATGACAGGATCAAGAGCGTTCCCCATAGCGCGACTTGTATCCCAATAATCACGTTGCGCAAAGACAGACCTGTGGCATCGCTCAACCAGATGAAAGCCTCGCCGAAAATACCGCGCCGTACAGCTCCGGAGCCGAAATTGATCAGCCAATCCCCTTGTCTCCAACCATCTCCTAAGACGAGATAATCAAAGAAGAGCCGTGTGATGACGGGGAGTGAAAACAGGATCAGAAATAGAATCGGGAAAAAGATCGCCGCGTAGGTTACTTCGCGACGCGTGCGAACAATCGGAACGGAATATGGGCGATAGTCGACAAACATGACACACCGGGACTAGGTAAAACACAGTGTAATTATATATCAAAAACCACAAAAGTCCAGTATGGCCATATATGGGGGTCTTGGGCCTCGGGCAGAGGGTGGCCTTTTTAGCGTAGAAAAAATTGCTCTGGCTGTTGCCGCGTCAGCTTCATAAAGAGCCTCCGCTTGAAGCTGGTATGCGGCAAAACCGAACGATCCTGTTCAAAAACCAGCCCCATTAGAGCACGGTCGTGCCACAGCACTAGCTTTGCGCCCCATTGCGCGACATCGGCTGGATTAAGTCCTTCCTGAAGGCCCATTTTTGTATTCAAGACTCCCGGCATCCAGTCATTGATCACGATATCGGGGAAACGTTCAGCGAGATCAGCGATCAGCGCGCGCGTCAGAATGCGGGCAGCTCCTTTGGAGACAGAATAGGCTGCAGAAACGGGAGCAGGAGCAATATCAGCATAGGAGCCGATATTGACGATCCGCCCAAACCCCTGGGAGGTCATGTCCTTAAGCGCCTCTTGTGCGCAGAAAAGCGGACCGCCCAGATTGATTGCTACCGTCTGCATGAAGCTTTCGGCTGTTTCATCAAGAATGTCGCGATGCGGGTAGACCGCTGCGTTATTGATGAGCCCTGTCACGGGACGCCCTGTCGCTCGAATTTCCGAGAAGGCGGCCGCAACGACTTCAGGGCTCGAAACATCTGCGCAAACTGGCAAAAACAGTCCTTGATCAAGCGTTTTTTCCAGATTCTTGAGCGCGTCTATGCGGCGACTTATGCCGGCCACATGCAGACCTTTGGCGACGAGGGCCATGCTGAGAGCCCGGCCCAAACCCTCACTCGCACCTGTGACCACAATGATACCGTCCTTCATGAACTCGGTGTGATTTGTCATCACGTCTCTCCTCTTGCGGGTGCGGCCCCGTGTCGGTCGGCAATGATATCGGCGACCCTCAGTGCATTCGCCGCGATGGTCAGACTTGGATTGACCCCCATAGAGCTGGGCATGAAAGAAGCATCTACGACATAAAGATTGTCCAGATCATGCGTTTTGCAGCTGGCATCTAGAACCGACAATTTCGGATCCGTACCGAACCGCAATGTGCCACAGGGATGGCCATAATTCAT
>CAZEOD010000064.1:0-1333 GCA_964513675.1 uncultured Caulobacterales bacterium | reverse complement strand
TGGGCTTTTTGGGTCAAAAGAAGGAGCCGGTTCCTGCGAAAGAGCTTGCGCAATAGCCGACGAAACAGACGCCGACGCTCCATCAATTCAGGCGGGATTGTATACTGGAAGGCAATACGTTCAGGATCAGTTTTGCTGATCAGGATACGGTTCTCCGGGTGGGCGAAATCCTCGACAATACCCACGAAAATTTTAGCCCGCCCAAAGAGTTTTGCGGCGAAGAGCGCGGCGAGATTGAGCCCGTATTTGAATTTTGGGATATGGCGCAGTTTGGAATGCTCGAACATCCTGGAAAGAAAAAGCGCGATATTTCCGTATGTCGCCTCTAGGCCCATGGATTGGATCATGCCGAGCCGCGTGCCATGATGGGTATAGAGATCGCGCATCGAGATTGTCTTTGAGGCACCGTCAAACTTCATGCCGCGTCTTGGCCAGATAGCGAAGACCTCATCAAGGTGAAACATCAACCCGCGCCCAACCCAATCGCTGGAATTGGCGCAGCTCCCCTCTTTCCCCTGACCAGATAAAAGCAGAAGACGCGGCGATCCATAGGCTCCGGCCGCGAGGACATAGGTCTTGGCTTTTAGTGTCTGTTCCTGCCCATCTTTGAGCACTGAGACACCTATGACATTGCCCGACGCGTCCTCTATCTTGCGCACATCACAATCCGCCAGAAGTGCTGCATTACCGCTTTTCAGGGCAGGCTCAACTCCGGCGCTGCGTCCGTCCATTTTGCAGGGCCTAGGGCATTTCGTCCCGATACATCGCCTACACCTCTCCAGATCGCGTATCGCGAGCTGTTGACGGTAGGCATGTAGACCTTGCGCCTTAAAATCTTCATACATGGCCTGCTCACCCGCATTGACCGGGATCGGTGGGCCGATCTTTGGCAATGGCTCTCGAGAGAGAGGGTTTGGCTCGCCGTTGATGTGTAACACGATCTCGGCAAGTTCAAAATAAGGCTGGAACGCATCATAACCAACGGGCCACCCCCCAGTCGGGTGCTCAAAGTCAGGCGTATTTTCCAAATCATGGCGTTCCGGCCGTTCCAATGCACCTGCATAAAAGACGGATGTGCCACCGACCCCGCACCCCGCAGGAACGAACCCAATATTTGTTTGCCCAGAAAAGGTGATCTCAGCAGGTTTCGGCCAAGCCCCAAGCATATGGCGGGCCACGGGATCGGTGATCTGACTGTTGATTTTTTGCTGTTCTTTTCGGTAGCCCTGCCGACCCTTTTCCACAAACAGCACAGACAATCCGCGTTCCGCCAGACGTCGCCCAGCCATGCCGCCGCCCATGCCTGCGCCGATGACAATGGCATCCCAGCTTT
>CAZEOD010000063.1:0-10865 GCA_964513675.1 uncultured Caulobacterales bacterium | reverse complement strand
GGGAAACATTCTAAATCGCTTTTCGTGGTTGAAACCGATGATCTGGACGGATTTCGCCGCGGACGTATCCTCGATAAAGTCGGCATGGACGCGCAGGACACAGCCGAACTGTTCTTTGATGATATGAAAGTCCCGGCGGATAGCCTGCTCGGCCCCGAAACAGGTCACGGCTTCATTCAATTAATGAAAGAGTTGCCGCAAGAGCGCCTCAATATTGCTGTGCAAGGCCTTGCGCAAATGGAAGCCGCACTTGAGATCACGGTGGATTATGTCAAAGAGCGCAAAGCCTTTGGTAAGCGGATTATGGATTTCCAAAACACGCAATTTGAACTCGCCGAATGTAAAACGATTGTCCAAGTCGCGAAGACTTTTGTTTATGACTGCGCGGAGAAACATCTGCGCGGCGAACTTGATACCGTCACGGCTTCTATGGCGAAATATTGGGTCACGGATAAAGAATGTGAAGTCATTGACAGATGTTTGCAGCTTCACGGCGGCTACGGCTTTATGAATGAATACCGCATTGGCCGCATGTACCGCGATAGCCGCGTGCAGAAAATCTACGGCGGCACGAATGAGATCATGAAAATGCTCATCGCGCGGTCACTATAATTATATAATTAATTAATTTAAAGTCGCCTTGCGGCTTATACATTTCTGTTAAAAGGAGACGCCCCATGGCAGACGCATATATTTTTGACGCGGTACGAACCCCGCGCGGTAAAGGTAAAAAGAGCGGGAGCTTGCATGAAATTACGGCGCTTTCGCTGTTGACGCAGCAGCTTCAAGCGCTTGCAAGTCGCAATGATCTTGATACGTCTAAAATTGACGATGTCATTATGGGCTGTGTTTCACCTGTGGCGGGGCAGGGGGCGGATATTGCCCGCGCTGCCGCTATTCATGCGGGATATAATGAAAAGGCGGCGGGAGTGACGATTAATCGGTTCTGCGCCTCGGGCCTTGAAGCGGTCAATATGGGCGCAGCGAAAGTCATGTCCGGCATGTCCGATATGATTGTCGCGGGCGGGATTGAAAGCATGAGCCGCGTGCCAATGGGCAGCGACGGCGGGGCTATGGTGGCCGATCCGAATTTTGCTTATGAGCATTATGTGGTTCCCCAAGGCGTTTCGGCCGATCTCATTGCTACGCGCTATGGGTTCACCCGTGATGATTGCGATGCCTATGCGGTAGAGAGCCAAAAACGCGCCGCGAAATCATGGCAAGAAGGCCGTTTTGAAAAATCTATCGTGCCTGTGAAAGATCAACTCGGCGTGACGATTTTGGATCATGATGAACATATGCGTCCTACGACGGATATGCAGTCCCTCGGCGCGCTTAACCCCGCTTTCGCTGCGCAAGGCCTTGTCATGCCCGGCTTTGATTATGTGGCAATCCAGAAATATCCTGAGCTTGAGAAAATCAACCATGTCCATCATGCGGGCAATAGCTCGGGTATTGTTGACGGCGCAGGGGCGGTGCTTATCGGCTCCAAGGAGATGGGCGAGGCGCTTGGCCTCAAAGCCCGCGCGCGTATTAAAGCCTTTGGCGAGATCGGCAGCGAGCCAACGATCATGCTAACAGGGCCAGAATTTATCGCGGCGAAAGTGCTGAAAAAAGCGGGAATGGAGGCCAATGATATTGACCTGTATGAGCTTAACGAAGCTTTCGCTTCTGTGGTTTTGCGCTTCATGCAAGCTCATAAAATCAACCATGACAAGATCAATGTGAACGGCGGCGCGATTGCGATGGGCCATCCCCTCGGCGCGACGGGCGCGATGATCCTTGGTACGATGGTCGATGAGCTAGAACGCTCGGATAAAGAAACCTCGCTAATCACATTATGTGTCGGCGGCGGCATGGGCGCAGCCACGATTATTGAGCGCGTTTAAAAGAATAAATTTCAAGAGATATAACTATGAAACATTTTACAGTTGAGATTGACGAGAGCGGCATTGCGCTTGTGACTTTTGACAGCCCGGGGCGGAGCATGAATGTGCTGTCCGGCGAGGTTGTCGCTGAGCTTGGCGCTTTGGTTGAGCAAATAACATCGGATGAGGCCATTAAAGGCGCTGTGGTCACATCAGGCAAAGCGGCCTTTTGCGCGGGGGCTGACCTTGAAGAAATGGGCGGGCATTTTGCGGCTGTTCAGTCTTTAATGAAAACTGATCCGGAAGCCGCGAAGAAACAGCTTTTTGAAACGGTGTTTGAATTAAATGCGGCTTTCCGCGCGCTAGAAACTTGCGGCAAGCCCGTTGCGGCGGCTGTTAACGGTCTCGCGCTTGGCGGCGGCTTTGAGATGACCTTGGCCTGCCATGCCCGTTTCGTTGCGAGCGATAATCCAAAATTGAAACTCGGTCTCCCAGAAGCGCTTGTTGGGCTTTTGCCGGGGGCAGGCGGAACGCAGCGCCTCCCGCGTCTTGTCGGTCTTATGAACGCTGCGCCAATCCTGATTCAAGGCAAACAATTCTCGGCTAAAGACGCTGTGGCGCAAGGTGTTGCAACCGCCGCCGTTCCGCAAGCGGAGTTAATTGAAACCGCGAAGCAATGGGTCAAAGATAATCCCAAGGCCAAAGCGCCGTGGGACGCGCCGAAATTCCGTTATCCGGGCGGAGCGCCTTATACACCAAAAGGCTTGCCGATGTTCGCCGGCGCGAATGCAATGGTTCGCAAAGAAAGCTTTGGGAATTATCCGGCGATGGGTAATATATTGAAAGCCGTTTATGAGGGCGCGCTTGTTCCGATTGATGCGGCGCTTCGTATTGAAAGCCGCTATTTCTGTGATCTATTATTGCGCCCAGAAAGCGCCAATATGGTGCGCTCTTTATTCCTCTCCAAACAGGCCATTGAAAAAGGAGCGGCGCGGCCAAAAGGTCAAAAGCCGGGCCTGATTAATAAGGTCGGCGTGATCGGCGCAGGATTTATGGGCGCCGGTATTGCTTATGTCTCCGCGCGGGCGGGTATTGACGTTGTTCTAATCGACCGCGACCAAGAGGGCGCGGATAAAGGCAAGCAATTCACCATTGATGAGCAAACTAAGCGCGTGAAACGCGGGCGGACAACGCAGGAAAAAGCGGACGCCATTATTGGCCGTATTCACGCGACAACTGATTATAACAAACTGAAAGACGTTGACCTTATTGTCGAAGCTGTGTTTGAAAATTCAGAGCTTAAAGCCAAGATTACAAAAATGAGCGAAGACATTATTGGCGACACAGTTGTCTTTGGCTCGAATACGTCGACCATTCCGATCAGTGATCTCGCGAAAGCGTCTAAGCGGCCGGAGAATTTTATCGGTATTCACTTCTTTAGCCCTGTGCATAAAATGATGTTGGTTGAAATTATCAAAGGCAAAAAGACATCGGATTATGCGATTTCGCGCGCTCTAGATTTTGTCACGCGCCTGCGTAAGGTTCCGATTGTTGTTGAAGATACGCGCGGCTTTTACGCGAATCGCTGCGTGCACCGCTATATCAATGAAGGCTATAATATGGTCTCAGAAGGGGTGAAGCCAGCGCTGATTGAAAATGCGGCGAAAATGGCAGGTATGCCCGTCGGCCCGCTTGCGCTTCAAGACGAAGTGGCGATTGATTTGGCCTATAAAGTCATGCAGCAAACCAAAGCCGATTTAGGCAGCCAATATAGTGAAGGCAAGGGCGATGTTATCATCCAAGACCTTTACGGCGCGGAGCGTTATGGCCGTAAAAATGGCAAAGGCTTTTATGTCTATAATGGCCGCGAAAAACATCTCTGGCCTGAGCTTGGGAAATATGCAGTCAATGGTCTGCAAGACCCGCAGCCCCCTGTGCAAGATATCAAAGACCGCATTTTATATACGCAGGCGATTGAAGCCGCGCGGACGATGGCAGAAGGCATTGTCCATGATCCGCGCGAAGCAGATTTAGGGTCGATCTTCGGCTGGGGCTTTGCACCTTTTACGGGCGGCGCCATTAGCTTCATTGATATGACGGGACTGAAAGCTTTTAATGCCCGCGCAGATGAATTGGCTGAATTATATGGCCTGCAATTTGAAGTGCCGCCGCTTATGCGCGAAATGGCAACATCAGGCGAGACATTTTATCACCGCTTTAATCCTGCGGCGAATGATAGTTATACCAAATCGGCCTTAAGCAAGATGCTTGAGAAAGACGTGGTCAAAATCGCCAATGATATGGGCATCACGGCGTCAGTGGATGATTTGAAGGCTGATACCATTGCTAAAATTTTAGCCAAACAAGCCTAATTCACTAAATATTATGCGGCGGCCCTTTACGGGCCGTCATTTTTTGCGGGAGAGATATATGCGTGAAATTGTAAGCTATAGCCTGAGCGGCGATGTTGCGACCATTGCGATGGATGACGGCAAAGCCAATGTGCTGTCAACCGAGATGATTAAGCAATTAAACGCGGCCTTTGATAGAGCAGAGGCCGATAAGGCCCTTGTTATTCTTACGGGCCGCGAGGGCATGTTCTCGGGCGGGTTTAACCTGAAAGAAATGCAAGCCGGACCAAAGGAAGCGATGGTTTTAACGTCCAAAGGCTCCAAGCTTGCGCGCCGTATTATGAGCTTTGAGCGGCCTGTCATTGCGCTTTCAACAGGACATACAATCGCTATGGGCGCGTTTTTAATGCTGGCCTGTGATTACCGTATGATTTTGGACGGCGATTATAAAATTGGCCTAAACGAGACGATGATCGGTATGGTCATGCATAATTTCGGAATTGAAATTGCGCGCTATCGTTTGGCGAAAAACTATTTCAACCGCTGCGTTATTAACGCTGAAATTTTTAATCCTAAAGGCGCGATGTTTGCAGGATTTTTTGACCGCGTGGTCCCGGCTGAGCAAGCCGCTATGGCGGGGCCTATGGCGGGGCAAATGTTTGGCCAATTAAATAAAACGGCCTTTCGCGGTACCAAGCTCAGAAGCCGCAAGGCGATATTTGAAATTCTGGATCAAGCGATTGAAGATGATCTTGACCCTGACAAAATCCACGCGGTTTAACGCGCGGCTTTTCTGCTATGACGCAAGGTGAAATAGCGCCGCTTGATCGCCGGTTTTATGATCTTAAAGACGGTCAAATATCAGCGCTTCATTTTGGCCCCAAAGATGAACCTATAAGGCTGATTTTTCTGCATGCTAATGGATTTAACGGGCAAAGCTATGCCCGTATATTAAGCGCGCTGGATGTTCATTCAATCGCGCTTGATTTGCGCGGTCATGGATTTTCAACCTTGCCTGTGCCGGATGGGCCGTTTCATAATTTCCATCTTTTCCGCGATGATATCATTGACTTTATGAACCGCTATATTGACAATCCTGTTATGTTGGCGGGCCATTCACTTGGCGGGGCTGTTGCGGCTTTAACATGCGAGAAAATTGGAGGGGCCGCCAAAGCCTTCATGGCGCTTGATCCGCCGACCCTGCCGCGCTTTATGCATTTTATGGTGCGGGTGCCCGGGTTTACGACATGGCTGTCTAAGAACTTCTCTCTGGCTAAAAAATCGGGTGCACGGCGGCGCGTTTTCCCCTCAAAAGAGGCTATTTTCGATCATTACAAAAAGAAACGCACATTTGCCGCCTTTCAGCCTGATATGCTGCGGGATTATATAGACGGCGGGACGAGGCCGCATGACGACGGCGTAGAGCTTTGCTGCCCGCCCGATTGGGAAGCCCGTATTTTCGCGGCGCAGGGGAGTCATTTATTCAGGGCGGCGAAAAACTTACCAGATGTAAGGCTTTATATTCACGCCATGAAAGGCGGGGCGTCGACGCCGTCTGCGCGGTTTAATATTCGCCGCCTTGCGGGGGCTGAAAATGTGATAACCGAACATAAATTCCGTCATCTTTTCCCAATGGAAAATCCGGATTATGTCGCGGCTCATATTCATAACCTACTAAAGCGGGCCGGCTTATACCGCGTTTAGGCCGAGAGATCAGCTACCGCACAGCTTTTAAGATGGGCGAGTGTTTCGGGCGCGGGTAGGGCTATTTTCCGCAGGTTCAAGTCGAGCAATGCCGCCACGGCGTCCATCGTCGCGAGCGCGCGGCCGGTGAGCGGATCAATCATATTATGAACAAGGCGGCGCGTGCGTTTATTGGCAGATTTAACGCCGGAATAAAATATAAAGGGCTGACCTGCGCGGATAGGCTTATGGCAAATAAACCGGCATTCCAGCAAAACGCCCATGACATTTTGCCTCTTATGTTGCGGGCTATGCGCCTCTGGCCAGCCGCCTTTAAAATGGGCGACGCAATCTGAGACTCGCCCGAGTATGGCCGGCGCCATGACGCGGCCAAATATATCGGTTTCGCGGGGCTGGAAGACGCCGCGGCCAACAGGCGCTATGCCCCAGTTTTCAAGTGTTTTCTGCGGCGGTGCCTGAACCTCCCCCCATGGGTCTAGGCTGCGCGGGGCGGCAAAATTGGGCATCTCGATCATATGCGTCCGCGCCGCCTTTACCACGCGGCGGGGCCACGGAAAACTTTGTCCCGTTGGCAGGTAAACATGTTCAATATTTTCAATAATCGTAGCCGAAACAGCGCCGCTAAAGTGAGAGACAACATGGAGGAGCGTCATGCCCGCCTCCCGCATGTCTAAAATGCCGCTCTTGATGGTCAAAAGCTCTCCGGGGCGGCTCTCGGCTTTATATTGGATATGGGCGTCCATAAATTTGACCGAGCTTGGGCTGCCGGCGATATAAGCGGAAGGCAAACCCAAATTTATTATGAACATTTGACGGGCTTGTTGAGATTTATACAGATAATGCCGCATGTTTAAATGCCCAAGGGCGTCGCATTCATGCGCCTCGGCTTCGCCGGTCCATGTTTCCGTTAAGGTGGTCATCGGGCTACCATATCGGCCAAATAGCGATATTCCTATGACTATTTCCGTATTAATGGAAAAGAGGATTGAAGCTTTCGCATTTTTTGGGTAGGAGGCGTGGAATTTTTTTTTGGTAGATGACCAAAACATAACGAAAGAGATGAAAATGGCTAAAAAACCTGCAAAGGGCAATCAAGCGCCCGCACAAAGCAATGTATCCGTCACGGGCAATGTCATGTTTTACGGAAACCCGCAACCACTCTCCAAAGAGAAGCATAAAGGCTTTGGCGTCACACAGGTCGCAAAACCGTTTGATTTTATGGCAAAACAGCATTTCATGCCGCTGACGGCGGCGGAATTTGCAACGGCTGCGGCGTCATTCCCTGTCGTTTTTGCGGGCGAAGAGCGCAATCCGATTGGCATTATGGGTATTCGGGCGAATGAAAATCTATTTGTGAATGAGGGCGTTTTTAATAATGACTTCTATCTGCCATCTTTTGCGCGTCGTTATCCTTTCGTGCTTGCGGGTGACCAAGCCAATGACCGTTTTGTTGTCTGTGTTGATGAAGACGCGGAATGTGTCACAAATACAAATCCAGCGACTGAGTTTTTCGCCGGCGAAGATACAAGCCAGTTTACAAAAGATGCATTTGAATTTTTGCAGAGCTTTGAACGTGACCGCCAAGCTACAACAACCATGATTGAGCGCTTTAAAGAGCTTGATTTATTTGAGCCGAAAGACATGCATTTCCAAGGTCAAAACGCGGACGGGTCTCCGGCTGAGCGTCAGAAAATTGCGGATTACTTTGCTGTATCGGCTGAAAAACTTGCAGGCCTAGACGAAGCCACCATGGCTGAGTTTGTCACAAAAGGTTATATGGCCGCAGCCTATTCACATATCTTATCGCTAAATAATTGGCAGCGTCTTGTGAATATGACGCTTCGTAAGGCGACGGCTGAACAAACAAGCTAGCGGCTTTGAAAATTATAACGCATTTTAGGTCCAACCTCACGGCTGGGCCTTTTTTTATAAACTCTATGTGAGGCCAGCTAAGCTTTGCTTCCCATTAATATCTAATCTGTATAGGCTAGGGCATCGGGAGCCTGTAAATGCAGCGTGTAATTTTGAAAATATGGATAGGGTTAATAAGCCTTATTGCCGTGGGTTTTACCGCGTCAAATGCGCTTGCCGCAAGCTCACCCTCTGTTGATACGGGTAAAGTTGTTGCGCAGCTTATCAGCTCTCATGACAGGATTGACCCGGGGCAAGAGTTTCATGTCGCGCTTAAAACGACATTAGACGATCATTGGCACACCTATTGGCGTAATCCGGGTGATAGCGGTGAGCGGGTTTATATCGAATGGGGCATGCCCGAGAGCGTAACGGCCGGAGACATCGTCTGGCCGATCCCTGCGCCGATTGCAACGGGGCCGATTATTAATTACGGATTTGAAGGCACGCCGCATTTTCCTGTGCCCTTTCGGCTTTCAGATGACGCGGCGATAGGCGACATAATCGAGATCACTGCGCGGGCTTATTATCTCGTTTGTTATGATGTCTGTATTCCAGAAAATGTAGATTTAACGCTGACCATGACCGTGGGCGGCTCTCACGTCGATGTCTTAAGTAAGGCGGGAATTGATAATGCCCTATTAGACGCGCCCAAGCGCGGCGAAGCGGAAGGCGGGATTGAGTTGGACGGCACGGATATATCTATCACGCTGAATAAATTGCCAAGCGGTGCCTCTCTCTCAGAGGCCTATTTCTTTCCTTATGAACAAGGCTTTATTCTTCACAGCGAACCGCAACATCTTTCGCAAGGCACAGATGGTCTTAAAATCACCACCGTGGCTGATTACCGCTGGGATGATGAAACTCCGCAAAAGCTTGAAGGCGTTATTCGCTATAAGCGGGGCGAGAGATTTGAAGGTGAAGTTGTTACGCTCAATGTCGGCAGCGCCGTTCCAATAGGAGCCATTACAGCGGCGGCAGGCGGCGCGAACACATCCGCTATATCAGGCCCCGCATCTGGCCCCGCATCAGGTTTAAATCTTTGGACGGCTATTATTGGGGCGCTGATTGGTGGATTGATTTTAAATATCATGCCCTGCGTCTTCCCAATTATTTCCATTAAAGCCCTAAATATTGCGAATTGCGCACATTGTGATGTTCAAGCGGTCCGCCGCGAAGCTTGGGGATATATGGGCGGAGTCCTTGCGACATTTCTAACGCTGACTCTGGTGCTGCTCGCACTCAAAGCGGCGGGGTCGCAAATAGGGTGGGGCTTCCAGCTCCAATCTCCAATTATTACGGGCGGTTTGGCGTTATTATTATTTGCCATAGGCCTGAATCTGCTGGGTGTGTTTGATGTCGGGGGGCGGATGCAAAATCTTGGCGGAGAGCTGCCGCAAAGCGGCGGTCTTCGCGGGGCCTTCTTTACGGGAGCTTTGGCTGTGATTGTTGCCACGCCCTGTACGGCTCCGTTTATGGCCGGCGCGGTTGGCTATGCGCTCTCGCAATCGGCGGTGATAACCCTTGTAGTGTTCATGGCCTTGGCCATTGGTTTCGCCTTGCCATTTTTGCTGATTGCTTATGTGCCCGGTATTTTGAACCGGCTTCCGAAACCCGGCCCGTGGATGATACGGTTTAAAGAAATTCTAAGCTTCCCGATGTTTGCAGCGGTGATTTGGCTTGTTTGGGTCGTCAGCCAGCAAGCCGGAGGCGCAGGGTTGATCCTCACGCTAAGCGCGATGCTGCTTTTTGGCTTTGGGCTGTGGCTTTGGAAAACTGAGGCCAAAATTGTTAAAGCGGCCGCTATTGCGGCTTTGCTCGCGGCCATCGCTCTGCCGTTGATGCTGCGCCCATCCGGTGACGCAAGGGCGGTGATAGACGCGCATGAAACGCCGTGGTCTGCGGCGGCTATTGATGCCGCTATGGAGAGCGGCAAGACCGTTTTTGTTGACTTCACGGCGGCGTGGTGTGTGACTTGTAAGCTGAATGAGCATGGGGCTCTCGCCCATGCGGAGGTTAAAGCCCGGCTGAGTGATGATGATGTTATTTTTATGGTCGCGGATTGGACGAATAAAAATGATGAGATCGCGGCAGAGCTTTCGCGCCATGGCCGCTCTGGGGTTCCGCTATATTTGGTTTATAACCCCGCAAATGATAGCCCGATGACACCGCAAATTTTACCGCAAATTCTAACCAAGGATATTATTTTATCAGCTTTGGCTAGCGGTCATGAGGATTAGACGATAGAGTATTTATAAACCCAAAAGGAGGATGGTCATGACAATAAATGTTAAAATTGGAGTTTCGCTCATAGGTTTAATGGCAGCGGTAAGTCTTTCGCTCCCCGCGCAGGCTAAATTTCAAACGGGCCAAACTCTCCCAGATATGCAAGTTGTCGACTCCAATGGCGTCACCCATAGCTTGTCTGATTTTACGGGTCAAAACATTGTCCTTGAATGGACGAACCATGACTGCCCTTACGTTAAAAAACATTATAATCCAGAGTATAAGAATATGCAGGGGCTTCAGAAACAAGCCGCCTCAGATGATGTCGTTTGGCTGTCAATTGTGTCCTCGGGTCCTGGTCAGCAAGGCTATGTTAGCGGCGCAGAGGCGAATGGTTTGACGCTATCAAGAGAGGCCGCGCCGGCCGCCGTTATTTTAGACCCTGCCGGAGCGGCGGGATTAGCTTTTTCCGCCAAAACGACACCGCATATGTTTGTTATAAATAAAGACCGCGAGCTGATTTATCAGGGCGCGATTGATTCGGATAATAGGTCTCGGGTCTCAACAATCCCCGGCGCGGTGAATTATGTCGCCGCCGCTTTGGACGCGCTTAAAACGGGTGAGCCCCTCGCAGAAACTGATACAACGCCTTATGGCTGCTCCGTTAAATACGCCAAGCCGTCTTATTAGCCGCGGGACTTAGAAACCCTCACGGCTATTGACACAAACCCATAGGCTAATTTTAAAGCTTATGGGTTTATTTTATAGATTAAGTTTATCTTTGCGGGGCTGCAAAATTTCTGTA
>CAZEOD010000062.1:0-11230 GCA_964513675.1 uncultured Caulobacterales bacterium | reverse complement strand
TATAGGCCATATCAAAAGGCGGGTCTTGGCGCATCCAGACCACATCAATATCTGTTTCTAGGTCAATCAAGCGGCGATCTTCGAAGCTAACATGATCTCCCATTTTGCGGCGAACCGTCATCGGGCGCGCAAAGGCTTTCACCCGCCCGCGGTCATAAATCAAATGCTCTGGCGCATATTCAAATAACCTCATGCCGCGCTGGGCCGCGACTTCAGCCAGCGCGAAACTTGTATCGCCGTTAATATCAACGGTTTCCATCGGGTCCATTTGAAAGGCAATGCGTAGGCTCATGGTCGTCTCCTAAAACTCATAGCGTTCCCATGCCGTAGATTTCCATTTTTTTCAATATAGTTATGAACACTATTTCTTGTCTATATTTGATGGCTCGTCTAGCGTAGCCAAATAACTAATCATTAAGAGCGAACATCATGACCGATATTATTTTGACCAATCTTGAGCATGTTCCCGGGCGTAATATCACACGCCATTTTGGCCTTGTGCAGGGCAATACGGTTCGCGCCAAACATATTGGCCGCGATATTGCCTCTGGCTTTAAAAATATCATCGGCGGGGAGTTACATGCCTATACGGAGCTTTTGACGGATTCACGCCAGCAAGCCGTTGACCGGATGAAAGAAAATGCCGCCGCTATGGGGGCCAATGCGGTGGTGAATGTCCGGTTTTCAACCTCATCTATCAGTGCAGGCGCTTCGGAGCTTTATGTCTACGGAACGGCTGTGGTGGTCGAGTAATTATGCTGATATCTCTTCTTATATCTTACGGCTGGCCGGTCTTGCTGTTGACAACAGGCTGGGCGATTGGTCGTATAAATATCCGCAATCACCTTAAACGGCTTGATGCGCAAACCGAGGCCCTCAGCGATATTCGGCTTCACAATATAAAATATAAGCCCGGCGGCCCCTTCCCCATCGCAGAAGATAGTTTTCTGGTAACAGGCTCGCTTGTTCTCTCGATTGATGTGTTTCGCCAATTAATCGCCGGCTTCATGCAAATCACCGGCGGAGATGTTAAAAACTATAGTGAGCTTTTAGAGCGCGGGCGGCGCGATGCGCTACTGCGCCTAAAGGCAAATGCACAGCAGAAAGGCGCGCAAGATATTTATAATATCAAAGTTCAATCCGCCGCAATAAGCGGTAGCCGCAGTATTGAAATCCTCGCCTATGGCACAGCCGTTAAATCCTGATAAGATACCTCTATGACACTATTTAATCTTAAGAGCCAAACTGATGATCTGCCGCTTCATGGCCAGCTTTTTGCGCCGGATTGCGACGCGCAAGATTGCCGCGCTGTGATTAGTCTTATTCACGGTTATTCCGAACATGGGGCGCGCTATGCCGATATGGGACGCGCGCTAAATGAGGCAGGCATTGCGCTTATAACCATTGATCTGCGCGGGCATGGGCGCTCGGGCGGGAAACGCGGCGTGATTAAAAGCTATCCTGATTTTTACGGTGATGTTGATGCGCTGCTCACCGAAGCGCGCCGCCGATTTCCAGATGTCCCGCATTTTGCCATGGGTCATTCCATGGGCGGCGGTATATTATTTAATTACCGCCATGAACGCGACTTGCCGCAAATTATGGGCTATATCATAACCGCGCCTTTATTACGGCTAGCCAAGCCCGCGCCGGAGATTTTACGCCCGCTTATGATCGCTTTGCGAAAGCTTTTTCCGAGCTTCACTCTGAGCCAAAAAGTTAGCGGTAAAGATATTTCGACAATCGCCAGTGAAGCCGAGGCTTATGCCAATGATCCCTTGGTTCACGGTCAATTATCGCCGGCTTTGGCGCTGGATATGATTGATTACGGCGAGCTCGCACTGGGCAGAGCAAAAGACTGGCAGGGCCCGCTCTTGCTTATGCACGGCGAAGCCGATGCCGTGACCGATTTACAGGCCAGCCTTGCCTTTAAAGCCCAAGCGGGAGACGCTGTGACGTTGAAAAGTTTTGAAGGGGCCTATCACGAAATTCACAATGATATCTGCCGCGATGATGTTTACCGCGAAATTATAAATTTCATTACCCATCACATTAAAGCCCGCGGCCTTACATAGCCCGCAAAAGGATTTTCATGACAAAAATTTATCACCTGAAAACCTGTGATAGCTGCCGTAAGGTTTTAAAAATATTCACAGCCGCAGACATTGATTTTACGGCAGTAGATGTGCGCGCAGACCCGCTGGATGCGGCGACATTATCGCGCTTTCTTGACGCCTTTGGCTGGGAGACGCTGATTAATCGCCGCTCCACAACATGGCGCGGGTTGAGCGAGGCTGAAAAAAATACGGCCAGCGAAACCGCCCTTGCGCTGCTACAAAAATATCCTGCACTGATGAAGCGCCCCGTTATTGACGGCCCGGGCGGGCTGACACTTGGCAGTAAGCCAGATGATATTAAGCCGCATTTATAGCCGCGCAATAGAGCTCTAAATAAAATCTATCAGTGTCTAGCGCGTAAATTTAACGGGTATTTCTTTCCCCGTATCCGGGTCAATATAATAAGGCGCGCTTTCAATGATCGACGCAGCTTCACCGGCCGCCCCTGTACGGAAACGGCCCAAAGCCTCATCACTTGGAAAATCTGTGAGGCGCTCTGTTAAGGCCGTCACATTTGGCGCAAGGCTTTGCGGAGATGCAAGACCGCCCAGCGCCGCCTCTGCTGCGGGGCGAAAGGGTATTGTCCCTGTTACCGCGTCAAGTTCGATGCGCTCTCCCGTTGCAGGGTCGCGGTAATAAGGCGCGAGCGGGTCAATCGGGGCCTGCGGTGATGTTGCCGCGCCGCCGCCGCTTGGCGTTGTTGATAAGAATCCCGGCAAAGCCTGTTGGCCCGTCTGTGGGGTTGCCTGAAGCACTGACTGTTGGGCCAGCTGGGGAGTTGGCGCGTTATGAACCCGCATATAAGAGACGACCTCTTTAACGCCTTTAGTTGTGCTGGCAATATAGGCTGTCCGTTCAAGCTCTTCGGGCGTGCGCGCAACACCTAGTAAATAAACGACACCATTTTCAGTTTCGATATTCACATTTCGCGATTTAACGCTTTTATCAGCGATAAGGCGCGCCCGTACGGAACTGCCTAGAACATTATTTTTTGTGCCGCTTAATAATGCATTGCCGCGCGGGCCAACTGTGATCTCATTGCCAATCTCTTGGACATGGGGGGCAGACCACGCAATGCGCTCGGCTTCTATACGGTCATCAGCCGTAGCGACATGGCCCGTTAAAACCACAATGCCTTCTGCCACTTCAACATCGACTTTATTTAAATCAAAGCCTTCCGCCCGCTTAAGCCGCGCATTTAAAACACGCTCGGCGCTGACATCATTCAGGGAGCGGCTAAAATTGCGCTCATCGCCCGGTTTCACGCCCGCAGAGGTCACGGCGCAGGCTGATGATAAAAGAGAGGCGGACAGAGCCGCAATTATAGTTAATTTTTTCATAAGCGCATAATGAAGCGAAATAGTTAGCGGGGTCTTAATAAAATTAAATTCTTAACAGGCTTTAATAAGCTCGCCACGCATCTTTTAAATGACGCATATAAGCCAAAGGTATAACGCCAAAAGGCGCTGTTAAAATCAGATCAAATCTTTGGCCTAATGTTTGAAATTTTGGCATTCGGCTCGTATAATAATGGGCCGCTTTAACTATTCGGCTTTGCCCGCGCGGCGATAGGCTTGCGGCTAAAGCGGCTTTATCACGGCGATATTTGACTTCGATAAAAATAAGCTTTTGGCCTTTGACCGCAATAAGGTCGATTTCACCAAAAGGCGTGACAACGCGCCGCGCGGCAATATGATATCCTTTCAGGCGCAATATAAAGGCCGCGTAATGCTCTGCGGCGCGCCCAATACGCTCTGCGCTTTCGCGGTTATTGCGCGCCATCTCCGCCCTCTTTAAGCGTTAACGCTAATTGATAGACATTGCGCTTTTTCCAGCCTGACGCCCCTGCAATCATACTAGCTGCTTGCTTCACACCATGGGCTGCAATCGCCGCCGGAAGCGCCGCTTCTACGGCCGCGCTCTCCCATGTTTCAGCGGAAGATGACGGGCCAATACAGAGCACGATTTCGCCGCGCGGGGGGCTGGTTTCCAAGGTTTCAACCACGGCGCTTATAGACCCGTAACGCGCCTCTTCATAACGTTTCGTCAGCTCCCGCGTCAGCGCAATCGGGCGATCACCAAGTACCGATCTTATATCCTTAAGGCTCGCGGCAAGACGCGGGGCCGTTTCGAAAAATATCAACGTCCCCGCTGCCGCTGTATAATCTTGTAGATAGCTTTTCCGCGCTGATGTTTTCGGCGGTAAAAACCCGCCAAAACTAAAGCGGTCACTTGGCAGGCCCGATAAGGTTAGCGCCGCTAAAACAGCCGAGGCCCCCGGTATAGGGATAACTTTGACGCCGGCCTCAATCGCGGCGCGGGCTAATTTATACCCCGGATCAGAGACCAAAGGCGTGCCCGCATCGCTGACAAGGGCAATCACCTCACCGCCCTCCAGCCGCTCAACAAGTTTTGGAACACGTTTCGCCGCATTATGGTCATGATAGGCTGATAGCTCGGCTTTGATATTATAATGCCCCAGCAATTTACCGGTTTGCCGCGTATCTTCGGCAAGAATGTGATCGGCCAATTTTAGGACATCCAAAGCGCGTAAAGTAATATCGCGAAGATTCCCTATGGGGGTCGAAACAATATAAAGCCCAGCGGTTAGCGCCATATCGGGTGTAATCAGTTCCATATCGGCGTCACTTTGGAATTGCGCCGACGCAGATGGGCTTATAGTATGTGATGACGTCATAGAGTTGTGCCGTGACAAAAAAAGGTTTTAAATTATGACCCGTTTCCCCCGCTGGAATCAATGGCTTTCCTTAAGCTATGTCAAAGCTTTTGCCCTAAGCGCCAGTTTTGCCGCGCTTTCGGCCTGCACCACCGCGCCGCAGCCCCGTCCTTTGCCGCAACAAGGCCCGATTGCGCAGCTCCCTACTCAAGCCCCCGCTGAGATTGAGCCTGTTGAGACCCAAGCGCCCGAAGAAACGGTGAGCGCGCCGGCAGAGGTTGAGGCCATATCCACGGCCCCGCGCAGCGGGCTGACCCCGCCGCATATGGACGGGCGCAATATTCGCCGCCTCGCCGTGATCTTGCCGTTCTCATCGCGCAATAGCCAACTCCGCGCCGAATCGGATAGCCTCTTAAAAGCCGCGCAAATCGCGATATTTAATCAAGATAACGCCGATAGCTTGCTCATCCCTTTTGATACAAAAGGCACAACGGACGGCACGCGCGCCGCTGTTGAAAATGCGGTCAAAGCCGGTGCCGATGTGATTATTGGGCCTATCTTATCAGCCTCCGTCCGAGAGGCCCGTAAAAATGCCGCGCGCGCCAATATTCCTGTCATCGGCTTTTCAACCGATCAACGCGCAGCCGGCAGCGGCGCTTATCTATTAAGCTTTCCGCCCGAAGCCGAAATCAACCGAATTGTCGCCCATGCCCGCGAGAGCGGTATTAGCCGCTTTGCTTTTTTGGGGCCTGATAATGCCTATGGCCGCCGTGTGCGCCAAGCCTATAGCCGCGCCGTGGCGCAAAGCGGCGGGGAGATTACCGCTGTTGAAACTTATGAAAGCCGCGATATTTCCGCCATGCAAGGCCCCGCGCAAAAACTCGCCGCAGCGTTTGCCCAAACCGAAGAGACACGCGCCGAGACAGACCCTTTAGCCTTTGAAGCGATCATCCTGCCAGAAAGCGGGATCGCCCTGCGCACGCTCGCCCCGCTTTTGACCTTTTATGAAGATGATCTTCGCAAGGTTCAGCTGTTGGGGACAGGACAATGGCAAGATGATGATACAGCCCGCGAGCCGGCGCTGAACGGCGGTATTTTTGCTGGCCCTGATATTGAAGAGCGCCAAAGGTTCCGTACGGGCTATGACCGTATTTATGGCAGCGAGCCGGGCCGCTTGGCGAGCTTGGCTTATGACGCCGTTAATATCGCGCAATTTGTCGCCAGCGGAGATCCAAAAACCCGCTATCAACGTTTGCAAGACCCTGCCGGCTTTTACGGCGTTGACGGGCTTGTGCGGTTTCGGGCTAACGGCACGCCGGAACGCGGGCTAGCGGTTTATGAAATCCAAAATGGCCGTATTCGCGTCATCGAAGCCGCGCCGCGGCAAACCAATGGCCCCTCATAAAAAGCTATGAGCCTGCCAATAGCTTTTCGGTGATGTGGTTTAAAACAAGGCGCCCTTTTGGGGTCGCAAATAAACGGTCACCACTCAGGCCTAAATAGCCATCTTGAATAAGCGCTGCCATGACGGTTTCAAATTTGGGGTCAGGATAGATCCCGCGAAGCCGCGCCAGAGAAATACCGCCGATAATACGCAGGCCCATGAGGACATATTCATCGCGCTGGGCTTCTGGGCTTAACATCTCTTTTTGGGCTACGCCTAATCTGTCACGGGCCACGCGAGAGACGTAATCATCGGGACGCATTGCGGCAATCGTCGCAGCCCGCTGTCCACCCTGCGTTAAGCGCCCACCCTGCGTTAAGCGCCCATGGGCGCCCGGCCCGACACCGACATAATCATGGCCCTGCCAATAAGCGAGATTATGCCGCGATTCATGGCCGTTTTTAGCAAAATTAGAGACTTCATAATGGGTAAAGCCCGCTGCGGTTAGCCGCGATTGTGTATAATCATATAAATTCGCGCTAACATCATCGCAAACGGCGCGCCGCTCCCCGCGCGCTTCTGCGCGGGCGAAGGCCGTGCCGTCTTCAATCGTTAATTGATAGGCCGAGAGATGCGGCACGCCCGCCGATAAGGCGGTCTCTAAATCATTTTCTAATGCGGCTTCGGTTTGGCCGCGCCAGCCAAAAATCAAATCTGCGGATATAGAGGTAAAAAGCGGCAAAGCCGTCTCTAGGGCCGCCCGTGCGCTTGCCCCATCATGATCGCGGCCAAGCTGTTTCAGCGCCGCGTCATCAAAGCTTTGAATGCCAAAAGAAAGGCGATTCAGCCCCGCGGCCTTAAAGCCCTCAAGCTTATCAATCGCCGCATTATTCGGATTGGCTTCAAGGCCCAATTCAGCCGCATCACCAAGCCCCCATAGCTTATTAATATGCGCTAGAACCGCGCCAATATCTGCGCTGCTCATGAGGGACGGAGTGCCGCCGCCAAAATGCACAGAGGTCACATCCCGCGCACCGCTCCACGCGCGCCATGCCGAGAGATCATCTAAAATTGCCCCTAGCAAGCCATCATCACGGCGCTGCTTGAACACATTAAAATCGCAATAAGGGCAAATCCGCGCGCAATAGGGCCAATGAATATAAACCGCGAGCGGTGCGTAGGGCATATTTTGCGCGCCGCTAGTTTTGGTTAAATTCAGCGCGTAGGAATTTAGCAAAGGCATCGGCCCTGTGACTTTTCGCATGTTTCGCCGCAGGCTCTATTTCAGCAAAACTTTCCTTATCGCCTATGGCTTGGAAAATAGGGTCATAACCAAAGCCTTTATCCCCGCGCGGCGGCCAGATAATCTCGCCCTCGACCTTGCCTTCATAAACGCGGGAGCTGCCATCTGGAAAAGCGAGGCAAAGCGCACAAATAAAGCGCGCCGTTTTAGGCCCGCCTTTTTGCTGCATTTGGTCATTAACATGCCACATCGCCATGTCAAAATCACGGCCGCCGCCTTCGCGTTTAGGCCGCACCGCCCAGCGCGCCGCATAAATACCCGGCGCGCCGCCTAGCGCATCAACCGCCAAGCCGCTATCATCAGATAAAGCCGCAAGGCCCGATGCTTTTGCGGCCGCGACAGCCTTAAGCCGCGCATTTCCGGCAAAGCTCGTTTCCGTTTCCTCTGGCTCTGGCAAATTAAGCTCTGATGCACTGATCGTATCAATGCCAAGCGGCGTTAAAAGCTCACGAATTTCGCGCACCTTGCCTTGATTATGGGAGGCCACAACAAGGCGCTTAAAAGAAGGTGAGCTCATGATCTATTCCGATTAAATTGACTTTAAGGCTATCACGGGCCGTCCGGTTTTGGAATAAGGAAAACAAGGCGCGTTTTATATCGCTGTAAAGCAATCTTATCTTGCATTGAAAGCAATTATTGTTTATCGATAATTAACTTATAAGGGCTTTAGTTTTAATGGATGACATAATCACAGCGACAACCCCGCAAACGGCCCCGCGTATTTTTAACCTGTTTCTCAGCGCGTTAATGATTATGATGGGCCTTGTCTGTATATTAGGGCTTATATTTGGTCTTGGTTTTATGCTCTCCGACGGCTTTTATAATTGGGCCTTCCAAAGTATTGAAGTTAGCAATCTGAATGAGCGTACAAATGCCGGCGCGAGTCGGCAAACACTTGTCTTATCAGCCTTTAGCGGCGCGATTATTTCCGGAGCCTTTTTCTTTATTGCCCGCTTGCTGAAAAAGCTCTTGGCGACGCTTTTGGCCGGTGATCCCTTTGTGCCGGAAAACATTAACCGGCTTCGTAAGCTCTGGATCATACTTGCACTTACCGAAGCTTTCCGTATGATATCCATTCCAACGATTGCTATTATGGATCCGTCTGACACGATGAATTTTGTTCTGGATACGCGCTTTACAAGCTGGTTTCTTGTCTTTGTGATTGCGACAGTGGCCGAAGTCTTTCGCCACGGTGCTGCCTTGCGCCAAGAACAGAAATTAACGATCTAATGGCTATTCGTGTTAACCTCGATAAAGTCTTAGTCGACCGCCGGATTTCCCTGACGGAACTGGCCGAGCGCGTTGGCATTACATTGGCTAATTTGTCAATTTTGAAAACGGGTAAAGCCCGTGCCGTGCGCTTTACAACTCTCTCGGCCCTGTGCCGCGAACTTGACTGCCAACCGGCTGATATTTTGGTTTATGAAGCGGACCAAGACGATAAACTCGCCGCTGAATAAGCTTTAAGGCCGCCCCGCCTCCCCTGTACCCGCTTCCCCTGTACCCGTCTCCCCCGTATAAGGCGTAACCCGCCGCAAGGTGAGGTTAATCCGCCCGCCGCGCGGAACAAGCGCGCTCGTGCCGTAAAATATCCGCGAGACGGAATGATAGCAAAACCGGCTCTCCCCGCCCATGACAACAACATCGCCCGAAAATAGCTTTAGCCCCGCTGTGGGCCCACCGCGCTTCGGCCCGCCCATTCGAAACATCGCCGGATCACCGAGCGAAACCGAGACAACCGGCGCGCGGGCTTCTTGCTCGTCATTATCAATATGCGCGCCCATCTTATTCCCCTCGCGGTACCAATTAATGAGGCCGGCTTCGGGCGGGGCGGGAAAATCCGCCACATCCCGCCACATATCTAATAATAATGGCGGCATATCAGGCCAAGGCATGTGGGTTTTGGGGTGCAGCGCTTGATAGCGATAGCCTTTATCCTTGTCTGTCACCCAGCCCAGCGGGCCAAAATTACTCATGACAACCGATAGGGGCTGCCCCGTTCGCGGCATACGCGGTATGAAAAACGGCGCTGCGGCTACGCCCGCCTTAACAGCGTCAATTAAGCTTTGCTGCTGCGCGGGTGAAAAATAACCGGAATAATGCGCAAAACCATCAGGGAACTCTGTCATATTCAATCTCTAGTGATATTCACCCGCATCGCCAAGACTGATTTGCGAATAACAAGCGATTATAAGGCGTAAAATATGAAATTTCTTTCTCCATAACCCTTGCAGCTTACAGCGGGGACCCCATATCGCACGAGACGGGTTAACACTGCCCGACCTAAACATCAGCGGTGCATATGGCAGGAACCTATGCAATCCAGCTTACAAATAAACGGAGCCAAACATGTCAAAAGTTATTGGAATTGACCTCGGGACAACAAATTCATGTGTCGCTGTTATGGACGGCGATAAGCCTCGAGTTATTGAAAATGCTGAAGGCCAACGCACGACGCCGTCCGTTGTCGCTTTCACCGAAGATAATGAGCGCTTGATTGGGCAAACCGCCCGCCGTCAAGCGGTCACAAACCCCGACCATACTTATTATGCCGTCAAACGCCTGATTGGGCGCCCGATGACAGACCCAGCGGTCAAAAAAGATTCAAAGCTTGTGCCTTATGCGATTGTCAAAGGTAAAGGCGGTGATGCCTATGTGCAGGGCCGCGAAAAAGTGCTCTCACCCTCTGAAATTTCAGCGATGATTTTGACGAAAATGAAAGAAACGGCCGAAGACTTCCTCGGATCAGCTGTGACCCAAGCGGTTATCACCGTTCCAGCCTATTTTAATGACGCCCAGCGCCAAGCCACAAAAGATGCCGGCAAAATTGCAGGCCTCGAAGTGCTGCGGATTATTAATGAGCCAACAGCGGCCGCCCTTGCTTATGGTATGAATAAAGAAGACGGTAAAACCATCGCTGTTTATGATCTTGGCGGCGGGACATTTGACGTCTCTGTTCTTGAAATCGGCGACGGCGTTTTCGAAGTTAAAGCCACAAATGGCGACACGTTCCTTGGCGGTGAAGATTTTGACATGCGCATTGTTGAATATTTCAATGATGAGTTCAAAAAAGACACAGGCATTGATCTTAAGTCTGACAAGCTCGCGCTTCAGCGTCTTCGTGAAGAAGCTGAGAAAGCTAAAAAAGAGCTCTCAACAGCGACCTCTTTTGAAGTCAATCTTCCGTTTATCACAGCCGATGCCTCCGGCCCGAAACATTTAAATATGAAGCTAACGCGGGCGAAGCTAGAAGCGCTTGTGGAAGATCTTATTAAGCGGACGATTGCGCCCTGTAAGAAAGCGATTGCGGATGCTGGCCTTAAGGCCGCTGATATTGACGAAGTTGTCTTGGTCGGCGGTATGACCCGCATGCCGGCTGTCCAGAAGGCTGTGACGAAATTCTTTGGTAAAGAGCCGCATAAAGGCGTGAACCCGGACGAAGTCGTCGCTATGGGCGCCGCTATTCAGGCCGGCGTCTTGCAAGGCGATGTTAAAGACGTGCTTCTTTTGGACGTGACGCCTTTATCACTGGGTATTGAAACCGAAGGCGGCGTCTTTACCCGCATGATTGACCGCAATACGACAATTCCGACCAAGAAGTCACAAGTCTATTCAACAGCGGCTGATAACCAATCTGCTGTTACGATCCGTGTCTCACAAGGTGAGCGCGAAATGGCCGCAGATAATAAGCTTCTGGGTCAATTTGATCTGGTCGGTATTCCGCCCGCACCGCGCGGCATGCCGCAAAT
>CAZEOD010000061.1:0-11601 GCA_964513675.1 uncultured Caulobacterales bacterium | reverse complement strand
CAAACCCCGCCACGCGCATGGCAGCGTATGCTTTCAGGTCGCCGCCTTGATTTGCTTGATCCGTCTCCCTTTGATGTCGAAATTGAAGATATTGCCCGCGGCCTTGCGCGTGTTGCGCGGTGGAACGGGCAGACCTCTGGCGATCATGCCTTTAGCGTGGCCGAACATAGCGTCATTGTCGAAGATTTGTTCTTTCAGCTTAACCCCAAAGCTAGCCGTGAAGACCGCCTGACATGTCTTTTGCATGATGCCGCCGAATATGTCATTGGCGATATGATTAGCCCCTTTAAAACCGCACTCGGCCTTGATTACAAAACCTTTGAAGCGCGGTTAGAAGAAGCCATTCATCTCCGATTTGGATTGCCGCCAGAAATAGATAAACGGCTTAAGAGAAAAATTAAAGCCTGCGATATTTATTGCGCTTGGTTTGAGGCCACCCAAATCGCCGGCTTTACCATTGAAGAAGCTGATAAATTTTTCACTCATCCGCCAAAGCCCCTTCATATAACACTCTCTCCGCGCCCTGTTATTGAGGCCGAGACGCTTTTCCTTGACCAATTTGCAAAGCTCTCTCACAATTAAATCATGCGCTGGCTTCTTCATATCCTGACGTTAATCGTAGCTCTCGCCGCAATTTTCATTATTTCAACATTTTATATTGGTTATTTTACAGCCGCTTTTACAGATGAGGCTGGCATGGCTGTTCTGGCTTTTCAGATATATGGCGGGATCACAGCGGCTTTGGCGCTTATATTGGGCTTAATTGGGCGCATCATGAGCCAAAAAGCTAAAGGCCGAACCGCTTTTATGAGCAAGCTCGGTTTATTAACGGGGGTTTGCGGTCTTTTTGCGCTGATGGGGCTGAGTTTTTTCGGCTAATTTAGTCGCATTTTTTAAGAACAGCCTCTATATATAAAATCTATCTACCGCGTGGAGGGTGACATGGGAAAAGAGCTCATTAATTGGGAAAATGGCCGCTGGATTGGCCAAACGCTAGAAGTCGAAAACGGCGTCTGCGCTGTACCGTCCACGCCGAGCGGCGAACTTGTCTATGACGATGTCGTAAAAGCTGCAACGGATCACCTTTACGAAGCGGTGAGCGATTTCATTCCAAAATTTGAATGGCCTGCTTACGCCCCGCTTGTCCATGCGATTAATAGCCTCAAAAAAGAGAAAAATGCGGTGATCCTCGCACATAATTACATGACGCCAGATATTTTCAGCCTCATTGGTGATTACACGGGCGATAGCCTTGGCCTCGCCATTGAAGCGACGAAAACAAATGCGGATATGATTATCCAAGGCGGCGTGCATTTCATGGCTGAAACCTCAAAAATTCTTTGCCCCGATAAGCGCGTCTTTATTCCGTCAATGCGCGCAGGCTGCTCTCTTGCATCCTCCATAACCGGCGAAGATATACGCCTAATTAAACAGCGCTATCCCGGTATTCCGGTTGTCACTTATGTCAACACATCCGCGGACGTAAAGGCCGAAAGCGATATTTGTTGTACCTCCTCCAATGCCGTCGCAATTGTCGAGCATATTTGCGCCGAATGGGGCGTTGATAAAGTCATTATGCTGCCGGATGAATTTCTGGCCAAAAATGTCGCGAAACAAACCAAAATTAACGTCATCGCTTGGCATGGCCGCTGCGAAGTTCATGCGCGTTTTTCAGCCCAAGATGTCCGCGATATGCGCGCCGCCCATCCCGGCGTCACAGTTCTCGCCCATCCAGAATGTCCGCCCGAAGTCGTTGCTGAGTCCGATTTCACAGGCTCAACCAAAGCCATGAGCGATTATGTCTCAGGTAAGAAGCCGAAAAATGTTATTTTACTGACGGAATGTTCCATGAGCGACAATGTCGCCATTGAGAACCCAGATACGGATTTTGTCCGCCCCTGCAATCTCTGCCCGCATATGAAACGCATTACGCTTGAAAATCTCTATGAATGTCTGCGTGATGAACGCTATGAAGTTCTCGTCGATGAAGACATGCGCCTTAAGGCACATAAGGCGGTTGTCGACATGATTAATGTCAAATTTGACCCCGTCAAAGGCCATTTCAATCCCGCGCTCGCCGATGTTGACGTGAAGGTGATTTAGGCGCGTAACATGACGTCTAAACTCAGCTTTCAATATGCAGCTATCGCCTTAATCATTGGCGCTTTAGCCCATATCGGCGGTCACATAATGGGGCCTGATACAATAGGGTTTATGGGGGCTCCGCCTGACGTTATCCAAGGCGCGCGCGACGGAACGTTGCTTTATTACGCCATGATGGCCGGGATTATCGGCTTGCTCTCAGGGCTCGCCTATCTGGCTTGGAGCAAAAAAAAAGGGCGCGTAGTGCGGTTAGTGTTATGGGTTTTCACAATTTTTTTTATACTCCGCGGTATGATTTTTGTATTTTTCATTTGGCCCGCCATCACGGGTTTTATGGGAGATGATCTCGCTAAATTCTGGTTCCATTTCATCGCCTCTCTTTTCATTTTAACAATCGGATTAGCTCTCGGGCTTGGATTGTGGAAAACGCGGGGCAACACCACATGACTGGCATCAAAGATTATGCTTTTCACCGCCTCAACGTCATAAGAAAGCCTCGTTATGCCTATTGGTGATCTTGAAACGCGGCGCTTGCCTGCTGGTTCTGTGCTTGTTGTCGGTGCTGGATTAGCCGGACTTTACACAGCCCTAAAACTCGCGCCGCGCAAAGTTTTTGTGCTCACCTCACGGCGAGCGTCTAAAGGCTCGGCAAGTGCGTGGGCGCAAGGCGGAATTGCCGCGGCGCTTCATCCTGATGACAGCCCCGCAAGCCATTCCGCCGATACAATGGCCGCAGGCGACGGATTGGTTGACCCTGAAATTGCGAATATCCTCGCCAGTGAAGGCCCGGCCCGTGTACATGATCTGGCAGCGCTTGGTGTGCCATTTGACCGCGACGAAAAAGGGCAGCTCCACCTCAGCCTCGAAGCCGCCCATGCCATGCCGCGCGTCGCCCGCGTTAAAGGCGATACGGCAGGCAAAGAAATTATCGACGTTATGGTGCGGCGTGCCCGAAGCTCTGAGCACATAGAAGGCTTGATTGGTTGGCGCGCTGAAAGCCTGCTTACGGACGGTCACGGCGGTATTGCGGGTGCCCTCGCGCGGAGAGATTGCGGCAAGCTATTGGGCATTGAAGCGGATATCACTATTCTGGCAACAGGGGGCGTCGGCGGTTTATTCGCTGTGACAACCAATCCCCGCACAGCGCGAGGCGACTCGCTCGGCATGGCCGCTGTCGTCGGGGCTAAAATGCGCGATATGGAGTTTGTTCAGTTTCACCCCACAGCGATTAATATTGGCCGCGATCCCGCGCCCCTCGCGACCGAAGCTTTGCGCGGCCACGGCGCGACCTTAATCAACCCTAGCGGTGAGCGGTTCATGCTGCGCTATCATCCCGATGGCGAGCTCGCCCCGCGTGATGACGTCGCCCGCGCAATATTTGCTGAAATAGAAGCTGGGCGGCAACCCTTTCTCGATTGCACCGCCGCAGTTGGTCATCATTTTAAAGAGGAATTTCCAACAGTTTATGAGAGCTGTATGAGCGCCGGCATTGACCCCAGCACAATGCCAATTCCCGTTGCGCCCGCCGTGCATTACCATATGGGCGGGCTGGCAACGGATAGCTATGGCCGCACTAATCTTAATGGATTATGGGCGGTTGGAGAATGTTCCGCCACGGGCGTTCACGGCGCGAACCGCTTGGCGAGTAATTCCCTGCTTGAAGCCACGGTCTTTGGTGGACGTGCCGCCGAGATGATTTTAGGCAATGACTTTACCGAAAAGCGCGCCGAGCGTATTCGATTGCAGCCTTGGCTTTTTATGGACCCCGGCGTTAGCCAGACCTTACGAAATGCCATGACCCAATGGTGCGGCGTCAGGCGAAATGCAGAGAATTTAAACCGCCTGATTGATCTGATAGATAGGTTAATTAACGAAGTTGGACGTGCAAATCCGCTCATCGCATCGCGCGTCATTGCCTGCGCTGCCCTTGCCCGCGAAGAGAGCCGCGGCGGCCATTTCCGTAGCGATTTTCCAGAGACAAAGGCAAATCCGCGCTCGTCTTATATAACTTATGATCGGCTCGATTAACGCCGCAACAAGGCGAATATGTTTTAGCTATGGCAAGCTTCGGGTATGGCCCATATAAGCCGCCGGATATAGCGGAACATAGTGGTGAGCGCATCAATAGACGGGCCTTCACCATAAGAAAATTATTCATAAGAGCATGATATATAGTCCCAAAAATGGGGATATCACCTTTACAGTTCCTATGTTTGCGGAATATCTTCGCCGTAATTTTATAAGGCTAACCGATCGTGACATTTAATTACCCTCCCCTCCCTCCGACTGTGATTGCCCCCATTATCCGCATGGCTTTGGCCGAGGATTTCGGCACGGCTGGCGATGCAACTGCGAATTTGCTTGTACCAGAAACAGCGCAGGCAACACTTTATTTTCGCGCCCGTGATATGGGTAGATTAGCAGGGCTTCAACCCGCCGCCATGACCTTTGCCATGATCGACCCTAATGTAAGTTTTAATCCGCATGTTCAGGACGGCGCTAAGCTCGAAAAAGGCAGTTTAATCGCCACGCTAAGCGGGCCTGTTCGCAGCCTTTTAATGGGTGAACGCACAGCGCTTAATTTTATGGGACGCCTATCCGGCATTGCCACATTAACGGCGAAATATACCGCCTTAACCCATGGCACCAAGGCTAAAATTGCGGCGACACGAAAAACCACTCCGGGCCTCCGAGCGCTTGAAAAACGCGCCGTTTTAGCCGGCGGCGGCGCAACGCATCGTGGATCACTATCTGATGCGATCATGATTAAAGATAATCATATTGCGCTGGCTGGCGGCATAGAAGCGGCCCTTAAAACCATCAAAGCCGGCGCAGATCATATGCAGCGCGTCAGCGTCGAGGTTGACCACCTCGAACAGCTTAAACGCGCCCTGCCCTTTGCCCCCGACGTTGTGCTTCTTGATAATATGAGCCCGCAGCAACTCAAAGAAGCCGTTGCCATTGCGGATGGATTTAAAGGGCACCGCCCCGTCTTAGAAGCATCTGGCGGGGTTAATCTGGGAACGGTCAAAGACATTGCCCAAACCGGCGTCGATATCATCTCTGTCGGAGCCGTGACCCATTCTGCGGTGAATTTCGATATTGGTCTGGACGCACAATAACGCCGTAAGAAGCTAGGTTCAGGTCTGGCTAAATTGGCGGCGCTACGGCGACGGCGGCAGTCGCAACAGGGCGCTCGCGGAAACGGAAGCGGTAGAACTGATGGCTACCGATCAAACGTGTTGGGCGCATATTCGGGGCCCAATGCGGAAATATATCGGTTGTATGATAATGTGTCGCGCCGCCCGTCAGCTCGCCCATAGCGCCTGTAAGAGCCAATCTTGCGACATCTTCTGATCGTGTCCATAGCTTGCCGTAAGGCATTTTTGCCGTTGAGCCATCACATGTGAAAGTAAACTGGCAGCCTGTGCTTCGCTCTGCACCCTGATAAACAACACCGCAAATCGTATTGGGGTAATGTTTACTTTTGACGCGGTTTAAAATAACCTCAGCCACAGCTTTTTGGCCGGCTTTCGTTTCAGAGCGAGCTTCGTAATAAACGGCTTCAGCCAGACATTGATGTGTCTGCGCTTGGTTTTCAGACCAATCAAGTACAACCGGTGTCGAAGCTTTATTCGAGAATAAAAGACGTGCATCGCGCGAAACATCATTAAAATCAGCTTGCATGAAAACATCGGTTAAACGGTCGGCTACAGGCGATATATCCGCCTTAAAAGAGACCGTTTCAGCCTCAAACGCCTGCGCACGCGCATTCCACCGCGCTGCATCTTTTTGCACCGCTGCTTTCGCAGAGATTACCGGAAACGCGATAGCTGCCACAGCGCAAGCGCTGGCCGCCATAGCCCATCCGGCTAGAATTTCACCTAAACGTGTCATATGTGACCTGTTTCTCAAATTTGGCGCGTCCCTACATGTAAAATCATTTAAATGCAAGCCATGCCTTGTGAAGGTTAACACTCCCTTTACGGGCGTTAATATAATTTCGCTGCAAATAGACAGCAAAATTAGAAAGCTCCACTCAATTTTGCGTCATAAAACGTTAGTTTTGGGCCTCTATTGCCGCCTGTGCCGCCGCTAAGCGCGCGATTGGCACCCGATATGGGGAGCAGGATACATAATTCAACCCCGCCCTATGGCAGAAGCCAATAGACGCAGGGTCACCGCCATGTTCGCCGCAAATTCCCATTTTAATATCTTTACGCGCCGCACGTCCGCGTGATTCGGCTATCTGTATTAAATCCCCGACGCCGTCTTGGTCTAAGGTCACAAAAGGATCTTTCTCGATAATGCCATTCGCGACATAGTCCGGCAGGAATCGTCCTGCATCATCGCGAGATAAGCCAAAGGTGGTTTGCGTCAAATCATTTGTCCCAAAAGAGAAAAAAGCAGCATGTTCGGCTATATCGCCCGCCCGCAGCGCGGCGCGCGGCAATTCGATCATTGTCCCCACTGAATAGGTTGGCGCCTTGCCGCTCGCCGTCAATTCAGCGGCGACGGCATCAATACGGCCTTTCAGGATTTCTAGCTCTTTAGCGGAGGATATAAGCGGAATCATAATCTCGGCGGTAGGACATATGCCGCTGGCCTGCGCCACCTCTTGCTGCGCTTGAAAAATAGCGCGGGCCTGCATTTCGTAAATTTCTGGATAGGAAATACCAAGGCGGCAACCGCGGTGACCCAGCATAGGATTGCTCTCATGTAGCTGTTTCGCGCGGCTCATTAATTCATCGACCGATAAGCCTGTAGCCTCGGCAACAGCGGCAATATCATCCCCTGAATGGGGGAGAAACTCATGTAAAGGCGGGTCAAGCAGACGTATTGTACAAGGCAAGGCGCCCATAATGTCAAAAATCTTTACAAAATCGGCCCGTTGCACAGGGAGGATCTTCGCCAAGGCATCCTCTCGGCCTGTTTTATCAGAGGCCAAAATCATCTCACGGAAAAAGCTAAGGCGATCGGCTTCAAAAAACATATGTTCCGTTCGGCAAAGGCCAATGCCTTCCGCGCCAAAATCTTTCGCCGTTTGAACATCAAGCGGCGTTTCCGCATTAGCCCGTATACCGAGCGTGCGGGCCTTATCGGCCCAGTCCATAATCTTGGCAAAATCGCCCGATAACTCGGGCTGCACCATATCAACAGCGCCGGCAAAGACCTGCCCGGATGCCCCGTCAACCGTGATAATATCGCCCGCTTTTACGCGGCGGCCCAATGCACTAAATTCACCCGACTCGTAATTAATACGCATATCACCTGCGCCTGAGACGCAAGGGCGGCCCATTCCGCGCGCCACAACAGCCGCGTGAGAGGTCATACCGCCGCGTGCTGTCACAATCGCTTCGGCGGCGTGCATCCCGTGAATATCTTCAGGGCTTGTCTCAACCCGCACGAGAATAACCTTATGGCCGGCCTTAGACTTGGCTTCGGCTTCATCGGAGTTAAAGACAACTTCGCCGATCGCCGCCCCCGGAGACGCCGGTAGCCCCGTGACGATTAAATCCCGCGCGCCGTCTTTATCTAGCGTAGGGTGTAAAAGCTGATCGAGAGACAGCGGATCAATCCGCATCAGCGCCTCATCTTGCGAGATTTGTCCGGCCTCGGCCATATCAACCGCGATTTTAAGCGCTGCCCGCGCCGTGCGCTTACCTGTGCGGGTTTGCAACATCCAGAGCTGGCCTTGCTCGACGGTAAACTCAATGTCCTGCATATCGCGGTAATGGGCTTCGAGAACATCAAAAGTCCCTGCTAATTGGCGGTAGACCTCGGGCAAAGCCTCTTCCATCGAGGGCGCGTCATCATCCATTGCAATGCGTGCACGTTTGGTGAGGGTTTGGGGCGTGCGAATACCCGCTACAACATCTTCGCCCTGCGCATTAATCAGAAATTCGCCGTAATATTCATTCTCGCCCGTGCTCGGATCGCGGGTAAAAGCCACGCCCGTAGCCGAGCTTTGGCCCATATTGCCAAAAACCATCGCCTGTACGTTAACAGCTGTCCCCCATGCGGCCGGAATATCATTAATGCGGCGGTAAACAACCGCCCGTTCATTCATCCAAGAGCCAAAGACAGCATCAACCGCACCTTGGAGCTGCTCGCGCGCATCTTGGGGGAAATCCCGCCCTAATTCCTCGCGCACAGCCGCTTTATAATCCGTAATCACAGCCGCCCAATTATCGGCGGTCATATCCGTATCGAGCAAAATACCTAAATCATCTTTATGCTGATCGAGGATATCTTCAAACAAATGATGGTGAACGCCCAGCACAACATCGGAATACATGGTGATAAAGCGGCGATAGCTATCAAGGGCAAAGCGGCGATCCCCAGAGAGCTTGGCAAGCCCGTCAACTGTCGCATCATTCAGCCCCAAATTCAGCACCGTATCCATCATACCCGGCATAGAGGCCCGCGCGCCAGAGCGCACAGACACGAGTAGCGGATTGCCGCTATCCCCGAATTTTTTGCCTGTAGCCACCTCGATATGGGCCAGCCCCTCTTCGAGCTGACGATCAACGCCGTCTGGATAGTGCTCGCCATTATCGTAATAGGCCGTGCAGACCTCTGCCGTCATCGTGAACCCAGGCGGCACAGGCAGGCCTAGCGAGGCCATTTCAGCCAAATTCGCGCCCTTCCCCCCTAAGAGGTTTTTCATGGTGGTATTGCCCTCGGCCTGCCCGCCGCCAAATGCGTAAACCCATTTTGTCATGACCCAGAACCCTTGCTCAACACGTCCAATTTATGCCGCATCAATCAAGACAAGCCGTCACAGCAAGGGCGTTCACCCCAACAGATTAGCTTTGTATGGCCTCGAAATCTGCAATCTGTCGCGCCGTATCACGAATAAGCAAGAGAAGTCTAAGGTTGTTTTTCATGACAGCGGTGTCATCTGAAATAACTGTCACATGATCGAAAAATTCATCAATCGGCGTCCGTAATTTGGCTAAATTTTGCATGGCCTCGGCGTAATTTTCATCTTTAATTGCCGACTCAATCGCAGGTGAAGCGCTCATGAGGGCGTCATAAAGCGCCGCCGCTTCGGCTTGAGCGGGTCTTTCCGGCGCGCCTTCGGGTAAAGTTTCGCCCGACGCTTTGGCCTTTTTCGCCTCTGCTTTCAGGATATTCGCCGCGCGTTTATAACCCGCCATCAGGTTAGCGCCGTCGGCTGTGTCGATGAAGGACTGAAGCGCTGTAATGCGGTTTACGATATCGAGCAAATCATTGCCTCCCTGCGCTAGGATAGCGTCGATAATGTCATGGCGAAGGCCCTTCTCGCGCAAGTAGACTTTGAGGCGGTCTCGGATAAAGGCGAGGAGGTTATTACAATTTTCTTCGTCTATTGGAAAAATGGGCCCAGAATCCGAATTATTCTTTTTAGGATTTAAAGCTTTCTCGGTGTATATTTTAGCGTCATCAAGCCTTTCCATAACTTCGCTTACAATTTTAACATCAAGTCCTCTAGCATCAGCAATTTCTTTATCGGTTATCCCATTTTTCTTATTTTCACTAGAATAAATTATAATGCCCAATATAACGGATGCAATTATCATATCTATATCTTCAATCAAATCCAACCGAACCCGATTCTCCAAAATAATCCGCACAACACCCAACGCAGCCCGCCGCAGGGCAAAGGGATCTTTGCTCCCCGTTGGTTTTTCATCAATCGCCCAGAATCCAATGAGCGTATCAAGCTTATCCGCCAGCGCTACCGCAACGGCCACTGGATTTGTCGGCACCTCATCACTCGGCCCCTTGGGCTTATAATGCTGCTCAATCGCGAGGGCGATGTCTTTATCGCCGCCCTCTTTTTCATACATGAGGCGGCCAATTTGGCCTTCGAGCGATGTAAACTCAATGACCATATTGGTCACAAGATCACATTTCGCCAGCTTGGCTGCTTGCGCTGCGGCGTCCGCATCCGCCCCAACCTTAGGCGCAAGTTCCCGCGCAAGCGAGGCCACGCGTTCGGCTTTATCTTTGATGCTCCCGAGCTTTTTATGGAACACCACCGTGCCGAGTTTTTCGTAATAATCTTCAAGCTTCATCTTTGCATCTTCGCTTTGGAAGAACTGCGCATCTGCGAGCCGCGCGGAGAGGACTTTACTATTACCCTTAGCAATGGCCACGCCGCCATCGGGAGCTTCTTGGTTAGCAACCACCACAAAATGAGGCGCAAGATGACCTGTTTTAGGGTCGCGCACAGCGAAATATTTCTGGTGAGTGCGCATAGAGAGGCGAATGACTTCACCCGGAAGCTCCAGAAAGCTCGGGTCCATATCGCCTAAAATCACATTTGGATATTCCGCAAGCCCTGCGACCTCATTAAGCAAGCCCATATCATCCACAAGCTCCAAACCCGCATCCATGCAAAGCTTTTGCGCATCGCTGAGGATTTTATCCTTACGCGCCTGCGCATCGAGCATGACATGACCCTGACCCGCTTTTTGGCCTTCTAATTGCGCGCGGTAATCGGCGAAACCTGTGACCGTAAAAGGGCCTTTGCCGTGGCGCCGATGACCCGCAGTGACGCGGCCTGTTTTAATGCCGCCAATCTCCATATCCACAACATCACCGCCGAGCAGGCAGATAAGGCTTTGCAATGGCCGCACCCAGCGAAAACTCGCCGCACCTGATTTCATAGATTTTGGCCATGGGAAATTTGTCATAACCGCTGGCAGAAGCTCTTTGACAATATCCGCTGTCGCGCGTCCTGATTTTTCAATCTTGGCGATGTAAAATTCGCCTTTTTTATCCTCGCGAATTTCGGCTTCTGATATATCAGACAGCCCGGCTGCCTTCATAAAACCCGCCAAAGCTTGCTCAGGCGCGCCCACACGCGGCCCCTTGCGCTCATCTGAAATATCTGGAGATTTCATCGGCACATCGGCTCTGTAAACCAAGCGGCGCGGCCCTGTTAGGCTTTGCACGCCCTCAACCGTTAGTCCTGCCTTTTTCAAGCCATCCGTCAAAGCTTTGGATAAATCTGCGCCGGCTCTTTCTTGCATGCGGGCCGGAATTTCTTCGCAGAAAATTTCAATGAATAGCTCAGTCATTATGCCCTCCATCCGCGTTGCGGCACTGCGGCTTCGCCCTTAACATGCGCATCCGCACAGCCTTTCGCGAGGTCACGTACGCGCTTGATATATTCTTGCCTTTGGGTCGGGCTGACCACGCCGCGTGCATCGAGCAAATTAAATAAATGCGACGCCTTGAGTGCATGCTCATAAGCGGGCAGAGGAAGCGGCGTGTCTAGCGCAAGAAGCGCTTTACATTCTGCTTCTGCCATTTTGAATTTTTCAAGCGTATTTTCCGTATTGGAATATTCGAAATTATAAGTCGATTGCTGCACTTCATTTTGATGAAACACATCCCCGTAAAGCACTTCGGGTGTTCCGTTGGCTTCATTAGCATCTGTGAAGACGAGATCATAAACATTATCGACATTTTGCACATACATGGCGAGGCGCTCTAGCCCGTAAG
>CAZEOD010000060.1:0-11770 GCA_964513675.1 uncultured Caulobacterales bacterium | reverse complement strand
TATGGGTTTATTTTATAGATTAAGTTTATCTTTGCGGGGCTGCAAAATTTCTGTAAGACGCCTTTGCCTTTTTCACATCATTTATGAGTATAGCTATGTCTCGCCTTCAAGATTTCTTACCTGACTTATCTCGGCATAAAGCAGACAGCGCTGATATTTCCAGCTTGTTTGACCAAGAGCCTGCGCGGCTCTCCCGCTTTGTTCTCGAAGAAGGCCCGCTTCGTTTTGACGCCTCTAAACAAGCGCTAAGCACGGCGGGGCTCGACGCGCTTTTATCGGCGGCGGCGCAAATGGATTTAAACGGCTGGCGCGCTCGGTTTTTTGCAGGCGAGCCGATTAATAGCTCCGAAGACCGCGCTGTGCTCCATCCGGCCTTACGCGGGGTTGGCGGGAGCGATGCGGTTAAATCAGCTGTTGCCGCTATGCGGATTAAAATGAGCGAGTTTGCGCAGACTATTCGCAAGGGCGGAAAGTTTAAATCGATTGTCCATATCGGGATTGGCGGATCTGATCTTGGCCCGCGTTTAATCGCAGACGGGTTTGCAGCGACAGAGACGCAAAAGCTTGAGCTACGTTTTGCTGAAAATGTTGATGGCGCTTCGATTAATGATGCGCTTGACGGGCTTGACCCGCGCAGCACTTTGGTTGTTGTCGTGTCCAAATCTTTTACGACACAAGAAACTCGGATGAACGCGGAAACAGCGCGTGATTGGCTGAAAACGAGCCTTAAAGGCAAAGCCGGCGATCATTTTATTGCCGTGACGGCTAACCGCGCCGGCGCAGAAAGTTTTGATATTCCGCCGTCTCAGATTTTTGATTTTTGGGACTGGGTTGGCGGGCGTTATTCAGTTTGGTCTGCGGTGGGTTTATCGCTGCAAATCGCTTATGGCCCTAAAGCGTTTGATGAATTTTTGAAGGGCGCAGCCCGGATGGATCAACATTTCCGCGATCAACCCCTTGCAGAAAACATCCCTGTTTTAATGGCGATGATCGGTATATGGAACCGTAATGTTATGGATTATGATAGCCTTGCGGTGATCCCTTATGCGCGCCGCTTGCGTAAACTCTCGGCTTTTCTTCAGCAGCTTGAAATGGAAAGCAATGGCAAACAAGCCGCGCGCGATGGCTCACAGGCGGGGGTGACATGTCCCGTGATTTGGGGCGATGAAGGCACGAATGGCCAACATGCCTTTTTCCAGTGGCTCCATCAGGGCCCTAAAGGCGCGCCTGTAGATTTTGTCGCTATATTGAAAGATCATGAAGCGCGTTCCGATCATCACCGCGCGCTTTTGGCGAATTGTTTTGCCCAGTCCGAAGCTTTGATGCTTGGGAAATCCGAAGAGATTGTTCGCGGTGAGCTTACCGCCGCCGGATGGGACGACGCGCGGATTGACGCGATTGCGCCGCAAAAAACCTTTGACGGC
This sequence comes from uncultured Caulobacterales bacterium, assembly GCA_964513675.1. Classification (GTDB taxonomy): domain Bacteria; phylum Pseudomonadota; class Alphaproteobacteria; order Caulobacterales; family Maricaulaceae; genus CALFVT01. The sequence continues at coordinate 10,346 of CAZEOD010000060.1, read as the reverse complement.
AATCGTCCATCAACGACGATCACACTCACAGAGCTAACGCCATTTGCCTTGGGCCATTTGATTGCGCTTTATGAACATAAGGTCTTTGTTCAAGGCGTGATCTGGGGCGTCAACAGCTTTGACCAATGGGGCGTGGAGCTTGGTAAGGTGCTGGCAAAAACGATCTTGTCTGAAATGGACGCAGGCGAGGCGGGGCAACATGATCCCAGTACAGCGGCTTTGATGAAGCTTGCGCAGGGTTAAGCGAAAAATATAATCTTTGATGGCACGTCAGGCGTATCTATTAAGGTCAATATATAGGCCTTAATATGAGCGAACGTAAATTCCCCGATCATTTCATTCCCTCGCCGCCGCGCGCAGATGAGGGGGATTTAACTGTGTCAGAAATTGTCGCGATGGCATGGGATGATGAAACAAGCTTTGATGATATAAAAACACAATCTGGATTGCCTGAAAAAGAGGTTATAAAAATTATGCGCTCACATATGAAGCCCAGTAGTTTTCGCATGTGGCGTAAACGCGTGTCAGGACGGGCCAGTAAACACGCGGTAAAAATGTAAACATGCAGTGAAAATGTAAACACGCGGTAAAAATGTAAACGGGGATTGGCGCGCCGAGATATGTAACCGCCAATCACATAATGGCCCAAGATTAAGGCGGCGGTTTATTCGCTCGCTTAGCTGTCCTTGGCTTAGCTGTCCTTGGCTTAGCTGTCCTTGGCTTAGCTGTCCTTGGCTTCACTTTCTTTGGCGGCCCAATGTTGGCGGCAAAGGCTGATATAGCGCTCATTGCCGCCAATTTCGATTTGGCTGCCATCTGTATCGGCTTGCCCGTCAGAGGCGATCCGCAGCGTCATCGTGGCTTTGCGCCCGCACCAGCATAGCGTTTTAATTTCTTTGATATTATCAGCAATGGCTAAAAGCGCGGCGCTGCCGGTGAAGAGCGCGCCTTTGAAATCTGTACGCAGGCCATAGCACATAATGGGGATGCGCGTGCTATCCGCGACGCGGGAGAGCTGCCAGACTTGGGCTTCTGATAAAAATTGCGCTTCATCAACCAAGACACAATTAAGCGGCTCAGCCTTATGCTTTGTCATGATATAATCATGCAGGTCGGTGTGGCTGCAAAAATTATCGGCATGGCCTTTGATGCCGATACGTGAAGAAATAGCCTCCCCATCTTCGCAGCGATCATCAATAGCGGGTTTTAGCAACAAAGTGCGCATGCCGCGCTCTTCATAATTATAGGCGGCTTGGAGCAATATTGTCGATTTTCCTGCATTCATTGCACCGTAATTGAAATATAGCTTGGCCATGCTGCGCCTGTCTCCCGTTCATTGCCGCAGCCTCTTTTTGTCGTGAGTCGCGAAAGGCTGCTAGGATGATTTCGACATAATTTTACGGCGCGGCGTGGCGCGATAAATTCAGGGCTTCCAATCTGGCCAAAAGCCTTTAAACCCGCGCACATAAGTCTCGTCTGCGTAAATAAAGAGATCATCATGAGTAAAAAGAACAAGCCCTTTCGTCCTAAAGCCCGCCGTCCACGTGGGTTTGAAGATCGTCCTGCGGATATACTCCGCGCGGAGGAGCAGCTCATTCAAGCCGCATTTGGGGTCTATGATAGTTTTGGCTTTGAACCGCTCCAGACCCCCGCTTTTGAATTTGCGGATGCTTTAGGTAAGTTCTTGCCCGATGAAGACCGCCCGAATGTCGGTGTGTTTGCCCTGCAAGATGATGATGAGCAATGGCTCTCTTTGCGCTATGATCTGACGGCGCCTTTGGCCCGATATGTGGCCGAGAATTATGACGGCCTCGCGAAGCCCTTTCGCCGTTATCAAGCGGGCAGTGTGTTTCGCAATGAAAAGCCGGGGCCGGGACGGTTTCGTGAATTTACGCAATGCGACGCCGATAGTGTTGGCGCGCCCGGCGCGGCGGCCGATGCGGAAATGATTATGATTGCCGCTGAAGTTATGCGCGCGGCAGGCCTGAAAGACGGGCAATATGCTGTGCGGGTAAATAACCGCAAATTGCTCGATGGTATCCTTGAAAGCTCCGGCGTGCCAAATACGGATGACGGCGCAGAGCAGCGGCTCCGCGTTTTGCGCGCAATTGATAAGCTCGACCGCTTGGGCGCTGATGGTGTTGCGGCTTTGCTCGGTGAGGGCCGTAAAGATGATAGCGGCGATTATACAGAGGGCGCAAAATTGGGCGCAGGCGGCATTAAAGCTGTGCTTGGTTTTACAACCGCCAGCAGCCCTGACCGCGGCGCGACTATTTCGGCGCTGGAAGCGCTTGTCGGAACCTCAGAGCGCGGGCAGGCAGGCTGCCGTGAGCTGGCCGAGATTGATGCGCTTTTAACGGCGACAGGCTTTGGCCCTGACCGCGTGGCCTTTGATACCTCGATTGTGCGCGGGCTGGGATATTATACCGGCCCCGTTTTTGAAGCTGAGCTTTTGGCCGATATCAAAGATAAAAAGGGCCGCCCTGTTCGGATCGGCTCGATTGGCGGCGGCGGGCGTTATGATGATTTGGTTTCTCGCTTTCGCGGCCAAGCGGTGCCTGCGACAGGGTTTAGCTTTGGCGTCTCGCGCTTTGTCACGGCCTTGCAAAAAATGAACGCGCTGCAAACACAGGCCAAGCCGCCTGTCATGATTTGTGCATTTGACCGCAGCCTTATGGCAGATTATTTTAAAATTGCGTCTGAGCTTCGGGCCGGCGGCCTCCGCGCAGAAGTGTTTGTCGGCGCGGGGAATGTAACAAAACAGATGAAATATGCGGATCGGCGCGGCGCGCATTTTGCTGTGCTTATGGGCTCTGATGAGCAAGCGGCGAACCAAGTTACGGTGAAAGACCTGTATTTAGGCGCTGAAATGGCCAAAGCGATTGAATCCAATGAGGAATGGAAAGCGGCGCGTCCGGCGCAAGAAACCATTGCGCGCGGCGATTTGCTCACTTATCTTCAAAAGGCAATCTTGGCTTCGACATAAAAAAAACGCCGCAAGCAAAGCTTACAGCGTAAGTTATAAGAGAGAGACAACTCATCAAAGCGATAAGTTGATTATGGAATAGGCCATGCGCCGTGAACGTAATCTGAATGAACGTAACATAAACAAAGACTTAGCGGGTAACAGAGTTAAAGAAATATGAACCATTTTGAGTTTCGCATTATACCGGTCACGCCGTTTACACAAAATTGCAGCCTGATTTTTGATACAATCAGTAAAGAGGCTGTCTTAGTCGATCCGGGCGGTGAGGCGGATAAGATTTTGGGTGTAATGGCTAAGCTCGGCCTGACGCTGAAAGAAATCTGGCTGACCCATGGGCATTTAGATCATGCGGGCGGGGCCGACGAAATTCGCGAAAAAACTGGTGTCGCTGTAATTGGCCCTCATAAAGATGACCAATTTTGGATGGACGATATCGAACTGCATTGGGAACATTACGGGCATAAAGGCATGGGACGTAATCTTGTGCCTGACCGTTATCTTGAAGATGGTGAGCAGTTATCGCTCGGCGATGCAAAATTTGATGTTGTGCATACGCCCGGCCATACGCCCGGTCATGTCGTGATTTATAATCGCGATATAAAGCTGGCGTTTGTGGGGGATGTTTTATTTCGCGGCTCTGTGGGGCGAACGGATTTTCCGAAAAGCAATCCCCAAGATCTAATCACCTCTATTTGCACAAAGCTTTGGCCGCTTGGTAATGATATGCGCTTTGTTCCGGGCCACGGCCCGATGAGTACATTCGGGGCCGAGCGCGCGAATAACCCCTTCGTCGGGGACCGTGTGATTGGCGATAATAAACCGAATACAACAGGTGTTATGTAGCGGCCTTTTCCATCGCTTCAGCGAGGGTAATATCCTTATGTGTGACGCCGCCCGCATCATGAGTTGTTAGGGTGACATCAACGCGGTTATAGACATTAAACCATTCGGGGTGATGATCCATCTTATCGGCAATAATCGCAATGCGGGTCATAAACCCAAAGGCGGCTGCAAAGTCTTCGAACTTAAAAACCTTGGTGATAAAGTCATCTCCGCCCGTCCAGCCTGTTAGCGTTTCAACGGCGTCTTTTGGGTTCAAAATATCCATAATATTATCCTCGCTATTTTATCTGCGCTGGGATGCTCATAGCGCGTGACCTTCGCGCTGTTAAGAGGTAAAGGCGGTTTATGACGCAGACATATCCTGATCCTCAAAGATTTCCCCTATCGCGGCCAGTGACGCCGAGGCTTTCTCATGTTTTTAAGGTTATATTTATTTTGGCGATGACGATTTTGATTTTTGAATCGCTGATCCCGCCGCTCTATGCATCTGGCCCCGGTTATCATGATAAACTGCTTCATTTTTGCGCATATGGCGTTTTAATGGTTTTAGGCGCTATCGCCTATCCGGCCGTGCGGCTCTTAATCTTGGCGCTTATGCTATTTTGTCTGGGCGGCGGCATAGAACTGGCGCAGTCCTTAATGGGGCAGGGCCGCGATGGATCATGGGCCGATCAATTCGCCAATAGCTGCGGCATCGCCCTGCCTATTATTTTGTGGATTGGGTTTGTCCGTTTGCGAAGGGTTTAAGCGCCGCTTTGATGACGAGATAAACGGCCTATTTATGGTCATAAAAAAGCCCGCCCTGATAATAAAATCGGGGCGGGTTTTTGTTTTATAAAGGCGGCTTATTACTCGGCGGCCTGTCCCGCTTCATCTGCTTTCAGCTTCGCGAAATATTCTTTCGTGAGTTTGAAGACGAGCGGTGAGAGCAAGATCAAGGCGATCAGGTTCGGCGCTGCCATGAGGCCTGTTAGCGTGTCAGCCACGAGCCAGAAGAGATTGACAATATTAGAGACACTGCCTTCTGCGGCCAAAGCGGCAGAGCCTGCAAAGACAACAATGATCCAGCTAATGCGAAATGGCAGGATTGATTTCTCGCTAAAGAGGAAGGCACAGCAGCGCTCGCCGTAATAGCTCCAGCCCAAAATTGTGGTGAAGCCAAAGACAACAAGGCCGAGGGTTACGATATGTTTCCCAATGCCCGTTAACGTAGCATCAAAAGCGGCCGCCGTCAGGGGTGCGCCTGTATCACAGCCCACAGGCTGCGTACCCGTAAGGAAGGTTGATAGATTTTCGCTATTGGGCATACATTCTGGCCCGACAATGCCGGAGGTAAGAATGATAAGCGCCGTCACCGTACAAACAATTAAGGTATCAATAATTGTGCCAAGCATCGCAATAATGCCCTGATTGACAGGGTTGTTATTTTGCGCTGCGGCGTGGGCAATCGGAGCGGAGCCTTGTCCGGCCTCATTAGAGAAAATACCGCGGGCAACACCGCGCTGCATGGCGAGCATGATAAGGCCAATCGCGATACCTGTACCCGCGCTGTCATAGCCAATCGCGCCTTTAAAAATAGACGCGAATGCGGCGGGGACATTGGCCGCATTCATAAAGATAATCAGCAGGCCCGCTCCAAGATAAGCAATCGCCATAATCGGCACAAGCTTACCGGCAACACCCGCAATACGCTTGACGCCGCCTAAAATGACGGCAGCCGCGCCAACGGCCAAGACAACACCCGTAAGGACGGGATTAATGCCGTAAGTGGAATTTAATGCGTCTGCGATAGAGTTTGACTGAATAGACGCGCCGGTTCCCCAAGAGGCCAAAACGCCAAAGGTGGCGAAGGTTCCGGCCAGCCACATCCATTTTTTACCCAAACCGTTTTTAATGTAATACATCGGCCCGCCCACGCGGTTGCCATTGGCGTCAACTTCGCGAAACTTAACGGCTAAAACGCCTTCGGAATATTTTGTCGCCGTGCCAACAATCGCTGTAATCCACATCCAAAAAACCGCGCCGGGGCCGCCAATCGCAATGGCTGCGGCGACGCCGGCAATATTACCCGTCCCAATGGTGGAGGATAAAGCCGTCATCAAAGCTTGAAACGGCGTGACATCGCCGTCATCCGCATCAGGGTCGCGTTTTTTAAATAGCTCGCGAAATGCATAAGGGATTTTTGTAATCGAAAGCCCTCTCAGGCCGATTGTTAGAAAAGCGCCGGTTAGCAAAAGCAAGGATAGCATGGGAACGCCCCAAACTATTTCGTTTAATTTACTGATTAAAAATTCCATTTTTCGTCCTTCAGCCACGCGATTTATACTTTGCCAGCGACCATAGTTAGAAATGTTAACCAATCAAGGAAATTAACGCTTAAAATGGCTTTTCAAATGACTGCGCTTTGGCTAGGTCCAAGACCGTAACTACTATTATAGAGAGTTTAATCATGTTCGAAGCCCTCACACCCCGCCCGCAAGATGCGATCATGGCGTTGATGGAAATGTGCAAAGCCGATAAAAATCCTGATAAAATTGACCTCGGCGTTGGTGTTTATAAAGATGAGCTGGGCCGAACGACAATTTTAGATACGGTCAAAAAAGCGGAACGTCTGTGGGGGCAAGAAGAAGAGACCAAGACCTATATTGGTACGGTTGGGAATAAAGCATTTTCAGCGCATATGATGGATCTCATTTTAGGCAAGGATAATAAGGCGCTTAAAGAAAAGCGTGTGGCCATGTCGCAAACAGCGGGCGGAAGCGGCGCGCTGCGCCTTGCCGCAGAGCTGATTCATGAAGCCGACCCCAACGTAACGGTCTGGGCCAGTACGCCGACATGGGCTAATCACGTGCCGCTGATTACATCGGCAGGCCTTAAGATGGAAGGCTATCCCTATTATAACCGCGAGACGCTGAGCGTTGACTTTGATGATATGATTAATCATCTGGATGCCAAGGCGAAGGCGGGTGATGTTGTGCTGCTTCATGGCTGTTGCCATAATCCAACGGGCGCTGATTTATCGGATAAGCAATGGGATGTTCTGGCGGCATTTTTGGCCGATAAGAAACTCGTGCCCTTTGTTGATCTGGCCTATTTTGGGCTTGGGCGAGGTTTGAAAGAAGATGTTTACGGGCTTCGCAAAGTGGTGGCGAGCTGCCCTGAAGTTATGATCGCCGCGAGCTGCTCTAAAAATTTCGCGCTTTACCGCGAACGGACGGGCCTCGTCGCTGTTGTCACTGCGGCGCCCGAGGCCGCGGTTATTGCGCAAAGCCAATTTGGCGCGATACAGCGTAAAATTATTTCTATGCCGCCAGATCACGGCGCGGCGATTGTGGCCCGTATTCTGGGTGATGAAACGCTGAAAGCCGAATGGATAGCCGAAGTTGATATGATGCGCGGACGGATCATAGAGCTGCGCGCGGCCCTCTCGGATGCACTTAATGTGCAAGGCGGCGATGTTATGGCGCGGGCTGTGCGGAACCAAAAAGGCATGTTCTCGACCTTGCCATTGACGGCCGCGCAGGCTGAGACATTGCGCGCGGAACATTCTGTTTATGTAACAAATTCGGGCCGCGCGAATATTGCCGGCGCAAATTTAAATAATATTCCGCGCCTTGCCGAAGCTATTTTGGCCGTGACCTAGAAATAAGTAATCTAGCAATAAGTGATTTAGCTATAATCAGGCGTTAAAACCTCGATGATTGCGCCGCCGTTCATGGGCGGCGCTGTGGCTTCTGATAACCGGTCAAGCCGCATGAGCGCCATGCCTAGCGAGCCGGATGTATAAAGACACTCACCCACAATGCGCCCCGCACAGCTTATGGGGCCAAGCGTAAGCACGGCGGCCGATTTAACCGCCCGCATACGTTTGCGAACCGTCGTTTTGCGCTTCATACGGCTGACAACTTCTTGGCCAATAAAACACCCCTTTTTGAAATCAACACCGCTGAGTAAATCCATATTGGCATCGGCGGGAAACATCGTTTCCGTTTCAAAATCATAATGGCTATCTGGAATGGAGAGGGCTAAGCGCTCTGCGTTATATGCCTCTGCGCTCGCGCTTGTTTCAATTATATCTGTTGTCAGCAAACGCTGGCCAAGCGCCTTAGAGCGAGGATCCGCATGGCCAAGATCACCGGAGCCGCTCCATAATGCGTAAAGATGGGTTTTATCCGTTACCTCTGTGAGGGTGATTTTTTCGCGAAGCTTATAGATTCTCAGCCGCTTTAAAAGATTATCCGCAAATTTGGGGGCGGTATCAATCAGCATATCATCCCCGTCTTGGGTGATGAAAAAATCGGCAATGATTTTGCCTTGCGGGGTTAGAAGGGCTGCAAAGGTTAAAGGCGCGCCAAGGTTATTCGTAATCAACCCGCCAAGCCACGGACGAAGCGCCTCGCCTGAGAGGAGGAAGATGCGGCGATCAAGTTTGGCTATCGGCATATTAACTCAGGCTCCATGCCAAATCTTCACCGGCATGAAAGGGGATAACCTCTGTGCCGGCGAGGGTGAGCCGCTCGGGTACGGTTTGTGCGCGGCGCGTAAGTGTGATCTGGCTATTATTCACAGGCAAGCCGTAAAATGCGGGGCCATTGCGCGAGGCAAAAGCTTCGAGGTGATGAAGTGCATTTTCTTCGTCAAAAATTTTCGCGTAGCTTTCAATCGCGTGGGGGGCGTTGAAAATCCCCGCGCAGCCACAGGCGCTTTCTTTTGCGCCGACGGCATGGGGCGCGGTATCAGTGCCAAGGAAGAATTTAACATGTCCAGAACAGGCCGCTTTCCGCAGAGCTTGCCGGTGCCGCTCTCGCTTGGCGATGGGCAGGCAATAGAAATGCGGACGAATCCCGCCGGCAAAAATAGCGTTGCGGTTAAAGTCTAAATGATGCGGCGTAATGGTTGCGCCGAGCTTGGGGCCGCTCTCCATAACAAAATCTACGGCCTCTTTCGTGGTGATATGTTCAAATACGACTTTTAACGCAGGAAAATCGCGGATAATGCCAACCATAACCTGGTCAATAAAGACGGCTTCGCGGTCGAAAATATCCACATCCTGATGGGTGACTTCGCCGTGAACCAAGAGCGGCATACCAATGCGCTGCATCATCTCCAAGACGGCTGTGATGTTTTTTACATCCGAAACGCCCTGCGCAGAATTAGTTGTCGCATTGGCGGGATATAATTTTGCGGCGGTAAAAATGCCCTCGCTATAGCCGCGCTCAAGCTCGGCAGGGTCGATATTATCTGTCAGATAGGCCGTCATTAGCGGCGTAAAATCAAGGGTAGGATCAAGCGCCGCCATAATGCGCTCGCGGTAAGCGGCTCCGGCTGCGGCAGTTGTGACGGGCGGTTTAAGATTAGGCATGACGATGGCGCGCCCGAATTGACGGGCTGTATAATTTACCACCCCGCTTAGCATATCTTCATCGCGCAAATGAATATGCCAATCATCAGGACGAATAAGGGTGAGGGTATCGGTCATGGCAAACTCCTATAGCGCGCGCTAGAGTTAAGCGCTCAGCGCTATTTATGCAAGATCATCTGCACTGTAATTCAGCTATTAATTGACGCGCTCCTTACAAGCCCTTAGACCCCGATTATGCATATTCCAGATAGTAAACTTTCGCAGGTCGTAGACCGTTTTGAACAGATCGAAGCCCGTATGGGCGTCACGACAGAAGCGGATGAGATCGTCAAGCTTGGCAAGGATTATGCCGAGCTTCGCCCCGTGGCCGAGGGCGTTAGAAAATTACAATCCGTTCGCGCCGAAATGGAAGATCTTGAGGCCATGCTCGATGATCCTGAAATGGGGCCAATGGCCAAAGAAGAGCTGCAAGCTCTGAAAGACAGCCTGCCAGAGCTAGAACATGACGTGTCGATCTTGCTTTTGCCGAAAGACAAAGATGATAATGCCTCGATTGTCCTTGAAATACGGGCCGGAACCGGGGGAGATGAAGCGGCGATTTTTGCGGGAGACCTTTTCCGCATGTATGCGCGCTATGCGCAGATTCAAGGCTGGAAAGTTGAAATTGAAAGCGAAGCCGAAGCCGATATGGGCGGCTATAAAGAAATTGTCGCCTCTATGTCGGGGGCGGGGGTTTACGGGAAGCTTAAATTCGAATCCGGCGTTCACCGCGTTCAGCGCGTACCTGTCACCGAAACGCAGGGCCGTATTCATACATCCGCGGCAACCGTGGCTGTTCTGCCGGAGCCCGAAGATATTGATATTGGGTTTTCTATGGGCGATGTCCGTGTGGATACCATGCGCGCGTCAGGGGCCGGCGGGCAGCATGTTAATAAAACCGATTCAGCCGTACGGATGACCCATGTTCCAACAGGGGTTGTTGTGGTCTGTGATGCGAAATCTCAACATATGAACCGCGCAAATGCGGAGCGTCTTTTGAAGATGAAGCTTTATGACATTGAAAAGCAGCGCGTTGACGCCGAGCGCTCTGAAGCGCGCAAAGGGCAGGTTGGCTCTGGCGACCGCTCGGAACGCATCCGAACCTATAATTATCCG
>CAZEOD010000059.1:0-11870 GCA_964513675.1 uncultured Caulobacterales bacterium | reverse complement strand
TCTGTATCTGCACCAATAACTGCCATGTCGTTACCCTCGCCTATCGATTACTTTGGAGCGGCTGTATTAGCCGCAGCGCTCGCTTGCGCGATATTTGTTGAGAAAGCCCCGCCATTGCGGACCCATTTACTATATTCACTTTTACTCACAACCTTAATTTCAATCGGCATGTAAGCATGTTTAACGCCGCAAAGCTCTGAACATTGACCGTAAAATGTGCCTTCGCGAAGAACTTCAAACCATGTCTCGTTCAAACGGCCCGGAACCGCATCCATTTTAACGCCGAAAGCCGGCATTGCGAATGAGTGCAGATTATTATTAGATGTCACCAAAACTTTGACCTTAGTGTTTACAGGTACAACAAGCGGCGCATCCGTCCCTAAAAGATAGGGCTTGCCAGCCGCTTCCGCATCAGCCTTTTCAAGCAAAATAGAATCAAAGCCTTCAACCTGATCTGCGATCTCAGGATATTCATAAGACCAATACCATGTGTTACCCGTGACCTTGATCGTCATTTCAGTCTCTGGCAGGCGGTCTTGCTGATAAAGCAGCTTCATACTCGGCCCGACCATAAAAAGCAGGATTAATATAGGAACGATTGTCCATGCAATCTCAAGACCGACGTGATGGGTTGTCTTGCTTGGAACGGGGTTAGCTTTCGCATTAAAGCGAACCATAATGTAAAGCATAAGCGCCATCACAAAGATGGTAATGCCGACGATAATCGGGAACACCATATTATTATGAAAGCCAACAAGCTCTTGCATCACAGGTGTTGCGGCCTCCTGAAAGCCGATCGCGCCGTCTTTAGGCTCTGAGCCGTAAGCCAAAGCTGAAAGGGCTAAAGTGGAAAGTGTTAAACTTAATGTCGAAATCAGACGCATGTCGTCTTCCCTCATGTTCAAAGTGTCAGTTGCGGCGGGTTATGTCTATATATAGAAAGAAAAGCAAGAAATCAGTGTCTTTTTTCCGCGCAGATTGTCGCATAAATCCACAGACGATCTAAAAAACACACATCACATGATATCTTAAGCTTGTAATTCACCTATTTCACGCCAATCTAAGCCTAAATAATATAAAAATATAATAATGAGAGCCATTATGACCTCCTTTTTGTTCGAAGATTGCGATCTTAGCCAGACTCAAGCCCAAGGCCTTTTGGAAGACACCTTAAAAGGCGCTGATGACGGCGAGCTTTTCGTGGAGCGGAGTAGCTCCGAATCGCTTGTATTTGACGATGGCCGTTTAAAGTCCGCTAATTTTGATAGCTCACGCGGATTTGGCCTGCGCTGCGTTGCAGGCGAGATGACAGGATTCGCCCAAGCCACGGATATGACGCCCTCTGCGCTTCAAAACGCTTCGGCCGCCGTCTCACTTGTCAAAGCCGGGCATAAAGGCACGCCAAGCCAAGCGCCAAACCGCACCAATAACCGCCTTTACCCCGACATTGACCCCGTGGCCTCTCCCGTTTTTGGTGATAAAGTCGAGCTTTTGCAAGAAATCGACGCCTATTGCCGCGCGATGGACCCAAGTGTTGTGCAGGTCAGCGTCTCTATGGCGGGCTCTCGCCGCGCCATTGGCATTTTAAAAGCAGGCCTTGCGCCCTACACAGATGAGCGGCCATTGGTGCGGCTTAATATTTCGATTACGGTTGAGCGTAAGGGCCGCCGCGAGAGCGGCTATGCCGGCGGCGGCGGACGTGTGCCGTTTGATTTTTACTTATCACCTGAAAACTGGAAATCTGTCGCCCAAGAAAGCTTCCGCCAAGCCACAGTTAATCTGGATTCGGTTCCAGCCCCTGCAGGCGAAATGGATGTGGTGCTTGGCCCCGGCTGGCCCGGCGTGCTGCTTCATGAAGCGATTGGCCATGGACTTGAGGGCGATTTCATCCGCAAGGGCAGTTCCGCCTTTACAGGCATGGTCGGAGAGCGCGTGGCCTCCCCCGGCGTTACGATTGTCGATGACGGCACGCTTGATGGGCGGCGCGGTTCGTTGACAATGGATGATGAAGGCACACCCACGACACGGACAACACTTATCGAAGACGGCATTTTAAAAGGCTTTATGCAAGATCGGCTCAACGCGCGCCTCTTGGGGGCTGCCGAAACGGGCAATGGCCGCCGCGAGACCTTCTCTCATGCCCCGATGCCGCGTATGACCAACACCTTTATGCTCGCAGGAGATAAAGATCCTGGCGAGATTATCGCTGATCTTAAAGATGGCATTTACGCGACGAATTTTGGCGGCGGACAGGTGGACATTACAAATGGCAAATTTGTCTTTCAATGCACCGAAGCCTACCGCGTTAGAAATGGCAAGATCGAGGAGCCCGTCAAAGGCGCAGCTCTGATTGGGGATGGCCCCACTGTGCTGACGCAAATCCGTCATCTTGGTAATGATCTTGAACTTGATCCCGGTATTGGCGTTTGCGGGAAAGCCGGACAAGGCGTGCCCGTCGGCGTCGGGCAGCCCACGGTTTATGTTGAACGCATGACCATCGGCGGCAGTGAGGGATAATCCCTCGCCCTGCCCGCGCACTTGCCCCCTTATCCGCCCTTAGAATTATTCAGGAGAATTAATCGGGGCCGTAATTTTCTGCGCTCCAAAACAGAACTTGTTGAATAGCGCCCTGAATAGAGCTTAGGCCTAAAGTTTAAAGCTGTAAGCGGCATGAACTGCACATAAACGCTTAACCCCATCTGAAGTTTAGACTCTCCTGACCGCGTTAAATCCTATATACTCCGCGTGAATTAACCGGAGGACGCCATGAGCGGAATGAATTTACTTGAAATGATTATGAGCGCCCAAGGCGGTGCTTCGGCCCAACAAGCAGGGGCGCAATTAGGATTATCGCAGGAACAAAGCCAAGGCGCGATTGCCGCTTTATTGCCAGCTATTTCATCGGCCCTAAAGCAAAACACAGCCAATCCCGAAGGCCTTGCGGGTCTTTTAGGCGCACTGCAAAAGGGCCAGCACGACCAATATCTCGACAATCCGCAAGCCGTAGCGCAGCCGCAAGCCGTCAGCGAAGGCAATGCAATTTTAGGCCACCTCTTTGGCTCTAAAGATGTCAGCCGCGCTGTTGCCGGTCATGCCGCGCAGAAAACAGGTATGGACGCCGGTATTCTCAAGAAAATGCTGCCAATGGTGGCGGCTATGGCCATGGGCAGCCTATCAAAGCAAACACGCCAGCCGTCTATGGCGCAGGGCCTTGCGGGGCTCGCCCTTAATCAGGTTATGGGCGGCGGCCAAAAAGGCGGCCTACTCGGCGGTATTCTTGGCTCCGTCCTTGGCGGGGGGCAAAAACGTCAAATGCAGCAACAGCGCCAACAGCATCAACAAGGCCTTGGCATGCTCGGTAATCTTCTCGACGCTGATGGTAATGGCTCGGTGATGGATGATGTGCTGAAAATGGCCATGAAAGGCATGATGAAGTAAACATCACGCTTTAATCGACACATAAACAAGAAAAAGCCCACCCAGTTAATCTGAGCAGGCTTTTTTTAATACATATTAGGCAGGCGGATTAATCTTCGTTATGCATCCATTTTTTGATGATCGGAGAGATCAAGAGCATCACAACGGCAATCCCCATCGCGACATAGGCCACATTTGTATAGACAGCGATATAACCAGCTTTCGCAGCGGCAATATCTGTCACTTGCCCGCCGAGAGTCTCCGCGCCTGTTGTTCGCGCGATAACACCCGCAAGGAAGTTAGAGAGGCCGCTATATAGGAACCATGACCCCATTGTCATACCGACGACTTGCGCAGGCGCCATTTTCGTTACAGCCGATAAGCCCACAGGCGAAACCATTAACTCACCCATTGTGTGGATCCAATATATAAGGAAGACAAAATATACGGCTGTCATACCCGATGAACCCGAGGCCTTCATACCCGCAACCAAGGCGAGGAAGCCCAGACCTGCGAGGAAAACGCCAAAGGCAAATTTTACAGGCGTTGACGGATTTAAATTTTTCTTTGCGAGCCAAATCCATAGCCATGCAATGATCGGCGCGAACAGGAAGATATAGCCTGCATTCAACGCCTGAAAGACGGGCGCGGGAACTTCCCATCCACCGATTGATCTGTTGACAAGGCGGTCTGTGAACAAATTCAGCGATGAGCCAGCTTGCTCAAACAAAGCCCAAAACGGAATTTGCGCGATAACAAAATAAATCGCCGCTAGCATTTTATCACGCTCTTTGCCGATTAATTTTGTAAAGGCATAAACGAGAAGACCGATAAAAATAACGACGCCAAGCGGTAGTAAGACAGCGCCAAATCCATCTGGATTCATGACAAAGAACATCGCCGTAGCAATAATAAGGATACCCGCAAGATAACAGGCCATTTCAACATTAATAGGGCCCAGCACTTTCTGCTTTAATTTCTCAGGATTAGGCGGCTCGGCGCGGCCTTCAAGCCAAGGCTGAAACTTAACGAAGGTAATAAGCCCAAGCACCATGCCGATACCGGCCAAACCAAAGCCATATTTCCAGCCATGAACAATTCCCAAATAACCACAAGCGATTGACGCAAGGAAAGATCCCAGATTAATGCCCATGTAGAAGATGGTGAAACCTGAGTCCCGCCGGGCATCACCTACGCCGTAAAGCGATCCCACAATGGTTGAAATATTCGCTTTCAAATATCCAACGCCGGCAATGATAAGCGCCAAAGAAAAATATAAGATATAAAGATAGGTTTGTTCTGTTTCAATCCGTGTCGGGTTGTCAGCACGGTTGATCGTTTCAGGAAGCCCAACAGCCGATGGATCCGCAATAATAATGGATGATGTATCCGCAGAGAAAGAGATATCAGACATAGCCCCATCAGGCGCAATGATGATTTGGTTGATGTTTTCACCGCTACCGCGGCCATTCAGCGTGATTTCATATTCAGCGCCATTAACCGTCATAATCTCTTTGGAACCATTGCCCTCAAAAGCCATACCAAAATGGCCGAGGCATAATAAGATCGCTCCAAATGTAACCGCCTTACGCGCGCCGAGATAACGGTCAGCCAATGTTCCCCCGATAATCGTCATCACATAAACCAAGGCTGTGTAAGCGCCGTAAATCACGGATGAACGCTCATCCGAGAATAAAAAATGCTGCGTCAAATAGATGATAAGTAATCCGCGCATCCCGTAATATGAGAAGCGCTCCCACATTTCGGCAAAAAAGAGGATGAAGAGGCCGCGCGGATGGCCTAAGATAGTCTTCTCCCCCGCAGGAATGGCTGCTGTTGTATCAGTCATTAAACTGTCCCTTATTATAATATTATTTGTTTTTGTCTAACCTGCAAAAAGGCGGTGAAACAAGTTGTTTTTCAATCGTTATCAGAATTGTTTCTGCTATGACAACTTTTTTACTTGGAAAACCACCGTTTAGAGACTAGGGCAAGCGCGATTTGTTGAAGCTTTGGAATAATCTACTCGCTGTAAAGGGTTATGCGTGTCAAAATTTGCTTATTATTTACCCAAAGCCGTCTTATTATCCGCTGCCTCAGCTCTGTCTTTAACGGCTGGCCCTGTCGCTGCGCAGGATAATACGCCTGATGCGGCCCCTGTTTCAGGCACAACTGAAGATCAGCTTCGTCAAGTTTTTCAGGCGAGCTATTTTAATGAATTTGCGCCGCAATCCGCTTTGGATATGATTAACCGCGTACCCGGCTTTCGATTGCGCATTTCAAATAATAATGGGCGCGGGCTTGGGCAGCGGACGGATAACGTCCTGCTGAACGGGCGGCAGCTCTCCAGTAAAAGCTCAAATATAGGCGAGCAGCTTGAACGGCTAACGGTTGATAAAGTCGTTCGCATCGAAATTATCGACGGCACAACGCTTGGCATCCCCGGCCTCACGGGTGATGTTGCCAATGTGATTACAAAATCAGGCGGCCTGACAGGCACATGGGAATGGCGGCCACAATTTCGCAACCGCCGTCAACCCCGCTTGAATGATTTTCGCCTCTCTTTGGCGGGCGAAGCGGAGGATCTGACCTATTCTGTGAGCCTATCGGATTCGGGGGGGCGTAATGGCGGCGTTGGTCAAGAACTTCGCAGCAGCGCAGACGGCGTGGTCTTTGAAGACCGGCTGGATGACGTTCAAATCTTTTTCGCCAATCCAACCTTAACCGGCACAACGACATGGACACCAAAACCCGATTACCTACTGACGCTTAACGGCTCATTTGGTTTGCAAAATTTTAATGACCGCACCCGAACTGACCGCCTTGCACTCACGGAGCGCGGAGAGAGCGGCCTTTTATTATTTAATGCAGGCCAAGATGCTATCGGCGGCGAGCTTGGTTTTGACTATGAGCAACCTTTAGGCATTGGTAAAATCAAACTGATTGGCCTTGGCAGCTTTTTTAATTCTGAGAGCGGCGCGCAAATTGATAGTTTTGACAGCTTTAGTAATTTATCGGGTAGCCGCTTTGAGCGCGAGATTGAAACCCGCGAATATATTGGCCGCGGTGAATATAGCTTTGGCGGGGATACGCGCAATGATTGGACACTCGCCTTTGAAACCGCCTTTAATAACCTAAGTGATAATTCGCAATTACTTGAACGGCAAGATCTCAATGGTGGGCTTATCCTTGATCCCTCAACGCTAGGCGACACCTTGGTTGAAGAAATTCGGAGTATCGCGACGATTACGCGAAATTGGAAATGGGGCCCGAAATGGGATTTCCAACTTGATGCGACGGGCGAATATTCTGAAATCTCTTCCGAAACCATCACAGGCTTTCGTCAATCCCAAGATTTTATACGCCCGCGCGGACGTTTCAGCGCGACTTATGCTTATGATGAAAGCCTTGATATTCGCTTTAACGTGACGCGCAGTGTTGGCCAGCTTAATTTCTTTGCTTTTCTGGCAAGCGTCAGCCTTGATTCCGAAATCAACCGCACGGGTAATATTAATTTAATTCCAGAGCAAACCACCAGCACGCGGCTTGAATTTGACAAAACACTTTGGAAAGAAAGCAATCTTCGGCTTACTTTTTTAGGCTCCCGCGTTGATGATGTTATTGACTCCATCCCGATTGGCCTTAACGGCGACGGTATTGGTAATCTCGAAGACCCCGCCTATCGTTACGGGGCGTCTATCAATGGCACGCTGAAAGGCGTTGATTTTAATTTTCCGGGCCTTGAGTGGAATTTCACGGCATTTGCCAGCGGCTCCACTATTGAAGACCCCCTGACAGGCGTGAACCGCCGCGTTAACGATCAGCGCCGCTTTCGCCTATCATCTGATATACGCTATGATTTCCAAAATTCAGATTGGGCGATTGGCAGTGATATAGATTTCAACAGGCGGGCCCGTAATTTCCGCGTCACAACAACGGAGCTTAATATTCCAACCCGCCCGAGCTGGGATATTTTCATTGAACATCAAAATGTTTTTGGCGTTAAAATGCGGCTTGATCTTAATAATTTACTCAATGAGAAACGCTTCACAGAGCGCGTTTTCTTTGAAGGCCGCCGTGACCTGACGGGCATAGATTTTATAGAAACACGCAATCTTGAAGATGGCCTCTCGCTACGCCTGACATTAAGCGGAAATTTTTAAAGCGGGAATTTTTAAGGCGCGCCGCGCTGGCTAATATCGGCAATCTTCATAAGCCCGCAGGATATTACCCTTCCACGCGCCGTTATAAAGATCCAGCAAGCGGTCGGCATTATTACGGCCTGTGCGGGCAAATTCATCGAGTTCTTGCAAGAACACCGTTTCATTCTCGCCGTGCGAATTTAAACATGCGCGTGATTTTAGCCCCTGACGCGCAATCGCGAGTGTCTCTTTTGCGAGGTCTTGCACCGTCTTATCTCTGAACGGGGTTCGTAGCCCATGCGCCGCCACATCACGGCGCAGCGCCCAGCGCTCTTCCTCGCTCCAATCTTTGACAAGATCCCACGCGGCATCCAGCGCGGATTGATCGTATAGCAAACCCACCCAATAAGCCGGCAAAGCGCAAAGCTCTGTCCACGGGCCAGTATCTGCGCCGCGCATCTCGAGGAAAGACTTCATCCGCACTTCGGGGAATATTGTGGAAAGATGGTCTTCAAAATCTTGCTCAGTCGGGCGCTCACCCGGTAGAATATCCAGCTTGCCGTCAAGGAAATCACGGAAAGATTTACCCGACGCATCCAAATATTCACCCTGTCTGTAGACAAAATACATCGGCACATCGAGAGCATAATCGACATATTGCTCAAAGCCAAAGCCCGTCTCAAAGGCAAAAGGCAGCATGCCTGTTCGGTCTGCATCCGTATCAAGCCAAATCCGCGAGCGAAAAGAATTATATCCGTTGGGCACACCGTCTGTGAAAGGTGAATTGGCAAATAGCGCGGTAGCGATTGGCTGTAAGGCGAGGCTAACCTGCAGTTTCTTGACCATGTCGGCTTCGGATGAAAAATCGAGATTGGTCTGAACCGTGCAGGTTCTAAACATCATCTCAAGACCATGTGTACCCACTTTTGGCATATAAGACCGCATAATCCCGTAACGCCCTTTCGGCATGACCGGCACATCTTCAAGCTTTGTATCTGGACGAAATCCAAGCGAGAGGAAGCCCGCGCCCATTTCATCGGCGACCTCTTTGACTTCCCGTAAATGACGATGAAGCTCCGCGCAGGTTTGATGCACATGCTCCAGCGGCGCGCCAGAAAGCTCAAGCTGCCCCCCCGGTTCCAAGGACACAGAGGCCCCGCCGCGTTTCAGCGCAATCACATTATCGCCTTCATACACCCCATCCCAATCAAAGCGCTTTAAACCGTCTAGCATGGCTTTGATCCCGCAATTACCTTCATAGGGCAGCGGCGTTTTCTTCTCGAGGCAAAATCCTATTTTTTCATGCTCAGTCCCAATGCGCCACTCTGATTTTGGCTTTGATCCACGCGATAAACGTTCAATCATTTGAGCTTTGGTATTGATAAGTGGGGAGTCTCCACTTCCAGCAGGCGCAGCCATAGCATATCCTCTTTGTGTTTTGTGCCGCATGAAGGCACGTGGCCCCTCTAATCGCGCCGCGCACAAGGCGCAAGCGCAATTTGTTCACAATAAAGTATAAACGCACAGAGGGTTTTGCTTATATCCACGCTGCGGCGCATCAAAATAACCCCTGAAGTTTCAAAGAAAAATCATCAATTTTTAAAAACATAAAGAAATGCTGGTAAAACCATGATACGGGCCAATAACGTCATATTAACGGCCTATTCAGTGAGCTTTTGTCTAAATCGAGGGCGCTATATAATATCAACATAACGCCGCGAGACACCGCAGCAAAGCCCTATCATGCGCCCATAGCCGCATCAGGCCATCATCCAGTTTTTAGAGAGTTACCTTGTCTACGCCATATCCTCACGCAGCTATTCACCTTAAGAATGAAGCCCTTGACATATCCGTAACGCCCCAAGGGGGAGCGATTATATCAGGGCAGCTTAAAGATGGCCGGGCCTTTTTGCGCCCGACAACGCCCGCCCCCGTTTTTAACAGTCTTGACCACGCCTGTTTTCCGATGGTGCCGCTATGTAACCGCATGAGTAATAATCATTTTGATTTTGAGGGACGCCCTTATCATGCCGCGCAAAACAGCCCTGTCGACCCGCTTTATATTCACGGAGATGGCTGGCTCTCTGATTGGCACATCAAGCGCCAATCAAGCGGCTCGGCGTGCTTGTCATTTGAACATATCGCCACTGAGCGCGCCCCTTTTACCTATGCGGCCGAGCAAGACATCACGCTTGAGGCATCGCACCTAACCCTAAGACTTAGCGTCACAAATAAAGGGGAGCGCGCTATGCCCTTTGGGTTTGGGCTACATCCCTATTTCCCGCGCACGGCCGATATGACCCTCGGGTTTGCGTCCACAGGGCATTGGGAAAATAATGCCGCAAATTTACCGCAAATATGGACGCCCTCTGCCGGAGAGATGGATTTCAATAAGCCGCGCGGCTTACCCGATAGACTGATAGATAATTGCTTCATGGATTGGGACGGATATGCGCAGATTATCTGGCCAAACCAAGACATGGCCTTGCAGATAAAAGCTGATGATATTTTCAAAACCTGCCAGATTTATGCCCCGCAAAATCAGCCGTTTTTCTGCTTTGAACCGATGAGCCATATGGCAGATGGTCTAAGCCGCCCTGACTATACCGGATTTAAAATTCTATCGCCCGGCGAGACCCTGTCAGGCCGTGTTGATTTTCATGTGAAAGACAGCCTAACAGCCGCATAAACAAAAGGCTTATTCCGCCGCCCGCTGCACCGAAGGCCGCATATGCGCGCGCAGCGCCGCCGCAAGGTCAATGAAACAAGCTTGCAAGCGTTTAAAGCCTGATGTGAGTTTAAAACTGGCTGGGTTCATGTAGATATTCCGGTTAACTTCAATTTGGATTACGCTCACTCCGTTATGCGGCTGGCCATATGTCGAGGTGACATAGCCGCCCGCATAGGGGTAGTTTCGCGCCACGCGATATCCGGCCTGCGTAAATATCTTTTCGGTTAAGGCCACAAGCTCTGGCGATGCAGAGGCGCCAAAGCGGTCGCCCAGAATAATATCATGACGCGGACGGCCAGACGCACTCACGCCGGGCATAGAATGACAATCAAGCAAGAGCGCGTGGCCGGCGCGGTTTCGAGCGGCCTCCAAAAGCCCATGCAGCGCCCTGTGATAAGGCGTGTAAAGCTCATCAATCCGCGCTTGAACAACAGTCTTCGGCAGCGGCGTTTTATAAATCGCAAGGCGCTCTGATATCATCGTCGGAATAACGCCCAGCCCCGCCGCACCGCGCGCGGTTGTCGGCGCGCCAAGCTCTGACCATTCGGGGGGTAATTCATCCGCCGCGCGGTTTACATCCACATAACAGCGCGGAAAATGCGCTTTTAGCAAAGGTATGCCCCGCGCAGCCAAAGGCGCAACCGCCTCATCCATAAAAGCATCCTCATTCCGGCGAAGCGTTGAGAGCGGCAGCGCCGCGCGCCGTATAAAGGCTTTGGGGTAATTTCGTCCACTATGCGGGGAGGCAATAATAAGGCCGTCTGCATTATGCGGCGGGCCTTGAACCTCAATCGGCGGATCAAAGGCCCGCAGCGTTTGGCTTTCAAGCAATTTATGTGACGTAAAGGGCATCATTTGCACATATAAGACGGAAAATTAAAGAGGCTGTCAAAGAAAATAAAGCCTAAGAGCGCTTTATCTTTACGCTTTGTTAAGCTTAATTACAGAGCAACAAACATGGCGGCATCAAATCTGCATATATAGCGTTATAAAGTGACAAACTTTACTGATTTGAAACATAGCTGCTTTACGGCAGTGCTGGAAGGGCTAACAGGGCAAACCCGGTTAAGGTGATGATTATGGCGACAATTCTTTATGCAGAAGACGATGATTCCATGCGGCGTTTTTTTGCTGCGGCCCTTGAAAAAGCCGGACATCATGTTGTCGCCTGTGATGACGGAGAGCGCGCGCTACGGGCGCTAAGATTTGCTGACGGCGCATTTGATATGCTCCTGACGGATATTATGATGCCCGGTCTTGACGGGATTGAACTCGCAAAAATAGCCGAAAACCTCTCGCCCGGTATAAAAATCATGTTTATCACGGGCTTTGCAGCCGTCGCTAAAAATGACAGCGAAACAACAGACGCGCGCATATTGTCCAAGCCCGTCCACCTGCGCCAACTGGTCAATGAAGTTGATCGCCTCATCGCCGCATAATTAAGCCCCAGGGCCGCGAAAAATGTCTTGATTATATTACAAGGCAGATATATATCCGCGCTTCCTTCTCATCCTTTCGGGTGAGCCTAAGGAAAGGATGGGCGATTAGCTCAGCGGGAGAGCACTACATTGACATTGTAG
>CAZEOD010000058.1:0-12000 GCA_964513675.1 uncultured Caulobacterales bacterium | reverse complement strand
ATGGAAGAACGTGTTGTAAGCGGCGTAGCCTATAGCCGCGATGAAGCGCAGATCACACTGCTAAGACTAACAGACCGCCCGGGCACAGTTGCCTCGATTTGCCGCGCCATGGCGGACGCGAATGTGATTGTTGATATGATCGTTCAGGGCCGCTCTCGGGCAGAAAATGCAGCGAATTTGACCTTCACAGTCGGCAAGCGTGATCTTGAAAAAGCCTTGAAAGCGCTTGATGCTGTGAAAGATGAAATTGGCTTTGATGAAGTCAAGTCTGATAGCAAGGTGACGAAAGTTTCAATCGTGGGTATTGGTATGCGCAGCCACACAGGCGTCGCCCAAACCATGTTCGAAGCTTTGGCCGCGCGGGGCATCAACGTCGAAGTGATCGCAACGTCCGAGATAAAAATTTCAGTCTTGATTGACGCTGAATATACAGAGCTCGCTGTGCGGGCGCTGCATAGCGCGTTTGAGCTGGAAAAGGCTTAACGGCAAAGGCGCAGTTTATCTGCGCCGTCATGTCCTTGTATTTAGGCAGGGACGGCTCGCTTGCTGCAAAAAGCGGTGAGGATAAACTCTAAAACGGCTCATAGGTGAGGGCGAATTTACCGCCTTGCCAGCGCGAATAAAACAGCTCACTGGGCGGTTTGGGGTGTTTAAAATAATCTTTTAACACAGTGAGCATCATATCTGTGGCGCGGGCGGTTTTTAGCGCGCTGATCTCATCCCAATCATACCATCCAAGATTTAAAAGCTCGCGGCTATCGCTCATTTGACCTGATAGGGTGGTGTCATCGACATGGCGAAGCAGGAACCATGTATCAAAGCGCTTGGGGCGGTAAGGCGGGGTGACGGCACGGCCAAAGACCTCAATCTCGCTCATATCCGCGAGGAGGTTTTTCTGCCGTAGCGCATCCCAGCTCTCATGGTTGATGTTTTTTATGGGGCCATCCGTTTTTTGCGTCAGGCACAAGCCCGTTTCTTCAAAAGTTTCGCGAATAGCGGCGAGGATAATGGCGCGGGCGCGGGCTTCACTATAATAAGTTTCTAGCAGGCGTTTTGTCCGCGGCAGCATCTTACCGGCAAAAGGCGCAAAGCTATCAGCGCGGTCAAGCCGCCCGCCTGGGAAGACATAGACGGAGGGCATAAAATCATGCGCTTTTGCGCGTTGCCCCATGAGGATTTTTGGGGTCTCCCGTGAGCCGCGATACAGCACAATAGTCGAGGAGAGGCGCGGGCGGACAGCGCGGCTTTGCTCTGCGCGTTTCGCCTTATCTTTTTCGCTTAAGCTTGAGGCTTTAGTGATATCAAATATAATTGATTTTTTCATTATTTTACCGTCTGCGGCTTTTGGATTTTCCTTTATAACCCCCGCCTTTACCTTTGCCTTTATAGCCGCCGCGCGGGTTTCGTTTCGGGGGGCGTTTGCCTGATTCCGGCGGGGATAACATTTCAAAGACCATGCCGCCCGTGATAACATTAGCCTCCTTGAGGCGAACTTGCACGCGGCGACCAAATTTATAACGCCCGCCTGTATCCTCTCCAATCAGGCATTTCTGCGCCTCATCAAGAATATAATATTCGCGGCCTAAATCACGCACAGGGATAAGCCCGTCTGCGCCCGTTTCGTCTAGGGTGATAAACAGACCATATTTCGTCACACCAGAAATGCGCGCGCCAAATTCAGCCCCAATCTTATTTTCAAGGAATTGCGCGATATAGCGGTCTTTGGCATCCCGTTCTGCGGCCATTGCGCGGCGCTCAGTATCGGAAATATGCTCTGCGGTTTCTTTCAGCCGGCTCTCCTCGGTGGGGCTTGTGCCGTCATCACCAAAGCTGTGGAGTTTAATTAAGGCGCGGTGAACTGCCAAATCAGCATAGCGCCGGATAGGCGATGTGAAATGAGCGTAATGGGTGAGGTTCAAGCCAAAATGGCCTTTCACATCTAGGCCATAATAGGCTTGAGATTGAGACCGCAAAACGGCCATGCCAACAGTTTCGCTGAGGTCATTATCTCCGGCCTCGCCGAGCAAGCCGTTAAGGCGCTTGGTCGATGGGCGTCCGCCCTTGGCCCATTTCAGGCCAATCGCTGGCAGGAAATCGGCGAGGGCATCGAGCTTTTCAAGGCTCGGCGGTTCATGGGTGCGGTTAATCGTGATAATCTTTTGCTCCGCGAGGCTTTCGGCGGCGGCGACATTGGCCTGCACCATAAACTCCTCGATCAGCTTATGGGCGTCATAACGCTCTTTGACTGTGATCTTATCAATCGTGCCGTCATCATTGATATGGATGCGCCGTTCGGGCAGTTCAATGGCGAGCGGCTCTCGCTGTTTACGGGCGCGGCGCAGGCTACGGTAAGCGGTGAATATATTATTTAACGTTGGCAGAACGGGCTGGGCGACATCGGGCGGCGTGCCGTCAAAGCTCTCTTGTGCCTGCGCATAGGTCAGCCGCGCATGAGAGCGCATAAGTCCGCGTTTAAATTCATGACTGATTTTAGTGCCGTCTTTACGGATGCGCATTTTAACGGCCATGCAATAGCGGTCTTCATGAGGGCGTAAGGAGCAGAGATTATTGGAGAGCTCTTCAGGGAGCATAGGCTCAACGCGGTCGGGTAGATAAACTGAATTTCCGCGTTTTCGCGCCGAGATATCAAGCGGACTATCATAGCGTACATAATGGGCAACATCGGCAATGGCGACCCAGATGATATGGCCGCCCTCATTATCGGCCTCGCTATCAGGCTGCGCGAAAATGGCATCGTCAAAGTCTTTTGCGTCGACGGGATCAATGGTCAGTAAACCGATCTCGCGGAGGTCTTCGCGGCCTTTATCTAGCGTTGGGGCTTTGGCGGCTTTCGCATCGTTAATCACTTCGGGATCAAAGCCAACAGGAATGTTATGCTGGGCGAGGGACATTAATGTCGGCGCTTTCGGATCATTCATATCCGCAAGCAGCTCAATCACAGCCGCTGATTTCTCATATTTGCTTTTAGAGCGCTGCGGTTCATAAAGCACCAGCATACGCTCTTTTGCGTCTTTTGGCAGGCTACGTGCGCGGAGCTCTTCGCGCTGGCGTTTATCAATCGGTTTAATCACCCAGCCGCGTGCGTCTTTCATTAAAAGTCCCATATGGCGCGACGGCCCGCGAGAGAGCTTTTTCAAAACCTGCGCGATTTTAGGCGTGCTATCGGCGTCTTTAATCCGGCAAAGCGCACGCCCGTCGACACCCAAGCTTGCATTGTCGCTGCTTTTAGATTTTTTCGATATAGTGCCTTCACGAATGATAAACTCAGGCGGGGCGCTATCGCCGTCCCATTGGTCTGGCACGCCTTTCATATCGCCCATATCGTCAATATGGGTAATGCGCATGACCATAACGCGCGGTAAGGCGCTGGCTTCGCGGTAGGTTTTTTTCTTGGATAAAATCAACGTGCCGTCATTGACCATAGCGCGGAGCATGGCGCGTAGCTCTCGGCGGTCATTGCCTTTGACACCAAATTCACGGGCGAAATCACGCAAAGTAAAACGGTCTGGGGTCGCGCGTACCGCGTCCAATATTTGTTCGCGGTTAGGTATCATGGAACGTCAATCTTATGATGGGGCCTTTGTGGCAGGTTTCTTTTTTGCAGCCGGCTTTTTCTTGGCCGCAGGCTTCTTTTTGGCGGGGGCTTTCTTCTTGGCCGCTGGCTTCTTTTTGGCGGGGGCTTTTTTCTTCTTACCCGTTTTTGCTTCTTTTTCAGCAATATATTCTAGCGCCATATCTATGTTTACATCTTCGGGCTTTGTGCCGCTCGGAATCGTCGCGTTTATTTTTTCATATTTGACATAGGGGCCGTAGCGGCCATCCATGATCTGAATTGGCTTTTCGGTTGTTGGATGTTTGCCGAGGTCTTTCAAAACCGTACCGCCGCGCGTGCGTCCGCCGCCTTTGGCTTTCTTTTCCGCAATCATATCAACGGCGCGGTTAATGCCAATCTCAAATAGCTCATTGGCATCGGGTAAGTTCACAAAGGTGCGCTGATGGACAACATAAGGTCCGTAGCGCCCGATAGAGGCCGAGATCATTTCGCCGTCCTCGGGATGTTTTCCAATCTCGCGCGGTAAAGATAAGAGTTTAATGGCTTTGGGCAGGTCAATGGAATCAAAAGCCCAGCCTTTTGGCAGGCCTGTCCGCTTAGGCTTGGCCTCTTCGCCGAGCTGCACATAAGGCCCGAAACGGCCATTTTTCAAAAAGATATCTTCGCCCGTGTCAGGATGTTGACCGAGCATCTTGTCTTCGCCGTTACCAACGGCGGCTTGTCCGCTTTGACCAAAGGGGCGCGTAAATTTACACTCTGGATAATTCGAGCATCCAACAAATGCGCCGTATCGACCGAGCTTTAAGGAGAGCTCGCCGTCATTACAGCTCTGGCATGAGCGTGGATTAGACTTATCTTCACGTTCCGGGAAAGCGAGCGGCGCAAGTGCAATGTTAAGGGCATCTAAAACATGGGTTACCCGAAGCTCTTTTGTTTCGTCGACATGGGAGGAAAACTGCGTCCAAAAATCCTGTAGGAGCTTTTTCCAATTCATATCACCCGCAGAGACTTTATCCAGGCGTTCCTCAAGGTCTGCCGTGAAGTCATATTGGACATATTTTTCAAAGAAATTTTCAAGGAAGGCTGTTACTAACCGGCCTTTATCAGACGGTGTAAAGCGGCGCTTATCGAGGGTCACATAGTCACGGTCTTGCAGGACTTTTAAGATTGACGCATATGTCGATGGGCGGCCAATGCCGAGTTCTTCCATCTTTTTAACAAGGCTGGCTTCTGAAAAACGCGGAGGGGGCTGGGTGAAATGTTGCTCGGGATCAACGTTTTCGGCGCTGGCTTTTTCGCCGGCTGTAACGGGCGGGAGTAATCCAGATTCCTCGTCACTCTCTTCTGATTTCGGCGTCGTGACTTCATAAAGTTTCAAAAAGCCGTCAAAGCGGATCACAGATCCTGTTGCCCGCAGGCCAACTGTGTCAGCCGTGTCGCCAATTTCAATCGTTGTGCGCTCCATTTGCGCATTTTCCATCTGGCTCGCCATGGCGCGTTTCCAAATGAGCTCATAAAGTTTTTTCTGATCGCCTGATAGAGGCATCTCATCAGGATGACGGAAAAAGCTCGTAGGGCGAATAGCTTCATGGGCCTCTTGGGCGTTTTTGGCTTTGTTTTTAAATTCGCGTGGGGCGCTGGGTAAATAGCTATCACCAAAGTTTTTTGTAATTGATTCGCGGGCTTCTGTAATCGCTTCGCCGACCATGGAGATACCGTCGGTTCGCATATAGGTAATCAAGCCAACCGTTTCGCCGCCAATATCAATCCCTTCATAGAGGCGCTGAGCTGTTTGCATAGTTCGTGTCGCACTAAAGCCTAATTTGCGCGATGCATCTTGCTGCAAGGTGGAGGTCGTAAACGGCGCATAGGGGCGGCGCTGAACGGGTTTCGCTTCAACCGATTTAATCGAGAGCGTTGCCGCATTGACAGCCGCTTCGGCGGCGCGGGCGCTGGTTTCATCACCAAGAGAGAATTTATCAAGTTTGTCACCGTTCAGGCTAACAAGCCGTGATGTAAATGACATTTTTTGAGGGGTGAGGATATCCGCCGTTAAGGACCAATATTCTTGCGGGTTAAATTGCTCAATCTCGTTTTCACGCTCGCAGGCTAGCCGCAAAGCCACAGATTGCACACGCCCAGCTGAGCGTGCCCCCGGAAGCTTACGCCACAAAACAGGGGATAGCGTAAAGCCGACCAAATAATCTAGCGCGCGGCGGGCGAGATAGGCTTCGACTAACTCCATATCCAACTCGCGCGGTTTTGCAATCGCCTCGGTGACTGATTTTTTCGTAATCGCATTAAAAACAACGCGCTCAATTTGCTTGTCTTTTAAGAGGTTCTTTTTCTTGGAAAGGACTTCGAGCAAATGCCATGAAATGGCTTCGCCCTCACGGTCCGGGTCAGTTGCGAGGATGAGTTTATCAGAGGCCTTAAGGGCGGTTTCAATATCTTTAATGCGGCTTTTGGATTTTGTGTCGACATTCCACGTCATGGCGAAATCGGCTTCGGGGTCAACAGAGCCATTTTTAGACGGTAAATCACGGACATGACCGAAACTGGCTAAGACTTTATAGTCTTTCCCAAGATATTTTTCGATAGTTTTCGCTTTTGCGGGCGATTCAACAATCACTAGGTTCATAGCAGGTCCGGATATTAAGCGCGCAAAGTTAGTTTGCGCGAGAATTGGCGCTCCTTTGGCTTAGGACTCTATAAATGTCAATGCAGAGGGGCAGAGAAAGTCACGCCGGATAAAAGAGTTAGGCCTTCTTTAAGATAGTTGCTTTATTACATTAAACACTTTAAAGTTGTATATGAGTTTACAGGAGGTAATATGAATCATGTGGAAGTAAAGCCAACAAATCGGCTCGATATAGATCCGGTGAGTGCGCAAAATTATATAACGGATATGGTCTCCCAGCTTTATGATATCGCTAATCTTGCGGGGCTGGATCATACGGCGACATTATTACATGCGACGAGCATGGCGATTTCAACGCGCGAACGCATTGCTAAAATTAATCGGGAATAATTTAAGTCCTGAGCCTAAAGATTTCTTGCGATGCGCCCGTCAATATCGCTAATGATGTCGGCGTTAAGCTCAAGCTCAAGTAAGGCCGCATTTGCAATTTGAATGGGCAGGCCAGACTGCCGAATAATTTCATCACGCGGCGTTAAGATCGGTGATAAGAGCTGTAACAAGTGAGGCTTTGAGGTCTCAATCGTCTGGCTGGCATTTTGCCAGTCAAACACATCCCCTTGATAGCTATGTCTCTCGGGTTCCATCAGCCGCAGAGACGGCAGTTGTTCTAATATATTTTTCACATCTTCCGCTGTTTCTATCAAAGCGGCCCCTTGTTGTATCAGGCGGTTGCAGCCTTTGGCACGGGGATCGAGCGGAGAGCCGGGGACCGCCATAACTTCGCGGTTTTGTTCCAAGGCATATCGCGCCGTAATTAAGGTGCCCGACCGCTCAGCCGCTTCAATAACGACAACGCCGCGTGACAGGCCCGATATAATTCGGTTGCGGCGCGGGAAGTCGCGGGCTGTCGCGCGGTAGCCAATCGGGCTTTCGGAGACAAGGCAGCCCTGCGCGGTCATAGCATGATATAACTCGCGGTTTTGCTGCGGATAAATATGATCCACACCGCCGCCAAGCACGGCCACGGTTCCCCCGCTGAGCGCCGCGCTGTGGGCACTGGCGTCAATGCCGCGCGCAAGACCAGAGATAATCACATAGCCCATTTCTGTCAGCTCATGGGAGAGTTGCCGGGCAAAGCGAAGTCCCATTGCCGAGGCATTTCGTGATCCTATGATCGCGATGCCGGGACGGGTAAAGAGCGAGATATCCCCAAGGCAGGAAATCACTGGCGGGGCAGGGGAGAGCATTTTCAGATAAGCTGGATAGCTGTCCTCGCAGGACATAAGGAACGTCGCCCCTATTTCATGAGCAGCATCCATTTCGGCTTCGACCGCTGAGATATCAGGAATACGGATCGATTTTTTGGTGATGATATGGGGGAGAGCTTTTAGCGCCGCTGCGGCAGTTTTATAGCGCTTAAGTAAATCACGAAAGGCAACAGGGCCAACAGTTGACGTGCGGTAAAGCCGTATCCAATCCCTTTTTTCGCCCCAAGATAGCTGCATTATTTTTTGCCGATCTTCGGCTCTTCGCCTTTCAGGATACGGCCAATATTGGCACGGTGACGAATATAAATCACAAGGGTTAAAAGCGCAGCGACAAGCGCGAGCTTTATATGGCCCATAAAATAAGCCGCAATCGGCGCGGTAAGAGCGGCAATTAAAGCGGCAAATGAGGACATACGGAATAACAGGGCCGCCGCGAGCCACGCCGCGCAGGCAATCAGGCCAACAGGCCAAGCTGCGGCTAATAAATAACCAAGATAAGTCGCAACGCCTTTGCCGCCTTTAAACCCGAGCCAAATGGGGAAGCAATGCCCGATCAGCGCCATAGCGCCGGCGTAAATGCCAAAAGGATAACCGATAAAATGTTGAATAATAAAAAACGCCATAGCCGCTTTACCGGCGTCAAATAAGAGCGTGATAAAGGCGAGGTCTTTGCGGCCCGTGCGCAAAACATTTGTCGCGCCAATATTGCCAGACCCTATATTGCGGATGTCCCCTTGTCCAAAAATCTTAGCGATTAAGAGACCAAAAGGAATAGAGCCGAAAAGATAGCCGGTGATAATAGAGATAAATATCATCATATATCTGTGACGGGTTTAACTGTCTAAGTCAAAGACGATTTCGCCGTTAATAATCGTCTTCACGGCGCGGCCTGTCAGGCGGCGGCGATCAAACGGCGTGTTTTTGGAGCGTGATCTCAGCTTTTGATTATCTACCATCCACGGGCGGTTCGGATCAATAATAACAAGATCTGCGGTTGCGCCCTCAGTAATATGCCCGCTATCCAAGCCTAATATTTGCGCGGGTGCAATGGTCAAGGCTCGGAGGAAGGCCATGAGCTGCAACTTGTCGTCATGGGTCAGCGTAAGGCCAGCCGATAGCATCAATTCAAGCCCAACCGCGCCGTAAGAGGCTTCGGCAAAAGGCAAGCGCTTTCGGCCTGCGCCTTGGGGGTTATGCGCGGAGACAATCACATCAATCGTGCCGTCATTAATGCCGGCAATTAAAGCTTGGCGATCCCGTTCCTCGCGCAGCGGCGGGCTAAGCTTGGCAAAACTGCGGTAATCGCCAATATCTAAATCATTCAGGCATAGATTATTAAAACTGACAGAGCAGGCTAAGTCCAGATCGCGGGATTTCGCATGACGGATAACGTCCACGGTACTCTCAGCGGAAATCATATCAATTAAAAGCCGCCCACCCGTGAGTTCTGCGAGGGCAATATCGCGCTCGGCGGTAATGCGTTCTGCGGCGGCAGGAACACCTGTCAGGCCAAGGCGCGCAGAGAGGTCGCCCTCATGCATGACCCCGTCATCCGCGAGGCTGGGCTCAATCGGGCGGTGGGCAATCAGCGCGTTAAAGCTCGCGCTGTAAGATAAGATGCGCCGCATGATCCGGGCATTAGTAATGGGTTTATCACCATTTGAAAACATCACCGCGCCGGCATCGCTCATCAGGCCAATTTCGGTCAGGCTTTCCCCGTCAAGCGCTTTGGTTATAGCGCCGGCGGCATGAACGCGAACCGGTGTGTCTGCGCCTTGGCGCTCGATATAGTGAATGAGTGAG
This sequence comes from uncultured Caulobacterales bacterium, assembly GCA_964513675.1. Lineage (GTDB taxonomy): Bacteria > Pseudomonadota > Alphaproteobacteria > Caulobacterales > Maricaulaceae > CALFVT01. The sequence goes on along the minus strand of CAZEOD010000058.1, from coordinate 2,714 downwards.
ATATCATCAATGACGGGGTTTGTATCGGGCATCATCACCATAGATGTGACCCCGCCCGCAATGGCGGCCTGTGCGGCGCTGGCAATGGTTTCTCTATGCTCATAGCCCGGCTCGCCTGTGGCCACGCGCATATCAATCAAGCCCGGCGCTGCGATGAGGCCGCGCCCGTCAATCTCGACTGTGGCGGCCAAATGCTCACCAATGTTTTCGATCTTGCCGCCCGCGATATAAATATGGGTGATCTCGTCACGGCCAGAGGCGGGATCCATGAGGCGGATATCAGTGATAAGGATGTCTTTCATAAGGTTATGCATCCCTCTTTTTCGGCGTGTTTTTTGGGCCTGATTTTTTGCGATCTTGCGCCTCGGATAAGGCGTGAAGAATCCCCATGCGCATGGCCACGCCCGTTTCAACTTGCTGGGTAATCAGGCTAACATTGGGATCATCGGCAATGTCAGAGCTAATCTCGACGCCGCGGTTCATCGGGCCGGGATGCATCACAAGGGCGCCGGGTTTCGCAAAATCAAGCTTGCGGCGATCTAGCCCGTAAAAATGAAAATATTCACGCTTTGACGGGACAAACGCCCCGTTCATACGCTCAAGTTGGAGGCGTAGCATCATAACCACATCACAGCCCTTTAGGCCTGTTTTCATATCATGATGAACGCTAACGCCCCAGCGGTCGGCATCGCTTGGGATAAGGGTCGGCGGGCCAACAAGGCGCACTTCACAGCCCAGCATATTTAAAAGCTCGACATTAGACCGCGCCACGCGGCTATGTAAAATATCGCCGCAAATTGCGATGCGCAGGCCGTCAATCTGCCCGTCAAAGGCTTGGCGCAAGGTCAGGGCGTCCAACAGGGCTTGGGTTGGATGCGCATGCATCCCATCGCCCGCATTAACGACAGAGCAGGAGACTTTTTGCGATAACAGCGCCGGTGCGCCGGATGACCCATGGCGAACAACTAATAGATCAGGGTTCATTGCGTTTAGGGTCGCCGCTGTGTCTAAAAGCGTTTCGCCTTTTTTAACAGAGCTCGCGCCGATATTCATTGAAATCACATCCGCGCCGAGGCGGCGTCCGGCCAATTCAAAGCTTTTTTCCGTCCGTGTTGAATTTTCAAAAAATACATTAATCAAGGTCTTACCGCGCAGCACAGAGCGGTCGGGTGATTTCTGGACATCAAGGTCAAGATAATACTCACCCAAGGCCAAGAGGTTTTCTATATCAGCACGGTGAAAATCACGAATAGCGAGGCAGTGAAGCTTCTCAAAGGGATAGCCGTCAATCACAGCAGTCGGCAAACTCATAAGGCCCTCGTCTTGATTTTTGTCGATTTAAGCTTTTGCGTGCAAAGAGTCAAAAGAAATTGCGGCCTCATCTGCGCAGCCTAATTTCGGGCCTAGTTCCGCAAGCGGTCTAATACGCCCTGAAGAATATAGCTGGCGGCTAATTTATCGACATTGTCTTTGCGTTTCTTGCGGCTCATATCGGCCGTAATCATTGTGCGGGTGACGGCGAGTGTCGAGAGGCGCTCATCCCACATATAAATCGGAATATCGCGGAGCTTCATGAGGTTTTGGCAAAAATCCCGCACCGATTGCGTGCGCGGCCCGTGGGAGCCGTCCATATTCAGCGGATAGCCAACAATCAAGGCGCTGGCCTCATGGTGATCGTAAATCTTTAAAAGCTCTGCGCCGTCGAGGCTGAATTTACGGCGCTGGATGGTTTTAACGGGGGTTGCAATCATGCGGGTGCGGTCACTCACCGCGAGGCCGAGTGTTTTCGTCCCCGGATCAAGGCCGAGTAAAGGGCCGCTCAAGGCTTTCAGATCATCAATATTTATAATGGCCATGCGGGGCCTCTAAGGCAGGCGCGGCGCGGGGACAAGTCATATTTCCAGCGCGGGGCCGCCCAACCGCGCTTAACTTGGAATATTAACAGGCATAAGCCGCGCCAGCATTATAGCCGCATAAAGCAGGCCCAAGAGCAGGAGCAGGAGCTTGACCCAGAGCTTAGGAAAGCGCCGCCATAATATGATAATCGAGGCTATGCCGATGATGGATTCAATCACACTAATAATCCCTGCATGGTGATCTATGTCCCAATAGGAGAGCGGCGAGATAAAGCGCCAATCCGTAAAGGGTTTGAAATAGGCATAAGCATCGTCATTGTGAACGGGCAAATCAAAGGCAATATGGATCAATGCGGCGAGGGCGAAAAACAAAACAAGCTTGCCCCATATCTTGGCCCGCATAATCCAGCCCATGGCGGCGAGCCCAAGATAAAGCGGGATCGAATTAAATAATGACGCCGTGATTTGCATGGGCACATCAAAATAAATCTCGTTCCAGATACGGCTTTGCGGTTCACGCTTCACAAAGGTCAACCACAGCCAACAGACATAAATAAAAGCGTCCGGAATGACAGAGCCAATAAACACCGCCCAATTACGCTTACCGTCCGTTTTCTGACTAAGCGCCGCAAGGGCTATGAGGCTATGGGTTGGGGATTGCATGGTTTTAAATTATTCGCGTTTATCTTTTAACAGACCCGTAAGGCCCGCAAGACCGATAGTGGAAAGAAACCATCCCATCAAGAGGTGAAACCGATTGTAACACCGAAGCCAATTCTCACCGCTTTCGGAATTGCGTGGCCGCCAATGGCTTTCTTGTGCGATATCAACAATCGGCAGGATCACATCGAGCGAATA
>CAZEOD010000057.1:700-12876 GCA_964513675.1 uncultured Caulobacterales bacterium | reverse complement strand
AGCAAAAGCTGGCCCATGCAATTATTGATCTTATGCGCGCCGGTGTGGTTAAGCTCATCACGTTTGAAATAAATCTTTGCGGAGTTGCCATTATTATTTTGGGACACATATTCCGTCAGGCGCTCAGCATAATAAAGCGGGCTAGGGCGGCCAATATAATGGGCAAAAAATTCATCAATCTCGCGGAGGAAATCAGGATCAGCCTTGGCTTCATTATAAGCTTTTTCCAGCTCTAGAATCGGCGGCATTAAGGTCTCGGCAACATAGCGCCCGCCGAAATCACCAAAGCGGCCATTCGCATCCGGCACCGCAGTATTGTCGATTTTACCCATGAGCTTATACCTTGTGTTTAACAGCGTTTATTAACGCCTCAATCTTTTGCGCATCTTTTATGCCAGCAGAGGCTTCAACGCCAGAGCTAACATCAAAGATGGGCGCGCGCGTCGCGGCCACAGCGGCGGCAATATTTTGCGGCGTCAGCCCACCTGCAAGCATATAGCGCTTTGGCAGGGGCGCGCGGCGGATAATATCCCAATCTATTTTAAGCCCATGCCCGCCCCGCACATCAGAGCCAGCAGGCGGTTTAGCATCAAATAAAATAAGATCCGCTGCACCGCTATAGGCCTCTGCGGTTTTCATATCTTCATCAACCGCGACGGCGCAGGCTTTAATGGTTTTAACGGAGAACTTGCGGGCAATTTCAGCGACACGCTGCGGCGTTTCGTCGCCGTGGCATTGAATATAATCCGGCGACATCTCAGCCATGATCTGAGCTAGCACGTCATCACCTGCGTTTACTGTCACGGCCACGCGCGCAATAATGCCTTGGGCCGGAGCTGCCAGCCTTGCGGCCTGCGAGATCGCAAGCCGTCTTTTACTTGCCGCTTCGACAATAAACCCCAAATAATCCGCACCGTATCTTATCGCGCTTTGCACATCTTCAGCCCGTGTGAGGCCGCATATTTTTACCTGTCCTGTCATAGGCTGCGCGCATAGCCGAGCGCGGCAAAAATAGCAATATCTGCAATAATGCGCCCAAGCCTGCCTTGTCCCAATTTGGTACAGATGAACGGCGCTTGTTTCTAAACCTCAGCCTGAACTCGCGCAAAAAGAGGCGAATTACACTGATTTAAGGTTACCTATTGGGAGATCGCGTGAAAATCAACATGGCACGGCTCTTGCTCCCTTAACACACGAAACCCCGCACACGCATTCGCGGGCCTTATAAATTGAGACAGGACTGACTATGACAAATGAGATTGATTACCATGTCGGACGCCGCCTTCGCCGCCGCCGCCGCTTGATGGGCTATACGCAGCAATCCCTCGCCGAACTTGTTGGCGTTAGGTTTCAGCAAATCCAAAAATATGAATGCGGCGCGAACCGTGTCAGTGCCGCCCGTCTTTTTGAACTCGCGGAAGCGCTTAATGTTCCCGTGCAATATTTTTACGAAGGCCTATCCGAGCGCGATCAAGCCAACCCCGAAGACGTGCCAGAATTTATGGCCCCTGATATTATGTCCAAGAAAGAAACCATGGACCTTGTCCGCGCTTATTACTCTATAGGCGAAGGCCCGCGAAAACATTTGCTTGATTTGGCGAAATCACTGGAGCTGCGGGAAAAGCCAAGGCTCGGTCTAGTCACGTCATAAAGAAAAAAGATTAAAATAATCATGCCTTGAGCTAGCGGATGTGGCGCATCTCCTATAGGCATCGGCTATGACCGAGTATATTTCTACAACGACAGAGCTCACTGAACGGCTCAATCTATTCCCCCGCTTACGGCGCGCCGCGCGGGGGATAACACTGCCGCTTTATGCCAATCCCACCGGCATAGAGAATAAGTCCCAAACAGATTATGATCCCGTCACGGACGCAGATATCAAAGCAGAAACCGTGCTACGCGATATCATCCAATCCGAATTTCCAAATGACAGCATTACCGGCGAAGAATATGATGATGTGATCGGCAACAGTGATTATATGTGGACGCTTGACCCCATAGACGGCACACGCGGCTTTATCGCCGGCGTGCCCGTTTGGAGCACATTAATCGCGCTATCAAAAGCGGATCTGCCTGTGCTGGGTATGATTGACCTACCCGCCCTTGGCCGAAGCTATATGGGCGCGCCCGATGAAACCGGCCGCCAAAAAGCGTGGACAGAGACAGATGAGGATCATCATCACAGCCCTATTCATGCGGCTGAATGTACTGTTTTGAAAGATGCAATTATTGCCTGCACCGAACCTCTGGCTATGTTTAATGCAGGCGAATTGGCGGCCTATAATATTATTCGGCGCGGAACGCGGTTTTCACGGCTTGGCCTTGATGCTTTGGGTTATGGGCTGATCGCGGAGGGGAAAATCAATATTGTTATCGAATCAAGCCTAAAGCCTTGTGACGTTCGGGCCTTAATGCCTGTTGTCGAAGGAGCCGGCGGGAAGATGACGAATTGGCATGGCGGATCATGTGTCAATGGCGGCCAAGTTGTCGCTGTTAGCGATGCGCGCCTCTTGCCAGAGCTTTACACCTATCTTGGGCGCGCCATGACGCCATAATGACGCCGTAATGACGCCGTCAATTAAAGCGCGTTGCGATCAAGAAAGGCGTCAACTACGGCAAAGAATTGATCGCGGTATCTATCTTTTTCCAGAAAAAGCTCATGAAGAGCGCCCGGAATAATGTGAAACTCCGCGCCTGAAGCCTCGGCAAAATCACGATTTGACGCCGGATCAACAATCGGATCTCCGCCGGCTGCAATAATCAAGGCCGGCGTTTTAACCTGCGCCGCATTGCGGTTAACAAATTTCATGGCATCAAGACTGGCTTTGATCCAGCCCAATGTCGGCCCGCCCAAACGCAGCGCCGGAACATGGGTGAAATAGGCGGCCCAGCGCGTAAAGCGGTCAATATCTGATGTTAATTTATTATATTTAAACGCAGTAGGAAGCCCGCGCTGCTGACCTTGGAACGGGATATTATTCTTTGACATCCCGATCATTGAAAGCCCTGTCAGCATCCAGCGTAAAATCGGCGTTTGCAGATCATATAAGCCCAGCATCGGAGCCGAACATATCACGGCAGACGGCTTTATTGTGCCGCTGATAATTGATTGCAGCGCAATACAGCCGCCCATGGAATGAGCCAATAGAATATGAGGTTTTGGCAAATGAGAGCCAAGGCTGTCGATGATAAATCCCAAATCATCTGCGTAATCTTGAAAGCGCCGAACATAGGATTTTAACGGGTCATCCAGCAGGCGCGTGGACAAGCCCTGCCCTCTATGGTCAATAACTAAGACGGCAAAGCGGCGGGCCATAAGATCTTCGGCCATCTCCAAATATTTTTCGGCAAATTCTGTCCGGCCCGGCGATATAATAATCGTTCCGCGCGGCGCTATATCCGGTTTTTGCGCGTGTAAAACACGTAGCTTTACGCCGTCCCGCTCCAAAAAAAACATATTTAAATAAGGCGCGATGCTATCAGGCACAGCCGCGCCGTCGGGGGCCATAATATCGGCTTTAGGATATGAAGATAAGGGCGATAACATCGTTTAATAAAAAAAGGGGGCATACGCCCCCAATTCTGAATTATGCTGTTCAGCTACATGGAGCTAAAGAGGCTTTGAAGGCCCATTGCAACGGACATATCGCCCGCGACTTTAAGTTTGCCTGACATAAAGGCCATCATCGGATCAAGATCACCCGATGCCATCGCAATAAAGTCATCTTTATCGACAGAGATTGTGCAATCTGCATCATCATCAGAGGCGATCGCTTCTGTACCAGAGGCAAAGATTTTGCCCGCATCGCCAAAGTCAAATTTAACAGATTTATCAAGACCGCCGGACGCGCCGAGGGCTTCATTCATTTTTGCAATAATATCATCGAGGCTCATAAGTATCCCTTTTTGTAAAATTTAAAAAACATTATGCAGATAGAAAAGGTCAAGGCCAGAAAAATATTGGCCCTGACGGCTTATCAACTGTAGTTTAAGTTTACTTTGGCTTGCGAAATTTCAATGTTGCACGATCACTTTCGCCGATATTTTTAAACGCAGCCGCATCAAACCCTTCAGGGGCCGGATTACGCTCACTCCCAGCGAAAGACGCTGGCGGTAATGTCCAAACACCAAAGGGATGATCCGCTGTGTCTTTGGGATTGGCGTTGACTTCACTGGCGGCAACAAATTCAAATCCAGCTTTTGCAGCCAAATCTTTCATATAGCTTTCTTGCACATAACCCGTATTTCCGCGCGGGTTTTGCTCCGCTGATTCAGGAAGGCGATGCTCAACAACACCTAAAATTCCGCCCGGCTTTAAGGCTGCGTAAAAGGCATCAAAAGCCTCTTGAGCATATCCACGGCCCATCCAGTTATGGACATTACGGAACGTCAGAACAACATCGGCTGTGCCGGGGGCTGTGAACGCATAATTATCTTTACCAAAGCCACCATATTCGATGTCGCCGTAAACGGCCGTATCGCTGAATCGCTCTTTAAAAGCTGCATTACGCTGATCGCCGCGCTCGCTGGCACCGGCGGGGTTTAAAACAGCCACATAAGTCCCGCCATTTTCTGCAAGATATGGCGCAATTACATTTGTGTACCACCCGGGAGAAATCTCAGCGACCTTTTTGCCCGCTGTGACCTCGAAAAACTCAAGCGTTTCTTTCGGGTTACGGAACTGATCGCGGGCAGATTGCTCTGCGCGGCGGGGATGAGCTAGAACATCGTCCAGCGATACACTCGCCGCCGCTTGGGCCGCTGCGGGCGCTTCGCTTGATGATGTATCAGAAGAGTTTGAACAGGCTGTTGTCGCAGCCATAAGAATGAGAGAAGCGGCTGTCAAAGACAGTTTAGATGTGAATGTCATGAGGCAATCCTAAATTTTTTAACGTTTTCGTTACTTCGCCCTTAAGCGTGAATTTCGTGCGATGCAAGTTTGAAGCGAGCGGAAAATCTGACAATTTTGTCATAATTCCCGCCTCTTGAAGCTTAAAAAATAATGCCTAACTAGAGATTGAGGCGCCAAATGGGCCTCATATCACAAACCGGATTGCCCGATTGGGGATCCAAAATATACATCGCTTTGAAAGGATGACACATGCGTAATTATGATTTTTCTCCCCTTTACCGCTCTTTCGTAGGACTTGACCGCATGGCCGGCTTAATAGACGCCGCCCATCAGCAAATTGATACGAGCGCCGCCTATCCGCCCTATAATGTTGCGCAGATTGGTGACGATGATTACCGGATAGACCTCGCCGTTGCCGGCTTCTCCGAAGATGATTTGGAGATTGAAAGCCACCAGAATGTTTTAACTGTCAAAGGTAAGAAAACACCGCCTGAAACGGCCGAAGACACCCAATATTTACATAAAGGCATCGCAGAGCGCGGATTTGAACGCCGCTTTCAACTCGCAGATCATGTGATTGTCACGGGCGCGGAGCTTAAGAACGGCCTTTTAACGCTTCTGCTCCACCGCGAGCTTCCTGAGGCCTTGAAGCCAAGGAAAATTGAAATTGGCGGCGATAATAAACTTAATTTAATAAAGTCGTCACCAACTGGTAAATCGAAAGCTGCGTAAAAAGAATAGCGTATTGTTCCTCCCCCTTGAAACTATGCGCTTCATTGCGGCGCTACGAAACTCCCCTCCCAGTCCGTAGCGCCGCCACTTCTATTCAGGCCTAACCACCCTGACATCACGCCTGAAACGGCTTGATTTAAATGAAACAATAACCTCCATAAAAAAAACCGCCCTTCTGGGGCGGTTTTCTACATTTATAAACGGGAGCCTATAAAGGGATGAGTGAGCGGCTTCGCGTATAGCTCGTATAGCCAATATTTGCGCCCAGCCTGACGCCAACGCCGGAGCGCACAGGCGCAAGAACAACGCCGTTAGCGCGCTGATAATTCACAGCCATACCCGCGACAAGAAAGGCGCTGCCGTCAACACCCGGAAAACGCTGATAAATATAATCGGCATTATCAAGGTTATAAACCAAGGTGAAAACTTTGGACGCCTCTGCACCCACATCAAAGCCTAAAGTTGGCCCTTGCCAGTAAATCTTTCGCGTATCGCCATTTTTCATCCAGAGCGTGCCTTTACCGTAACGCGCCCCAATCGTGAATGCGCCGCCGCCTTCTTCGCCCGTAATATAGCCAACAGGGCGGCCTTGGTCTTTGAACAAGCGCTCAATCGCGGAGGCTGCCGATTCGGAGGTCACGCCCAAATGCGTCGAGACCGCAGAAACAAGCTCATTTTCATTAAAGGTATCGTTATGACTCGCCTGCGCCTGCACAGAGCTATTATTCGCGGTTGGATTAGCCGGAGCTGTTGCGCAAGCTGTTAAAAGGCCAAGCGCTGTTACGCTTAAAGCCCATTTGATATGTTTATAGAGGTGTAACGTCATAATCTTATCCTATCTTCGCCCTCGCCCATCTATGTTTTACCTGACGGATTAGGGTTAACAAAATTAAAAGATTTCAACAATTCACAGCTCTAACTGCTTTTGATCCCGACCGAGCTAAAAGGCCGCGCGGATATTAAAGCGGACATTACGGCCCGGCAGCGGCACAACATCTTTAAGGAAAGATGTATGCTGACGCGCTTCACTGTTAAACAGATTTAAGACTGAGACTGAGAATTTCACATCCTGCTCCGCAACAGGTAAGTCCCATGTCGCAAAAAGATTAATCAGCGTGTAGTCATCTGTCGGGAGTTCAAATTCCGTAACCCGGTTTTGCTCAGCCGCATAATCGACTTCGGCGCGAAGCGTCACATTATTAATCTGTGCATCAACACCTGATAAAATAGAGAGCGGCGGAATACGCGGTAAATTGCCGCTATCCGTTTCAGCCCGAACAAATTCGGCCAATCCGTCCCAGTTCCACGCGATATTACCCGTTGTTCCAAGCGGAATATGGGTTTCAACTTCAAAACCTTTGAAACTGGCATCCTCACCTGTGAATTGAAAGACAGGTAATCCATCTTCAATTTCGCCTGTTTCTAGTTCAAAAATATAATCGTCATAATCCGTGTAAAACGCATTTAACGTCAGGCGCGCACCGTTATATTTAACCCGAAAAGCGCCTTCAATACCCGTTGCGACCTCTTTCCCTAGATTAATGTCTCCCAGCTCAAATTGGCGTGTTGCCAAATGCGGGCCATTGGAAAACAGCTCTTCTGTTGTCGGAGCGCGCTCTGTACGGAAAATTGTCCCGCCAATCCGAACATCATCTGTTAGGTGATAATCACCACCGGCAGAGACACTCAAAAGGTCAAAGTCACGTGTTTCGCCCGTGACAGAATTTTCTTGGTCCGTCGATTCATAACGAATAGCGCCCTCAAGATGGGCCGCGCCGAAATCGACCTGTTGGAAGCTATAAAGACCGAGCTGCTCGGTTGTTGTCGGCGGAACGAAAGCTTCTTCGCCAATCGCAGAGAAATCACGCTGGCGATATTGTACGCCGTAAGCCGCTTGCCAGCCATTCGCCTCGCGCTGGATTGCTTCAAGACGAATTTCACCGCCTTCATTAGCGAAAACGGTGCCGACTTCGCCTGGCCCTTCAAATTCAGTATGTTCATAATCCGCATAGCCGCCAAAAACTTGTACCCGCTCAAAAAAACCGTCAAGCTCTAGCGCGCCGTTGATGTCAACGCGAACTTGGTCGAGATCAATGAAGATACCGCCTTCTTCGCCGCCTTCTTCTTCTTCGCCGCCTTCTTCTTCGCCTTCTTCCTCTTCACCGGGTCCGGGAATACCGTAAACAGAGTCAAAGCCGTGAACCGCGACGCCGAAATGACCGCGATCACCAATGAAGGACAAACCGGCCGTATAGGAATCGCTACGCGCAAAGGAGTTATCAAGCTGCTGCGTTTCATCATCACCTAGCTCTTCGCCTTCAGATAAAAGAAACGCATCCGTCTCGGGGCTGCCGGGGATGCGGTAATCACTACCGCGCCGGCGCGTTGTGTCCAAATGAAGCACGATATTATCTGTCAGTCCCCAATCAAGCGAGGCCGCCGCTTCATGGCCTGTATCAACAGATGACGCACCGAAACGCACAGCCCCGTCAAGACCATCTTCTGGAACCTCTGTTGGAATACGGCCATCAATAACATTGATAATACCGCCAGAGCCAGAGCTGCCGTAACGTAGGAGTGACGCGCCGCGAAGAACCTCAATTCGCTCCGCTTGTGCCGGCACGGCGGCGACGGCATGATCTGGCGAGGCCGCAGAGGCGTCAATCGAGCCGACACCATTTGTAAGAACGCGAACGCGGTCACCGCCTTGGCCGCGAACAATCGGGCGCGACGCCCCTGCGCCAAAAAATGTGGAGGATAAACCGGGTTCAGACTTTAGCGTTTCGCCAAGAGTCGCCGCAATGCGCTGCTGTAGCTCATCGCCCGTTAGGATAGATTGCCCCGTAATGGCATCATCAAGTGAGCGTGTCAGCGGGCTGCCTGTGACAATGATTTCATCATCTAGCGCGCCGTTATCTTGCGCCTGAGACGTCGCCGCCGCGCACAGGGCTAAAACGCTTGCGCCCATAATGTTGATCGCACGCAGGGCCTGTCTTTTTTCAGAGGTGTTTTTACCAAAGAACATAATGTTTCCTTATAGAAAATTCGCTATGCACAGGTCATCCCGCACATAAATATAATGGCTGGAAATCCAGCTTATTTGGAGTGTGAAGACGCTCTCAAAGCGAGAGAGCGGGGGATTATCAGAGCTGCGGCGGCCCGCGGACGGGCGGCGCAGGGCCGCAATGTGAAATAATGACACCCGCCGCGGGCCATGCCGGCGTAAAAGGGCTGAAAACAGATGATGGCCGCACCATCACCGGCATGGGCGGTTCTAAAAGGTCAAGGTCAACTTCGGGAAGAGCAATATCACAAACGACACAGCCATGTTCATGACCATTAACCGCCGCCTCAGCCGTATGCGCGGCGCCGTAGCTTTGGGCACATAAGAACAGCCCCATAAAAATCAGGCGCAGACCTTTCATCGGTAAGGCACCGAAAATTATCTGAGTTATGTCTGACCGCGTCAGCGTCATGGTTTTATGCCTATATCCGCATATTTATCTTGTGCGGCCTATAAACAAGGCGAACTCACCTGTCGAGACATAATGCAATAAAGTAACATATTGTGAAGGTTAAGGAGAAAAATGGCGGTCGGAAAAGGGGTGGAGACCGACCGCCTAATATTATCTGCGAAAAGAGGGGCGAAACACAGACAATATCAATCTTATATGTTTCTAAGACGCGCGGACGGCGCAAAAGGTTCAAACTCATGTTGAAAATATATTATAATTCTCACCTATTGTTTTTTATGAACCTATTTACCATATCTATTGAAAGGTTTAACGCAAGAGGACAGGATGAACCTACGTGATCTCGATTATATCTGCGCTGTAGCAGAGACTGGGCATTTTGGACAAGCAGCAGAGATGTGCCATGTCAGTCAACCCACATTATCTGGCCAAATTAAGAAATTAGAAGATTATCTCGGCGTAACCCTTTTTGAGCGTGCGCGGAGCGGCGCGAGGCTAACGGATGCGGGGCAGGACATTGTCGATATCGCCCGTAATATCCGAAAAAATGCGGCCTTAATTAAAACCCTTGCAGATGCCCGCAAAGATCCGTTTTCAGGCCAAATGAGCCTTGGTATTATCCCGACATTGGCCCCAAATATTATTCCGCTTTTTGTTCCGATGATGGGCGAGCGCTTTCCGCGCCTAACGCCGCAATTTGAGGAAGACCAAACAGAGCGCTTAACAGAGCGCTTATTATCCGGAGAGCTGGATCTGGCCTTGCTCGCAACCCCGCCTGACCATGATGCCTTGATGCAAATTCCAATTTTTGACGAACCTTTTTGGCTGACTTATCCCATCGGCCATCCGATTGGTGATTTAAAAGAGCTCGCCCTGAGTGATATTAATGTCGATGCGCTCATGCTGCTAAATGAAGGCCATTGCCTGCGCGATCAGGTTTTGGAGCTTTGCAGCGCTGCGAGCACAGGCCATCATCACGGGTTAAAAGCCGCGAGCCTTGATACGCTTGTCAAATTAACCGCCGCGACACAGGCGATGACCCTTGTGCCGTCTTTGGCGATTAAACATACGAATTTCACGGATATGGGCTTAGCTGTGCGCAAAATTGATGACCCCAAAGCCGTGCGCACAGTCAGCCTCACCTTTCGTCGCTCTTTACCGCGTAAAAAACTGGTAGAGGGACTCGCGGCCTTGATTGTCACGCAACTCCCAGAAAATGTCTCGCCGCTTTACAGGATATAATAAATAAAGGCTTTGAGTTAAATAAACAGCTCACCTTTCAGTATAATCTGTGCCTCGGCGCGGATCAGAAGCTCGCCGCTTGCCATAAGCTCAACCGCCATGAAGCCGCCGCGCTGTGAGCATTGCCGCGCCCGCATTTTACGCAGGCCAAGTTTAGCCCCCCAATAGGGCGTTAAAACGCAATGCATCGCGCCGGTCACAGGGTCTTCATCCGTCCCGCTCCACGGCCAGAAATAACGGCTTTCAAAATCAAATTCAGGATCATTGGATAAAGCCGTCACGCAGACACCATGTATGTCGTCATAGGAGGCCAGCAAGGCCGCGAAATTAGGTCTTAGCCCCGCCAGCGCCTCGGCGCTATCTATCTCAATCAGCAGGCTATGAATATCGGGACTATAAGATGTGCGCAGAACCGTGTGAAGGCCAAGCGCATCAAGCATGGCGCGCGGAACCTCTGCGGGCACAACATCATAGACAGGAAATTGCATCACAATCTCTGTTCCCGCTCGCTGCGCCTTAAGGGTAACGCCCTTGTGGGTCGTGAACGCGGCGGTGTTTACATCTTTGCGCTCAGAAAAGAGAGCTTTGGCCGCCGCCAAAGTTGCGTGACCACAAATATCGACTTCCATCTTCGGCGAGAAATATCGAATGTTATAACGGCCTGCGCCCTTCTCTGCGCCCTGCCCTGCGCCTATCTCTGTGACAAAGGCGGTCTCGGAGAGGCCAAACTCCTGCGCGGTCAACAACATTTGCGTCGCTGACAAAGGAGAATCCAGCAAGCAAACCGCCGCCGGATTGCCCTTAAACGGCTCGGCGGTGAAACTATCAATGATAAAGCTTTGGACGCTGCGGCTCATATGATCTTTATGATAAATACACCCATCCGCGTCTAGTCCGAAAAGCCGCAGTTTACGGTCTTGCCATTGCGGTAAAACCGATTAGAACCGCGACTATGGCAGTTAATCAAAAAAATATTCGCAATTTTTCAATCGTGGCGCATATCGACCACGGAAAATCTACGCTGGCCGATAGGTTAATCTCCTTTACCGGCGGGCTAACAGACCGCGAGATGAGCGAGCAAGTGCTTGACAATATGGATATCGAAAAAGAACGCGGCATTACAATCAAAGCCCAAACCGTGCGCCTTGATTATACCGCCAAAAATGGCGAGACTTATATCCTAAATTTGATGGACACGCCGGGTCATGTCGATTTCGCCTATGAAGTCTCCCGCTCTCTATCGGCGTGTGAAGGCTCAATCTTAGTTGTCGATGCCTCCCAAGGGGTTGAGGCGCAAACGCTGGCCAATGTTTACCAAGCGATTGAGCATGACCATGAAATTATACCTGTTTTAAATAAAATCGACCTGCCCGCCGCCGAGCCAGAGCGGGTGAAAACCCAAATTGAAGACGTCATCGGCATTGATGCCAGCGAGGCAATTGAGGCCTCTGCCAAGAGCGGCATTGGCATTGAAGAGACATTAGAGGCAATCGTCGCCCATCTGCCCCCGCCCATAGAAGGCGATGCGAAGGCCCCCCTCAAAGCTCTGCTGATTGACGCCTGGTATGATACGTATATGGGCGTTGTCGTTTTATTTCGCGTCATAGAAGGCAGCGTTAGAAAAGGCATGCGTATTCGCACAATGAACACAGGCGCCAGCTACACAGTCGATAAAGTCGGCGTTTTCCGCCCCAAACCCGAAGATATGGCCGAAATTGGCCCCGGTGAGGTCGGCTTTCTGACGGCGAGCATCAAAGAAGTCGCAGATGCAGCGGTCGGCGATACAATCACCGAAGATAAGCGCCCGACAGAAACACCGCTCGACGGCTTTAAGCCCGCGCAGCCTGTTGTTTTTTGCGGTATTTTCCCCGTTG
>CAZEOD010000057.1:0-675 GCA_964513675.1 uncultured Caulobacterales bacterium | reverse complement strand
TTTTAGTTTCGAGATGGAAACGAGCGCTGCGCTTGGCTTTGGCTTTCGCTGTGGTTTCCTCGGCCTGCTACATTTGGAGATTATCCAAGAGCGGCTAGAGCGTGAATTTGACCTCGACCTGATTACAACGGCTCCGTCTGTGGTCTATACGCTGCAAATGCGTAAAGGCGATCCGATGCAGCTTCATAATCCGGCTGACATGCCCGACATTATGGCGATTGAGCATATTGAAGAGCCTTGGATTAAAGCGACCATTATGACGCCCGATGACTATCTCGGCGGTATTCTTAAGCTCTGCCAAGATCGGCGCGGCGTGCAAACCGGCCTGTCCTATATTAATGGCCGCGCCATGGTTGAATATGAGCTTCCGCTTAATGAAGTCGTCTTTGATTTTTATGACCGTTTAAAATCTGTCTCAAAAGGCTATGCTAGTTTCGACTATCAGGCGATTGGTATTCGCGAAGGCGATCTGGTTAAAATGAGCATACTCGTTAATGGTGATCCTGTTGATGCACTTTCCATGCTGGTTCATCGCAGCAATGCCGAAGCGCGCGGACGAATGATGTGCGAGCGCCTCAAAGATCTTATCCCGCGCCACATGTTTAAAATTCCGATCCAAGCGGCCCTCGGCGGCAAAGTCATCGCCCGCGAAACCATCGCCGCCTTGCGCAAAGA
>CAZEOD010000056.1:0-13065 GCA_964513675.1 uncultured Caulobacterales bacterium | reverse complement strand
TGGCCGCTTTGGCGAGTTTGGCGGACGCTTTGTCGCCGAAACTTTGATGCCGCCCATTCTTGAGCTTGAGAAAGCCTATGAGGAAGCCAAAGCCGACCCGGCGTTCCAGGAAGAACTCGACGACTTCATGACACATTATGTCGGCCGTCCGAGCCCGCTTTATTACGCCGAGCGCCTGACAAAGCATGCTGGTGGCGCGAAAATTTACTTCAAACGCGATGAGCTGAACCACACCGGCGCGCATAAGATCAATAATTGCATGGGCCAGCTTTTGCTTGCCAAACGAATGGGTAAGAAACGTATCATAGCCGAAACAGGCGCAGGCCAGCACGGCGTCGCGACAGCGACAGTCGCGGCGCGGCTTGGCATGGAGTGTATTGTGTATATGGGCGCGACAGATATTGTGCGCCAAAAACCCAATGTCTTTCGTATGCGCCTTCTCGGGGCCGAAGTTCGCGCGGTGCATAGCGGGACGGCGACACTAAAAGATGCGATGAATGATGCTCTGCGTGATTGGGTAACCAATGTGGCCGACACATTTTATTGTATTGGCACGGTAGCGGGGCCGCACCCTTACCCTGCCATGGTCCGCGATTTCCAAGCGATTATTGGCCGCGAAGCCAAAGCGCAAATCATGGCGCGCGAAGGCCGCCTGCCGGACGCTGTTGTCGCCTGTATCGGCGGCGGGTCGAATGCGATGGGATTATTCCATGCGTTTATTACCCATGAAGAGGTTCGGTTAATTGGCGTTGAAGCCGCAGGACGCGGCGTAGATACAGGTCTACATGCAGCCTCGCTTACAGGCGGAACGCCGGGCGTCTTGCACGGGAACCGAACATATTTACTACAAGATGAACACGGCCAGATTAAAGATGCTCATTCGATTAGCGCCGGACTTGATTATCCGGGCATTGGCCCTGAACATGCATGGCTACATGATACTGGCCGCGCTGAATATGTCAGCGCCACTGATACTGAAGCGCTTGATAATTTCCAATTATGCGCCAAGCTTGAAGGTATTCTTCCTGCGCTGGAACCCAGCCACGCCTTGCCGCGAACGCTTGATCTTGCCAAAGATCTCGGCGCGGATGGCCTCATCATCATGAATATGTGCGGGCGCGGCGATAAAGATGTCTTTACCATTGCCGACGCCTTGGGCGAGCATATCAGCGAAGGCACAGATGCGGAAAATACAAAAGCATATTAGGCGAGGGCCATTTTGTAATGCTGCCAATATTTTTTAGAAAAATGAGCTTTAATGCGATCAATATCGCTAAGTCTTTCATATCCTGAATATGAGATATGGCGGCGTGATACTTTTGGGCGGTAAGGCAACCCGTTTGGATGGTATGGACAAAGCGGGCCTTATGATGGGTGAGCGCGGCTGTTTCGAGCATGTATATGGCGCTCTATCCCAAGATATAAAGATGATCGCCGTTAGCCTCGCGAAGGGCGGCGCGCCAATGGCAAGCTCCGAGCTTCCTCAAATAAGAGATATCCCTAGCCCTCAAGCCAATGGCGGCGTGGCTTTTGCTATTTTAGCCTGTCTTGAATGGGCGAAGGCGGAAGGCTTAGAATTTATTATAACATCGCCGGTGGATACACCTTTCCTGCCAAAGGATTTTGCGGCGCGTATGATGTCGGCTTATCAAAAATCAGATATGTTATCCCCGATTGTGAGCCAATGTGTGGGTAACATACATAGCCTTCATGCCCTTTGGCCAAGTCGGTGTTTAGATGACCTGCGGGCATATGTTTTAAAATATAACATATATAAAATGCGCGAACTTCATCTGCGCCTTAAGTCGGAGCGCTGTGAATTTGTCTGTGCAAGCTATGATCCGTTCATGAATATAAATACAGCCGAAGACATTGCGACGGCGCGAAACCTCTTGGAACTCATACCCTCTATAGAGTCCTAGAGATATAGTTTTAGACTCTTGGGTACGGTTATTGACTTAATTTTGTGCGCAAGATGAAAATTAACCTCTCTAAAGTTTGATTTATTGTGATCGCCTCTCCCTCTGCGTAATTAGAAATTGCTTTTCGAGCTCTTGATTCCAATGGCGGTATCTCAGTTGACATTATTAGATTTAAAAATCTGACGTCAACATTCTCCCAAATTTAAAAATTTACGCGCTTACTCGGCGTCAACTCTATCAGGAGAGAGCTATGCAGCTTATTGTTAAAAATTTTCGCAGCCTTAAATTTATAGGGATTACCGCCGCCTCATTCGCACTCGCCTCATGCGGCGGCGGCGAGACGACAGCGCCAGAGGTTGTAAAAACAACGCCTTCGGTCACAATGGCCTCGACTACTCCAACACTCGAACTTGAAAAAGACGAGCTAAAATTTGGCTTTATTAAGCTTACCGATATGGCGCCGCTCGCCATTGCTTATGAGAAGGGCTATTTTGAAGATGAAGGTCTTTTCGTCACATTAGAGCCGCAGGCGAACTGGAAAGTCCTGCTTGACCGCATAATTGACGGCGAACTAGACGGCTCACACATGCTCGCAGGGCAGCCTCTAGGCGCAACTATTGGCTTTGGGACGCAGGCTGATGTTGTTACCGCATTTTCAATGGATTTAAACGGAAACGGTATCACAGTTTCTAATGAAGTCTGGGAGCAGATGAAACCGCTCATCCCTAAGCAAGCTGATGGCAGGCCGGTTCATCCGATTAAAGCGGACTATCTCAAACCCGTTATCGAAAATTATAAAGATGCAGGTAAGCCTTTCAAAATGGGTATGGTGTTCCCGGTTTTGACACATAATTATGAGCTGCGTTATTGGCTCGCGGCGGGCGGTATTCACCCCGGCTATTATGGTAAAACGAATACATCGGGGCAATTTCAGGCCGATGCGCTATTGTCTGTAACGCCGCCGCCGCAAATGCCAGCAACCCTCGAAGCCGGTACAATCGACGGTTATTGCGTGGGGGAGCCTTGGAATCAGCAAGCCGTCTTTAAAGGCATTGGTGTCCCCGTCATTACAGATTATGAGATCTGGAAGTATAACCCTGAGAAAGTCTTTGGCGTGTCTAAAAAATGGGCAGAGGCCAATCCCAATACGCATTTGGCTGTCGTCAAAGCGTTGATCCGCGCGGCCAAATGGCTTGATGAAAATAATAATGCTAACCGTCCAGAGGCTGTAGAAATCCTCTCGCGCCCTGAATATGTCGGTGCGGATGCCGATGTTATTGCCGCGTCTATGACGGGCACGTTTGAATATGAAAAGGGCGATAAGCGTTCGGTTCCGGATTTTAACGTCTTCTTCCGATATAACGCGACCTATCCTTATTACTCCGACGCTGTTTGGTATTTATCGCAAATGCGCCGCTGGGGTCAAATTCCTGAAACCAAGCCTGACAGTTGGTATATGACATCGCCAAAGATGTTTATCGTCCCGACATTTATATGAAGGCTGCCGAAATGCTCATCGCTGAAGGGAAAGCCGATGCGGCTGATTTCCCGGTGGGTACGGATGGGTTTAAGCCGCCGCAATCTGAATTTATTGATAAGATCACATTCGACGGCAAAAAGCCTAATGCGTATTTATCTAAATTCCCCATCGGTTTGAAATCCGGTGAAGTCGTTCAAGATAGCGGCGAAATCAAAAAAAATTAAGCCTGATAGATAGCGGCGCGGGGCAAATGCCTGTGCGCCGCCATCCGAACGATTGATTGCTTAAAAGGAAATATCATGAGCACCGCTGCCTTAGTTACATCTGAAGATCCTCTGAATGATCCCGAAATAACGGCGTCTGAAATGCCGGCCAATGACGTTATTGAAAACCGCGTCGTCAAAGCGACTGGCCCTGTTGCGCAAAAAGTTATGAACGTGCTGGGCGTGATTGGCCTTGGCTTCATTAATCCCTTTATTCGTTTAGCTTACGGGGAAGACCCTAAGGCGCAACTCAAAGAGTTGTGGCTGGTGTTAATCGTCCCTGTTTTGGCCATTATTATTTTTCTCTTTGCGTGGCATTCTGGGGCTAAAAATGTGCAGACATCGCTGGGTCAAATCCCGGGGCCGGTTCAGGTGTGGGAGCAGTCTGGTGAGCTTATGAAAGAGCACCGCGATACGCGCGCCAAGGCCGATGCCTTTTATCAGCGGCAAGATGACCGCAATGCGCAATTCATTGCAAATGGTCAGGTGGATAAGGTCAAGCAGCGAAAATTCACGGGTAAGGAAACCTTTATAGATCAGATTTTTACCTCGCTTCGGACTGTATTTTTTGGCTTTTTAATTGCAACAATCGTCGCTGTGCCGATTGGGATTTTCTGCGGATTATCACCTTTATTTAATTCGGCGATGAACCCGCTCATACAAATATTCAAGCCTGTTTCGCCGCTGGCATGGCTCCCTATTGTCACGATGGTTGTGTCGGCGCTTTATATTAATCCGCTTCCGGGCATGAGTAAATCATTCCTCGTTTCCGCGATTGTTGTGACGCTATGTTCTCTTTGGGCGACGCTGCTAAATACGGCGCATGGCGTGGCGAGTATCGATAAAGACCTGCTGAATGTGGCGAAGGTTTTAAAGCTTAAGACGTGGGAAAAAATCACCAAGATCGTTCTGCCATCTTCACTCCCGCTTATTTTTACAGGGCTGCGCTTGTCGCTCGGTGTCGGCTGGATGGTGCTAATTGCGGCGGAAATGCTCGCGCAAAATCCGGGGCTTGGGAAATTTGTCTGGGATGAGTTTCAAAACGGCTCATCTAACTCATTGGCCCGTATCATGGTGGCTGGTTTAACCATCGGTGTTATCGGGTTCTTGCTCGACCGCCTGATGTACACGCTGCAAGCCATGTTTACATTCTCTGATAAACGCTAAGCGCCTGAAGGGAGAACAATCATGCCTATTTTAAAGCTTGAAAATGTGTCCAAAAGTTACGGCGAGGAGACGATCCTCGACGGTATAAATTTCGAAGTCGAAAAGGGTGAGTTTATCGCTATTCTCGGATTTTCGGGATCGGGCAAAACAACATTGGTCTCGCTAATTGCGGGGCTTATTGAGGCTGAAAAAGGGACGCTGACATTTAAGGATGAGAAAATTCAAGGCTCCTCTACAGAGCGCGGCCTTGTTTTTCAAAGCTATTCTCTCATGCCGTGGCTGTCAGTGGACGGCAATGTGCAAATGGCTGTTGATGCGGTTTATAAGGATAAATCCGCTGCTGAGCGTAAAGAAATCGTCGATTATTATGTCAATATGGTGGGGCTCGATCACGCCAAAATTCGCCGTCCGGCTGAGTTATCTGGCGGGATGTGCCAGCGCGTAAATGTGGCGCGGGCGCTCTCTATGAAACCTGAGCTGCTATTGCTCGATGAGCCTCTTTCTGCGCTTGACGCTTTGACCCGCGCGAATTTGCAAGATGAAATTCCGAAAATTTGGGGACAAGAGAAACAGACAGTCATTCTGATTACGAATGATGTTGATGAAGCTATTTATATGGCCGATCGGATTATTCCGCTGAATCCAGGCCCGAATGCGACGCTAGGGCCAAATTATGGAGTCGATATTCCGCGCCCACGCTCACGTACTGAGCTGAATACTAATCCTGAGTTTATCCGCTTGCGGGCCGAAATTACGGAATATCTGATTAATGTCGGCATGGAGCGCGGCGCAGAGGTTGATGGTGATATTACCTTGCCCAATGTTGTGCCGCTGACGGTGACAACTGGCGGCTTAAAAAGTGGACATAAAGAAGCTTTGGAGATGGGCAGTAAGCTTCAATCCGGTGAAATTAAAGCCGATGATCTTTTGGCCAGCGGCGTCCCTGCGATTGATCCGAATATTGATCCGAATTTGCCGCAGGCGGTTAGAGAGGCCACCGCTGCACAAACGACGGCTTTGGATAAATATGTCGAATTTTACGAAACGACGAAGATTTATCCGACGCCGACGGGCTCGCTCACCGTTGTTGATAAGTTTAATTTGAACCTCAAGAAAGGTGAATTTATTTCGCTTATTGGTCATTCGGGCTGCGGAAAATCTACTGTGCTGTCGATGTGCGCAGGGCTGAACCCGATTAGTGATGGCGGCATTGTTTTAGATGGCCGCGAGATTAGCGATGCTGGCCCTGACCGCGGCGTTGTCTTCCAAGCGCCGAGTTTGTTTCCATGGCTAACCGCTTTTGATAATGTGGCGCTTGGCGTCGAGCGCGTTTACCCGCATTGCTCCAAAGCCGAGCGTAAAGATATTATTGAATATTACCTGACCCGTGTTGGCTTAGGAGAGTCGATGCATAAACGCGCCGCTTCGCTCTCAAGCGGTATGCAGCAGCGTGTGGGTATCGCCCGCGCTTTCGCGCTATCGCCTAAATTTCTTCTGCTTGATGAACCTTTTGGGATGCTCGACAGTTTGACGCGCTGGGAGCTTCAAGAAGTTCTCATGGATGTATGGAAGCGGACTAAGGTTACAGCTGTTTGTGTCACCCATGATGTGGACGAGGCTATCTTGCTCGGTGACCGCGTCATTATGATGACGAACGGGCCAAATGCGCGGGTGGGTAAAATAATGGAGGTTGATTTACCGCGTCCACGGACACGGGCGCAGCTTATTAGTCATCCTGATTACTATAAATATCGCGAGCAGCTTCTGACCTTCCTTGAAGAATATGAAACTGGCCCGCATAAGAAAAGCGCTTAAATCATGAGCAAACAAAAACTCGTTGTTATTGGTAATGGTATGGCGCCCGGCAAAGCGCTTGAGACATTGATAGACGTGGCACCTGATGCCTATGACATTACTATTTTTAATGCGGAGCCGCGGGTTAATTACAACCGCATTATGCTCTCGCCTGTTTTGTCAGGTGAAAGCACATTTGAGGATATTATTATCCATGGTGATGGTTGGTATGTTAAAAATGGTATTACGCTTTATAAGGGCCAGAAAGTCACAAATATTGACCGTAAGGCTAAGACGGTAACGTCAGCCGGCGGGGTTACGGCTAAATATGACAAGCTTCTTATCGCGACGGGCTCAACGCCTTTTATAATTCCAATCCCGGGTCATAAATTGCCGGGCGTCTTGGCGTACCGCGATTTGGATGATGTTGATGCGATGTTAATAGCGGCCCGCTCAGGCGGTAAAGCTGTTGTGATTGGCGGTGGTCTTTTGGGGCTAGAAGCTGCGGCAGGTCTGCAAATGCAGGGTATGGATGTGACGGTGTTACATCTCATGCCGACCCTGATGGAGCGGCAGCTTGACGAAAGCGCGGGTTATCTGCTTGAGAAAACACTCACCGAGCGCGGGCTGAAAGTTATTACAAAGGCCAACACCAAAGAGATTTTGGGCGAGAGTAAAGTTACGGGCGTGCGCCTAGATGACGGGACGGAACTTGACGCCGATATTGTGATTATGGCCGTTGGTATTCGCCCGAGCAAAAGCCTTGCGGAAGAGAGCGGTATTGACGTTGGCCGGGGTATTCTTGTCGACTCTAAAATGCAAACGTCTGATCCGGATATTTACGCGGTCGGCGAATGTATTGAGTTTGAGAAAAACTGTTACGGTCTTGTTGCCCCACTTTATGACCAAGCAAAAATTGTCGGGAAGACGCTGGCCCTCACCGATACAGATGGGTTTACGCATCCTGAAACGGCGACAAAGCTAAAGGTTACAGGCGTTAATCTCTATTCAGCAGGCGATTTTGCCGAAGGAGAGGACAGGGAAGACATTATCCTGCGCGACGCGACACAAGGCGTTTATAAACGCCTTGTTCTCAAAGATAATGTTATCATAGGCGTTGTGCTTTACGACGACACAGAAGATGGGCCTTGGTTCTTTCAGCATATTAAAGATAAAACCGACATATCGGACATGCGCGAGACGCTTATTTTTGGTCCTGCCTATCAAGGGGGCGCCCCTGTGGACCCCTTACAGGCCGTTGCAGCGTTGCCAGATGATACAGAAATTTGTGGGTGCAACGGCGTGTCAAAATGCGATATTATCTCCGCGATTGATGAAAAATCCCTCAGCAATATTGATGATGTCCGCGCCCATACCAAAGCTTCGGCCTCTTGCGGCACTGTACGGGGCTAGTAGAAAAACTCCTCGCTATTCAACTTGGCGATGCTTTTAAACCCGACGCGATTAAACCTGTCTGCGGCTGCACGGATAAGGGGCATGACGAAGTGCGACGGCGGATTATTGCGCAGGAGATAAAATCTATTCCTGCCGTCTACCAAGAATTGGAATGGGAAACATCTGGTGGCTGCGCGAAATGCCGTCCAGCTATTAATTACTATCTCGTCTGCGCGTGGCCAGATGAATATGAAGATGACGGTTTTTCGCGGTTCATCAATGAACGGGTTCATGCCAATATTCAAAAAGACGGAACCTATTCTGTTGTGCCGCGTATTTGGGGCGGCATGACCTCCTCCAAAGAGCTTCGCGCCATCGCCGATGTTGTTGATAAATTTGATATTCCTGCCGTTAAATATACAGGCGGTCAGCGCATTGATATGCTGGGCGTTAAAAAAGAAGATCTTCCGGGCGTATGGGCGGATTTAAATGCGGCTGGCATGGTCTCTGGTCATGCTTATGCCAAAGGCCTTCGCACGGTAAAGACATGCGTGGGAACGGATTGGTGCCGCTTTGGAACGCAAGATTCAACGGGCCTTGGGATTAAACTTGAAAAATTCCTCTGGGGGCATGGGTGCCGCATAAATTAAAGCTAGCTGTTTCCGGCTGTCCGCGTAATTGCGCCGAGGCGACCTGTAAAGACATTGGGGTTGTCTGCGTTGATAGCGGTTATGAAATCCACGCCTTTGGCGCGGCGGGCCTACATATCAAAGGCACGGATGTGTTGGGCATCGTTCCTACCGAAGAGGCCGTCATCGAACATGTCGGCGCGCTTGTCCAAATGTACCGCGAGCAAGGTCATTATCTTGACCGCATGTATAAGTGGAAAGATAAGGTTGGCTTTGATTATATCAAAGACACCATCATGAATAACGCCGACGCGCGCAAAGCCTATTATGATAGTTTTGTCTTCTCGCAAAAGTTTTACCAGATTGACCCGTGGGCTGAACGTGTTGCGGGCAAAGAGGCACATCACTTTACACCCATTGAAATCGTTCAGCCTAAGGCCGGCGTATTGGAGCCAGCAGAATGAGCGCGGAAAAAAACTCTGGGTGGATATTTGCGCGGTGGCTGACATCCCCCTGCAAGGCTCACGGATTGTTAAAACGCCCAAAGGATGTGTCGCCTTGTTTAAAACAGCGGCGGGCGAGGTTTTTGCCTTAAATGATAAATGTGCCCATAAGGACGGGCCGCTAAGCCAAGGTATGGTCCATGATAAATTCGTGACATGCCCTCTGCATAGTTGGGTCTTCTCTTTGGAAACGGGTGAAGCCCAAGGCGCGGATAAAGGTCATGTCAAAACACATGCTATAAGGCTTGTTAAGGGCCGCGTTGAACTCGGCGTTGCAACCGTTTCAGATAGTAAAGCGGCCTAAGATGACGCTGGCGGCCAACAGCCAAACAACCTGCACCACATGCCCTTATTGCGGTGTGGGCTGCGGGGTTATTGCGGCCGTTGACGCAGATAATAAGGTAGCGGTTAAAGGTGATGAAGCGCATCCGGCCAATTTCGGCAAGCTATGCTCTAAAGGGTCGGCCCTTGCAGAAACGCTTGGGGAAGAAGACCGGCTCTTATATCCGCAAATTAAGGGTGAGCGCGCCAGTTGGGATCATGCGCTTGGCACTATTGCGACGACATTTTCTAATGCCATAAAAAGCCACGGGCCGGATTCTGTCGCGTTTTATGTGTCTGGGCAATTACTCACCGAGGATTATTAAATCGCGAATAAGCTCATTAAAGGCTATATTGGGTCGGGTAATATTGATACAAATTCGCGCCTCTGTATGGCGTCATCCGTAGTTGGACATAAACGCGCCTTTGGTGCGGATATTGTACCGGGATGTTATGAGGATTTAGAAAAAGCGGATCTTTTAGTCCTCACAGGCTCCAACCTCGCTTGGTGCCATCCCATCTTATATCAACGCATTGCTGCGGCGAAGTTAACGCGGCCTGAGATGAAAATTATTGTTATTGACCCGCGCGAAACGGCGACATGCGATATTGCAGATATGCATTTGCCTCTCGCGCCGGGCTCTGACGTGCCCTTGTTTAATGGGCTATTTTATCACTTAGACCGTAATGGTTATTTCGATAAAGATTTCATTTCAGATCATACAGAGAATTTTGAACAGGCGCTAAGATCGACGATAAGATATGATATAAAGGCAGTTGCCGAGGCGACAGGTTTAACCGTTCATAACGTTGAATCTTTCTACAAACTCTTTGCTGAAACAGATAAAGTCGTCACAGTTTATTCCCAAGGTGTGAACCAAGCCAAGGATGGCACCGATAAAGTTAATGCTATCATTAATTGTCATTTGCTGACCGGGCGAATCGGTAAAGTCGGGGCGGGGCCGTTTTCTGTGACAGGGCAACCCAATGCGATGGGCGGGCGCGAAGTTGGTGGGCTGGCTAATCAATTAGCCTCCCATATGGATATTGAAAATCCCGATCATCGCGATTTGGTTCAGCGGTTTTGGAACGCGCCTGCCATAGCAGATAGGGCTGGATTAAAAGCCGTCGATATGTTTGACGTTATTCACGCCGGCAAAATTAAAGCCGTGTGGATAATGGCAACCAATCCTGTCGACTCGTTACCCAATGCGGATTTTATTAAAGAGGCATTGCTTAAATGTGAATGCGTTATTGTCTCAGACCTCTATGCTAATACAGATACTATTGCCTGCGCGGATATCGTGCTGCCTTCGACAGGGTGGGTGGAAAAAGACGGGACAGTGACCAACTCCGAGCGCCGAATTTCACGCCAGCGGGCCTTTTTACCAGCGCTAGGTGAGAGCCGAGATGATTGGCGGCAATTATGCGAGGTTGCGAAACTTATGGGGTTTGTGCAGGGCTTTGACTTTGAAAGCGCCGCCCAAATTTTCCGCGAATATGCTGCTTTGAGCGCCTTTGAAAATGAGGGCCGCCGTGACTTGGATTTGTCAGAGCTTATGAGCCTGTCAGATGAGGCCTATAACGCGCTTGAGCCGATACAATGGCCCGTCAGAAAACATAACCCCAAAGGAACAGCGCGTTTCTTTGAAGATAAGAAATATTTTACGGCAAGCGGGAGAGCAAATTTTGTTGCCACCACCAAATCAACACCGCTTCAGACGTCCTCACAATATCCCTTTATCCTCAATACGGGGCGTATTCGGGATCAATGGCACACAATGACCCGTACAGGGCGTTCGGCAAGGCTGTCCCAACATATCAGTGAACCTTTCGTCGAAATCCATCCCGAGGATGCGGCGGGATTAGGATTATGTGATGCGGATATTGCAAGGCTGCGATCTCCAAATGGTCAGATGAAAGCCCGTGTCATCGTAACAAGCCGCCAAAGACAGGGCCTGCTATTTACGCCCATACATTTCACCGACAGCTTTGCCAGTGCGGGGCGTGTTGATGCGCTCATACATTCCGATGTAGATATGTTTTCCGGCCAACCCGCGTCTAAATCCACCGCTGTGTCTATCGAAAAATATGACGCGGCTTGGTATGGATTTGCTGCGATTTCGGCGGATATATTTGACGCTCTAAATTTCCAGATAGCGCGGCCTATTGGACGAAGGCCCGCGTTAAAGGCGGTGTGCGGGCCGAATTGGCTGGGGTTGAGACTCCGAATAATTGGCAAGATTTTATGAAACAATGTCTGCCAGATGAGGCGGATATTGAGATATTAGATATGATGAGTCCAGTGGATGGACAGGCGCGATTGGCCTGTTTCAAACAGGGCGCTTTGGCGGGGCTTCTTTTTACGGCTCAAACGCCTGTGGAGGTCTCACGGGATTGGGCCTGTGCGCAATTAGGGAGCCAACCGCAAGGCATGGCGCGTCATAGATTGCTTGCGGGGCGTCCCGGCGCAAATATGCCGGATAAAGGCGCTATCATCTGTTCCTGTATGAATGTGGGCGTAAATGACATTCGCAGCGCAATCGCCAAAGGCTGCCAATCTACTGCGGCCATCGGCGACGCTACAACAGCCGGTACAAATTGCGGGTCTTGCCTTCCAGAGATACGCGCCCTCTTAAAGGAGTATAGAGATGCTAAAATTCCAGCCTAAAGGCCGTGTTACATTGGTCGGCGCGGGGCCGGGCGATCCAGAGCTTCTTACGCTCAAGGCCTTGCGCGTCTTGCAAAAGGCTGATGTCGTTTTATTTGATAGCCTTGTCTCGCAGGAGGTTTTGGAACTCGCACAGGCGACATCCAAAAAGCTTTGCGTGGGTAAGCGCGGGTGGCGAAAGTCCTGCCGACAAGACGACATTAACGCGATGATGATAAAGCTGGCGAAACAGGGTAAAAATGTCGTGCGGCTTAAATCGGGTGATCCCATGATTTTTGGACGCGCGGGAGAAGAAATAAAAATTCTCAAAGACGAGGGCATTCAAGTCGACATCATCCCCGGCATTACAGCGGCTATGGCGGCGGCGTCTCAAATGGGCGTGTCTTTAACGCATAGAGATTGCGCGCAATCCGTGAAATTTGTCACTGCCCACAGCCGTCATGGGGAACTGCCTGATTTAGACTGGCGCAGTTGTGCTGACGGTCAGACGACATTGATGGTTTATATGGGCGCGAGAACCGCGCCAAAGCTCGCCGAGTCGCTTATCAAGCAAGTCGCAGACCCTGCCACGCCTGTTATGATTGCTAAGGGTGTCTCTCGCCTTGAGGGCGAGACATCCTATCACCGATTATCTCATTTATTAACACTTGAGATTGACCGCGAGCTGCCCGTCATGTTGGGCATAGGCCGCGTCTTTGCCGCGTGCCTCTTAGACTATGAAAATCAAGACATTCAAAATGTAGGGTTGGGAGACCTACGCATTTTAACAGGCTGATATTGCCTTTAAAATATCAAAAAGAGGTCAATGGCGGCCCCTGATAAACCCGTCTCAGTGGTGAGATATTCTCATAATGGACTTGTCCCAGTTTAGTTCCGGGTCCTTAACTCATTTAAGCGGCCTTTGTTTCGAAAGCCATGGG
>CAZEOD010000055.1:12495-13453 GCA_964513675.1 uncultured Caulobacterales bacterium | reverse complement strand
GCGTGGCTTACCGCGTTGAAGACACACGCGAAGGTCAAGTTCTTGATTATGATAAGCTCAGCATTGATATCGAAACAAACGGCGCTGTAACGCCGGAAGATGCGATTGCTGTTGCCGCGCGTATTTTGCAAGATCAATTTCAAGTCTTTGTCAATTTCGACGATCCTGAAGATAGTGCCCGCAAAGAAGAGAAGCCAGAGCTTGACTTTAATCCTGCCCTGCTTCGCAAAGTCGATGAGCTTGAGCTGTCAGTTCGCTCTGCAAATTGCTTGAAGAATGATAACATCGTTTATATCGGTGATCTTATTCAGAAATCCGAAGCTGAAATGCTTCGCACACCTAATTTTGGCCGAAAATCTTTGAACGAGATCAAAGAAGTTTTGGCTGCCATGGGTCTGCACCTCGGTATGGACGCGCCAAATTGGCCGCCTGAAAATATCGAAGAGCTGGCTAAAAAATATGACGACCAAATTTAGGTCTCAGTAAAAGATTAAGAGGATAACGCCATGCGCCATCGCATTGCCCACCGCAAGCTAAACCGGACGGCTAGTCACCGTAAAGCTATGTTCGCCAATATGTCATCAAGCCTTATTGAGCATGAGCAAATTGTGACAACATTGCCAAAAGCCAAAGAACTTCGTCCCTTTGTTGAAAAGCTTGTTACGCTTGCTAAAAAGGGCGATCTAACGAGCCGCCGTATCGCCATTGCGCGGACACGTAATAAAGAGATGTCAAAGAAACTTTTTGATATTCTTGGCCCGCGCTATAAAGAGCGCAGCGGCGGTTATATCCGCATCATGAAAGCGGGTTATCGTTATGGTGATAATGCGCCGATGGCTGTGATTGAATTTGTTGATCGCGATGTCTCTGCGAAAGGCGCTAAAGATCGCGTTGAAGAAGACGCATAGCTTTTACGCTCATATCTGACATCAAAACCCGCTACGGCTCGGCCCTAGCG
>CAZEOD010000055.1:0-12485 GCA_964513675.1 uncultured Caulobacterales bacterium | reverse complement strand
CAACCTGAACCAAGCCATGGAGGCCGCCGACTGGTCAGGCTTTGCGGCGCGGAAAGCTTGCATGTCATTGATGCTGTAACTGTAGACTCATTTTGCATTTCGGCCAGATTGGCATTATAGTTGCATCTTGCGGGGCGTAAACGCAAAATAGAGACGAGGTGGGTCACTATGTCAAAATTACGCATATTCCTAATTATGATGGCCATAGGGGTGTCGGCACCTGCTGCTGCGCAAAATTCGGGCGTGAGCCCCGTCTTATTGCTCGAAAGCGGCCCGTCGGATAACCCAAATTACCGCCGCATGGTATTTACAAAATACCTCCAAGGTGATCGGGTCTCGGTAAATTACAAAGCTTATAACCGAACTGAATTTATTCAGGTCAATCCGCAAACGCCGCGTGAGGTTGTGCAAAGCTGTATGCGCGGCACATCTACAACCATGCGGGATCTAAAAGCCTTTGAACGCGCCGAAGCTCAGCGCGCCCGCCGTGGGCAACCGCCCGAGATTGCGCGGTTCTGTATCAAGAATGTGCGAAATTGGGACGAGGCGGCACGTAAACGTTATCTAGACCCTATTTTCAACGGGCTGCCGGCAACACCCGGCGCGCGCTAAGGTTTACACGCAGAATAAACAATAGCCGTTAAGACGACTTGTGTTTTAGGGGCGCTATTGGTGCGGGTGAGTATAGACTATTGCCGCATTGCTCTACGACGTAACTGCGGCCGCATAGGTTTTTCATTGAGGCGTTAGAGCCGCAGGCTGTTCACACAGATTATCCACATTCTAATTTTTCAATGACCCCATCGTTACTCAGGAAAACGTTCAGGCGTTTCGGGGAATAATTTGCTACAATCACATGCTCTTCGCCTGTGAGCATAAAGAGTCTTGGATCAAGTACCTGTATAAAATAATCATTATCTTTCCACGTCCAGACTCCAGACCCGTCGTCTATTTGCGTGTCAAACTCCAAAGAAAACTCTTCAATCAGATTAATGTCATCAAAGGCGGTGCCTATAAAACGTTTAAAATGTTTTCGCCCGCAACTATCTTTGCTATTACTCAATCCCTTGGCGTTTTGTTGATTTGAGGCCGTATTAAAAATCTGACATCCCATAAGGCCTTGGGAGGCGAAAAGAGCCAGAAAAACCAAAGAGATTATTTTCATATTTTTTCTTAACAACAAAAGGGAAAAAAGTAAAACGCCCCCAAACGGCATCACCGCCTTTGCAAGGCGTTGATATAGTAAATGCGGCGCGTTATGTTCCGCCATTGCCTTTTGAGCGTAATCAGATAGCAAGGCTAGAAAAGGCTTAAGCCTTATTATGCATGAGGCCCGCCATGATGATTTCGAACCAACGCCATCTTTTTGATATTCCGGAGACGGTCGCTTATTTAAACACGGCCTATATGTCGCCGCTTATGCACGGCGTTGCGGACGCGATGCAGACGGGCATGCAGACCAAGGTGCAGCCTTGGGTGTTCAAGCCGGATGATTTTTTCTCGGTCTGCAAGACTGCGCGGACGCTTGCCGCCCGTGTTTTTGAAACTCAGCCCCATAACATCGCTATGATTAATTCTGTGAGCTACGGCATACAGACGGCGGCGAATAATTTGCCGCTAAAAGCCGGGCAAGAGATTTTGGTGTTAGACGCCCAGTTTCCTTCAAATGTTTATCCATGGCGTGATTTGGCCGCGCGTCAAGGCGGCTCTCTGCGTATATTAAGCTATCCTGATGGCGGAACATGGACGGAGGCAGTTTTAGGGGCGATTTCAGATAAGACCGCGATTATTGCAACGGCCCATATGCATTGGGCCAATGGGGAGGTGCTGGATTTAATGGCGGTGCGGGCCGCCGCTGATAAGGTCGGCGCGGCCTTGGTATTGGATTTGACCCAATCACTCGGCGCGCTTCCGTTTAAGGCCGATGAAATAAAGCCGGATTTTGCCGTCGCCGCGAGTTATAAGTGGATGATGGGGCCTTATACGTCGGCCTTTCTTTATGTTGATCCGAAATGGCAAGATGGCCGCCCGATGGAATTTAACTGGATGAACCGAAAGGGGAGCGAGAATTTCTCTAAATTGACAGAATATGTCGATGCGTATCAACCCGGCGCGCTGCGTTATGATATGGGTGAGAAGGCCAATCCTGCGCTGCTGGGCGGGGTTAGCGCAGCTCTAACGCAGGTTTTGGATTGGGGTATTGATAATATCGCGCAGACATTACGGGTGAAGACAGATTATTTAGCTGATGAATTATCTGCCATTGGGCTTGCGCCGATGGGGCCGTCTATTCGCGCCCCGCATTATTTGGGTGTCGCCTTCCCAACTCCGCCCCCGCCTGACATTCTTGCCAGCTTGGCATCTGAGGATATCTATGTGTCGATACGGGGAGACTTCATGCGCGTAACGCCGCATTTATTTGTTACCGACGCAGATATGTCGAGGTTCATTGAGCGGCTTAAGTTTCACCTTACCGCTTAGCGCCCGCCCAATTTGAATAGAGTATGAGCCTAGTTGGGATGTGCAGGCGCTAGGGTTGCCCGCGTAAAACGGGGCGCTGGAAACATAACACTGGCCCCTTTGAGACTTACTTATTGGGAATTATGAAAAAACCCTCACTTTCTGAGAGTGGGGGTTTGTTATTTGGTCCAGAGACCCTAGATTATACTCTATGAAACGTATTTTATTATCTTTATTGGGCGTATCAGCGCTTCTCAGTAGCTTTTCCGCAGCGGCCCATGCCAAAGACGCTTTAGCGCAGATTGAGCGCGTGGTGCCGGATAATCAGGCCCAGCTTCAATTTTCATATGCGCCGGTTGTCAAAGAGACCGCCCCAGCGGTTGTTAATGTTTTTACATCTCGCAAAGTTATTCAGCGTAGCCGTAATGATTTCTTTGATTTCATGTTTGGCTCGCGCCGCGCGCCGCGCGAACGGGTTGAAAACTCGCTTGGTTCTGGCGTCATCGTTCGCAATAACGGGATTATTGTAACAAATGCCCATGTTGTGCGCGGCGCGGATGAGCTCCGCATTGTGCTAAATGATCGCCGTGAGTTCGCTGCGGAGGTCATTGCCGAAGATAAAGAGATTGATGTCGCTGTGCTTAAAATTGACACAAAAGGCGAAGTCTTGCCAAGCTTGTCGATTTCACAGCGCGATGATTTGGATATTGGCGATATTGTCCTCGCGATTGGCAATCCGTTCGGTGTCGGCCAAACGGTCACCAGCGGTATTGTCTCCGCTTTAGGCCGGACAAATGTATCTGACAGCTCATCATTCATCCAAACTGATGCAGCGGTAAACCCCGGTAATTCGGGCGGCGCCTTGGTCAATCTTCAAGGGGAATTGATCGGGGTGAATACTGCGATCTTCTCTCGGTCTGGCGGCTCTAATGGGATCGGTTTTGCAATTCCGGCCAAGCTTGTCGCGCGGGCGGTTGAAAGCTCCATTGCAGAGGGCCGGATTGTCCGCCCTTGGATTGGGGCCCGAACCAATAGCGTTGATACGACGATGGCGGCGGCCCTTGGGCTTGATCGTTCACGCGGCGCCATTATTAATGAGATATATAAAGGCGGCCCCGCAGATCGGGCGGGTCTTGAAACAGGCGATGTTCTTTTATCCATTAGCGGAACTGACGTGAATGATGATAATGGGCTGCGCTTTGTTTTGGCGACTTTGCGGCCCGATGAGCGCGTGACCGCCAAGGTCTGGCGTAATGACCGCGAAGACTCTATTTTTATTCGCACGGAATTGCCCAAGGAAAACCCGAAGCGCGATGAGCGCGATCTTGACGGCTACCACCCGCTTAATGGGGCCAGTATTGTCAATATATCGCCGGCCCTTGGCGAGGAGCTTGGATTTGATCCTTATCTTAAAGGCGTGATGGTTTTGACGGTCGATCGCCGCAGCGCCGCAAGCGCTAATGGCTTTCGTCCGGGCGATCTGATTCTAGCCATTGGCGATCAAGATGTCAGCACAACGCGCCAATTAGAGAGCGCCTTAACAGGAGATTTACTCCCCGAAGAGTGGCAAATTAAAATTGATCGCCGCGGCCAAATCGGTGTTATTCCGACTCGCTATTTACCGCGGCAATAGCCCTCTATTGTAAAAAGGGTAAAGAGTTTAATCTGAGGTGATAGTGACAGCTACCACTCTGCGACAATTATAAGCAGGCTTTGCGTATATTTATTTTCATTCTTCATTTCTATTTTGGCATAGACGCTTTATGGTTTGATTATGACACTCAGACCTAAAGCTGCTCCCGATGAAAGCCTAACTGCCGTGCGAGGCAAGCTGCCGCAGGGGATAAACTTTATTACAGATGCGGCGCCGGAAACAGGCGCGGTCACAGAAATCGCGGACGGGGTCTTTTGGTTACGATTTTCGCTGCCGATGACGGGGCTGGATCATATTAATCTTTATGCGTTGAAAGATAGGGATGGCTGGGTTGTTGTTGATACAGGAATCGCGAGCCGGACGACGCGGGTGCTGTGGGAAAATCACTTTAAAACCCTCATGGGCGGGCGGCCTGTTAACCGCATTATTGTAACCCATCTTCATCCCGATCATTCTGGACTGGCGGGATGGATGAAGCGCAAATTTGATGCGCCGCTTTTAATGACGCGCGGGGAATATTTTCTATGTCGGCTAATGGCGGCAGATACGGGGCATGAGGCCCCAAGTGAAGGCTTAACATTTTACCGAAAAGCTGGATTAACATCAGAGCAAATTGAAATCTACAAGGCTCGATTTGGCGGGTTTGGCAAAGCCATTTCGCCTATGCCGCAATCTTATGACCGTCTTCAAGACGGCGATAGTTTGACGATAAATGGCCATGAGTGGAAAATTATTATCGGGTCGGGACATTCCCCTGAACACGCTTGTCTTTATTGTCCGGCGCTAAAAATATGTTTATCAGGCGATCAAATCTTACCCAATATTAGCTCAAATGTCTCGGTTTGGCCAACAGAGCCAGAAGCCAATCCATTGGAAGATTGGATCGCGTCTTGTCATAAGATGAAGGCGGCCCTGCCTGAAGATACATTGATTGGGCCTGCCCATGGTATTCCGTTTCGTGGTGTGCATAAACGGCTTGAGAAGTTAATCTCTCATCATGAAAAGGCATTGGATCGACTGACGGAATTTTGTCATAGGCCGCGATTGGCAACTGAAATATATTCAGTATTATTTCGCCGGCCTATAAATGACAGCAATAGAATTATGGCGGTAGGAGAATCTGTCGCGCATTTAAACTGCTTAAAACAGCGCGGTGTTTTGCGGCGTACGCTTAATGATGCGGGACAATTTTCTTACCAAACGAAATAAGCGGTTCAGCTATTTATCTCTTTGGAATATTAAAGCGTTTATCATCGGCTTTCGGGCGCAGGCTAGGGCATTTGCGCACGCCGCGCAACACAGGGCATTTTTTATTGACGCCGTGGAGTGTATCCCAAAGATTACCGTCAATCGCTATGCCGGGCAGAATGACAAAGCCATTATCGCCGGCGATAGGAACACCGAGTTTTTTACGGATTTGACGCTCGCTAAGGCCGTAAAGCTCCGGCGAAGTTAATCCGCTATGGGCAAAACTTTCCGTCCAAATCAAATCTTGCTCTGTGAGTTGGTAATCAGCAAAGACCTCTTTTCGCAAAGCGGTGCAATCTTCAGACAGGGAGCGGACGCAATTAATATCTTTTTCGAATCCCTCGCCAAAAAGACCTTCAAGTCGCGGTTTGGATAAAGCCGGCTCTAATGCCCAGCGGGATGGAACATAACTTTGCGGCGCGGTTGTCTTATCCGTTTCATCCTCCTCCTCTTCAGCGGTCGGGCCGGCAATAATATTCGGCGTAACGGATAGAGGCGTTGGTGCCGGCACAGCAGGCTTTGGCTGCGGCGTAGGTTGGGGCTGCGGCGCAGGAATAGAAGGTTCAGGAATAGGAGGAGGTGCGAATGACGGCGGAGAGACTGGCTGTGCCGCCGTAAAGGGGCCAGAGGAGGAGGCAGGGGCGGCTGTTGGGGCTTTTACTGGTTGGCTTTGCTCAATGACGCGCACAGGTATAGATATATCTAATATGGGCAGCAAAGGCGCTGGCGGCGTATAAGATAAAATAAGAAAAATAAGACTATGTAGGCCGGCAGCGGCGACCAGCGCATAGATAAAGCGATCAAACCGCTGATTATCCTCCGTCCAATCTATAACCCGTCCATCCACCATACGCCCCATGTGCCGCAGGGGGGCGTGCGGTTCAAGTTACAGTCTTGTCAGGCTATGAAGAGATTGGGGCTATCCGCGCAGAAATGCCTCATAGGCCATATTGCCTGTTTCGCGGTCCATCGGATATCTTGTGGCTGTCAGGCTGGCTTCCAGGGCGTCTACATCTCCCTTGGGCGTTTGAAAACCGCAGAGGACATGGCCTGTTGATGCGCCGTGATTGCGGTAATGAAACAATGAAATGTTCCAGCGGTTATTCAGCGCGCGTAGGAAGTCCGATAATGCGCCGGGGCGTTCTGGAAATTCGAAACTATAAATAACTTCGGGAATATCGGTGCTGCCTCGCCCGCCGACCATATGGCGCAGGTGACGTTTTGAGAGGCGGTCATTGGAGAGATCAAAGGTCTCTATTCCGGCCTTATTCATATCCATTAAAACGCCTTCGCGCTCCGATACGTCACGAAGCTTAACGCCCACCAAAACATGCGCAGTTTGGGCTTCGCGGTAACGGTAATTAAATTCTGTAATGGCGCGTGTGCCAATGGCGTCAATAAAGCTTAGAAAAGCGCCCGGTTTTTCTGATAAACTCGCAGCAAATAACATCTCCCCGCCTGCCCCCAGTTCAGCGCGTTCGACAATATGGCCAATGCGGTCAAAATTCACATTGGCACCTGATATGGTCACAACAAGGTCACCTTCGGGCGCCGTGCCCATAGCAATATCTTTCAAGCAGCCCGCGAGAGCCTGCGCGCCGGCAGGTTCGACAACCGTGCGGGTCAGCTGAAAAATTTGCCGCACTGTGGCTGAAATGGCGTCATTCGACACCAGAACAGAGCGGTCAACGACTTGCTGGGCGATTTTAAAGGTTAAATCGCCAATGCGCCGCACAGCTGTGCCGTCAGCAAAGCCGTCGACTGTGTCAAGCGAGACGGGATGGCCTGCGGCAAGGGCGCGCTCTAAGGTAGGCGCGCCTTCGGCCTCAACGGCGATGATTTTTGTCGTCGGTGATTTAACTTTAACATAGCTGCCAATACCAGAAACCAAGCCGCCGCCGCCCGTGCAGACATAAATCGCCGCTGGCGCAGTTACGGTTTTGAGAATCTCTTTTCCGACCGTGCCTTGGCCGGCAATGACATCAATTTCATCGAAAGGGTGAATGAAGACCGCGCCTGTCGCCTTTGAATACTCAAGCGCCGCAGCGCAGGCTTCATCGTAATTATCGCCAATCAACCGCGTTTCCGCGCCTAAAGCCTGCACGGCATTGACTTTAATGGGCGGGGTGGTGACAGGCATAAAGATAACGGCTTTCGCGCCGTAATGACGGGCTGACGCCGCCATGCCCTGAGCGTGATTTCCGGCGCTAGCAGCGCAGACGCCTTTATCTAATTGGGCCGCGCTGAGGCTCGCCATGCGGTTGGCTGCGCCGCGAATCTTAAACGAAAACACATCCTGCATATCTTCGCGTTTAAGCCAGATATGATGCGTGTCAGTACTGATAGATTTTGCCAGATCACAGGGCGTTTTCTTGGCAAGATCATAGATAACGGCGCGGTCAATTCGGCGCGCGAGGTCTTGAATGTCTGGTTTATTGCCGGACATAATCCGCGATCCATTGCCCTGTGGCCTGCGTACCAAGCCTGCCGCCAATATCGCCTGTGCAATGCGCGCCTGTAAGGGCGGCATCAACGGCCGCCTCAATCGCAGCGGCTTCGGACTTCATGCCTAGAGAGAGCCGGAGCATCCATGCGGCGGATAAAATCATGGCGAGGGGATTGGCTTTATCTTGGCCCGCTATATCCGGCGCGCTGCCGTGAATCGGCTCATACATACCGAGCGTGCCGTCAGAGATTGACGCCGAGGGCACCACGCCCATTGATCCGGCAAGAACTGAGGCTTCGTCGGTGAGGATATCGCCAAACATATTTTCTGTGAGGACGACATCAAAATCTTGCGCGCGGGTCAGCATATGCATGGTCATCGCGTCAATTAATAAATGTTCAAGCGTGACATCGGGATAATCCGCCGCGACATTAATCACAGTTTCGCGCCATAGACGCGAGGTTTCCAGAACATTGGATTTATCAACGCTGGTGACTTTCTTTTTGCGGCTCCGCGCAAGGTCAAACGCCTTGATGGCAATGCGGCGCACTTCCATTTCGCTATAGCGGCACTCGTCATAAGCGCCTAAAGTGTCGCGCCCTTTATCACCAAAATAAATCCCGCCGGTTAGCTCGCGCATGACAATAAAATCCGTACCTTCCAAGCGCTCCCGCTTCAGCGGCGCACGGTCAATTAATGCGGGATGCGGCGCGCAGGGGCGGATATTAGCATAAAGGTTCAGTTTTTTCCGCAGCGGGAGGAGGGAGCCAAGCTCGGGCCGTTCTGCGCCTTTTAAGTGATCCCATTTTGGCCCGCCAACCGCGCCCAGCAGGATTGCGCCTGTGCGTTGACAACTCTCAAAGCTCTCATTTGGCAGAGGTTTAAGTCCAGCATCAATTGCCGCGCCGCCAATGAGGTGCTGTTCGGCGGCCAAATTATGACCGAATTTATCCGCAACCGCCTGCAAAACAGATAAAGCTGCCGCTCCGACTTCAGGGCCAATCCCGTCGCCGGGGAGATATGTGAAATTAATATTCATAAAAAATCTTTATAGGTTTCTATCTTGTTATTGCTGGGCATATGGCGGCAACACATGTGAATGACCGGAACAAACCCCGTTACGATCTGAGGGGTTATGCCGACTGCTGTTCAAACTTATCTATCGCCTCGGCCTGTCCCTGCAAATAGCCCATCTCATCGACCCCTTCCATAAGGCAGTGGCGTGAGAAAGCGTCAATTTCGAAACTATAATTTCCGCCGTTTTTCGGCAGGCGGACTTCGCAGCGCTCCAGATCAACTGTGACCTCCTCACCGGGGTGGTCAAGCAGCCATTGATGGGCGCTCTTTTCAATAATAATGGGTAGAAGGCCATTTTTCAATGAATTGCCGCGAAAGATATCGGCAATCTCTGAAGAAATAACCACGCGAAAGCCGTAATCAGTTAGGCCCCACGGCGCGTGTTCACGCGAGCTTCCGCAGCCAAAATTATGCCCGCCAATAAGGATTTGGCAGGCCTTACCCGCCTCGCTATTAAGGAGATGATCGGTAGTCTTTCCGTCCGCGCCGTAGCGTAAATTGGCAAACACATGTTCACCCAGTCCAGCCTTGGTCGTCATGGAAAGAAACTTCGCCGGCATGATTTGGTCGGTGTCAATATTGGTCATGGGCAAAACAAGCGTTTTAGACGTGACCGTTTTTAAAGGCGCAAAACTCATGCCGCTTCTCCTAAGCTGCGCGGGTCTGTGATGACGCCTGTGATCGCAGTGGCTGCGGCGGTTTCAGGGGAGGCAAGAACGGTGCGAACGCCCGGCCCTTGACGGCCCATGAAATTGCGGTTGGAGGTTGAAACTACCAGATCACCTGGCTGGCCAATATCGCCGTTCATTCCAAGACACATAGAGCATCCCGCTTCACGCCACTGCGCGCCGGAAGCGAGGAATATTTTATCAAGTCCTTCCTCTTCTGCGAGGGCTTTGATTAGGACAGAGCCGGGAACGATAATCGCCGTAACGCCCTTGGATACTTGGCGGCCTTTTAGAATATTTGCAGCTGCGCGCAGGTCTTCAAGACGGCTATTGGTGCAGGAGCCGATAAAGACTTTATCGACAGATGTACCGGCAATAGCGCGGCCCGATTCAAGCTGCA
The DNA here is from genome assembly GCA_964513675.1 of uncultured Caulobacterales bacterium. Lineage (GTDB taxonomy): Bacteria > Pseudomonadota > Alphaproteobacteria > Caulobacterales > Maricaulaceae > CALFVT01. The sequence continues at coordinate 2,532 of CAZEOD010000055.1, read as the reverse complement.
TGTAATCCAGCGCGGCTTTATCGGCGTCATTATCTGATGCTGGGATGATGTCATCAATCGCCATGCCCATACCGGGATGAGTGCCGTAAGTAACCATGGGCCGAATATCCTCAGCCTTGATATGAACCTCTTTATCAAATACGGCGCCCGTATCGGTTTGAAGCGACAGCCAATCTTCGCAGGCGGCGTCAAAATCAGTAGGCGCGAATTTACGCCCTTTGATATAATTAAATGTTGTTTCATCCGGAGCGACCATGCCGCAGCGCGCGCCCGCTTCGATGGACATATTACAGACGGTCATGCGGCCATCCATGCTCATTTCCTCGAAGATATTACCGCGATATTCCAGCGCATAGCCCGTGCCGCCGCCAACGCCAATCTGGGCAATAATATGTAAGATTACATCTTTCGGCGTAACGCCGCTTTGCAATGTGCCGTTAACATTAATCGCCATTGTTTTGGGCTTGCGCATGAGCAGCGATTGATTAGCCAGCACATGGCCAACCTGTGTCGTGCCAATGCCAAAAGCGATCGCGCCAAACGCACCGTGGGTACTGGTATGGCTATCACCGCAAACAACCGTCATGCCGGGCTGCGTTGCGCCAAGCTCTGGCCCCATAACGTGAACAATACCGCGATTTTCGCTCTCCCAACCATGGGTTTCAATGCCGTGAGCGCGGGTGTTCTCCAGCAAGGTTTCAACCTGCCGTTCGGCCTGCGCTGTGACATAGGGGCGGGAGCCATCGGCATTAATTAATGTCGGCGTCGAATGGTCAATCGTTGCTAATGTTTTATCAGGACGGCGAACCGTTAAGCCGCGTTCTTTGAGAACTGTAAAAGCCTGCGGGCTTGTGACCTCGTGAATCAAATGCAGGTCGATATAAAAGGTCGCCGGATGATCCGCCGTTTCAGGGATAACAATATGGCGATCCCATACCTTGTCAAAGAGTGTTTTAGGCATGTTTAAATCCTAATGCTGTGCTGCAATCGACGCTTGCCGCACGGCGCGGCGTTCAATGCGGTTAATCACATCTAAATAGGCTTTCGCGCCAGCAAGGATGGTATCCGTGCTTGCGCCAAACCCTTGATAGCTCTCAAATTCTGTACTGACCCGAACAGTAGATTCGGCCATGGCGTCTTTCCCGCCCGAGACGGATTGCGCCGAGAAATGCTCCAATTTTAAAGGTACGCCAACGGCCTGTGAGATCGCTTTAAAGGCAGCATTAATTGGGCCCGATTCGGTCGCTACGGCTGTTTCTTCGCGGCCATCTTTATGGGAGAGGCGAACGGTGGCTTCGGGCTGCGTTCCAGCATCAGACCCGGCAGAGACATAGAGGCTCTCAAGTGTCCACGGCCCGCCCGTTCCGACGGCTTCGCCGAGGATGAGCGCTTCAAGATCGCTATCAAAAACTTCGCGTTTTTCATCGGCGAGTTTTTTGAACTCGACAAATATCGACTTTAATTGATTGTCGGCGAGCGTAAATCCAAGCTTTTCCGCGCGGGCTTTCAGGGCTGCACGGCCCGAATGTTTACCAAGGATAATATTTTCCTCAGATACACCAATATCTTCGGGCTTCATAATTTCATAGGTCTCGCGGTTTGCGAGGATGCCGTGTTGGTGAATCCCGCTCTCATGGGCAAAGGCATTTTTACCGACAATGGCTTTATTACGCTGCACAGGGTTGCCTGTAATCGTAGATAGAAGTTTCGACGCGCTGTAGATTTGCTCTGTAGCGATATTATTCATTTCGACATTAAAGAAATCTTGGCGTGTTTTTAGCGCCATAATGACTTCTTCAATCGCGGAATTACCGGCGCGCTCGCCAATACCATTAAGCGCACCTTCAATTTGCCGCGCCCCGCCGCGAAGGGCCGCAAGGGAATTAGCCACAGCAAGGCCCAAATCATTATGGCAATGAGTGGAGAGTATAACGTTTTCCGCGCCTTTAATGCCTGATAAATATTCAAATAAACTCTGAATTTCTTCAGGCGTTGTATAGCCCACGGTATCCGGTACATTAATGGTGGTCGCGCCGGCTTCGATGACAGCTTCAAATATTTCTTTTAGATATTCGCGTTCAGTGCGGATAGCGTCTTCGGCGGAGAACTCGACATCATCGGTATATTCCAAAGACAGTTTCACAGCGGCAACAGCGCGGTCAAGAATTTCGTTCTTACTCATTTTCAGCTTATATTCGCGGTGCAAGGGCGAGGTTGCGATAAAGGTATGAATACGCTGTTTTTTGGCTGGCGCGATGGCTTTGCCAGAGGCATGAATATCACCGTCCGTGGCGCGCGAGAGCGAGCATATGACAGGGCCGTCAATATTGGCGGCGATGCCTTTGATCGCGTCAAAATCACCGGGCGAGGCGGCGGCAAATCCAGCTTCGATAATATCTGCCCCCATCGCCGCAATTTTCTCGGCCATACGGAGCTTTTGCCCAGCTGTCATTGAAAAGCCGGGGGCTTGCTCCCCGTCGCGAAGGGTCGTGTCAAAAATGCGGACGTAATCTACGGCCATGGTTCTATTCC
>CAZEOD010000054.1:12278-13519 GCA_964513675.1 uncultured Caulobacterales bacterium | reverse complement strand
TTGCATGACATATCCCCTACGTTGATTTTTTATGGTTTCAGTCAAGCCTATTCCTGTCAACTTACGCTTTAGTCAGCCGAAACCCATCCACAATAAAATTCTGCGCTAGCTAGCCTTGCCGCTTGGCTGTGGTTAGGCTTTTTTATGGCAGAAATTATGACAGTGATTCGCAGATTGCCCGCTGATACCGTTAACCGGATTGCGGCCGGTGAGGTGATTGAGCGTCCCGCGAGCGTTATTAAAGAATTGGTCGAAAACGCGATTGATGCGGGGGCGAGCCAAGTTGATATATCGGTCATGGACGGCGGGCGGACTTTCATTAGCGTGATTGATAATGGGCGCGGGATGACGCCGCAGGATTTATCGCTGGCGGTAGAGCGTCATGCGACTTCAAAACTACGCCCGTCCGATAGCGGCGATTGGGATTTACTGAATATCTCGACTATGGGGTTTCGCGGCGAAGCTTTGCCTTCCATTGGCTCGATTGCGCGGCTGACGCTGACCTCGCAAACCTTAAATGCCGATTCCGCATGGGAGCTTAAGGTCGAAGGCGGCGCGTTAACGCCGCCGCGCCCTGCGCCGCGCTTTGGTTTATCGGGAACGCGGGTCGACGTGAAAGATTTATTCTTTGCCACCCCCGCGCGGCTTAAATTCTTGAAGTCAGAACGTAGTGAAAATATGGCGATTTCGGATATGGTCAAACGGCTCGCTATGGCGAATCCTTCCGTGGGAATTTCGCTGCGAAGCGGGGAGCGTAAGTTTTTAAATGTGACCGCAGGCAGCGCAGATGCAGCGGGCCGCTTGGCGCGTCTTTCCGCGATATTGGGCCGTGATTTTGGTGATAATGCCGTTGAGATTGACGCTGAACGTGAGGGGCTTCATCTAACGGGTTTTGCGGGGCTGCCGACCTATTCACGCGGGAATGCCCAGCATCAATATTTATTTATCAATGGCCGCGCGGTGAAAGATAAACTCCTGCACGGCGCTGTACGCGGCGCGTATCAGGATTTCCTCGCGCGGGACCGCTATCCCGTGGTTGCGCTATATGTCGATTTGCCCAATGAATATGTCGATGTGAATGTTCATCCGGCCAAGACCGAAGTGCGCTTTCGCGATCCCGGCATGGTGCGCGGTTTGATTGTATCAGCCCTGCGTCATGCCTTAGCGGCAGCAGGACATAGAGCAAGCACAACGGTGTCTGATTATGCTTTGGGGCGGATTCAAACTGGTGGAGCTTTGGC
>CAZEOD010000054.1:6838-12178 GCA_964513675.1 uncultured Caulobacterales bacterium | reverse complement strand
GCGGAGCCGGCTTGGGTGTGACCGCGCCGTTTCGCGGCGGCTATGGCGGGCCGCAATATCATGCACCTTATCAAAATGATCCCGCTTTACAGCCATTGATTGACGGCATGTCAGCACGGGTTGAAGAAGCGCCTATGGGTTATGTCGGGCCGAACAGCGAGTTTTCGGCGTCAATGTCAAATAATCGCGGCCCAAATGAAGCCATGATGACCGCGCAAAACTATCCGCTCGGGGTTGCGCGGGCGCAGCTTCACGAAACCTATGTGGTCGCGCAAACGGTGGACGGCATTGTCATTGTCGATCAACATGCAGCCCATGAACGCCTTGTCTATGAGCGGATGAAAGACGCCATGGCTGCCCAGAAAGCGGGCGGGCAAGGGGTTGCGCGTCAGACGCTGTTGATCCCTGATATCGTCGAGCTTGGCGAGGATGATGCTGTGCGCGTGCTGGCGCGGGCAGAAGAGCTGGCAGAGATGGGATTAATTATCGAACCTTTCGGCAGCGGTGCTGTGGCTGTGCGTGAAACTCCGGCTCTGCTGGGGGAAATGAATGTGCAAGGCTTAATGCGTGACCTCGCGGATGATTTGACAGAATATGACGAAGCGCTGAGTTTGAAAGAAAAATTTGAACATGTTTGCGGCACGATGGCGTGCCATGGCTCTGTCCGCGCGGGCCGCCGCCTGACGGGGGAAGAAATGAACGCGCTGCTCCGCCAAATGGAAGCGACGCCCCATAGCGGGCAATGTAACCACGGCCGCCCAACCTATGTTGAGCTGAAGCTCGCGGATATAGAACGGCTGTTCGGGCGGCGTTAGGGAAAGACTCGAGGCGCTTTTATTGCCTTAGGCTTTCTTGTTATGGCTTTAGTAGCAAAAGATCTTGTTGTTATTATTTTTACTTTTTTTAACAGGAAAGGCTTTACTTGTTAACAACATAACGGCAAACATGCTGACGTGCCCTCGGCAACAGCTCGGAGATTTTTACCTATTCTTGTAGAAAATGGCTTGTTAGATATTATTGCGCCGGCGGCGGGAAGTCGTCCAGCGATGTATAGATTTGAGCCGATGATGAAACTTGTTCGCGTTTAACCAACCCCCAAAAATAAAACCCGCGACGCCCCCCAAAGCTTATCAGCTAGCACTTCATAGCCGCTCACGTCGATCTCCGCGTCTTTGCTTTCCTCTAGGATAATCACGCCGCCTTCTGCGATAAGCTCGTAATGACGGAGGCGCTCCAATACAGGCTTCCACAGGCCCTTATTATAAGGCGGATCCATAAAGATATGGGTGAAAGGGCCGCGCAAGTTTCCGGGCGCGATTTTAAGGCGTGTGGCGTCATGACGGTGAAGGCGCGTACAGCCAAATAGACCCATTTTTTCGATATTGCCGCGAATAGCGGCGCGGGCTTTGGGCTCTGTTTCGACGAAAAGACAAAACTCTGCACCGCGCGATATAGCCTCTAAGCCAAGGGCGCCCGACCCAGCGAAAATATCAGCCGTAATCGCGCCCTCAAGCGGCGGAGCCCATTCGGCATGACCAAGGATGTTGAAAATCGACTCGCGTGTTTGGTCGGATGTCGGGCGCGTGTTACGTCCCTTTGGCGTTTCAATATTGCGTCCGCGTAGACGGCCCGTAACGATCCGCATTATCTATGACCTCGTCCAGAGCCGCCGCTTCTTGATGGGCCGGAGCCGCGCGTTGACGGCCGCGAGGATGAGCCATTAAAGGCTTTACTCGGGCGGCGGTTTGCTGGCTTTTGCGTTGGCCTATTTTGTGCGGCGTCTATGCGCTGGCTGCGTCTATCAGCTTTTTTCTTAGAGCGGTCTGCGATCATTTTTTTCGCGTCTTTGGCCGACACATCGCGTCCGCCCATAGCTTTGCTAGGCCCGCCGCGTTTCGGCTTGGCGTGGCGTCCTTTGCCTTGCGGCATGGGTCTGGCCGAGCCTGCTTGCCCGCGCGGTGATGCGCCTTTAGCGTTGCCCTTGGAGGCGGGGCCGCCGCGTTTTGCTGCGCCCGTTAATGTGCCGCCGGGACGGGTCTGTTCGATCTCCATTAAATGACCGACTTGATCGCGTAGGATACGGTTTTTGACTTCTTCAATCTCTCCGCTCGGTAGGACTGAAAGCTGGAACGGGCCATAAGACACGCGGATAAGGCGATTAACCCGCAGGCCGAGCGTATCAAGCGCGCGGCGGACTTCGCGGTTTTTGCCCTCACGCAGTGTCACGTTAATCCACGCATTATCTCCTTGCTGGCGATCAATCGTGGCTTCAATCGGGCCGGTGGGGATGCCGTCAATTTCAATCCCTTTTTGCAGAGTATCGAGGCGGTCTTGGGTTATGCGCCCATAAGCCCGCGCGCGGTAACGGCGCGCCCATGCGGTTGACGGCAGTTCTAGCAACCGCGCCAACTCGCCGTCATTGGTCAGCAGAAGTAGGCCTTCGGAGGTCATATCAAGCCGCCCAACAGAAATCACGCGCGGCATATCTTTGGGCAAATGCTCAAAGACGGTCGGGCGTCCTTGCGGGTCTTTATGGGAGGTCAAGAGGCCAGAGGGTTTATGATAGCGCCAGAGCCGTGTCGGCTCCTTACGGGTAATCGGCGCATTATCAAATTCAATCTTATCTTTTGAGGTCACTTTAAAGGCTGGCGTATCAAGAAGCTTGCCGTTGACTTTGATGCGGCCCGCCGCAATTAGCTTTTCAGCATCTCGGCGCGAAGCAACGCCGGCGCGCGCTAAGACTTTGGCGATACGCTCTCCGCTGGGCGCGGCTGTGTCCGCTTCGGCGGGGGTGTCTATATCATTGCGTTTTTGCATAAGGCCTCTGATGAGTGACGGCTTGACCTTGACGATTAATCGCCCGACAAGACCGCATGACTGATGAGGCCTATATGCGCGAAGCCTTAGCCGAGGCGCAAGCAGCAAGTTCACGCGGAGAGGTGCCTGTGGGCGCTATTTTAGTGGATTCGGCCTCTGGGGAGATTATTTCACGGGCTGGCAACGCGCCAATCGGGATTTGTGACCCCACGGCCCATGCTGAAATCTTGGCGCTACGCGACGCGGCCTATCAATCGGGGAATTACCGCCTCACTGGATTAACCCTCTATGTCACGCTGGAGCCTTGCACAATGTGCGCGGCCGCGATTGCTAATGCGCGGCTTGACCGTGTGGTTTACGGCGCGCCAGATGTTAAAGGCGGAGCGGTTGACAATGGCGTTCGCTTTTTCCAGCAGGCAAGCTGTCATCACCGGCCGCAAATTCTCGGCGGTGTGCTAGCGCAGGCTTGCGGGCAAATTCTGAAAGATTTTTTCAAGGCGCGGCGTCAGAAAGTGCGGCGGGAGTAAAGCTATGGCATTCAACATTCGCACAATGATGACCGCGCCGTCCTTATTTGATCTGGAGGTCTCAGAAAAAGGCTCGAAAAACTGGATTTTTTGGGGTTTTGTCTACGGTATTATCGGGGCTATTTTATTTTCAAGCAAAGCGATTTTTATTAAACTGGGCTATGCGGTAGAGGGTACGCGGCCTGATCCTTTAACGCTTTTGACGCTGCGGATGATTTTTGCTGTGCCGATCTATGTGGCCTGCCTCATTTGGGCGTTCAACAAAGATCGCCGTTTAGGGCAGGCGCGGCCAAAGCGTAAAACGGCAATGATTGCCTTTTTTCTTGGCATGCTCGGCTATTATATCTGCTCACTGCTCGATTTTACGGGGCTGCAATATATTACAGCGCAGCTTGAACGGCTTTTGCTGTTTACTTATCCGGCTTTTGTTTTCCTTTTAGGGGCTTTGTTCTTTGGCAAGCCTGTAAGTTTGAAGGCGGTTTTATGTATTATCCTCGCCTATAGCGGTATTCTCGTTATTTTTTGGGGCGGAGATATTACGGTTGGTGATAATGTCACCTTGGGGTCTTTACTGGTTTTGGCCGCGGCGTTTCTTTTCGCCGTTTTTCAGCTTTTGGCGAAGGAAAGCATTGATAAAATCGGGAGTGTTTATTTTACCTGTTTTGGCATGATCGGGGCTGGTAGCGCGGTGATGATCCACTATTGCCTTGTGAACGGCGGTCAAAGTTTTGGGAATATAACGCAATATTCGGCTTATATTTACGGCATTGGCGTGATGCTCGCGGTTTTGGGGACTGTATTTCCGTCGTTTCTGGTGAATATCGCTTTGGGGCGTATTGGCCCGCAGAGCGTCGCGATTTTAGGCATGCTCAGCCCGATTGCGACGATTGGCTTTGCGATTGCTTTGCTCGGGGAGCCCTTTGGCTTATTTGACGCGATTGGAACGGGGCTGACGATTGGCGGTATCGCGCTTTATAGCTATGTCTCTAAGCGGCCAAAAACAGGCTAAGCCCGCGCCAAAGATAGACGCAGCCGATGAGGGTCATTCATGTGATTGCGGCTTTTTGTGCAAACAGTGCTTTCTTGCTCGACAATTCCGGCAAGTTTTATTACGTCCCCGCCTATGATTTCACGGCGCAACTTTTTTAAATATCTTACTCGCATACATAAATGGGCAGGGCTCGTTTTAGGCGTGCAAATCCTGCTATGGTTTGTGTCGGGTTTCATCATGAGCTTATTCCCGATTAATGAGGTGCGCGGTCGGCATTTAGCGGCGGCGCCAGAGGTAAGCTTACAGACGGAAAATTTGATCCCCTTAGAGCTGGCTATGCCGCTTTATCAGGGTGATTTAACAGGGGCTAAATTGATCTCTGCTGCGGGGCATCCGGCCTATGTTTTAACGGGTGATAAAGGCGAGCAAATTATTGATGCGCTCAACGGTCGTCCGTGGTCTGATTTAACAGCCGAAGACATCAGAAATGTCGCCGATCGTCTCTATCTTGGTAGGGGTGTTTTAGATCAAATTGCGCGGCTTGAAACCGCGCCGCGTGAATATCGCGGCGAGCTTCCTGTGTGGCAGATTATCTATGATGACAGAGATAAAACACGGATTTATCTGGACGCTAAAACCGCGGAGCTAAAAGCCGTGCGCACGCGAATTTGGCGCGTTTTTGACTTTATGTGGATGCTTCATATTATGGATTACAAAGAGCGTCAGAACTTCAATACATGGTGGCTTCGGCTATTTTCTGGAGCGGCGGTTTTATTTGCTCTGTCGGGATTGGCGCTTGTAGTTCAGCGTATTTTCATGCGGCCAAAAAGACTAAAACCCGCTTCATAATGAATTAAAGGCGCTTTTCAGCGCCTTTTTTATTGTTTAAAATCAGTGTCTTGTCATTGAATTTTAGAGTACAGATTGCCCTGTGCTTTCCCAGTCCTTCATAAAGGCGGAAGGCCTTTATCTGTTAAAGCGTGGGTGGCCATTTGGAAAATAACC
>CAZEOD010000054.1:0-6828 GCA_964513675.1 uncultured Caulobacterales bacterium | reverse complement strand
GCCCACAAGTGCGCAGTCTTTGGCGTGATTAATATGGCGAATAGAGGCGGCGAGAATTTCTGTCTCAAATCCATAATTGTCATAAATTGTGCGGATGTCTTCGATTAACTCCATGCCGTCAAGCGCAAGGTCATCAAGGCGGCCAATAAAAGGCGAGATATAGGTCGCGCCGCATTTCGCAGCTAGCAAGGCTTGGTTGGCGCTAAAGCAAAGCGTGACATTTGTTGGCACGCCTTCGCGCGATAAAATAGAACAGGCTTTTAGCCCATCTTTCGTCAGCGGAAGTTTGACGCAAACATTATCGGCAATTTTGCGAAGATGACGGCCTTCTTCGACCATTTTATCTGCGTTTATTGCGACGACTTCGGCACTGACATGGCCGGGAGTTATAGCGCAGATTTCTTTGATGACATCTTTGAAGTCACGGCCAGATTTGGCAATGATTGACGGGTTGGTTGTGACCCCGTCACACAGGCCAATATCGTGTAATTCAGTGATGGCAGCAATGTCGGCGCTGTCGACGAAAAATTTCATAAGTCTCTCCAAAAAGGTCAAGCGAGTCGTTAGCGCATCTGTTAACACAGCTTATGGAATCGCGAAACGTCCAAATCCTATTTCCGGTCAATGTGCCCGAAGCTTTTGATTATGCGCTCCCGCCCGGCATGTATGTCGAGGTTGGGCAGTTTGTGATTGCGCCTATAGGTAAGCAAATGAAAATAGGTGTGGTGTGGGGCGAAGCGGCGGCAAGTGAGCGTGCGCTGAAAGAGGTCATAGAAATTAAACGCACGCGCGCCTTGCCTGCGAAAATGATCGACTTTGTAAATTGGACGGCAAAATATAATTGCGTCTCGGCGGGGCTGGTTCTGCGCATGGTGCTTCGCTCCTATAAGGCACTGGAGCCCTCTGCCGAGGTGACGCTTTATCGTCCATCGGGTCAAGTTCCAGTGAAGATGACGGTTTTGCGGCAAAAAATTTTAGACTTAGGCGGCCCTTTCCCCGCGCGGGCGAGCGAAATTGCGCAGCGCGCGGGTGTGTCGGCGGGGGTTGTAAAGGGATTTGAGGCTGTGGGCGGGCTGACGGCGGAGCGCGGTCTTGTCGATCCGCCCTTTGATGAGCCTGACCCTGATTTTGGCGGGTTAGAGCTAACGGCGGGGCAAAAACAAGCCGGCCAAGAGTTAGCAGTCCAAGTGCAGCGCGGCGGTTTTGCGGTTAGTTTGCTCGACGGAGTGACAGGTTCAGGCAAAACGGAAGTTTATTTCGAAGCGGCTGCACAGGCCATACGGCAAGGCGGGCAGGTTTTAGTGCTTGTGCCTGAAATCGCTTTAACCCAAGCGAGCCTTCGGCGCTTTAAGGCCCGCTTTGGCGTTGAACCTGCGCCGTGGCATTCGGCCCTTGGGGATGCAGCGCGGCGGCGGACATGGCGTGAAGTTGCGCAGGGGCGCGCGAAGCTTATTGTTGGTGCGCGCTCTGCGCTTTATTTGCCATACCCTAACTTAAAGGCTCTCATTATAGACGAGGAACATGACGGTTCTTATAAGCAAGAAGAGGGTGTTATTTATAATGCCCGCGATATGGCGGTGGTGCGCGGTAAAATTTTCGGCCATGCGGTTATTCTGGCGTCCGCAACGCCGACTCTGGAGAGTTTGGAAAATGCGCGGCAGGGCCGTTATGCGCATGTCATCCTGCCAGAGCGACCCGGCGCGATAACATTGCCGCCGATAGACCTTGTTGATCTTAAAGATCATCCACCCGAAAAAGGGCAGTTTTTGTCGGCCCCCCTCATAGAGGCGGCGGCGTCTGTCTTGGAAAAAGGCGAGCAAGCGCTGTTTTATTTGAATCGCCGCGGCTATGCGCCGCTAATTATATGCCGCGCTTGCGGGGAAAAGCTACGCAGTCCCGACACGGATAGTTGGCTCGTGGAGCACCGCGCGAGTGGGCGGGCGCGCTGTCACTATACGGGGTTTTCCATGCCGATGCCGCAGGCGTGCCCAAATTGTAAGGAGCCAGACAGCCTGACCGCTGTGGGGCCGGGGGTTGAACGCGTTGCCGAGGAGGCGGCGATTCACTTCCCTCATGCGCGCATTGAAGTGTTTTCATCAGATACGGCCGGGAATCCTGAAAAAATTGCAGCAAGAATGGAGCGAATGGCCAGCGGTGAAATTGACATATTGGTAGGCACGCAAATGGTGGTTAAAGGGCATAATTTCCCGCAGTTGACCTTTGTTGGGGTTGTCGACGGTGATCTTAGCCTTGCGGGCGGAGATATTCGCGCGGGCGAGCGAACCTATCAGACACTTGTGCAGGTTGCAGGACGGGCAGGGCGCGCCGATAAGCCGGGATACGCCCTGATACAAACCCATCAACCCGAACATGAAGCCTTGCAGGCTTTAGCGGCGGGGGACCGTATGCGCTTTGTGGAGGCCGAGCGGGCGATGCGCGATTTGCTGGATTTGCCGCCTTTCGGAAAACTCGCCTCTATTATAATGTCGGGGCCAGATCCGAAGGGGATAGCTCATTTTGCTAAAGATGTTGCCGCCGCCGCGCCGCGCGCTGAGGGCATAGAAATTTCGGGCCCATCTGAGGCCCCCATCGCGCGTTTGCGCGGGCGATTCCGTCAACGCCTCCTGATTCAAGCGGAAAGCCGGGTGAATTTGTCATCTTATATGAGCACATGGCGCCGCCGCATAAAAGTGCCTGCAAAATATAAGTTTCAAATCGATATTGACCCGCAGAGCTTTATGTAGGGCGAAATTATTTATCCAAACAAACTGTTACCATTATGCAACAAGTGTCATAAAAACACGCTGGTTTGAAAGCTTTGGCACGTTTTTACGTGGTATATCCATTATCTGTGACGTAAGAGCTGTGGATAAAGGGACTAAGAGGGTTCCAACTTATGGAGAGTTTATATGAAAATCAGGCGTAAAAACCTATTACTGTCGTCTATTCTGACAACGACAGTAGCTTTGAGCGGCGCAAATGCATTTGCTCAAGATTCAACTGATGACGAAGTTATTGTAACGGGGTCACGTTTCACATCCCCGAATGTTGTCTCGTCGTCACCAGTAACTACAATCGGTGAAGATGCGTTTGAACGTATTGGCGCAGTTGATGCGGTTGACGTTCTAAACCGTTTGCCAGGTATTACAGCGGGTCAGGATTCAAATGTATCAAATGGTGCAACAGGTACGTCATCACTTAACCTTCGTGGTTTAGGTGCGAGCCGTAACCTTGTTCTTATTGACGGAAAGCGTCTTGGGCCAGGTACGCCAGATATCTCTTTTGCTGACTTAAACCAAATTCCAACACCGCTTCTTGAACGCGTTGATGTTGTTACGGGCGGCGCGTCTGCTGTTTATGGTTCCGACGCGATTGCAGGTGTAACAAACTTTGTTCTTAAGCGTGATTTTGAAGGCCTTGAGCTTAACTCTCAATATGGTTTCTTCCTTGATTCCAATTCAAATGAACTTGCTCAAGCGATTACAGATGCCTCTTCAACAGATGGCCGTACACCAACTAATACGCAGCTTGACGGTGAAACGCTTGATTTTTCAGCTGTCTTCGGCACAGCATTTGATGATGGCCGCGGTCACATTACAGGTTATGCGCGTTATGTAGATCAGTCGCCTGTTCTTCAAGGTACACGCGACGTTTCACGTTGTGCGATTCTTGCGCTAGGATCTAATCCAGGGCCAATCGCAGGCGGTAACGTATCATGTTTGGGGTCTAACTTTGGGCCGTTCCCGACAACAGTAACACTGGGTGCTGTTCCAGGGCCAGATGGTCTTCCGCTTAACCCACAGCCTGGTTTCCAAGGCGTTATTTCTCTAGACGCTGCGGGTAATGTTCCTCGCGATGGTGACGGAAATATCATTGGCGGATCTAGCAACGCCTTTAACTTCAATCCAACAAACTTCTTCCAGCGCCCAACAGAGCGTATTCAAGGTGGTTTCTTGGCTAATTATGAAGTGACTGAAAATGTCGAAGCTTACCTCGACGCAACTTTCTTCCGTAACGTAACAGATGCGCAAATCGCGCCATCAGCGACATTTGGTGAAGTTCAGTCTATTAACTGTGACAACCCATTCCTAACAACTGATCTCGTTGATATCATTTGTACACAGCGTGGCTTTGCCGCAACTGATCTGGCACCAGTTCAGGTTAATCGCCGTTTCGTAGAAGGTGGTGGTCGTAACTCATTGATTGAGCTTGACAATATTCGTGTTGTCGGTGGTTTCAGAGGTAATCTTGGTGACACAGATTGGGGATATGATGTCTTTGGTCAATATTCAACAACGTCATCATCCACGACAAATACAAATGATGGTAATATCGAACTTCTCCAAGAATCTCTTCTTGTAACAAATGGTCCAAACGGCCCTGAGTGTACATCAGGCCGCGCAGGATGTTTGCCGCTAAACTTGTTTGGAACAACGCCTGTTGATCCAACAGCATTGGCAAGTGTTCTAACGCCGACTATTCAAACAGGTGAAGTGACACAACAAATCGTTGGTGCGACCGTTCAAGGTCCTGTCAATAATTTCTCGTCTCCTTTAGCTGAAAACCCAATCAACCTTCTTGTTGGTGTTGAGTATCGTCAAGATGCCCTTCAGAGCCAACCTGATTCTATCTTGATTGTTGGTGGATCAACTGGTCTCGGCGGCCCCGCTGACCCTGTTGATGGTGTTTCAGAGGTTTATGAAATCTTTGCTGAAACAAATATTCCATTGATCGAAGGTCAGCAATTTGCTGAGAACTTGTCTTTAACAGGTCAGTTCCGTTATTCAGATTATAGCTATTCAAATGGTATTCCTGGCGGCGAGCAGTCCGATGGATTTACAACAGAAGCTTTCTCTGTTGGCGGTACATGGACGCCCGTAAGTGATCTACGTATCCGTGGTCAGTTCCAACGTGCTGTTCGTGCACCAAATGTGTTTGAACTGTTTAGCCCGCAATCACTTGGTTTGTTTAACGATAATGACCCATGTTCAGGTACAGCTCCGACGGCAACGCTCGAGCAATGTGCGCGTACAGGTCTACCATCAGCATTATTTGGCTTAGTCCAAGAAGATGCCGGTCAGTTGCAAGCTTTGACAGGTGGCAACACCGGACTACAGCCTGAAGAATCTGATACAATCACGATTGGTGCTGTATTGCGTCCGTCTTTTGTTGAGGGCCTAACGGTGTCTGTTGATTATTATGACATTTCTGTCGATGACTTTATCTCAACAGTTCCTCCGCAAACAATTCTTGATGATTGTTTGGATAACACGCAGCCAGAATTCTGTAATTTCATTAATCGTGATGGCCTCGGCACATTGCAGGTTGATGGTTTCATTACAGCAAGTCTGCAAAACATTGCTGAGCGCGTAGCGCGCGGTTTTGACATCAATGCAAGCTATAACTTTAGTGCAGAAGACTTTGGTCTTGGTAACTTTGGTGATTTCAGCCTGACTTATATCGGTAACATTGTTACGGCTCTTGAGCAGACAAGTTTCCCCGGTGCTGACGTTACAGATAGTAATGGTCTCTTCGGCGGCTCTACTTTCACGGGTGAAGTTAATCCAGAATATCGTCATGTTGCCGGCATTGGCTGGACACCGAATGATGCGTTGTCATTTAATGCGACGTGGCGTCATATCGGCTCTGTTGATAATGATGGTGACTTAGCTGATGATGCTATTGGTGCAACATTCGGATCAGAGAATTATTTCGATCTCTTCGGTCAGTGGAATGTTAACGAGAAGCTTGTTCTATCTGCGGGTATCAACAATGCCCTTGATAATGATCCGCCAATCTCTGACTTCCGTTTCACAGCGAATGGTAACACTTTCCCATCAACTTATGACTCACTTGGACGTTATATGTTTGTTGGCGCGAAAGTGCGTCTCTAAATATTAGAGACTGTAATGAGTGGTTTATGCGGCGCCCTTTGTGGCGCCGTTTTTTTTGCTTATATTTCAAAGGATTCTTGCCGCGTGATCTCTGATTTTGACGGAATCTGACTTTCTGTAAAATCATGGCTTGGAATCACCGAATATGCATGTTAAGACGCCGCGATTTTGGAGGCAGGCTATCACGGCATGTCGTCATATTTGTGCAGTTTACTACGGATTGATCGGCTTTTACGGCTAGTTACTTCCGGCAATACGGACACGGTTAATGTCGCAAACAGAGCTCGTAACGGGTGAAGCCCCAAAACGTTATGCTACGGCACTTCTCGATCTTGCGACGAGTGCTGCCGCGCTTAAAGCCTTGGAAAAAGATTTAAAGTCGGTCAAGGCCATGTTCTCGAGCAGTGAAGATTTGCGGCGTCTTGCTAGCAGTCCCGTTTTCACGGTTGATGATAAAGCGGATGCCCTGACGGCGATCGCGAAAAAAGCCAAACTTGGCAAGCTTGCCACACAATTTGTTGGCCTTGTCGCCACAAATCGCCGTGCCGCAGAGCTACCCTCAATGATTACAGCCTTTGAAGATGAGTTGGCGCTACGCCGCGGCTCTCAAGTGGCTAAAGTGACAAGCGCTAAGAAATTAACAGCAGCTCAGATCACGTCACTCAAAGCTAATTTAAAAAAAGCGGAAGGCCGTAAGGTCGACCTCGAACTTGATGTGGATCCAAACTTGCTCGGCGGATTTGTCGTGCGGCTTGGGTCTAAACTTTATGATAGCTCCCTCAAGACACAGCTTGAGGATCTTGGTTTGGCGTTGAAAGACGCTTAAGGCTGAACGGTAAAACGAAAGAGAAATAATCATGGATATTCGCGCGGCAGAAATCTCCTCGATTCTGAAAAAGCAAATTAAAGACTTTGGCACACAGGCTAAAGTCTC
>CAZEOD010000053.1:0-13618 GCA_964513675.1 uncultured Caulobacterales bacterium | reverse complement strand
ATTCCCATCCCCCTCCGTCCATTCCCGCGAAGGCGGGACTCTTTACCTTATAATTGACAATGTTTCTGTTAAATCGTCCCCATTTGGATTTCGGGCTTCTATTATATTTATCTTCCACAACCGGTTCCATTTTTTCATCCGCCGTTCTGTTACAAAAGCGGCTTCACGCGTCTCAAAGCTTTCAAACCAGACAAGATGTGTCAAATTATACTGTGATGCAAAGCCAGACCGTGTCTTTTGCTTATGCTCCCACATAGGTTTTACAATATCATCACTTTGGCCGATATAGAGCGTTCCCTTTGGCTTATTCGTAATTATATAGACGTAAAACATAGGGTTTGATAACGCAGTGATGTCTGTGATTACAAGCAGGCTCCTGTGACAAGCGACGAGTTTATTATGACCACCGACACCCCAGACATCGAAAACCCAACACCGCGCGTGCTTATCATTGCCGGCTCTGATTCTGGCGGCGGGGCGGGAGTGCAGGCGGATATAAAAACCTGCGCGGCCTATGGGGCCTATAGCATGAGCGCGGTCACGGCGGTGACGGCGCAAAATACGCTCGGTGTGCAGGCGGTGCATATGCTGCCTGCGGATATGGTTGCGGCGCAAATTCAATCGGTTATGTGCGATATTGGCGCGGATGTTATTAAGATCGGCATGCTCGGCACGGCGGAGATTATAGAGGCTGTAGCGAAAGAGATCGACGATATCGACGCCTTTGTTATTCTTGATCCCGTTATGGTCGCAACGAGCGGCGATAGCCTGTTGGACGCAGAGGCTGTAGAGGCGCTGAAAACCACGCTCTTGCCGGTTTGCGATTTAATTACGCCGAACATACCCGAGGCTGAATTGCTGACGGGGCTTAAAATTGACGACACAGATGACATGACGAAGGCGGGCGAGATTCTGCTAGAGATGGGCGCTTACGCAGCGCTGATGAAGGGCGGGCATTTGGACAGCAAGATGATTTTTGATATTTTGGTATCAGAGGACGGGAACAACCTTATGTCCGGCCCGCGGCTTCACAGCCGCCATACCCACGGGACGGGCTGCACACTGGCGAGCGCCGTTGCGGCGGGCATGGCGATGGGCACGCCGCTGGATGAAGCCGTGCTATCAGCGCGCGATTTTGTCTTTGAAGCGATCCGCACCGCACCGAAACTTGGCGGCGGACATGGCCCGCTTAATCATGGGCTATTGGCCAAGGCCGATGAGGCGCAAGAGGAGGCCGCTGCGCCCAAAGAGGGCGGGGCCTTTGCCGGACTTAAGGGGCTGATGTCACCTAAAAATTAAGGCGCTTTGGATGTTGGTTTTGGCGTAAGATTTGGCCGTGAAGGCGCAATACGCGAGACCATCACGCCGATGATGATGGTGATAAAAGCCATAATAACTTGTAATGTGATTTTTTCATTTAATAACCACACGCCAAATAAAACCGAGGCGACAGGCACAAAATAATTAATGGCCGCGAGGGTCGTGGGGCCTTTCACGTCAATCATATGAAGATAGATAATCGTCGCAATGCCTGTGGAGCCAATGGCTAACCCTAAGACCATCCAATAAGCAATCGGGTCTGGCGGGCTGGACGGGATACCTTCCGCAAAGGCCCAAACCATCGCAATAATCGCCCCGCAAATGAGCATCATTGCTGCGCCGACTTCGGAATCTGTCTTGGGTGCGCGTTTGGCTGTCACCGTTGTCAGGCCGTAACAAAAGGCTGCGGATAAAACGAGGGATTGCGCTTTCCAATCTGCGACAAGGCTGAGGCTGAAATTCTTGGGTAGAAAGAGAATAATAATGCCGCAAAAGCCAATGACAAAGCCGAGAAGCTTGGTTGGCGTCATGCGCTCTTCTGTGAAAAAATGGGCGAGGATAATTGTAATCAACGGCATCGCGCCGATCAAAATTGCGGAAATTCCGCTATCAATGGTTCTCTGCCCTTCACCGATCAAGAAGAAAGGCACGACCATGCCAGTTGTTCCCATAACGGCATACCATCGCCAGCGGGCGTCGGATAATTTCGGCAGGCGTAAGCCTTTGATGTGAATATAGGCGGTCACTAAAACCGCTGCCAGTGCGATGCGGCTCGCGACCAGCCAAATCGGCGACAGGCTGATGACGGCGACATCGACCATGGTGAAGGCTGAGCCCCAGACAAGTATCAACAATGCAGCATATGCGAGAAAGACCGGGCGGCTCATATTATATGATGGGGCGTTATTCATAATATGGCTCCCTTGTCAGTGATAAGCAACAGGGTCAATTCCCAAATATAGTTTTGAGATGTTTTGACTCGCGCCGCCGCCTAAGCGCCGCAATATCAAGCCGCATAAAGAGATTAAATGAGCCTTGCTATTTTATGACTCGCCTGACGTGGCGGCGGCGATCACGCATAGCGCGCGGCTCTCGCGAAGATGTGAGCGGTTTTGCCTTGCGTATGAAGTGTGATGCCGTCAAGTTTGCGATGAAAGGATTTTCATATGTCACTCTCTCGCCAGCTCTTTTTATCGATTATTCTCGCTATAGGCTATAGCATGTCAGCCTGTTCACAGGCGCAAACAGAGGATAGCCCGCCGGTTATTTCTGAGGGTGAAATATCAGAAACGCCGGATTCTGAAGGCAACCAAGCGAGTGCTATGACAGGCGAAATATTGGCAGAGATCATCCAGCGCCTTGATGACGAGGCTATCGTCAATGGCAATAGCGTGGTGTTTAAAATTACCGAGCGCGAAATGATGATGGTCTATGATGATCGCGCCAATCGGATGCGGCTTATTTCGCCTATCATTCAAGTTGCAGCACTCCCCGAAGGCGTGATGGAGCGTATGTTACAAGCGAATTATGATGCAGTTTTAGATGCGCGATATGCGCTTGCTAATGACCTTGTTTGGTCGGTCTTTATTCATCCGCTCGCGAGCTTAACCGAAGATGATTTCATCTCGGCCCTGGCGCAAACGGTGACGGCGGCTGAAAGTTTTGGCACGACCTATAGCTCCGGCGCTGTGGTGTTTGGCGGCGGTGATACAAGCGATATTCACGAAGGCTTGCTAGAAGAGCTAGAAAAAGCGCAAAAATCACGCACAGATATTTAGGCGCACCATCTAAGCGTTATCTATAAGCGTCGCGCTTAAAATATGGGTGAAGCCCAATTAAGGGCCGCTTGTTTAGGCTTTAAATGGATCGCGCATTAAGATCACATCTTCGCGCTCCGGCGAGGTTGAGACCATAGAAACGGGACAGCCGATAAGCTCCTCGACGCGGCGAACATATTTCACCGCTTGCGCCGGAAGGTCAGCCCAAGAGCGCGCGCCGCGTGTTGATCCTTGCCAGCCTTCAAGACTTTCATAAATCGGCTCAACAGCCGCCTGTGCATGGATCCCGGCGGGGAGGTGACGTAAAGTCTGCCCTGCTATCTTATAGCCTGTGCAGATCTTAAGTTCTGGAAAGCCGTCAAGGACATCTAATTTGGTCAATGAGATACCGGTAATGCCGCCCGTAACAATCGCTTGGCGCACCATGACCGCATCAAACCAGCCGCAGCGCCTTTGCCGTCCTGTGACTGTGCCAAATTCATGGCCTCTCTCACCAAGGCGTTGGCCGATGTCGTCTTTAAGTTCTGTTGGGAAGGGGCCTTCGCCGACGCGTGTGGTGTAGGCTTTTGTGATCCCGAGCACATAATTAAGGGCGTTTGGCCCCATGCCGGACCCCGCAGCCGCTTGTCCGGCGATGGTATTTGAGGATGTGACGAATGGATATGTGCCGTGGTCGATATCGAGCATGGCGCCCTGTGCGCCTTCAAATAAAATCCGTTTTTCAGCGCGGTTCGCTTCGTCGAGTGTTTTCCAAACCGGCGCAACGAAAGGCAGGATTTTAGGCGCGATATCAATAAGCTCTGCGTGGAGCTTATCCGCATCAATCGGATCGTGACCAAGGCCTTTACGTAGGGCATTATGGTGGTGGAGTAAGTTTTGAATCCGGCCCATCAAATCTTCGCCGTCTTTAAGATCACAGACCCGAATAGCGCGGCGCGCGACTTTATCTTCATAAGCGGGGCCAATACCGCGCCGTGTTGTTCCGATTTTAATGCCGTCCGCTTGATTTTCGCGAATGCCGTCAAGCTCGCTATGGAGCGGTAATATTAAGGTTGTGGATTCCGAAATCACTAAATTATCCGGCGAAATATCAACGCCTTGAAGTTTGATTTTTTTGACTTCCTCAAGGAAGGCCCATGGGTTCAGGACAACGCCATTGCCAATGACCGATAATTTACCGCCGCGCACAACGCCAGAGGGCAAGAGGCTGAGCTTATAGGTCTCGCCGTCAACGACGAGCGTGTGGCCAGCATTATGCCCGCCTTGAAACCGCACGACAACATCTGCGCGGCTTGAGAGCCAGTCAACGATTTTACCTTTTCCTTCGTCTCCCCATTGGGAGCCAACAACGACAACATTGGCCATGACATTTTCCTAATCATGAAAGAGGCGCGAGATCAAAGTTCCGCACCTGACAAATTACGGAGAGGCTATAGGCCCGATTCTGATATATTGCAATTTTTAAAGGTTAAATGCCGTCACAATTATTTTACGGCTAACATATCGCCGTCAATAATCCCTCGATTGCAAATATGCGGGCCTGTAACTCGCGGAGTACGACCGCGCGTTACAGTGATTTATAGTGGTTTTATAGCGGCTTAAAGCTCAACACTGTCGACAATTTTGACATCATCAAGGTCTTTAATGGCGTTTTGCACATCTTCAGGCACGGCAGAGTCGATCGACACAAGGCAAACGGCTTCACCGCCTTTATCCATGCGGCCAAGATAAAAGGTTGCAATATTGACTTTCGCTTCGCCTAATAAATTACCAAGCTTACCAATGAAACCGGGTTTGTCGTCATTACGAATATAAAGCAGATGCGGGTCAAATGCGGCATCCATCGGGACACCAAAGAGGCGGACAATGCGCGGCTCTCCGCGGTAAATAGTCCCGACAATCGCAAATTTACGTTCAGCCGTTTCAACCATAATACGTATAAGGCTGTCGGCCCGCTCGGCTTCTGCGACAAAGCTTTCTTTGAGTTCAATGCCGCGCTCTTTGGCGAGGACAGGCGCTGAGACCATATTCACTTCGGGCATGGCTGTCTTAAGAAGTCCGGCCAATGCGGCGGCGCTCATCGGGTTTGTATTAAGCTCTGACACAGCGCCTTTATAGGTCAATTCGATGTTCTTAACGGGATCATGAAGCAGTTGCCCCATCATGCTGCCCAGTTTATCTGCAAGGTCAACAAATGGCTTAAGACGCGGGGCTTCTTCGGCAGAAATAGACGGCGTATTAAGCGCATTAGAAACGGCCCCCGTTAGCAAGTAATCAGCCATTTGTTCAGCCACTTGCACGGCTACATTTTCTTGGGCTTCGAGCGTTGAGGCGCCAAGGTGAGGAGTGGCGATAAAGTTTTTCGTCCCAAATAGAATATTATCTTTAGCGGGTTCAATTTCATAAACATCCAGAGCGGCCGCGCGGACGTGACCGGCATCTAGCGCGTCTTTTAAAGCGGTTTCATCGACAAGTCCGCCGCGCGCGCAATTAACAATAATGACCCCTTTTTTCGTCATGCCAAGGCGCTCGCGTGAGACAATGCCTTTTGTGCTTTCAACAAGCGGTGTGTGCAAGGTAATCGCATCGGCTTGCTGGAACAGCTCATCAAGCTCGACCTTGGTGACGCCGAGTTTAACGGCGCGCTCTTGGGTTAGATAAGGGTCAAACGCAATGACTTTCATTTTAAGGCCCAAGGCCCGCTCGACAACAAGCGCACCGATATTACCGCAGCCAATCACGCCGAGCGTTTTATTAAACAGCTCAACACCTTTATAGTCAGACTTTGGCCATTCGCCATTTTGCGTTCGTGCGCTGGCAGACGGAATTTGCCGCGCGGCTGAGAATAGCATGGCAATCGCATGTTCGGCTGTTGTAATGGCATTTCCGAAAGGTGTGTTCATGACAACAACGCCCTGGTCTGTAGCGGCTTTAAGGTCGATATTATCTACCCCGATACCCGCGCGGCCAATGACTTTCAGATTTTTAGCGGCGGCCATGATTTCGGCGTCAGGCCGTGTGGAGGAGCGAATGGCAAGGCCGTCATATTCAGGAATAATTTTAATTAATTCCTCTTTGGACAAGCCTGTAATGACATCGACATCGACGCCGCGATTTTTAAAACTTTCCGTGGCTGAAACGGACATTTTATCAGCAATAAGAACTTTTGGCATTGTAATAGCTTTCTAAAAGTAGCTTTTAGGGCGCTCAACCTATGGACGGGCGAGCCGCTTTGGGCAGTGTCCAAGATTTGAGCGTTAAAATATGAAATATAAGGCCTAGTTTTGGGCGATGAGCGTTTCAAACGCCCAATCAAGCCATGGCAGTAAAGCGTCGATATTGGACTTTTCTACCGCAGAGCCAGCCCAGATACGAAGACCCGCAGGGGCATCGCGGTAAGCGCCAAAATCAAGGGCAACGCCTTCTTCTCCGAGTAAGGCAACAAAGGCTTTTGCAAAAGCCGCAGGGTCACTAATTCGGTCATCATTAAAGACCATGCAGACACCGGTATTTGACCATGTGGCGCGATCTTTCGCGAGGTTTTCAATCCATGATGTGCGCTCAATCCAATCAAATAAAACCTGCGCATTATCATCAGCTCGCTTGAGAAGGGCCTCTTTACCGCCAATGGATTTTGCCCATTCGAGCGCATCAATATAATCTTCCGTGGCGAGCATAGACGGCGTGTTAATTGTCGCGCCTTTGAAAATACCTTCATTGATTTTTCCGCCTTTTGTCAGGCGAAATATTTTTGGCATTGGCCATGGCGGCGTGTAACTCTCAAGGCGTTCAACAGCGCGCGGTGAAAGGATGAGCATGCCGTGAGCGGCTTCGCTGCCCATAACTTTCTGCCAGCTAAAGGTCAAAACATCGACTTTTTTCCAATCAATCTCTTGGGCAAAAGCCGCAGAGGTTGCATCGCAAATTGTCAGGCCATCACGGTCATCGGGAATGAAATCTGCATTTGCGATTTTAACGCCGGAGGTTGTGCCGTTCCATGTGAAGACTAAATCTCGGTCGCCTGTATATTTTTCAAGCTCTGGCAAGACTCCGTAATCACCCTTAAGAATACGCAGGTCATCAAGCGGGAGTTGCTGCTGTGCATCTGTGATCCAGCCGGAGCCAAAGCTCTCCCAAGCCGCAACATCAACGCCGCGCGGGCCCAGTAAAGACCACATCGCCATTTCTACCGCGCCTGTATCAGAGGCGGGGACAATACCAATACGGTAATCTGCGGGGACATCCAAAATTTCGCGGGTCAGATCAATCGCATATTTTAAGCGCTCTTTACCCAAAGCCGATCTATGAGAGCGGCCTAATACATCTGTTTTGAGGTTTTCAATTTTCCATCCGGGCCGTTTGGCCGTCGGTCCGCTTGAAAAACGCGGATTAGCCGGCCGAGTTGCCGGTTTGGTGGCTATTGCCATGATATAAGCTCCATCATCTGCGTTTTTGTACACCAACGAAGGCGCTCCAGTGGGGGAGCGTGGCCCACGCGCCGATTATGATAGCCGAGGCCCTATGTCAAGCTGGGATGTGTCAAGTTCGGATGTGTTCAATATGCGCCTGCGGCGGTTTAACGGTAAAAACACAGCTCTCACAAAGCCGTCATTTGGCAAAGAAAACATTCCCCTTTAATAAAACATCGTCTTTCGCTTTTTGGCCGTATTAAGTTTAAGCTTGGATTTGGATTTATATTATGCGTTTTTTAAAACTCTCTGCTTTTAGCGCTATGGCAGCCCTGCTGGCCTCGGCCTGTTCACCTGTCGGGTTTTTGAACATGATTACGCCGAGCTCTAGCTTTAGCTTGGCGAAAAACATCTCCTATGGTGAGCTGGATCGCCAGACACTTGATATTTATCAGGCGACGCGCGCAAAGGCGAATACGCCTTTGATTGTTTTTATTCACGGCGGGAGCTGGAAAGACGGCAGTAAAGATATTTATAAATTTCTCGGCGAAGGATTAGCGCGCGAAGGTTATGATGTTGTTGTCCCGAATTATCGTCTTTATCCTGAAACAAAATTCCCCGGTTTTGTCGAAGATGCGGCTCTGGCGACGGCCTATGCAGCCAAGCGCTATCCGGACCGCTCACTCTCTTTAATTGGACATTCTGCGGGCGGGCATATGGTCACGCTTTTAGGCACAGCACCCAAATATTTTGAAAAGGCCGGCATCAATATGTGTGAGCGCATTTCCTCTATTGTGGGGCTGGCATCACCAACTGGGGCCTATCCGCTAACGGATGAGCCTTATATTACAATTTTTCCAGAGCGCTTTACGGGCAAGGATGCCGCGCTAAATAATGTCGATAGCCCCAGCCCGCCAATGTTCCTTATGAACGGCGGGCTTGATGACACGGTCGGCCCGAAAAACTCCGAAGATTTGGCGGCGGCCATTAATGCACGCGGCGGGAGTGCGGTTTATAAGTTCTACCCCGAGCTTACACATACTGGCCCCTTAAAGGTCATGTCGAAATATTTTGACGGAGATTCGACACTCAAAGCCGATGTTCTTTCGTTTATTGATGCACAAGCCAGCGGCAGAACGGGGTTTTGCCAATAGCTAAACTCTGTTAACCGGAGATATGCCGGTATCAAATCACGCCAAACTTAATTCCATACAAGCCTTGCGCGGGATAGCTGCGTTTACGGTCTTGATCTATCATATCTGCGAGCAAATGATCCATGCAGCACGGCTTCACGGCGGCGGCCAGATTGTGACGGATAATTGGCTGTTATCTGGCCCGTGGAAACAGGGCTATTCTGGCGTTGATTTATTTTTCGTGATTTCCGGTTTTATCATGGTCTATGTGACATATAACTCTGGGCGGTCTGTCAAAGATGTTGGACGATTTTTATATAAGCGCGCTGTTCGTATTTACCCGCTCTGGTGGGTATTTGTATCTATATTTTCAGCTTATTTCGTTATTACTTATGGCACATGGGCGTCGCCGGATTTAAAAGGCGATGTTGAGCCGAATTTTGGATATTTCATACGCTCCTTTTTCTTGATCCCGCAAGATTCGCTTCCTGTCTTACGCTTGGGCTGGAGCCTTATTCATGAGATGCAGTTTTACTTGATTTTTGCGCTCATATTATTTTTGCCGCGGCGGTTTATGTTGCCAGCTTTAGGGCTATGGGCGGGCGTTAACCTTTTCGGCTTTTTAATGGGCTGGCAGCAGTGGGGGGCGTCATTCTCGATTATTTTTTCCGTCTTGAGCCTAGAATTTATTGCCGGAGCTTTTGCCGGATGGCTCGTAAAACAGCAGGTTTATAGCTTTGCCAAGCCTATGTTTATCGGCGGCATTATCGCCAGTTTGGCGGCGGTTGTTTTTTATACCGATCAATCACGCAATATGACGGCATGGGGGAGGGTGGTTGTTTACACGCTTCCTTTTACGGCGCTTATATACGGCGCGAGCGCGCTTGAGCGCCAAAATAAACTGCGCTGCCCGTCATGGTTGGTGCATTTAGGCGATTGGTCATACTCGCTCTATTTATCGCATTATCTGGTGCTGATTTGCATTATCCGTATCGCCCGCGAAGCCAAGCCTTACCTGCCAGACAGCCTCGTTAAGACCTTTAGTATGGGAGCACCGGGTATATGGGATAATATTATATTTACATTTGCCGCGATTACCCTGTCCGTTCTGACGGCGGGGCTGTCTTATTACATTATTGAACGTCCTGTTTTGCGCGCGGCGCGCCGCCTAAAAACATAGCTGCGGCGGCTTGGTTATGGACTCTTGCGTGTTTTAAGAGCCGATGCGCATTTAAAACAGCAGCGCCAAGCTTGGACTTATAAATCACTATCCGCAGCAAATTTTTCGATTGTCTCCGTCAACTCTTGCGGGGCTTGATCGGGGGTCATGTCTTTGAGCGTATCGCGGGTTAAGGCAAAGAATATATCAAGCTCCCCCGGTGAGTTGACAGGGCGGTAGCCCATGGACCACTCTTTGAAAACAGGGGCCGTGCAGGGGCCATTCACGAGCAAGGTAACATTGACATGGCGGTCATCTTTTTCAATCCGGCTATAGAGGTCTTGAAGCGCATCGGCCTTGCCCTCCAAGACCTGCATGATCTGCCCATTATGATGTAGCAAAAGCCCTGAAATATTGGCGGCTTTATTGTTAAGAGCGGAAAACATGGCGATGCTGCGAAGTTCGGCGTCATTCAAGGCATCCGTAGCTTCAGATCTATAGATTAGGCGGTAAGTCATAAAACTATTTAATAAAGCTTTGTATCAAAAAACAAGGGTAATTCGACGAAAAATTTTATATAGGCCCATGACTTAGCTTGGCGGGTCATTGAAAAATGCATTTTAAACCTTAACCCATAGGCTTGAATGAGATAGGCTATTTTAAACGAGGCTGACCTAGAGGATTTGTCATGAAAAAATATATAGCTTCGGCGGCATGTTTGGCGGCGACGACGCTGCTTTTACCATTGGCGCAGGCGCATGAAATTGGCGCGGCGCGTCATATTGCGAATGAAGGCATCCTTGTTTCTGCGGGCGATGTAAAAATCATGTTTGACCCGCTGGCTCTCTCTGGCTTTGGCACTTATCCTGAAATTACAGCCGAAGATAAATCGGCTATGTTTGCCGGTGAAGGCGATTTTGACGGGATTGATGTCATTTTCATTAGCCATGCCCATAGCGATCATTTCTCGGCGATTGATATGATTGATTATATGAATGTGCAAACTGATGTCCGCCTTGTGATGCCGAAACAGGCGATTGATTTAATGCAGAAAGAAGCGATTTGGAGCGATGATCTGGCGGTTCGAATCGAAGTTCTCGACCTTGAATATGGTCATGAGGCCGTCAGCTTGACCCTTGGCGGTGTGGAGACGGATATTATGCGTATTCCGCATGCAGGGTGGCCCGCGCCGAACCGCGCCCGCGTGCAAAATATGCTTTACCGCGTGACCTTACCAACGGGGGCGACCATCATCCATATGGGCGATGCTGACCCAAAGGCGCAGCATTTTACGCCCTATAATGCGGTATGGGATGCCAAAACCACCCACACAGCCTTTCCGCCCTATTGGTTCCTGACGAATGATAATGGAAAAGATATTCTCACAAATATTCTTCATGCCAAAGATGCGGTTGGTATTCATGTCCCGATTAAAGTGCCGCAAGACCTTAAAGACAGCGGCGCGCGCTATCTGACCATCCCGGGTGAAGTGACGGTCATTGAAAGCGGCGATCATGACGCCGGCCATTCGCATGGTGAATAATGTTTGATCGAGATAAAATCAGTGAGATTTTGAAGCCAAATGAGACGGTTCTTTGGTCTCATCTTTTGAAATCTTACGGCGCTCAAAATTTGAAGACTTTTACGGGATGGAGAGGGGCTTTATCGCGAAATTGGCGGTATCTCCTTTTGGCGCTTTTCGGGTTAAATATATATTGGCCGATCAAAGCGGGTGTTCTTGATCGCGAAGCTTCGTCATTGGGAGTGATGTTTTTCTGTATTGGCATTATAAGTTTAATAGGGGCTTTGTTTTCTTCGAAATATGATTTCTTCCAGTCGAAGCGGTCTATTTACCACAGCGGTTTCATCACAGGTGAGCGCATGGTTTTTTTGGATGAGTCTCTTGGTTTAAAGAGCTTGGAATTTGCAAAAATAGAAAAAGCGGCTTTCGATTATGAAAATGGAGGTAAGGCACTAACGATCACCTCGCGCGGAAATAGAGAATATGTTCTGGTTGGAAATTTCGATTATGTAATTCCTCTAGGGCTGATAGAGCCGCGCATATTGACGTGATCTAAACCTCTTGATTGATGGCGGATAACGCGCCATAAAGCCCACATCCGAGGAGCGCCCTGATAAGCGGGGCTGAGACGTATCCTTTGAACTTGATCTCGTTAAAACGGGCGGAAGGACGGACATGAAATATTTAGCTATGGCGCTGAGCGCTTTGATAGTCTTGGCAGGTTCCGTTTTATATCTAAGCGGCGGGACTTCGAGCCATGAGGCGATCTCACCGCCGCCTGTTAAGACGCGCCCCATCACCCCAGAAATAGCCCAACAGGCAGCCGTTCAAATCTTCCTTGTCCGCCATGCCGAGAAAACTGCCGATAAAAATGATCCCGCCTTAACAGCGGCAGGCACGGCCCGCGCAGAGGCGCTCGCGGTTATGCTGAAAGACGCCGATATCACCCATATTCATAGTAGCGATTATACCCGCACCCGCGACACCGCCGCGCCTTTGGCCAAGCGGCTTGGCTTAACCGTAGAGCTTTACGACCCGCGCGATTTGCCGGCTATGGCAGAGCGCCTTAAATCGCAAAGCGGGCGGCACCTCGTCGTTGGCCATAGTAACACCACGCCGCAGCTTACCGAACAGCTCGGCGGAGACGGCGGCACGCCGATTGTCGAAGCCACGGAATATAACCGGCTTTATTACGTCGTTATCGGCGCGGACGGGCGCGTTGACACGGCGCTGTTACGGTTTGGCGAGGGCGGCAGACCAAGCCGCTGACCTTTCAAACTATTTTAGACATATTGATTTAACATTTAGAGAAAACTCATGAACAAACCCGTTGACCAATCCGAATTTAAAACACCCGAAGTGACGTTGGGGGCCTTGCCAAATAGCTCCAAAGTCTACACGGCTCCGGCTGCGGACCCGACCCTTCTCGTCCCGCACCGTTTGGTGCATTTACACCCTAGCGCGAATGAGCCGGATGTGCCCGTTTATGACACCAGCGGCCCCTATAGCGATGATAGCGTCACGATTGACCTCGAAACAGGCCTTGCGCGTCCCCGCACGGCTTGGGTGCTCGCGCGCGGCGGCGTAGAGGCCTATGAAGGCCGCGATGTGAAGCCCGAAGATAATGGCGGCGCGAGCGGGCGTCATTTAGCGCGTGAATTTCCGGTTAAGAACACACCCCTTCGCGGCAAAGCAGGCGAGATGGTCACGCAGCTCGAATTTGCGCGGGCGGGTATTATCACCAAAGAAATGATCTATATTGCGGAGCGTGAAAATCTCGGACGCCGCCATCCCGTAGAGGGCGCAGCCGAGCGCGTTGCCGCCGGTGAGAGCTTCGGCGCGAATATTCCCGATTTTGTGACGCCGGAATTTGTCCGCAGCGAAATCGCAGCGGGACGCGCGGTCATCCCGTCAAATATCAACCATCCCGAGCTTGAGCCGCAAATTATTGGCCGTAATTTCCTTGTCAAAATCAACGCTAATATCGGCAATAGTGCGGTCGCCTCATCCGTTGAGGAAGAGGTTGATAAAATGGTCTGGGCGACGCGCTGGGGCGCAGATAATGTCATGGACCTGTCGACGGGCCGTAATATTCATAATACGCGCGAATGGATTATTCGCAATTCCCCCGTGCCGATTGGCACCGTGCCGATTTACCAAGCGCTTGAGAAAGTCAACGGCGTTGCTGAAGACCTGACATGGGAGGTTTACCGCGACACCCTTATTGAACAATGCGAGCAGGGCGTGGATTATTTCACCATCCATGCGGGTGTGCGCCTCGCTTATATTCACCTGAC
>CAZEOD010000052.1:0-14761 GCA_964513675.1 uncultured Caulobacterales bacterium | reverse complement strand
GTCTCGCGCGGCTTGTCCGTATGGCCGTTGTGCCGGCTATGGAAAATGTCGCGCTTT
This sequence comes from uncultured Caulobacterales bacterium, assembly GCA_964513675.1. Classification (GTDB taxonomy): domain Bacteria; phylum Pseudomonadota; class Alphaproteobacteria; order Caulobacterales; family Maricaulaceae; genus CALFVT01. The sequence continues at coordinate 14,704 of CAZEOD010000052.1, read as the reverse complement.
GGCATGAACGCGATATCTCCCACAGCTCTGTAGAGCGCGGCATTGGCCCTGAGTCCACTATACATCTTGATTTCGCCCTTCACCGCTTAGCAGGGGTGATTGAAAAGCTTGTCGTCTATCCAGACCAAATGCGCGGAAATATGGACCGCCTCGGCGGGTTACATAACTCGCAGCGTATCCTCTTGGCGCTCACGCAGGCCGGTGAAAGCCGCGAAAATGCGTATCGCTTGGTGCAGCGCAATGCCATGAAAGTGTGGGAAATGTTCCGCACCCAAGGAAATGCGGGCGACGGCAGCTTCACAGCCTTACTAAAAGATGACAAAGACGTTACGGCAAGATTAACAGCAGATGAAATCGACGGCCTATTTGACGACGAATATCACCTTAAACATGTAGATACAATTTTTTCTCGCGTTTTTTAAATAAATAAAATCAATGACTTATCTGAAAAATTAACGATTTTAGAAAGATTCGTAAACGCGTTACTAACGGCGCGTTTGCCATTCTTAAACCTCTATTTCTTATAACCTGCATCATAACAAAACAGGTGAGTGCACTGGGGCTAAAGCTACAGCGTACGATTAATTTAGGACTTTAAAATGAAAAAACTCGTATCTTTTGTTGCAATGGCCGGATTTGCGGCTGCTATATCTGCTGAGGCCTTTGCTACGTCACCCGACATTTATGTTGTCAACTTCCGGAATGATAAGAACACTGAAAGCCAAGTTCTTGATAGCCAACTGGCTAGCGCCTTGGCCCTTGTGGGTGGGAGCGCTGAAGAGGTTGTCATCGACACCTCGACAGCTGCCAAATGGGAAAAAGGCGCACATGCCGCTTTTGACCGCGATATCGTGCCCGTTTTTAACCAGTGGGTTGGACTTCCCGGCTTCGCCGCTGTTGTCGACGCCAACTCAAAGCGCGTTATTGGCTGTGTAAACGAGAAATTCTCTGCCAGTGAAATGGCTCGTGAGCTTGATAAAATGGCATCACGTGCCAAAGGCAGCGCTTATCTTTCAAACGCTTCAACACGCGGCAAAACAACACAATGCCCGCCTGTATTTAATGTTGCGCCGAAGTAAAACGGCCCATAAAAGATTGAGACGAAACCGGCTCGGGTTTAAGAGCCGGTTTTTTTATGCCCATAAACAGCTGAATATTCATCTGAAGTTCAGCCCCCTTCTGAAATAACAGACCTTATGATGAGAATATTTTATATCCTGCTTAGCTTTATTATTTTTTCAGCGGCGCAAGTGACATCTTCCGCCTCGGCTCAAGCCCAAATTCAAAGCCAAGTCCAGCCCGAACTTTATGTCGTCATGTTTCGAGCCGATTGGTGCCCGCCGTGCAAAATTGTTGAGCCAAATATTAGCCAAGCCCTCTCATCACTACGGGATTCAAGCATTGAATATGTAACAATAGATATATCAAATCCAAATATATCGGAAATCAGCGCGCATTATGCCTTTGATCGCCAAATTATACCGCAATATAATCGCTGGTTGGGGGTTACAGGGTTTGCCGCCATTATCGACGCTACAACCAAAACAACATTAGGATGTGTGAATATACAATATTCGCCTGATGATATGATTGCACATATCCGCAATCTCAAAACCTATGCGGTGGCGGATCAGGCGGCCCTAGACTTTACATGCCCAGAGCCGAATAATTAAGTTTAAGCGCATAGCCCGTAAAGTTTAACCCTAAAAAGATTAGCCCTCTTGGAATATTTCTTCGCGCGCCTGTTTTAAGAACCCATTCATTTTTTCGCGAAGCACGGTGTCGCTCATTTCAACGCCGTGGCTCTCGAAATCTGCCTTGACCTTCCGAAAAACATCATCATCGCCAGCTTCTTCCATATCGGAGGCAATAACAGCAAATGTATATTTTTCAGCCTCCTCGCCCTCAAGCTTGAAAAGGCCAGCCGCCCATTCTGCCAAATATTTATTCCGGCGGGCTTCGGCTTTAAATTCTTGCTGAGCTTCAAGCACAAATTTGCGCTCATTACTGTTTTTCATATCTTCAAAGACTGACATTTTGGCTCCTCATCAGTGTATATTGCTCATCTAGGGATGTTTTGCCGTTAAAACAATATGCAGCGGCTGAAAATAAGACTGTGATCCATATTTTCCTATTTCAGGATAAATTTTTGCATCAAAATATCGGAGAATCATTGCCCATACCGTCCCTTTCGTATATCAGCGCCGCCTTAAGGGCTATATCGGCCCCAGCCTGATATCAGGAGCGACTATGAGCCGCCGCAAACAAATTTACGAAGGTAAAGCCAAAATCCTCTATGAAGGACCGGAACCTGGCACGCTGATTCAATATTTTAAAGATGATGCCACGGCTTTTAATGCCCAAAAAAAAGCGACGCTGGACGGTAAAGGCGTTCTAAATAACCGCATCTCTGAATATATGATGTTGCGCCTTGCTGAGATTGGCATTCCCACACATTTCATCAAGCGCATTAACATGCGCGAGCAACTCATCAAAAAAGTGGAGATTGTTCCTCTTGAAGTGATTTGCCGCAATGTCGCAGCGGGCACAATGTCAAAACGCCTTGGTATTGAGGAAGGCGAGCGCCTGCCCCGTACAATCGTTGAATTTTGCCTCAAGCGCGATGACCTTGGTGATCCGCTGATTGCCGAAGAGCATATCCACGCTTTTGGCTGGGCCAGCGAGTCCGAAGTTGACGAGATGATTGCGATGACGCTGCGGATTAATGACTATATGCAAGGCCTATTTGCCGGCGTTGGCATACGGCTTGTTGATTTTAAAATCGAATTTGGCCGCTTACCGCTCGACGGCGGGCATCAGCTCGTTTTAGCCGATGAAATTAGCCCAGACAGTTGCCGCCTCTGGGATTGGGAAACCAATAAAAAGCTCGATAAAGACCGCTTCCGCCGCGACCTCGGTGACGTTACCGAGGCTTATAGCGAAGTTGCAACGCGGCTTGGCATCTTAAAACCAAACGCTATAGGCGGGGACAATATTGCTCCCTTTCCGAGCCGCCCGAAAAAAGACTCATAGACATCTAAGGATTTCCCATGAAAGCGATTGTCCATATTGGCCTCAAACCCGGTGTTCTTGACCCACAAGGCCGCGCTATTGCCCGCTCTTTGAATGATCTTGGTTTTGATAGCGTTAAAAACGCCCGCCAAGGTAAAGTCATCGAGCTTGATTTAACCGGCGATGACCGTGAACAAGCCGAGCGTGACGTTAAGGCTATGTGCGAAAAGCTCCTCGCCAATATGGTGATCGAGAGCTACCGCGTCGATATTGAAGACGAGTAAAGTGAGAGTTGCGCGATGAAAACCGCTGTTATTGTCTTTCCCGCCTCTAATTGTGACCGCGATGCGGCGATGGCACTGGAAAAAGTGACGGGCCGTAAGGCTGAAATGATCTGGCACCGGGAAACAGAAATCCCGTCTGATATTGACTTCGTTGTTTTGCCCGGCGGCTTCTCATATGGCGATTATTTACGCTGCGGCGCGATCGCCTCGCGCTCTCCTATTGTACGCGACCTCGTCAGCAAGGCAGAAAACGGATTGCCCGTCGCAGGTTTTTGCAACGGCTTTCAAATTCTGACAGAGTCAGGCTTGTTGCCCGGCGCACTTATGCGCAATAAAGGCCTTAAATTTGTTTGCCGCGACCAAAAACTTAATGTGACGAATAAAAACACGCGCTTCACACGCCGCTATAAGGATGTCGATAGCGTAACCTTCCCTGTCGCCCATCATGATGGAAATTATTTCGCGGCAGATGATGTGATTAAGCGTCTTGAAAAAGATGGACGCATTTTGTTTAAATATGACGGCAATCCCAATGGATCTATGTCCGATATTGCAGGTATTTGTAATGAAGCCGGTAATGTTTTCGGCATGATGCCGCATCCAGAACGCGCGATTGACCCTAAACATGGCGGGACAGATGGTCTCGACTTTTTCAAATCTATCATTGAGTCGATCTAATGGCTAAAGCATCACAAATTACGCCTGAAATAGTCTCGGAACACGGCTTATCAGACGGCGAATATAAAATCATTCTTGACCGTCTTGGCCGCGAGCCAAATCTAAATGAACTGGGTATTTTTTCAGTCATGTGGTCAGAGCATTGCTCTTATAAATCTTCGCGTCGTCATCTCGCAAAATTCCTCACCAGCGGCGAAAAAGTCATTCAGGGCCCTGGCGAAAATGCAGGCGTAATTGATATTGGCGATGGGGATTGCATTATCTTCAAAATGGAGTCCCATAACCACCCGTCTTATATCGAGCCTTACCAAGGCGCCGCGACAGGCGTTGGCGGCATTATGCGTGATGTCTTTACAATGGGCGCACGCCCAATCGCGCTCATGAACGCCTTACGATTTGGCGAGCCCGATCACCCCAAAACCCGAAGCCTTGTTGACGGCGTTGTCGCGGGCATTGCCGGTTACGGAAATTGCGTCGGCGTCCCGACCGTTGGCGGGGAGACAAATTTCCACAAAGGCTATAACGGCAATATTCTTGTCAATGCAATGTGTGTTGGCCATGCCCGAACAGATAAAGTATTTTATTCAGCCGCGAGCGGTATCGGCAATCCAATTTTCTATGTTGGATCAAAAACCGGCCGCGACGGCATTCACGGCGCGACGATGGCCTCTGCCGAATTTGATGATGATAGCGAAGAAAAGCGCCCTACCGTTCAAGTTGGCGACCCCTTTACAGAAAAACTTCTTATCGAAGCCTGTATGGAACTTATGGCAACGGATGCGATTATTGCCATTCAAGACATGGGCGCGGCGGGCCTGACCTCCTCCTCCGTTGAAATGGCTGATAAAGGCGGGGTCGGCATTGAGCTTAACCTCGACAAAGTCCCACAGCGCGAAGAGAATATGACGCCTTACGAGATGATGCTCTCGGAGTCACAAGAACGCATGCTTATGGTTCTTGTTCCCGGCAAGGAACATCTCGCTTATGAGATTTTTGAAAAATGGGAACTTGACGTTGCTGAAATTGGCACGACGACAGACACGGGCCGCCTCGTTTTGAAACATAAACGAAAAATTGTGTGCGACATTCCAATTGCGCCGCTTGCCGATGATGCACCTAATCTTGACCGCCCATATACGGGCGCAACAAAACGTGACATTATTTCGGCATCGGACATCACAGCGCCGGCTGATTTCAATGTGATCTTAACGCAGCTTTTATCCACGCCGGACATCGCCTCTAAGCGCTGGATTTGGGAACAATATGACCGTCATGTTATGGCAGACACAATGGATAGTAGCCAAAGCGGCGGCGATGCGGCGGTTGTTCGCGTCCACGGCACAAAAAAGGCCGTCGCAATTTCAACGGATGTCACGCCGCGTTACTGTTTTGCCGATCCTGTTGAAGGTGGACGTCAATGCGTTATCGAAACATGGCGCAACCTGACCTGCGTGGGTGCAGACCCGATTGCGATTACTGATTGCTTGAATTTTGGCAACCCAGAACGCCCTGAAATCATGGGGCAACTTGTTGGCTGTATTGAAGGCATGAACGAAGCCTGCCATGCGCTGAATTACCCCGTCGTCTCTGGCAATGTTTCTTTATATAACGAAACCAACGGCGTTGCGATCCCGCCAACCCCCGCTGTCGGCGGTGTTGGCTTGATCCCTGATACGGATTATATGACCGCAATATCCGGCGCGAAGGACGGTGATGCGCTCTTGCTTGTCGGTGATATGACGGGTTGGCTTGGCGCGAGCCTTTATCTGCGCGAGATTGAAGACCGCGAAGACGGCGCCCCGCCGCCTGTGAATTTTGATGATGAAATCCGCAACGGAAACTATGTCCGCAAACTGATCCGGCTTCGCCGCATCAATGCTGTCCATGACTGCTCTGATGGCGGCCTTGCGCTTGCCGTGACTGAGCTGTGCCTAAGCTCTGGCGTTGGCGCTGCTCTGTCTCCGCCGGCCCAAGATATACCGCTTCACGGCTATCTTTTTGGCGAAGATCAAGCCCGCTATGTCTTAGCGATTGAACCTAATAGCGTGAATCCAATTCTATCAACGGCCGAAGAACTCGGCGTTCCGGTTCGTAAAATTGGCACGGTTGGCGGTGAAAAGCTGACAATGAGCAATGTGTTTGATATCTCTATGAATAAGCTACGCAAGACCCATGAAAATTGGCTCCCTGACTTTATGAACGGTGAGGCACAATAAGTGGCGATGGAGCGTCATATCCTCGAAGGCTTTTTGAAAGACGCTTTCCCTGAGGCCAAGATTGAACTCGTTGATTTAGCCGGAGATAATGACCACTGGAAAGCCGTTATTATTAGTCCGCAATTTGAAGGTAAATCTCGGATCGCGCAGCATCAAATGGTCTATGCCGCCCTTAAAGGGACGATGGGCGGAGAGCTTCACGCCCTCGCCCTAGAGACCCGTCCCGCGTGACCGCTCAGCGCCGAAAAAAGGCGCTTGTCGTGGGGGCAACATCCCGCATCGGTCAAGATTGCATAAGGCGGCTACTCGAGCTAGATTATCATGTCACCTATACTGTCGCTCGCAAATGGGAGATGCCTTTTGCGGCGGCGTTTAAAGATGATCTGGTTGCCCGAAAACTCAATCTCGAAAATATAGAATATTTCAAAATCGAACGGTGGATGGAGAGCTTTGATCTCGCCATCATAATCCCGCCGATTTATCTCTCGCAAAATATTCTGCCCTATGCAAAAGCCGCTGGCGTAAAACGGCTCGTCTTTGTTTCAAGCTATAACACCTATCGCTTTGGCCATACGGCCGCTTATGCGCCGCTTAAAGCGGCTGAAATAGCAATTAGCTCAAGCGCGCTTGATACGGTTATCATTCAGCCGACTATGATTATTGGCCATGCGCAATGTTCCGCGACCCGTATGATTTTAGAGAAAGCCCGAAGGGGGCAAGCTTTTTACGGCGTGAATGGCCGCCCCGCGCTGCAACAGCCGATTGATTTCCGTGATCTTGCCGCAGCCCTGATAAAAGCCGGCACAGATAACAGGATTGAAAGCGGCCGCTATCCCGTAAGCGGCCAAGACATATTATCCAGCCGCGAGCTTTACACAGGCGTCAGCCAATTAATTGAAAAACCCGCGCGGTTCATCATATTGCCTAAATTTATGACCTCAACAGCGACAAAGATCATATCGGCCCTAAGCCCGAACTCCGACGCCGCAGCTTACCTGACACGCCTCGGCGAAAATCGTCATTCTGTTCATGACACTCTGCCTAATTGGACAGCGGATTTCTCTTTATCGGATAGTCTTGAAAATTTACGGCAAGAACTTCAGGCGAAGGCTTGATTTTACCGCGCTAGACCTTATTTGAAGGTCAAGATATGGAGTTCATTATGACTGACACAGCCCACACTCAAATCAAAGAAACTGTAAGCGCCAATGACATTGTTCTTTACATGAAAGGTACACCGACCTTTCCGCAATGTGGGTTTTCATCAACAGTTGTCCAAATTTTTGATTATCTCGGTGCAGATTATCATAGCGTAAATGTGCTCGAAGCGCCTGATATTCGCCAAGGCATTAAAGATTTTAACAACTGGCCAACAATTCCCCAAGTCTTCGTCAAAGGCGAATTTATGGGCGGATGCGATATCATGAAAGAAATGTTTGAAACTGGCGAGCTAAAAACTCTGCTGGCGGATAAAGGTTTGATTGCGGCAAGCTAAATTAACACGGCGCACAAATTGCGCCGCAACTGCACCGTAAGGCTTCATTAACCCTAGTTTCAGTTTCACGATGAAATTAACCCTTAAATGGGCCAATAGCTGTATAGCTTTAATCCTAGTGGGGAATATGAGGCTAATATGGCAACCGAAAAAGCAACGATATGGGATATGGCAAAGCATGATGCTTTAAGCCGCGCCCAAAAAGTTAAAAAACATACGAAGCGAGCGCATCGTCAATCGGCCCTTTCAGGCCCGATTGCGATTATGAAAGTCATTGTCTTTTTGATGACGCTCTATGCCCTCGCCCAATATGTTCCGGCCTTTATCAATTTCAAGAAAATTATAACACAAACATCTCCGCAATCAGGCGCGCAAACTCTCTTGGAGCAGCGTAACAACTGGGGCATCGCCGCCCCTCTGCGTGACTATGTCAAAATGAATAAAGCTTATATGCGCGCTGGGCAGTCCTTACAGGTACAATATGTCTTGCCCGAAGACGCCAAAGCCTCTTTGACCCTTAAACAGTGCCGACCCGCTCCGTTCATCGAGGCGTTCCGCTGTGATGTCGTCGCCGAGACCGTTATTGACGTGTCAAATGACACCGTCGGGACACGGCGCATCACCCTTAATCATAGCGCCATGTATTTATTGCAAAGCGAAGTCCAAGTCGGGTCAGATGATAAATTTGATATTAAATGGCAACGGAATTAAATAAGAAGCCTTAAAACATGCATCCATCACGTTATAATTTTGCGGGTTCGGCCAATAAGAAAACAATCGGGTCTTATATTGTAGAAGCGGCGACTTATGAGCCCAAACGCTCTATGTCAAACGCCCGCTTAGTCAACACGATTTTGACCTTATTAATGGCTATTGGCCTCGCCTATTCGAGCTTATTTTACATACCCTCACTTCTTAAAATGAGCATGATTATTGGCACGTCAACATCGCAAGATAATATCCAAAATTTGGAACCTCAACCGAATAAGCCTTGGTACACGCCGGCCATGAACCTTCTACATATGAAAAGAGGATATTTCAAAGCTGGCAGCGAAATACGCGTTGCCTATAATTCCACCCCCGGCTCAAACGTCACCTTATATTTCAAACAATGTTCAGGCATAGCTGTTATTGAAATATTCTCCTGTCCGCCCGGCCCTGTTCATAAATTTAATGTCGAAGGTCACCGCGGAGAAGTCCGTTTGCCCGTTCATAAAAATGGGTTTTATTACTTCGCAGAATCTGTCGAATATAGTGAAGATACGGGCGATTACGTTATTATTTGGGGCCGATAAGCCGGTCATAAAAGTACCAGCCCTTGCGTTAGCAAGGGCTGGCTTCATAGGGGTGGAAGAAGGCGAGTATTGAGATGGCCCAAAAGGAGGAGAGAAACTGGGGCAGCTCAATCTTATACTTAATGTCGGAGCCCAAAGAGATAACATATATTATATGTTCATATCTCAATGCGCCCTCTATTGATAAGTCGAGCCACCCAAGGTTAAAGTTCACAAGAACCGATACAATTAACTGAAATTAACGTTTTGGTATCAAAACTTATAAGAAGCGCAGCGATTCCGTAACCGAAACGGCCCGCCTAGCCGTAAAACTCTAATAAAACGCATGAGAGCCAAGAACAGCTCTAACAATGATTATATGTAGAAAATTTGATAGGCTAAGGCTTAAGCTTTAATCACAGCGCTGATTAAGATTGATAAGACCGTCCCCGAAAACTGGATCGCGGCCTTCATCGCCTAAATCTTTGACGGATGCGGAGATCATTTTCTTCACCATATCGGGTGATAATTTACCCGATAATTTCGGCTCTGCCGCAATACGAGCCGCAATAAACGGACTGGCTATAGATGTGCCCGTCACATACCGCCCGCCATAACCGTCGCCTACATAAACATCAACGCCGGGCGCGGCAAAGTCAACATGATCGCCTCGCACAGCATTTTTATAGACATTTAGATCACTATCAATAGCCGTTGCTGCAATAACATTATCTAGCGCCGCAGGATAACGTGCGGCTGAATTTGGGCCTGAATTGCCAACGGCGGCGACGATAATTACGCCACGACTTGTTATCCGGTCAATGACTCGTTCCAATGTTTTATTATAGGGACCCGCCAAGCTGATGTTTACCACTTTAACACCAGAACTAACTTGCCAATCAATCGCCTTTAATATGGAGCCAATGCCTGCATAAGACTCGCCGTTCTCGTCTTTGGAAACAACAGCTGCGCTATAAAGTTGAGTATTTTTCAATCGGCCTTCGCCAACTAAAATTTCAGCAATCGCAGTCCCATGGCGCGTATCTGCTGCCATTTCTTTTACGGGAATAAAAGACTCATTGACAATTTCGGCGCGTCTAAGTTTAGGATGGTTTACATCAACACCGCTATCAATAATCCCGACCGGCGCATTCGCTTCACAGCCGTCTGATGGCCATTGTATAACATCGTCTGCATAATACTGCGGAGCTTTTATAAAATCTTCCAAGCGAACATCTTGAAGCATATATTTATGATTGACTTCAACCGTTACAAAAGCCTCCATAGCTTCAATTTCACGGCTTGCAACATGAGGATCAATACCGGGAGGGCAATCAAATGTTAGCATATGGTAATTCAGACTTGATAGGCTCTCCTTTTTCTTAAGGCCATAGCCCCAACGCGAAGCTTTGCGCTCAAGACTAATCGCAGCATCAGGTGACACTACAATTGCAACAACCTCAGTACGATTTACTAATTCATTTTCTGCCACAAAGGCAGCATCTGCTGCATTTGTACCCTCGGCAGGCAGTGTTGAACAACTTGTCAATAATATTAAGGAAAGACCCATCGCGCAGGATAGTTTACATAGGTTTCTCATATAGACACTTTCGCATATTATTCGATTTTAAGTCGTTGGCTGATAGCAAAAAGTTCAAAAAGCTTGTGAGATAGTTAAAAAAACCTGCTGGGTGTCTGCAGAAAAATTATTAGCTCTATAATCAGCATAGTCTAAAAAAATTGATATATTATTCATAGTAAATCGTAGCTGCGCGTCAAGCTCTGTTCCGTAAGTGAGATCGCCGCGCGCAGCCGAAAACCAGTGGTGACGCGCAAAAGCCCTCACATCTTTAAACGGGCCAATATTGCCAAATTTATACCCCGCTTGAACAGATAAGTCTTCAACACCTGCGGCGGGCGTGAGTAAGAACCTATCTGCGAACCCTTGGAAACGGTGTAATGTCGCCAGCGGCGTTTGAAAGCCCTGCACGTCGCTCCCGCCTAAAACTTCTGCGCGTCCCGTCAGATTAAACCCTCCGACCTCGCCGCGAAGCGAGACAAGACCATAATCGGCCTCATAATCATTCAGATTATCCGCAAAATCAGATTGCCGCGCATAGGCAACATCCCAAATTAAGCCTTTATCATCCCAATTCCGGCGGCCACTGAGCTGAGCCCCTGTTGTCTTATTAGACGCCCCGTCAAAAGGCGGCGTGTCTGCCGTCGAAAGATCTAAGGCATAGTGATAGGTGATAACGCGGCCTAAAGGCGTTTGAAAATTCGCATTCAGCACATAGGAATCACCGCGAAAACGGCCCGCAGGGTTATCGTTGCCAAGTGGGCGGAGGGCCTTATTGATATAGGCTCCGTCAATAAAAGCGGTTCCCGGTAGCTGCAAACGCCCCCTAATGGCATCAAAAGTCTGATTGTTTTGACGAAAAAAAACATCCCCAATAAAGCGGCCATCATCATAAACAATGCGCTGCCGACCCAGCGTAATGCGAGTATTGGGTATAATCTCTGTTACCAGCTGCGCGCGGTTCAGCTCAATGCCTTCGACATCAGGAATAACAGGAAATCCCGGGCGGTTCCCTGTGCCATTGTTAAAGTCACCAATAACTTCAAGGACGCCCTCGCCTTCTATTAAGATTGATGTCTTCGGCAGAATTTCAGCTTGAAGCGTTGCAACAGCGCGTAACGTCAGCGCGTTTCCCGTCTCCACAGCTAGGCCATCTTCTGAATAATTATACCGTAGCCGCGCCGCCCCCGAAAGCTGCGGTTTTATAATCCGGCGTTGTTTATTAAGGGGCTCGATAGCCGAAGCGGGCAGATCAGGCGTCAGAATTGTGACATCGTCATCATTATTTTCTTGCGCCTCAGCACTGCTCGCCATATTTGCAAGACAGAATATGATGTAAACAGATACAGCTTTTACAAAATCATGTGTCATTAACTGTTTTATATCCAGAGACGAGTTATTATGAGAGTAATTTGAACCATATGCGCTGCCAGTACGACGAAGTCATAAGTATATAAATTATTTAGTGCAACATAACTTTTAGATTAAAGTAAAAAAATGAAACATATCAATGATATAACTTTAATGATACCTGATTATATCGCGAACAGGTTATCGCCAGCCGACAAAAAAATTGTTGAAGACGCTGTAAACAATAACCCTGACATCGCAGCAGAGCTGGAATTTCAGCAAAATATTTCATCTGCTTTAAAAGCAGAAGAAGAAATTAATCCGCCCGGGGAGCTTGGATGGGCGCGTTTATCTCGCGAAATTAATGCAGAGCCTCGACAAATCGAAAACCCGCTTGCAGCCAATGATGCCGCGCCATCGCGCCCGTTTTGGCGCTATGCAGCCGCTATTCTGGCCGTGGCCGTTATCGGACAAAGCGTCTTTATCGGCAGTAAGCTGACATCATCTGAAGATGATCGTTATTACGCAGTCACTGAAAATACTGACGCCTTTACGGTCAAAATTGGCTTTGAAACCGAGGCAAATTTGTCAGAGGTCACAGCCCTTATGAAGAGCGTGGACGGTAACATCATTTCAGGCCCAACAAGCCAAGGTCTATATTCTGTAAACTTTGCAACTAATGCAGACCGCGAAGCTGCGGAAAAAATATTCGCAGAGCGCAAAGACTTAGTGCAAACACAAGGCCGCCCGTAAATTTATATCGGCGTCATCACACGGCCCTAAATCTTGTAAAAATTTAAAATAGAAAAACCTATATATGAAAATATGTAGGTTTTTTATTGACGGCTAGATAGACTTACGCCCTTCAAGAGCTAACAGATGCGCCAATTTCTTTTTCGCATGTAAAACCCGCGTTTTCACAGTGCCGACAGGTATGCCTTCAATATCTGAAACCTCTTGATAAGAAAGGTTTTGGAAGAAAACGAGGTGAATAACACTGCGGTGACTATCGCTTAATTTCTTGACGCAGCTACGTATCAGATCTTGATCTTGTGAGGCTTCCATGGCTTCTGCCGGATCAACACCCTCATCTTCAGACTCCGGAATCGAATCTGTGTAGTGAAGACGACGGCCCTTACGGTTGCGGTCGATGGATTTATTGCGCGCAATCGTAAACATCCAAGATTTGATAGAAGAGCGGCCTTCAAAACGGGCTGCATTGCGCCAAACTTCCATCATTGTTTCATGAACAATATCAGATGCATCATGTGGATCTGCTAGGTAATTACGGGAAAAATGGAAAAGTGCGCCAGAATATTCATCATAGAGAACCTTCATAGCCGTTTGATCTCCCGCAACAATACGGTCACGAATCTCAAATTTATCAATCTTTTCAGCAGGATCACCAACCGCTTTAATGTGCATGTCTTATCCTTGAGAGCAATGTTATCTTTAACTCATGGCGCTCTTACTCGAATTTCAAAACAATGTGCGTAACATTCAATAAACAAAACTTGATGACTAATTCGTGAAAAAAAATACATCCAAAATGAAACTATAATAATCACCAGCTGAAACGAGCCTATTTCGCACTTGCTCTGTTTCTTCAAAGGACTTAACGCAAATATGCATCTGTAAGGCTTTGTCAATAATGACTGCCTTTTGACACGCCATGTGAGAGAGCTTTGGATTTATGTATAACCGCGCTGAAATCATTGATCGCAATTTCAAACGCCTTATTGCCGCCAATGATCTACCAGAGCTCGCGCCGCACACATCCCTACATGCACTTGGTTTAACCCGCGAAACGCTTGTCGATTGGTTTGATACGCAGATTATGAACCGTCATCTTGATCTTATGGCGCGGCGCACCAAAGGCGACACTTTTTATTCGATTGGCAGTTCTGGCCATGAAGGATTGGCCGCGCTCGCGAGCGCGTCTCGCCTCACCGACATGGCCTTTTTACATTACCGCGATGCCGCCTTTATTATCCAGCGCCGCAAACAGGTCACAGGCTCGACACCGCTTTATGATATGGCCTTATCATTTTCGGCCTCATCCGAAGACCCCGTCTCTGGCGGACGCCATAAAGTCCTCGGCGGAGCCGATATATATACGCCGCCCCAAACCAGCACGATTGCGTCTCACTTGCCAAAAGCTGTGGGCGCAGCTCATTCTCTTTGCCTCATGAATAAATCTGGAGCCAGCCACCCCCTCCCCCGTGACAGCGTTATTTTATGCTCTTTTGGGGATGCCTCCTCCAACCATTCTACCGCGCAAGGCGCAATTAACGCCGCCGCATGGGCCGCTTATCAAAAATCCCCCCTGCCGCTCGTCTTTATTTGCGAGGATAATAATATCGGGATTTCCGTCCGCCCGCCGCAAGGTTGGATTGAACAAAATTACAAAAACCGTCCGGGCTTGACCTATATGCAATGCGATGGGCGAAACCTACTGTCAGTTTATGAAAGCTCCAAAGCCGCGATAGACCATGCCCGCAAACGCCGCAGCCCTGTCTTTCTTCACATTAAAACCGTCCGCCTCATGGGCCATGCCGGTGCAGATATAGAAATGCGCTACACCGAACTTGCCGCCATAGAAGCAATGGAAGCGCGTGACCCCCTTCTTGTAACGGCGCGGCTATTAATCGAGACTAACGCGCTCACCTCGCAAGAGATTTTACAGCGCTATGAGGAGATGGGCCGCCGCGTTGACCGCGTGGCTCAAAAAGCCTTTAGCCGGCCAAAATTATCAAAGGCAAAAGAGATTACAGCCCCGATTACGCCGCCGCCCTCAAGCCATCAGGAGAGCCCGC
>CAZEOD010000051.1:0-15016 GCA_964513675.1 uncultured Caulobacterales bacterium | reverse complement strand
TTTTAAGCGTTAAAGCCGCTCTCAAGACCTCATCCACTGTCGAGACAGGGATTATTTCAAGCCCTGAGGTCACATTATCAGGAATGTCTTCAAGGTCTTTGACGTTATCAATTGGAATCAGCACCGTCTTCACACCGCCGCGTAAGGCCGCTAGGAGCTTTTCTTTCAAGCCCCCAATCGGCAAGACGCGCCCGCGCAATGTCACTTCACCCGTCATCGCAATATCTTTGCGCACAGGGATTTCCGTCAAAACAGACGCCATAGCCGTGACCATTGCAATACCCGCAGACGGCCCGTCTTTGGGCGTTGCCCCTTCGGGGACATGGATATGGATATCTGTGCTTTGGAAGCGCTTGGGGCTAATGCCGAAATCAGGCGCGCGCGATTGCACATAGGACTTTGCCGCTGAAATTGATTCTTTCATCACGTCCTTAAGATTACCCGTTACGGTCATGCGGCCTTTGCCCGACATAGAGACAGCTTCGACGGTCAAAAGATCACCGCCAACCGATGTCCAAGCCAATCCTGTGACAACGCCAATTTGATCGACTTTATCAGTCTCGCCAAAACGGAATTTTTTAACGCCGAGGAACTCTTTCAAATTACGCGCCGTTACATGCACAGATTTGGTATCGCCAGAGACAATTTTGCGGATGGCTTTACGGCCCAGCCCTGCAATTTCACGCTTGAAACTCCGCACGCCCGCCTCACGGGTGTAATAGCGAACAACATCACGGAGAGCCACCTCATCAACTTTAAACTCACCCTCTTTCAGGCCGTGATCTTTAATCATATCAGGCTGTAAATGACGCTGTGCAATCTCTATTTTTTCATCTTCCGTATAGCCCGGAATCTGAATGATCTCCATACGATCAAGCAAGGGCTGCGGCATATTTAGCGAATTTGCCGTTGTGATGAATAAAACGTCTGATAGGTCATAATCGACATCAAGATAATGATCGTTAAATGTCCCGTTTTGCTCAGGATCGAGCACTTCAAGCAGCGCCGCAGACGGATCACCGCGGTGATCCATACCCATTTTATCAATCTCATCGAGCAAGAACAAAGGATTGTTCGATTTCGCCTTTTTCATAGACTGTATGATGCGGCCAGGCATAGAGCCAATATACGTCCGGCGATGGCCGCGAATTTCAGAGGTATCACGCACGCCGCCCAATGAGACGCGAACAAATTCCCGTCCCGTTGCCCGGGCAACAGATTTCCCCAAAGAGGTCTTACCCACGCCCGGCGGGCCAACAAGGCACAGAATCGGCCCCTTCAGCTTTTTCGTGCGTTTTTGCACAGCGAGGTTCTCGACAATCCGCTCTTTAACTTTATCAAGTCCGTAGTGATCCGCGTCTAATATAGCCTGCGCTTTATCAAGGTTCGTCTGGATACGTTTTTTCTTGCCCCACGGCACAGATAACATCCAGTCGATATAATTACGCGACACATTGGCTTCTGCCGACATGGGACTCATATCTTTGAGCTTTTTAACTTCTGCCTTTAACTTCGTCTTGGCTTCCTTGGATAATTTGACCTCTGCAATGCGCTCATTGATTTCATCAATTTCGGACTTGTCGTCATGACCCAGCTCTTTATTGATCGCTTTCATTTGCTCATTGAGATAATATTCGCGCTGCGTTTTCTCCATTTGACGTTTCACGCGGCCCCGAATTTTCTTCTCGACCTTTAAAATACTGGTCTCGCCTTCGATATGGCCTAAGATCATTTCAAGGCGCTTTTCAACATCAACTTCTGACAATAAAGCTTGTTTATCACCTTGCTTGATCGTCAAGTGAACGGCAATCACATCAGACATTTTCCCCGCGCCGTCCTCAAGCTTAGCTGAATTGGCAACATCTTCGGTCAGCTTCTTATTTAGCTTCACATAATCGCCAAACTTACCATCCAGCGCCTTTGCCAAAAGCTCGACCTGTTTAGCGTCTTTAATGACATTATCGAGGGCCGTGATATCCGCCTCCATAAAGGCCTTATCATCGCGCAATGCCGCCACAGAGGCCCGCGTTTCACCTTCTACGAGGACACGCACAGTCCCGTCAGGGAGCTTAAGCAGCTGCAAGATACGCGCGATACAGCCCGTATCGTGCAAATCATCAAAATTGGGATCATCAACTTCTGACTTTTTCTGACTTAGAAGGAAGATGCGCTTTTCATCGCGCATGACATCTTCAAGCGCGGCGATAGACTTTTTACGGCCAACGAATAAAGGGACGACCATATGCGGGAAAACAATAATATCCCGAAGCGGTAAGGTTGGTAATGTTTGCAAGTCACTCATATCACATCCTGACGCTCAGCGCGCGTTTCTTATATAGCTACAAAGTGGTTACTGTTCAGACCTAATCAAGGTTTGAAAAATAAAAAACCATCAAGAATTACAGCAAAATACAGTGAGCACTCAACCTAGGACGCTTTATCAGCTGCCGCTTCGCGTTCAGCGTAAATCAGAAGCGGCTTAGCTTCGCCCGAGACGACTTCGCCGTTGATAACAACCTCTTCAACACCGTCAAAACTTGGCAGATCATACATAGTATCAAGCAAGATACCTTCCATGATGGAGCGCAGACCGCGCGCGCCAGTTTTACGCGCAATCGCACGCTTAGCAATCGCAGACATCGCATCTTCGCTAAAGGTTAGCTTCACCTTCTCCATATCAAATAATGTTTGATATTGCTTGACCAGTGCATTTTTAGGCTCGGTCAAAATCTTAATCAAAGCATCTTCGTCAAGATCTTCCAAGGTTGCAATAACCGGAAGACGGCCAACAAATTCAGGGATCAGGCCAAATTTCAAAAGATCATCCGGCTCGACTTCGCGAAGGATATCACCCACGCGGCGGCTATCAATATTTTTGATCTGCGCGCCAAAGCCGATAGAGGAGCCCTCACCGCGGTTTGAAATCACTTTATGTAATCCCGCAAAAGCGCCGCCGACAACAAAAAGGATATTGGTTGTATCGACTTGCAAAAACTCTTGCTGAGGATGTTTACGGCCACCTTGCGGGGGCACAGAGGCAACCGTGCCTTCCATAATTTTCAGAAGTGCTTGCTGCACACCTTCGCCCGATACATCGCGCGTAATAGAGGGGTTGTCCGACTTTCGGCTAATCTTATCAACTTCGTCAATATAGACGATGCCGCGCTGCGCGCGCTCAACATTATAATCCGCCGATTGTAAAAGCTTAAGAATGATATTTTCAACATCTTCACCGACATAACCCGCTTCGGTTAATGTTGTCGCGTCAGACATTGTAAACGGCACATCCAAGATACGCGCCAAAGTCTGCGCGAGAAGCGTTTTACCGCAGCCTGTGGGGCCAATCAGAAGGATATTGGATTTCGCCAATTCAACTTCAGGATTCTCCGCAGAATGATTAAGCCGCTTATAATGATTGTGAACGGCGACAGATAAAACGCGCTTCGCATAGGCTTGCCCAATGACATAATCATCAAGAATATCGCAAATCTCTTGCGGGGTCGCGACGCCTTCTTGTGATTTAGCGATAGAGCCTTTGCCCTCTTCGCGGATAATATCCATGCAAAGTTCAACACATTCATCACAGATGAAGACAGTCGGGCCCGCAATCAGTTTGCGGACTTCATGTTGAGATTTCCCGCAAAAGGAACAATAGAGCGTATTTTTTGACTCGCTCGAGTTACCGCCGCCATTCTTAGACATAATTTTACTTTGCTTTGTTTAATATTCTTATCGAAACAGTGTTTTTGGCAGAATACAACAATTTTATTACATTAAACTTACCGAAAAACTGAAAAGTGATATTTCAATCACTTTTCTTCAGTGAGTGCCCTATGCGGAGGCTTCGTCGCCGCGCGCGGAGTAAACATGGTCAACGATCCCGAATTTCTTGGACTCATCAGCCGTCATAAAGAAATCACGATCGAGTGTTTTTTCAATCGTGGCATATTTCTGACCCGTGTGTTTGACATAAATCTCATTGAGGCGTTTTTTCATGGCGATAATATCTTTGGCATGACGCTCGATATCAGACGCTTGACCTCGGAAGCCGCCAGACGGTTGGTGAACCATGATACGTGCATTTGGGAGCGCGATACGTTGTCCGGCCTCGCCGGCACATAGCAATAAAGAGCCCATAGAGGCCGCTTGGCCCATACAAACGGTCGATACGGGGCATTTGATATATTGCATCGTATCATAAATCGCCATGCCAGAGGTTACAACGCCGCCCGGAGAGTTAATATACATAGAGATTTCTTTTTTCGGGTTTTCACTCTCAAGAAAAAGAAGCTGCGCCGTGATCGAGGCGGCCATTCCGTCTTCAACAGGGCCTGATAGGAAAATAATCCGGTCACGTAAAAGGCGAGAGTAAATATCAAAGGCCCGCTCACCGCGGCTCGATTGCTCAACCACAGTCGGGATGAGGTAATTCTGAATTACGTCTTGTGGGTCTTTCATGGGATTATCCTATTCCTCTTAGGCGCATATACGCCGCAATCACTCTAGTTACATTAAGTCAATATTGATATTCGGGCGCAAGTTGCAAGGGCTTGTGCCAGCTTTGTTTAAAAAAGTCTTCATGCCGCAGGTAAAACAACAAAAAACCCGGCATAAAGCCGGGCTTAATATCTTTATATCGGCCCAAACAGCCTTAAATCAGGTCGTCATCCTCAAACAGCGTTTCCTGTTTGACTTTTTTGTCCTTGATCTCGGCTTTTTCAGTAATCAGCTCAACGACTTTTTCTTCATAAATCGGAGCCCGTAGCTGCGCGAGCATTTGCGGGTTCTTTTGATAAAACTCGATAACTTGCTGCTCTTGGCCCGGATAACGGCGCGCTTCAGCGATCATTGCGCCTTGAAGCTCTTCGTTAGAAATCGTGATCTCAGCTTTTTGACCCATATCGGCCAAAACAAGACCGAGGCGCACACGGCGTTCAGCAATCTTGCGGTAATCCGCTTTCAGATCATCTTCTGACTTGGCCGCATCTTCTTCGTCCAATTGACCCGCAGCTTTCTCGGATTCAACCTGCTGCCAGATATTTGTAAATTCAGCCTCGACCATGCCTTGTGGCAATTCGAAATCATGCTGCTTATCAAGCTCATCAAGAATTGCGCGCTTTAGCTTCATTTTTGACTGCGCTTCAAATTCAGCTTCGGCCTGTTCTTTCACCGCTGTCTTGAGCGCGCCGAGGTCTTCCATGCCGAATGTCTTAGCGAGGTCATCATCAAGCTCAGCATCTTTCGCGCCTTGAACTTCAACAACTTCTGTTTCGAAAACGGCTTCTTTACCTGCAAGATCTGCGGCTTGGTAGTTTTCAGGGAAAGTGACTGTGACATCAAGCTTATCACCAGCTTTCGTGCCGATAAGTTGATCTTCAAATCCGGGAATAAATGTACCCGAGCCAAGAACAAGCTGATGGCCTTCCATTGCGCCGCCGTCAAAGGCTTCGCCGTCAACGCGGCCCGTGAAGTTAATCAAAACAGCGTCTTCTTTTTTCGCCTTCGCTGTTTTGGCTTTTTTCTTATAAGTCTTTTGGCCTTCAGAGAGCTTCGTGAGGCGCTCATCAATATCCGCATCCGCAACGGGGCATGTCAGGCGCGTGAATTTAAGGCTTTCGGGATCAACCGGCTCAAACTCAGGAATAATCTCGACGGTCATTTGATATTCAAGATCAGCCTTGCCACTTGTTACATCATCGCCGTTCGCACGCAGGTCAATTTTCGGCTGACCCGCAGGGCGGATAGAGTTGTCATTGATCGCCTTTTGGCTGGATTCATTGACTGTGTCTTCAACAACATCGCGCATGATAGAGGCGCCAAACATCTTTCTGATGTGGGCAACAGGCACTTTACCTGGACGAAAACCCTTTAGGCTAACTTGGGGCTGCATCTCTTTGATTTTAGCTTCGAGCTTTTCCGCAAGATCTTCTTTTGGAATAGTGACAGAATATGTCCGGCTGAGGCCATCTGTGTTCAGTTCTTTAACTTGCATGG
Source organism: uncultured Caulobacterales bacterium (assembly GCA_964513675.1). Lineage (GTDB taxonomy): Bacteria > Pseudomonadota > Alphaproteobacteria > Caulobacterales > Maricaulaceae > CALFVT01. The sequence continues at coordinate 9,022 of CAZEOD010000051.1, read as the reverse complement.
TCGTATCCATTATGTAGTTTCAACGCGATTAGAAACCGATGGTGCGGTATGTCGTCCAGCGCGCTGTGAAATTTCGACGCGCTTATGTCATGAGTACCCGAAAGACGCAACGGGTCTATCACATCTTTTTCAAGCCAATTTTACAAGATTTGCGTGTAATTTCTGTAGTTTTACCTGCAAAAGCTTGATTAAGATGTAAAAAATTGCAAGCCAAAGCTAGAGTGAGCGAAATTATGGATTCTTTATAGATGACTCGAAATGCACGGCATATAGCAATCTACGAAAGGCTTGGTTATGCCTGACGCGCCTCTGTGGTTGATTTATTTGGGGATTTTTTTCGGGCCATTTGTGCAAGAAGATACCGCCGTTTTTGCCGCCGCCAGCTATTCCGCTACGGTTCCAAATGAGTGGATCAAAGTCTTTTTCATTATTTGGGCGGGCTTATGCCTCAGCGATCTTTGGAAATATTGGATCGGCTGGGCCGCGCTTCGTCATTCCGGCGCCCGCAAATTTGCGGAAAAAGAAAAAGTCATCGCCTTTCATGACAAAATTAAAGATCATGCCTTTATATCCTTAATCGGCGTCCGCTTCATGCCCTTGGCCCGCGTACCCGCCTATGTTGCGAGCGGGTTTTTCAAAGTCCCCTACCCCCTTTTTGCCGCCGCCATTATCATTAGCGCTTTTTTATATTGCTGCGCCATTTTTGCCGTCTGCCACCTGCTCGGAGAGCTGTTCAACGATAAGCTCAAGATCATGCTCCCCGTGATAGCCTTGACGATTATCGCTTTATTTCTCTTTGGGCAATGGGGCTACCGGCGGCTAAATCCGGCCAAAACGGCCAAAATAGCCCAAGACAAGACGACAGGCGATTAGGCGGTTTCAGGTTTTTTCCACTGAAGCCCTGTACGCTCACATAGGGCGACAAGCTCCTCATGCTGATTATAAGCGCGGTGAACAAAGGTCACGAGCCCCTGTTTAGGGCGTGACTTAGACGGCCGTAGCGCCGTAATTTCCGTCTCAACCCGCAGGGTATCACCGTGGAAAAGCGGCTTGGGGAAGCGAACATCACTCCAGCCCAAATTTGCCACAGCCGTGCCAAGTGTCGTGTCATGAACGGCAATCCCTACCATTAAAGAAATCGTGAAGCAGCTATTGACGAGGCGCTGCCCATATTCCGTTTCATTTTTACAATATTCTTCATCTAAATGAAGCTGCGCGGGATTATGCGTCATTGTTGTAAAAAGCACATTATCCGTCTCTGTGATAGTCCGCCGAATGGCATGTTTAAAGACCTGCCCGACTTCGAGTTCATCAAACCATTTACCCGCCATAATCCCTCACTTTAAATCGAATAAAGGGTATGGCGCATATATCGCCATACCCAAAACTTTAAATCACACAATGCAGAACACGGCGCCGTTATACGCCTCTAATCTAGCGGTATATCGCTTCCCGGCACCCACGGCGCGCCGGCATCGGCCAAAGCTTGCTCATAAGCTGGCACCATCTCATCAGTCAGAGCGATCATACGGCTACGAATATCGCCAAGCTGCGCTTGTGCGTAGCCAAATTGCTGACGATGCGTTTCGGTTGGGCCGTAGGTCGACCCTCCAAGACCCAACAGAACAATTTGCAAGCGAGAGCGAAGAGTGGATTCCGTTTTCACCCATAGCTCATTACTCGATGCACTCCCGCCCAGCGCTTTTTGCAGCGCAATGACTTCGGTTTGCAAGGCCTTCCAGCCATCATCCAGCGCATCATTATTATCAAGCGCGCGTTCGGATGCTTTTTTCAGCAAGGACAGGCGGCTATTGACCTGCCTTAAGGTGACATCCATCGCCGTCACTGTACGGTCCATTTTAGACGCCTCATCCCAGAAAGCAGAGACCTCGGCTTGCGGCGGGTTTTGCAAAGCCCCATCGCGTAAGCGCTTAACTTTAAACGGTTTAGCCGCGACCAATTCTTCGGTGACGCCATTGGCCCGGCGCGATAGAGAGACTGTATAATCACCCGGCGCGACGAGAAAGCCTGTCGGCGGATTATCAGCATTTTCATTCGCCGACACGGCGCTACCATCAGGATAGCGTAAATCCCAATTAACGCGGTGAAAGCCTTTCTTTGCCGGCCCTTTAATGCGGCGTACGACATTCCCGTCAACGTCCCGCACTGTTAGCAACATCGTCGGCGCAGTTTCAGCGCGCTCCATATCCAGAGCATCAAAACCGGGGAAATCAACATTGTCTCCGTCTTTATTGGCCTTTGTTTCGATCTTTGACCGCGCCTCCTTCAGCGACGGCGTATCCTCAGAGAGATAATAAGTGAAATTCGCGCCAAAATCTGGATTAGGCGCACGGAAGAACGAGTGGCCTTGGCTGCCGCCTTCCGAGAAGGCAAGCGGATGCTGCTCTATATACCAAAGCGCGGTGCGCCCCGGAAATAAAAGCGCCTCTTCATCAAGGCTTGCTTGGTCAAGCTCGCGCAGCGGCGAGATGTCATCAACAATGAAAAACCCGCGCCCAAAACTCGCCGCCACAAGGTCATCTTCGCGGCGCTGTATTGTTACATCGCGGAAAGAAATTGTCGGCGCATCCCCCGTGAGTTTGATCCATTTTCTGCCGCCGTCCAGCGTGAAGAAAAGCCCAAATTCTGTCGCAGAAAATAATAATTCAGGGTTCACATGATCTTGCACAATCCGCCATGTTAAATGACGATCTGGTAAATCACCATTGATAGACACCCAGCTTCGACCTCGGTTCGTACTTTTTAAAAGATAAGGTTTATAGTCACCATATTTATGATTATCGAGAGCCACATAAACCGTGTCTTCATCATGAAGATCAGCACGGATATCATTGACAAAGGCCGTGTCCGGAACGCCCGGAAGACGGCTGACCTCAATCTTACGCCAATTCTCACCGCCGTCGCTCGTGACCTGAATCAGGCCATCGTCAGTCCCGACATAAACAATATCTTCATTCAGCGGGGATTCGCCCAAAGATGTGATGGTGTTATATTGCGACATCGCGCGTAAATCCCAGACAGCATCCCAGCCCCATGTCTTACCTGCAATCGGCATGTTCAAGCGGTTTTCATCTTTGGTCAGATCGCCCGAGATAGCCGTCCAGCTATCCCCGCGATCATCGGAGCGCCAAACGCGCTGCGAGGCGAAATAGAGCCGTGTGGGTTGATGCTGACTGACGAAGATAGGACTATCCCAATTCCACCGCTCGATAGGATCACCCGGAGCGGGCTGCGGCTGAATATGTATGATTTCACCTGTAATACGGTCAACGCGGGCGAGATTGCCCTGCTGCCACTCGGCATACATAATATCAGGATTCCCCGGCTCAATCGCGGATTGATGACCGTCGGCAAAGAGCGTGATAAACCAATCCGAATTGCGAATACCGTGAATATTATCCGTCCGCGATGGGCCGCCTTGGGAGTTATTATCCTGCGTACCGCCATAGACATTATAAAATGGCTCCGCATCATCCACAGCCACCTTATAGAATTGCGTCAAAGGTAGATTATCTATAAAGCGCCATGTTTTTGTATGGTCATAACTTTCATATAGGCCGCCGTCCGAGCCAAAGAGAATATAATCAGGATCATCCGGGCGAAACGCAATCGCATGGTCATCTACATGTTTATATTCATTATTTAAATTCGACCAGGTTTTGCCGCCGTCCCTTGATAGCTGCGTTGTATTTGAGACCATATAAATTTGGTCGAACACATGCGGGCTGGCATATAGCTCTTGGTAGTAATGCGGCCCTGTGCCGGCTCCCACGGCATCGGACTGCTTGGCCCAGCTGGCGCCGCGATTCGTTGATTTCCAAACGCCACCAGTGCGGCGGTCTTGCTCGATCGCCGCATAAACCACATCTGGCCGCATCGGAGAAATAGCCAATCCGATTTTACCTATATTGCCTGCCGGAAGCCCGCTCTTAAGCTCTTCCCATGTCTCCCCGCCATCTTCGGATTTCCACAGACCACTTTCGGGGCCGCCGCCAAGATAAGCAGCGACTGTACGGTGATGTTGCCACATTGCAGCATAAAGACGGTCAGGATTGCGCGGATCAGCAATCAAATCTGTTGCGCCCGTAAAGGGGCCGGATTTCAGCGTATTCGTCCATGTTTCCCCGCCGTCAACCGTTTTGAAAATACCGCGCTCGCCGCCTTCAGACCAAAGCGGGCCTTGAGAGGCGACCCAAACAATATTCGGGTCTTCGGGGTGAACAATGATTTTAGAGACATGTTCTGATGTTTTAAGCCCCATGTTTTTCCATGACTTACCGCCGTCATTGGATTTATAAACGCCATCACCAAAACCGATGTGACGCCCGCCGTTATTTTCGCCTGTCCCGACCCAAACGCGGTTAGGATCAGACGGATCAAGTCCAATCGCGCCAATAGAGTAAGCGCCCTGCCCTTCGAATAATGACGTCCATGTCGTCCCCGCATTTTCAGTTTTCCAAACACCGCCGGAGCCAACACCGACATACCATGTCGCAGGATCATCTTGGACAATCGCAATATCGGCTATGCGCCCCGACATAAAAGCGGGGCCGATATTACGAAGTTTAAACGCATCAAAAGTTTTAGACGACAAAGCCCCTTTGTCCTTATCATCCGCCGTATCATCAGATTGCGCAGCGCTCATACAGCCAACAAGTAACACGATTATGCCCGCAAAGGCTGCGATCATCTTTTTCATGAAACGTCTCTCCCAGAGGTTATCTTATGCGGCAGCTAGGCTGCTCTTATTACAGCTATTGCTAGCACAGACATTCGCCTTTAAAATATCTTAATTATTGATTTCGATTGAAATTAACAAAAGATTTACCTCTTTACGGGCTATGGCGGTATAAATTTCTCTTTGCGTTCGTTTTTCTGTAGAGACCTCCCGCAGATTACGCCCTATGACTGACTTTCATTATTCTAATCCAAATTCGGCACGGCCTTTATGAAACTCAATATGCTTCTCCGCAAAATCCATTATTGGGGATCTCTGATTATCATGGCGCAAATGGGCCTGATTATCGGCGCAGGCTTGCTGCTTATGTTGAAAAAAGAGGTCGCGTGGATACAGCCCCCGACGCAAAAAGGTATTGAACGCCTTGAAGTGCCCGCCCTAACGATAAATGAGCTGTTTGATCGCGCCCGCGCCGTTCCGCAGCTTAACGTTACATCATGGGAGCAGCTCTCCCGCGCAGATATTAAACCCGGAAAAGGCGTTGCGAAATTTGTGGGTGAAAATAATTGGGAAGTTCAAATTGATACGCATAGCGGGGATGTATTAAACGTCGCTTTTCGCCGATCTGATATTATTGAAAGCTTACATGATGGGTCTTTTTTCGCCGGTTGGGTGAAGCTTTATATCTTTTTTCCCTCCGGCATCATTCTCTTATTCTTATGGGGCACGGGCATTTACCTCTTCTTTCTCCCCCGCTACAAGCGCATGAAAAAGGCAAGAAACCGCAAAAAAACGGCGTATAAACACAAAATTTAACCGTTTTAGCCCTAATTTAAAATCAAAACCGCCGTTAAAACTTTATTATTAAAGCAATAACGCCTCTCAAAATAAGCAGTAAAACACGTATTCGGCTCTTGTTCATCCCCGCGTCATATATTAGCAAATAGAACGTTAACAGTTATTAACCTAAAGGGGGTCCAATGAAACATATTTTATTAAGCGCCGCTAGCCTTGTTATTTTGACAGCAACGCCAGCCTTAGCGCAAAGTTATGACGATGATAGCGGATGGTACATTCGCGGAAATGCAGGCTACGGAACACATCTTGATGGTGAGTTTGATGCCAATGGCATTTTTGACGGCGATATCGAGAGCGAAGGCAATTTCGGTGGAACGGTTGGTGTTGGTTACGAGTTTGGCAATGATAGCAAACTCGATAACTGGCGTCTTGAGCTTGATGGCGATACACTTTTCACAGATTTCGGCGCGATTGACCAACAGCCTTTCACCTCTGCAAAGCTTCGAACAAATTCATTAATGGTAAATGCAATTTATGCCTTTGAAGATTTTGACGGTCTTGGCGGCTTGAACAAGTTCAGGCCCTATATCGGTGCAGGTCTCGGCCTTATCAACGCTGATTTGGATGCGACATCTGCGGCATTTACCAACGGCGATTTCCTCGTCAATAATCCTGTCTGTCTCGATATCCAATTAGGTACATGTGATGTCAGAGATTCAGACACATCCTTTGGCTGGCAAGGCCTTGCGGGTATAGATGTTGAAGTCGCGAAAAACTTGTTCTGGGATACCCATTACACATATAGAAAAGTCGGCAATAGCGATTTAGATTTCACCGGAACCTTCACGCCTTTACAGGCTAGCCGTGTCGGCCCGCTGGAACATCTAGTCGAGCTTAGCGGTATCGGTTCACATTCTATCATGACAGGATTGCGGTATAAATTTGGCGGCTCAACACCGCCGCCTCCGCCGCCACCACCCCCACCCCCGCCGCCGCCTCCACCGCCGCCGCCTCCACCACCACCACCGCCACCGCCACCTCCGCCGGTTCAAACTTTTACGTGTTGGGATCAAACGGTCGTAACCAATTTGAACTCATGCCCGGCGCAAGTGCAATATATCACATGCCAAGATGGCTCTGTGGTGGCAGAAGGATCAACATGTCCGATTGTTCAAGTCGTTCAGCCTTATAATGATTGCGGCCCGTCAAATGTTGCGATCTTTAATGTGGACCTCGCGAGCACACCGAAACAGATGAACCGCCTTGGAACTATGCCAGAATTTGGCGACTCGCATGGCCTATCATCGACACAGTTCTTTGAGAAGCTACAAGCGCGTTACGCTGCAAATGCTAATGACCGTGCTTATTTGAACTATCTGTTCAAATCTATGGGCTATCAGAACGGCTTTAAGGACGCACAATCCTATATGTTCTCCGAAGATGTCCTACCTGTTGGTACACGTGGCATTCTGGGGTTAGGTGAGCAACATCACTATGCTTATTCTGTCTTACCTTCGAATGATCGTGACCGCCAAGCCTTCCGCATCCAAAGTGCGAATGGTACGGTTATTCACTTCATGAAGACATGTGGTAACTACATGTATGCCTGTAACAACTAGGCCAGATTATAAATCATAATTTAAGATGACCGCCTCTCGGGGCGGTTTTTTTATGCGGTAAGAATAAGTTATGCCGCGCGGCCAGTACGCCTATATCTAAGCTAATAAATGGACATAAAAAAGCCCCCGAACCACAAGGGCTCAGGGGCTTTTTTTAATATCGTAATTATATTGCGTTACGCAGAGGCCGTATTTGCGCTCACATCAAAACGGTCGAGCATCATGACTTTGTCCCAAGCCGCGATGAAGTCGGCTGTGAATTTGGCGTCTGCACCATTTTCCGCGTAAACTTCAGCAAGGCCGCGAAGGATTGAGTTTGAACCAAAGACCAAGTCAGCGCGCGTGCCTGTATATTTCACAGCGCCCGTCTTGCGGTCTTTACCTTCATAAAGCTCTGATGAGGCGTCAGTTGCGCTCCATTCAATGCTCATATCCAGAAGGTTTTGAAGGCCTTCATTCGTCAGTGTCCCCACTTTATCTGTGAAGACGCCGTGGCTTGACCCGCCAGCGTTCGCACCCAGTGTACGAAGGCCTGCAACGAGAACTGTCATCTCAGGCGCTGTCAGCGTTAGAAGCTGCGCACGGTCAACCAATAGCGCTTCTGTTGGGCGCGGGTCATCCGTGTTCTTATAGTTGCGGAAGCCGTCAAATTTTGGCTCTAGCACTTCAAAGCTTTCAACATCTGTCTGCTCTTGCGTGGCATCTGTTCGGCCCGCTGTGAACGGAACCGCTTGGCCTGTTGCCTGTTCAATCGCAGCGCAGCCGCCAAGAACAATTATGTCAGCCACAGAGATATTCGCATTTTCAGCAATCGCTTCAAGCTTGGCAATAACCTCGCCCGTGCCTTTATTGACATCCCAGTCTTTTTGCGGCGCTAAGCGAATACGTGCGCCATTGGCACCGCCGCGCTTATCAGAACCGCGGAATGTTGCCGCAGAGGCCCATGCTGTTGAAACGAGCTGCGATACAGTGAGGCCAGAGGCTAAAATCTCTTTTTTCAGCGCAGCAATCTCTGCATCTGTTGCAAGAGGGCCGTCTTGGGCCGGTACAGGGTCTTGCCAAATTAGCTCTTCCTCTGGAACCTCAGATCCGAGATAGCGCACTTTTGGGCCCATATCACGGTGAGTGAGCTTGAACCATGCACGGGCATAGGCATCGGCAAACTCTTCGGGGTTATCAAGGAAATGCTGAGAAACTTTAGCATAATCAGGGTCAAGCTTAAGCGCCATATCCGCTGTCGTCATCATCAAAGCCTGTGTTTTTGATGGATCATGCGCCATAGGAGCTTCAGGTGCGTCTTGGCCGGCTTTAGGTGCCCATTGAACATGGCCCGCTGCACTTGTCACTTTTTCCCACTCATACCCAAGAAGAACTTCGAAATATTCCATGTTCCATGTATCGGGTGTTGGCGTCCAAGCACCCTCAAAGCCTGCTGTTGTTGTATCATCACCATGGCCTGTGCCATGTGAGTTGATCCAGCCAAAGCCTTGATTAGCCATTGGCGCGCCTTCTGGCTCTACGCCGACTTTTTCTTCAGGGCCAGCGCCATGGCCTTTACCAAATGTATGTCCACCAGCAACCAAAGCAACTGTTTCGTAATCATCCATCGCCATACGCTTAAATGTCACGCGAACATCATGCGCCGCAGCAAGCGGATCTGGAACCGCATCTGGGCCTTCAGGATTAACATAGATCAAGCCCATCATCACTGCGCCAAGCGGTGTATCTAGCTTTTCAGAATCGGCCTTATTGCTATCATATGAGCGTTGACCGGCGTAACGGCTGTTTGGATTACCAGACGCTGCGAGCCATTCTGTTTCTGGCCCCCAATAAATATCTTCTTCCGGCTCATAAATATCTTCGCGTCCGCCGCCAAAGCCAAAGGTTTTAAAGCCCATGGTTTCAA
>CAZEOD010000050.1:0-15231 GCA_964513675.1 uncultured Caulobacterales bacterium | reverse complement strand
GTTATATTGCGCGAAAACCTGACAGCGGAAACAGAAGCCAGCTATCGCCACGCGCTAAATGAAGCGCTGGATATTGGGCAAAATAAATTGGCCAGCGGCGCGCAGGCTTTGGATGTGGTTGAAGCTGTGATTATTTCACTTGAAAATGATGTGAAGTTTAATGCCGGAAAAGGCGCGGTTTTTTCTGACGCCGGCATAAATGAGCTTGACGCCGCGATCATGGATGGGCGCGACCGCAATGCCGGAACGATTGCCGGCGTGACGACAGTAAAAAACCCGATCACGCTCGCCCGAACCGTGATGGATAAATCCAATCATGTCATGCTACAAAGCCAAGGCGCAGAAGATTTCGCCAAAGCGCAAGGCCTTGATATTGTTGAGCCGGATTATTTTTACAGCTCCCGCCGCTGGGGCCAGTTAAAAGCCAAACAAGCCAAGCAAAACCGTCAAAAAGACGGCTATAACCGCTGGCTTGAAAGCCCGCAGACCAAATATGGCACGGTCGGCGCTGTTGTCAAAGATAGCTGCGGCGCCCTCGCGGCAGGAACCTCAACGGGCGGCCTTACGGCCAAGAAATTTGGCCGCGTTGGCGACACCCCGATTATTGGCGCAGGCACTTATGCTGATAGCCGCTATTGCGCGGTTTCGGCGACAGGTACAGGGGAGTTTTTCATTCGCGCCACGGTCGCCCGCGATGTCTGCGCGCGTCAAGAATTTACAGCAGAATCAATACAAGCCTCCTCCGATCATCTCATTCATAAAGTCTTACCAGCGATGGGCGGGGACGGCGGAATTATCGCCATGGATGCAGATGGCCATATCGCCTTTAGCTTTAATACGGAGGGTATGTATCGCGGCAGTGTCTCGCCCGCGCATCGTCATGTCGCCATTTTCAAAGATGAGACACAAACAGCGCCGCAAAAGAAATAATCGGCCCCGCAGTAAACTGATTTTAAGGCCTGAAATATGATAAAAAAAATCATCATGCTACTCTTGTCGCTCTTAATCATAGGGGCGCTGTATTTCTTTGGCTATAAAGTCTCTCAAATAGACCGTGATTTAAACGCCGTGATTGAGCACGCGCCCTACGCCATAAGCTTTCGGGAACAAGCCCTACATGATAGCTTGTTCATTGCCGATCTTCATGCGGACACGCTTTTATGGCGGCGTGATCCAGCCAAGCGGCATAATTACGGCCAGACAGATTTACCCCGCCTTAGAGAGGGCGGCGTTAATCTACAAGTTTTTGCCACGGTTACAAAATCTCCGCGAGGGCTTAATTTTGATAATAACGCGGCCGATGCACCGGATGATATTACCTTACTTGCCAAAGCACAGCTTTGGCCGCCCCGAACATGGAATAGCCTCTATGAGCGCGCGGCGTTCCAAGCTGAGCGCCTACATAAGCTTGAAGCCAATCCCGCGAATAAATTAAAAATCCTGCGCCGCAAATCTGATCTTGAAACCCCTGAAAAAGGCCTATTACTCGGTCTGCTCGCAACAGAGGGCGCGCATCCGCTGGAAGGCGATCTTGAGAATATAGACCGGCTCTATGATGCGGGGTTTCGGATGATGGGATTACAGCATTTCTTTGATAATAAGCTGGGCGGTTCGCTCCACGGCGTAAAAAAAGGCGGGCTAACCGCTTTTGGGCGCGACGCTGTACGGGCTATGGCGCAAAAGAAAATCATCATTGATGTCGCCCACTCCTCTTATAATGTTGTGCAAGATGTTTTAGCGGTGACTGATAAACCCGTGATAATTTCTCACGGCGGGATTCGCGGCGGCTGCACGGAAACCAAAACCCGAAACCTGCCCGATGAAATTTTAAAACAAATCGCGCAGCGGCGCGGCCTCATTGGCATCGCTTATTTTAATCCTGCCATTTGCAACGCCGCGCCGTCAGGCATTGCCAAGAGCATTATCCGCGCGGTTAATCTCTTGGGCGAAGATGTTATTGCGCTCGGGTCTGACTTTGACGGCTCGGTTCACACCCATCTTGATACATCAGAGCTGGCAGCTATCACCCAAGCTCTGCGCGACCAAGGGCTTGAAGCTCGCGTCATTCGCAAAATTATGGGCGGAAATGTAAAGCGCTTTCTATTGGAAAACCTACCAGAGGGCGGCGCAGATTAAAGCACATCCCCCTCAACGGAGGACATCAGCGCCTCGCGCCGTTTCGCCACTGCCTCAAGCTTTGGGTAAATCTTATAGGCTTCATTATAAATTTGCAGGGCGTCGTCATAACGCTCTAAGCGCTCCATGACCGTGCCGAGTGTCCAGAGCGCATAAAATTGACGCGGCTCTATAATCAGCGCTTGTGTTAACTCGGCTAAGGCGCGGTCAAGATTATTCTCCGACAAGGCTAAGCGGCCAGAGCGCGCCCAGCCTTCAGCGTAATTTGGGTCGAGTGTCGTGACATGATCGAACATGCGCCGCGCGAGCTTTAGATCACCGCGCCCTTGCGCCTGTGTTGCGCGCCGCAGAGCCAAATCAAGCGTGGCTGAACCCGAACGTGTCCAAAGCGCCCAAATCTCTTCTGCGATAAGGCCTGCCTGCTCGTCTTCATCCTCGGCGGCTAATTTTTCAAACAGCTTTTCAAGCCGCGCCGCTTTTTCCTGCGTTTCCGATAATCGCGAATAATCTGTATCGTCTTTGAGAAACTCTGGAACTTTTTCTTGCGGCGCTTCAAGGCGCGGTAACTCTATCTGCGCAGCCGCAATAGGCACCGCAAAAAGGGGCGGGGCAGAAAAGCTAAACAAAACAAGAGTTGAAAATAGGATATTACGCATAGCACATATAGTGACGCCTCCCGCACCATAACACAAGTGTCAATGGCGGCGGAAGGCGGTCACAATAATATGTATTTCAGCGCCGAAACGCGGAAAAAAATTTAGGGTCAGACCCCGCCAATTAACCTTGGCGAGCCTTAAACCGTGGATCGGTCTTGTTAATCACATAAAGACGGCCTTTACGACGCACGATTTGGCAGTCGCGGTGACGGTTTTTAAGTGATTTCAAAGAGCTGCGAACTTTCATGACGCGCACCTTTATCTAATTCCAAAGAAGCCGCGAAATAGAGGGTGAAACCCGCGAGGTCAAGCGCTTTATTCGCGCGCTCCCCAGCTTTGCTGACGAAAATACCCATAAAACCTTGTGCTCTAAAAATTTTATAAAAATTATTATTGTTTTTCGATAATTTTTATTGCAAAACGATAATAAGGAGTAGAGATTATGAAACAGCAAAAACTTTATATGATTGGCGGCGCCCTGCTTTTATTATCCAGTGCAGCCCATGCAAATGAGAGTAAATCCTATGATATTACCGATTTCAGCGGCGTCAAAGCTTCTGCGGGGATAAATGTCACCTTTGAACAAGCTGATAGCTATAGCGTAATCGCAAGCTTTAACGGCAGCGCCGATGAAAATGATGTTAAAATACGCCGCGATGGTGATATTTTAAAAATTAGCTATGGCAATACAAGTGGCAAGCGAAACCTTAAGGCTAAAATTGCCGTTACAGCGCCCCAACTTGACTTCGCTAAAGCCACATCAGGGGCGTCTTTGAAAATTGGCCGCCTGACAACAGATGATATAAAACTTGAGGCAAGCTCTGGCGGCAGTTTGAGAATTTCTGGGCAGTGCAAAGATGTGGTAAGCAAGGTGAGTTCAGGCGGGTCTATCCAAGCGAAAGACTTGCAATGCATATCCGCCCGCGCCCGCGCCAGTAGCGGCGGCAGTTTTAGCGGCTATGCCTCTGAATATGGCAAGGGCCATAGTAGCTCTGGCGGCTCTATTCGCATTTACGGCAAGCCGGGCGAGCAAGAAAAAAATAAATCATGGAGCGGCGGCTCTGTCAGCTTCCCCTAGCGTAAGATTAACCGCCTCTTAACCACAATGACATTTCGGTTAGAGATGGATAACGCTCTAGCCGAGACGGGGCAGGTTTGGTAGCCTCCGCCTATGACCATTTGCAAATTTATACCGGCCCTGATTTTATCTGCTATTTTTGGGGCCGCTTGCGCCGCTCCGGCTGAAACCTCAGAGCCGCAAGCGCAGCCCTTAGCCGCGCAAACACCTAATATAACGCCGCCCCAATCCAACGCCAATGCGGGGCTGACGCAGGATGAGCGTTTTGCGCTATGGAAAACGCGCTTCATCAATGAAGCCGCCGGCAAAGGCTATGACCGTGATTTTGTTACGGGCCTTATAATGCCCGCAAAAATTAATGAGCTGGCCCTTGACCGTGACAGTAATCAACCCGAATTTTCACGTCCTATTTGGGCCTATATCGACGGGGCTGTGTCGGCTGACCGCCTCAACCGCGGGAAAGATAAGCTTACGCAGCACCGCGCAGATTTTGATAAAGTCACGGCACGCTTTCCCGTCGACCGCCATATACTCACAGCTATTTGGGGCCTTGAAAGCAGCTATGGGCGCATACTCGGCAATCATAATATCATTGACGCCCTGGCTACATTTGCCTTTGAAGGCCGCCGAACAAAATTTGGCCGCGAGCAGCTTTACGCCGTCCTCGATATGCTCCGCGCTGGCGATGTCCGCGCCGCGCAGCTAACAGGCTCTTGGGCGGGGGCCATGGGGATGACGCAATTTATTCCGGCGACCTTTCGTGATTACGCCGTTGATATGGACGGAGACGGGAATAAAAATCTCTGGTCAAGCGAGCAAGACGCTCTGGGCAGTGCCGCGCATTATCTCGCCCGTCATGGGTGGCGAAAAACCGAAGCTGTGATTACAGAAATTCGCCTGCCGCAATCTTTTGATTACGCTCTATCGGACGGGCAAAAAAAGACGATTGCGGACTGGGAAGCTCTCGGCGTTCAGCCCTTTGACGGGCGGGCATGGTCACAGCCTGCAAAAAGGCTTGAGGCGCGGCTGCTTGTTCCCGCAGGACATAACGGCCCTAAATTACTGGCGTTTAAAAACTTCGACGTGATTATGAAATATAACCGTTCGACCAGCTATGCCCTCGGCATTTCTGCGCTAGCCAGCGGCTTTCAAGGTCAGCCGCTTATAAGAACGCCATGGCCAAAAGGCGATAAGCCTTTATCTTTTGAGAATAAAAGATCCATGCAGATTAAGCTGACGGCGCTTGGATATGACACCCAAGGCGTTGATGGGCAAATCGGCCCGAATAGCCGCCGCGCCATTCGCGCTTGGCAAGCCGCACAGGGGCTTCCGGCCGATGGCTATATGGAGCAAAGGCTTTACCAAAAACTCATGACCCAATAAAGCCGCCCATGCCGCCGCCTTTGCCGCTCACCGCTGCGCCGACACCGCGCCTTGATTGGAGCCGGCAGACAACCCCCATCGCCGAGGCCTTTGACGACATTTATTTTTCTACGGACGGCGGACTAGAGGAAACGGAAACCGTTTTCTTAAGCGGCTGCGGCTTACCCGCCCGTTGGCAGACAGGCGAAGATCATGTTATTGGCGAGCTTGGCTTTGGATCGGGGCTGAACTTTCTAACCGCGTGGCAAGCTTTTGAAGGCAGCGCAAATCCGCTGCAAAAATTAGAGTTTATCTCTGTCGAAAAATTTCCCTTTACTCGCGGCATGCTCAAACAGGCACTTGCATATTGGCCTCAATTAGCGGCGCAATCTCAGCGGCTTCTCGCGCTATGGCCGGGGCCTGTCAAAGGCCTTCACCGTTTACATTTAACGCCGCAAGTCACCTTAACCCTTTATATCGAAGACGTGGAAACGGCCTTAGGTCACATGAGCGCGGCTGTAGATAGCTGGTTTTTAGATGGATTCAGCCCCGCGAAAAATCCTGCGATGTGGTCACCGGAGATTATGGCCCGCCTTGCTGCGCTCTCACATTGCGAAACGCGCTTATCGAGCTTTACCGTCGCCGGACATGTTCGCCAAGCTTTGACGCAGGCCGGATTTACCGTCTTGAAGACAACAGGATTTGGCCGCAAGCGCCACCGCCTTGAAGCCCGTTTTGAAAGGGGGCCAAAAAAAACACCCCCGCCAGAGATTCATCCAGTGATTATTGGCGGCGGTATTGCCGGTGCGAGCCTCTGCCGCGCGGCGAAACGGCAAGGCCTCACGCCGCGGCTCATTCATAATGATTTAAATATGACATTCGCCGCAAGCGGTAATCCGGCGGCCATGGTTAAACCACGGCTTGACCTCCAAGACCGGCCCGAAAGCCGTTTCTTCCTCGCGAGCTATCTCTATGCCCTGCGCGCATATGAGGATAGCGGAGCCCATGCCATCCTCTCGCGCGGCATTACCCAAATCGCAAAACATGAAACTGAAAACGCCCGCTTTCAAAAAATCGCGGCACAAGCGCCCCTCCCCATTGAGCATCTCGGTGCGCGCGCGAACGGCGTTTATTTCCCTCGCGCGCTGACGATCAACCCGAAAGCCGTCATCTCTGACTGGGTAGGCGGGGTAGATAGCGTGCTAAAGACCGCCGCGCGGCTGTCTAAAAAGGGGCCGATATGGGAAGTTCAAGACACCAGCGGACAGCTTATTGCGGCGTCAGAGATTATGATAATTGCAAGCGGGGCGGGCGTCAGAGATATTCAGCTCCCCAATGGGAACACAATCGCTCAAGATTTATCCCTGCGGTTTTCGCGCGGACAGCTCACATGGGCGCAAGGTAATTTAGACCGCCCAGCGGCTTACGGCGGATATGCAATCCCGCTGGGGGGGGATATTCTTTTAGGCGCAACCCATGACAGGCTGGACGTCCGTGATGATTATGCGCTCCGAGATGCGGATGACGCGCATAATCTTGAAAAAGCTCAAACCTATTTGCAGGCATATTTAACGGGCACTTTGACAGCGATGAAACGAAAGGGACGCGCGAGCCTGCGCGTCACAACAGCCAATACATTGCCGCAACTCACCGAGATAGAGGACGGCCTTTGGGTTATGACGGGACTGGGCTCGCGCGGCTTTGTTTTTGCTCCGCTTCTCGCAGATCACCTGATCTCTAGGCTCATAAATAAAGCGCCAAGCGTTACGCCGCAGCTGTGGGCAAAACTATCGCAAAATAAATGAGGTGCAAGTTAAGACGAGAGAGACATCGAGCCTAAACCTGCACCTCTATACCATGTCCCGCTCCTGTGCGACGGGGCGGATACACGGCATAACTGGATTTACAGATTAAAAATAGACTTACTCGCGCTCATAGTCTGTGCCGTTAACCCGCACATCGGATGCGCGGCTGAGATCCACATTCACGGCCCCGCTCGCTTTTTTGACATAGACATCTGCGCTGCCCTTGGCGTCAATATCGGCATTTACAGTTGACCCGCCGTAAGAGACATCGCCAGACCCATAAACGCTTATATCAAGATTGGTGACATCACCTGAGTCGATTTCAACATCCCCCGAGCCTTGAACGGATATAATCATCTCATCCGCTTGGGCGGAATCAATGTCCATATCCCCAGAGCCTTGACCGCTGTAATTTAGATTGCCTTTAAGGCTGTCAATTTCAACGCTACCTGAGCCTCTCACCGCAATAACGGCTGGCCCTGTCACGCGCTCGGCTTCAAAATCGCCCGATCCTGTGATGTTGAGGGATAATGCGTCCATTTGCTCCAGAGCCACATCGCCAGATCCGGTTATTTTGATGCGCGCCTGCTGAACTTTTGCGGCCGTAAAATCAGCACTGCCCAATATCTTGACATCAAGCGGGCCTGTTATATTGCCCACATCTAAATCACTACAATGCGGCATTGTAATTTTGGCGCTGCCAATCTCGTCAATATCGCCGTAAATCACACTATCTGATATCATTAAATGCGTATCTTTGGGGAGCGTAATTTTCAAATGCGGATAGTCATTAATATTTTTATAGCCCCCGCTACGACCGAGCCAGCTCCAATTTCCAAATGATAGCTCCACGCGGCTATTGCGCTCTCGGCAACTTGTGACGTTAATCTCTTGCCCGCCTGTTATGGCCCAAGAGGCCCCGCTTTGCGTCAAGCTTCCCTCATCCTCGCCGCGAACTTTAACGCGCTCTCCATTTGTGACTGTAATGCGGCCAATAAACGCGGTGATCTCAAACCGAGGCGGCTCCGCCGTTTGCGCCGACACATGCGATAGGCTGGCGGGTATTGTTAAAACAGATAGGGCGGTTGCGGCTAAAATACGGGGCGTCATTATTTTCATGGTCTCTCTCACGCAATATTTAATTATGTAAATCTACAGGCGTATTGTGACGGAGTTACCGTCTTCGGATTTAAACTTAATATTAAACTCCATGGTTTTGGTGAAGCGCGTATTAAATCCATCCGGGCCGCCAAATTCGACCTTTACAAATCCGGCCGTCATTTCAGCGCTTTGGGGCGCGAGGTCAGCTTGCACGGCGCCGGTGCCGATAACGCCAGTTGCGGCTAAAGCTATCAAAGTTATTTTTATCATTTTACACTCCATCTCTCTCTTTTGTCTCTTTTTTGGGGGCTTTGCGCCAATTTTGGCAAAGCTTCGCCGGTGCGCTCATAACGGCGCTTATTTGCGAAAATTAAAAAAATTGGGCCGGTCTGGAAGGAATGAGGGCCGGCCCTTTTTTTGGGGGGAAGTTATTTAGCCTTCAAGGTCACGGAAATCGCGGCGGAGTTTCCATTCTTTCGAGGTGATTGACCGCTCAAGGTCTTGAAGCCGTGTTTCGAGGGATCGGAACTTTGACTTCACATCTCTAAAGTTAGATGTCCGCATGAGCGGCATATCTGGGGCTTTTCGATGCGCATGGCGCGCCTTCCGAGCCTCCCGATATTCGCGGCGATAAGGGGCGCGTTTATCAGAGGGAATGAATATCCACAGAACGAGATATGCAAGAAGCGGAAAGCCCAAAAATACCACGCTGAGAACGAAAATTATGCGGGCGAGAATATGATCTAATCCGAAATAATCGCCAAAGCCTGAACAGACCCCGCCCAGAACGCCGTCAATTTTATTACGGCGAAGTTTTTTAGGGCCGCTATGCTCATACTCACCTCCGGGTTCATCCCAATAGGCGTCATCCGTCATCCGGGGAGCTTTGTTCTTATATCGTTTTGTCATGGCTTTTCTCTCTCCACTCTGGAACCTCATCATCCAGAATTCTTTCTAATACATTCACGCGTTGATCCAAAATATCTGCAATACGCGACATTTGTTCCAGTTCAGCCATCTGGCCTTCAGACATCTGGCCCATCATGCGCTCCTTATGTTTGAAATAGGTCTTCATCATAGCCAGACCAACTCCCATAACGATTGCCACTATTGGTATAAATACGGCAATAATATCTTCATCCATGACGTGTCTCTCTCTCTTTCATGGTGAGGTGAGGTCTATATATTCTGATCCCACCCCGTAATATTTATCTAATTACTTAGACGCTTTTTTTGACGCTTTGCCAATACTCGCTTTAAGTGCGGCAAGTTCGGCTTCAATCGCATCATCGGCTTCAAGCTGCGCAAACTGGCTCTCAAGGCTATCGCCGCCGCCGAGATCAAAAGCCTCAACATGGGCTTCAAGCTCATCAACTTTGCGTTCCATACGCTCATAGCGGGCCAAAGCATCTTCAACTTTATTATCCGCAATCGCTGTGCGCATCCGAATTTGGCCTTTAGCAACACCCGTGCGCATCATCAGCGACTTATGTTTAGCTTTGGCTTCGTCGAGCTTACTTTGTAGCTTCGCAAGATCACCGTCAGCTTTCGCGACAGCATCGTCCAAAATGCCAATTTCCTTTTCAACGACCTCGGCCATTTGCTCGGCTTGCTGCTTGGCTTGCAAGGCGCCGCGAGCGAGGTCTTCACGCTCTTTATTGAGCGCGAGTTCGGCTTTGGCGGCCCATTCACCGGCTTTACTGCGGTAAGCATCGCCCTTGCGGCTTAGCTCTTTGCGTTCGGCGATATTGCGGGCGGCATCTGTGCGAACCTCGACCAGTGTATCTTCCATTTCCTGAATAATCAGGCGGGCGATTTTCTCTGGATTTTCCGCCTTGTCGATCATGGCGTTTAAATTAGAGTTGATAATGTCGCCCATGCGAGAAAAAATTCCCATGATTGCGTCTCCTATTCTTTAGACTTAAAATATTTTACCAAGAATGAAACCGGCGGCGAAAAAGCCCCATACTTCCATCTGGCGGGTTGAAAGATAACGAAGAAACCGAAGGCCTTTAGCTTTCCACTCTTCGCGGCGATTTATGTAGGACGCTGTCTCGTCAAAGCGGCGTCCCATATCATCATCATAACGGCTCATCTTGGCAATCCGGCTCTAAAATCCAAAGCCGGCAATGCGGCAACCCGTGGATCGGTGGGACATAGCCCGTGAGCGGCGGCGGCTGCGCAAATTGCGAACAACATCTGTTGTTGTTGTGGCATCTGCGGTTAGCATTGCGCTTGGGCTCTCAATATCAAACGTTCTAAAAGTCATCTCTCTCTCCTTTTTGGGGCCGGGCTCTAGATGAGGTCTTTCAAGGTCTCTCTCCTAAGACCCTCTGTGCGGCCCGGCTATGACCTTAAATTGGCCTATAGCCCGCATTTTGTCACGATGTTTTAAGTCATTGAATTTATTGTATTTTTTACTTTTTCTTATGATGCGGTTATTTTTATATAGTATTTTACGCATATTATTAGTATAATTTACTATATATAATTAGTAGGAATAACGAATTATGGCAACACGCCCTCCGCAGCTCATTGGCGAGTCCCCCGCCTTTCATCGCCTGATGGATCAGATCTCTGATTTAGCGGTGCTGAGCCGCCCCGTTACGATCACGGGCGGGCGCGGTACAGGCAAAGGCCTGCTCGCGGCGCGTTTGCACTTTCTCTCTCCAAGATGGGAGCAGAGCTTTCTAAGCTTTGATTGCTCGGCCCAATATATAGAGAGCCAGATTCCGCGCCTCTTTGGCAATCGGCAGAGCGACGGCATCATCCGCGACGCTGATGGCGGGACATTAATGATAGATCATATTGACCATCTAAGCTTTGCAGCGCAAAAACGTTTGCTTAGCCTGATCGAAACGGGAGAGGTTTGGCCCGATGACGGCGAAGACCCTGTGCCCGTTAACATCCGAATTATTGCGCTGACGCGGAATAATCTTCCTGCGTTGGCGGCGCGCGGCTTGTTTGACCTTGATTTACTCGACCGGCTTGCCTTTGCCCACATCCATGTTCCGCGCCTTAAAGACCGCAAACAAGATATTCTGCCTCTCGTACAATATTTTGGGCGAAAAATGGCGCAAGAACTCGGCGCAGAGAGTTTCCCCGGTTTCACCCCCGAGGCTATGCTTGATATGGAGCGGCAAAACTGGGCCGGTAATATTGGCGCGCTTAAAACCGCTGTTGAGCGTAGCGTAGCTGAGAGCTTCCTTGCCGATGAGAGTTTAGCCTTACCCATCCCCCATGTCCTTTATAATCCCTTAGACGCCGCAGACGCGCTGGGTCTTGATTTTGAAGTTCCGGCGAGTTTGGTCGGCGCGCAGGTCGTTTCTATGGCGGCATCCCCTACCCCGCATGAAGGCACCGCGCCGCATAATAATACGGCAAGCGGAGCTGATGACGATACACCCCCAACACCGCAAGAGAGCCCAAATGGCTTTCACGCGCGTATATTTGCTTTTGAACGCGCCCTTATAGATGAGGCCATGGGCGCCCATAAAAGCCACCAAGGCAAAGCCGCCCAGCATTTGGGCATGACCTATCATGCCTTTCGCGGATTATTGCGCAAACATGGCCTTAAGAAATAAGCCTTAAACAGCGGCGATAAAATAAGCCTTTGAATCTGCCCTTAACGGATACGTGTCGTGAATTTAAAATCGAAAGACGGGTTAGGATCGCCCGCGATTAACGCCCCCTTGGGGTTAAAGCAGATGAATTTAACATCCGGATTTTCGCCCGCTGTTAAGGCCGCATTACATTGATTAAGGCTTGTCGGCGGCGTGGGGCCAACAGAAAAACCAATATCTCTTGTAAAGTCAAAGTCTAAGGCCGCCCCCCCCGATTGCTGGAAGAAAACAGAATTTGGCGATGTATTTCCGCCGCCATCCTGAAAAGGAACATTTAGGAACGTCACTTCAGACGGAAGAGCGTCCACTAAGAATATGGTGTCATCATCTGAATTATTTTGGCCAATATTTTCGACGCTAATTGTGTAAATAACATCGCTGCCCGGTACGGAATATTGTCCCGCCGTCACATCTTCAACGGTTTTAACCGCCGCTAATTGCGGGCCTAAATTTTGCACCTGACAAATTTCACTGCGCTGCGCGCCGTCAACGAAAAATCCGCCGCTAAGCTGGTCGACACGAATATAGCGCGCCCCGCCTGCCGGAACTGTAATATCAAGCCGCGCCGTTGTATTTCTTACATTAAACGGCGGGCCTGCGTTTTGCCCAAAACCCACGGGCTGTATGGCCGTAAAGTCTTGGCCGTTCACCGATGTTAAAATATTGGCCTGCGCATCATTGTTAAAAAACGGCGCCATAGACAAGGTCACAACACTATTTTCAGGAAGAACGACGCCGTCCGCGCCCGTCATATCCAGATCAACCGCTGGGAAAAATGTTATAATAACGCCGTCATTTGGGTTATTTTGCTGCAAACCGCCTGTGCCAGACGGCAGAATGGGGCCTATACCTTCAGGGTCAGAATTGCCGCTCACATTATTATTATTGCTCCGGATCGCATCAACCGCAAATCCATTTTGCGTAATCGCTACCTGCCCTGCGGGGCAAATTCCAATGCCCGGCGGCAGCTCTGGCCCATCCACAATAATCGTCGCCGTGGCAATATCGCAATTTAATTCCTGCGCGGTTTCGCAAAGCTGATAATCAAATGAGAAGGTTCCGTTAGGCGCAGCCGCCACGGTTCCAACCTCCCCTGTTGCGAGGTCAAACGTCACGCCTGCCGGAAGCGTTTCCCCCGGCGCGAGAGAGAGCGCAAAACTTGTTACTGGCCCGCCGCGTAAGGTATCATTATCTAAAACATTAAAACCGTCCGGCATGGCGGTAGATGTATCCGTTACCGTGCCGGAATCATTCACCGCATCTATTGTTATGGCTGTAATTGTGACCTCTGCGACAGCTTGATCGCAATTCACCAAAGCCGCCGTTTCGCAAATTAAATATTCAAAGCTGAAAATGCCGTTGGACGCATTTTGAACGGTTCCGACTTGCCCTGTTGTAAGATCAAAGGTTAACTCCGGCGGAACCGGCGTATCCAAGCCGACCACTAATGTCGTATTAGAGCCCGGCGCATCTGGCGGCGGGAATGGATTTCCGTCTAAACTATCATTATCGACAACATTAAAAACTTCGGTAACGGCTAGGCTGACATCATCAACAAGGCCGCTATCATCTTCAGCATTGGCCGTTATCGCAATACGAAATGTAATATCGTCAATCGCAATATCATTACCACAGCCGCCCGGCGCAATATTAGACAGCACAATTTGCACGTCAGGGGAGTCAGCGGCCGATGAAAAATCAAGTGAAAATTGCTGAAAACTAGGATTTGGGTTAAAGGGAATTTCACCCGTTGTTGTTTCCGCCAAAACATTTCCATTGATATCTTCAACAGAAAAGCGAACATTTGGTAATATTAGGCCGCCTGCATTCTCGCGGCAAAATTGCTCATCGCCAACACTATTTGTCGGTGTTAGAAAACTAATGAAATTAAAGTTAGTATTAGGCGAAAGCGTGACCACCCGACGGTAAAACTCATCTTCAACCACCTGGCCGTTAACCAGCTCATTTTCACGCGCATTCACAATTAACATCAAACCGTTGACATCACCGGGCGTGTTATCCTCAATATCGGCCCAGTTCGAAAAGGCTTGCTGGGTATTGGTTCCGATGGTGTAAAATCCGTCATTAACAATACCGTTATTGGGTAGGTTAGGATCAAAATTTGCGGGCTGCGCCGGTTCTGAGAATGTAAAATTAGTTACGCCAGGCGCAAGAGGCTGACCTGTCGGAAAGGTTCCCGTCCCAAAGTCTTCACTAAAAATAACAGCGCCCGGCCCTGTTTGCGCCCATGCTACAGGGGCCATCAAACTTACGCCCATAACGATAAGGGCATTCAAAGGTGAAAAAAATCTTATCATTACTCGGTTTCCATATGTCAAAGCTTTACGTATCGAAGCTTCATATTTAGGCTTTAGATCTCTTCCCTCAGCCAAACGCTAGGTCAGAAGACTTAAAAATATCTGAAGAGAAATCAGCGATTACATATGCATTAAGACTATGGTTTATAAACCCTTTCCAGCGCGCCAAAGAGCCGTAAAAATGGGGTGAAACGGGGTTTTCCGCGCTGAAAAATATGGGCGCGGCGCAACATATAAAACAAATCAAGCCGCACAGTAAACCTATGGGCGTTAGGCCGCGTATTTACACGTTGATTGAATTTAAGGGATAGCTCTCCCCTGATCGCGGCAGGCTTTACTCCGGTAAGAAAATCTCGCGTTTCCCGCCCGATCCAGCGGCGCTAATCATGCCTTCATCTTCCATACGGTCAATCAAGTCCGCCGCACGGTTATAGCCAATTGACAGCTTACGCTGAATATAGCTTGTACTCGCCTTTCGGTCACGCGCGACAATCGCAACAGCTTGATCGAAGAGTTCATTCCCGCCGCCGCTTGATTTAGATGCTGCGCCGTCATTAATCCCGTCCTCATCCGGCTCCTCAGTAATTTCGTTCATATAGGACGGAGAGCCTTGCGCTTTGACAAAAGCAGCGACGCGCTCGACCTCACCGTCAGAGACAAAGGGGCCATGATAACGGCGCGGACGCCCCGTTCCCATAAATAGCATATCGCCATTACCCAAAAGCTGCTCTGCGCCCTGCTCACCCAAAATAGTGCGGCTATCAATTTTAGACCCCACACGAAAGGAAACGCGCGTTGGGAAATTAGCTTTAATTGTGCCCGTAATCACATCAACAGACGGCCTTTGGGTGGCCATAATCATATGAATACCCGCCGCCCGCGCCATTTGCGCCAAGCGCTGCACGGCGCCTTCAATATCTTTCCCCGCAACCATCATCAAATCAGCCATCTCATCAATAATCACGACGATATAAGGCATGGGTTCATAATGCAGCTCTTCGGTCTCATAGACCGGCTCACCGCTGTCTTTATCATAGCCGGTCATAACCGTGCGCGTTAGCGTCTCTCCGCGCGCTTTAAATTCAGCGACTTTTTCATTATAGCCCGCCATATTCCGCACGCCCATTTTTGACATTTTGCGGTAGCGATCTT
>CAZEOD010000049.1:9255-15360 GCA_964513675.1 uncultured Caulobacterales bacterium | reverse complement strand
ACCCGGTGTGTCAATAATATTTAGGCGTTTGCCAGCCCAGAAACAGGTCGTCGCAGCAGAGGTAATTGTAATACCGCGCTCTTGCTCCTGCTCCATCCAGTCCATTGTGGCCGCGCCATCATGAACTTCAGCAATTTTATGGTTCTTACCCGTATAATAAAGGATGCGCTCTGTGCAGGTTGTCTTACCCGCATCAATATGCGCCATAATGCCAAAATTACGGTAATCTTTAAGTTCGTATTCGCGTGCCATGATCTTTTCTCTACTTTCGATCTACCAACGGTAGTGGGAAAAGGCCCGGTTAGCTTCGGCCATTTTATGAGTGTCTTCGCGCTTCTTAACAGCAGAGCCGCGATTATTTGAAGCATCAAGCAATTCAGCAGCAAGACGCTCACGCATTGTGTTTTCATTGCGGCCACGGCTCGCAGAGACAAGCCAACGAATCGCGAGTGCCTGACGGCGCTCCGGACGAACCTCAACAGGGACCTGATAAGTTGCACCGCCCACGCGGCGAGACCGAACCTCGACAGCAGGCTTAATATTTTCGAGCGCATCATGGAAAACCCGTGTTGGCTCAGTCTTGGCTTTACCCTCGACAATCTCAAGCGCGCCGTAAACGATCCGCTCAGCGACAGATTTTTTACCATCAAGCATGATAGCGTTCATAAACTTAGCTAGAACCAAGTCTTTATATTTTGCATCCGGGAGAATTTCCCGTTTTTCAGCGCGGTGACGACGTGACATCTTACTCTACCCTTACTTAGGACGCTTAGCGCCGTATTTCGAACGACGTTGCTTACGATCTTTAACACCCTGCGTGTCCAATACGCCGCGAAGAACGTGATAACGAACACCCGGCAAATCTTTTACACGGCCACCGCGAATAAGAACAACACTATGCTCCTGAAGGTTATGACCCTCACCTGGGATATAAGACAAAACCTCAAAACCATTCGTCAGGCGAACTTTCGCCACTTTACGAAGGGCTGAGTTTGGTTTTTTCGGTGTCGTTGTATAAACGCGCGTACATACGCCGCGTTTTTGCGGACAAGCCTCTAAAGCCGGAACCTTATTCCGCTTGCGCTTGTCCTGCCGGGGCTTCCGGATCAACTGCTGAATCGTTGGCATAAGTTTGACCTTATTTCCTGCACAAAAAGCACGTGAGCCGCCCCTTTACTCTTTAAAGAGATAGGTCACCTGCAACAAAACCGCGATATAGCTCTCAATATGAGCGCTTTAAGGCGGTCAAAATTCCTTACTTTACACCTTAAAGAAGGTTTCCAGAGCAACCTCGGGACAGCATCTTCATCAGCGTGCGCGGTACCTACACGCGAGAATCGCCAACGTCAACAGGGGAATGTGGTTTTTTCGCGGGAATATCCCGCGCGCCGCCCTGCCGTTTATCGGAGTTTGATTTTTCGATCAGATATTATGGCCATAGCTGCTTTTCGCTGGCAATCTAGCGCTGCGCGCGCGAAGATTTCGCCACATTTGAGCGCTCACGGCTCTATTATGATGATAAAGCTAAATGCGATTCTATTTCAGGCTAGCGCGGATCTTCTAAAAGCCAATAAAGAACATTATCTTCAAAGACAGAGTTCGCCGTTAAGTTTCGGTGCTTACCCGATAGAAATAAAACGGATGACCAATCAATCGGGGTTTGAAGTCTTGGCGACCACTCACCGCCAACCCGTTCATCTAATAACGCGCTTGAGCGCAGCACAACATTATCGCCTGGCGCTGTGCCGATAACGGATATGTCACCATCCGCGCTATTAACGCTTACATATTCTGCTGTGTCGATGGCGTCGCCTGCAACCAAGAATAAATCTAGCCCCTCTGGCGTCACAGCCGTTTGGTCAAGGGCATGGTGAAATTGTTTTGCACGTTTTAGGGCGCGTGCTTGATATTCAACGGCAAGCTTTTGCCGCTTATCCGCGGTTTTCACTTCCGGCAAGAGCGTGGCTAAGATTTTCTGTGTTTTCTCATCGCGCCCGCTTAAGCCCCACCCCTGTTGCTCCCAAAGATTAACATCATAAATATCGCCAATCGGGCGATCTATGTCGCCATCCACAAGGACAGGGCGATGTCGAGGTCGTGGCAATAATTGATAAACAGACGGAAATGTGCCCAGCACAGCGGGCGCATAACGCGGAATAAACGGCCCGCCCTTACGAAACCCATTGACCAATTGGTCGAAAGCCTCAAGCGATCCTGCATTGGGCGGAGCGACGAGAACGGCGCGCTCAACATCTGCGGCGCCCCGCCACGTCACGGCCGGTACATCACCATTATCCGGTAGCTCCTCGCCGCCGTATCGCAGAAAATACCGCGTTAATAAGGCGCCCATAGAATGCGCAACAATATCAAATTTTACCGGCGCCTGTTTAAGGCCATATTCGATTTCATATTGACGCTGCACGTCGCGGCGGCGGGCATCAATAAAGGCTTTCAGGCGTTTGGCATTATAAGAAATATCGCGCCGCCAATCATAATCAAACTGAAAACATGTATAATGGTCTGTGCCGTAATCAATGGAGTTCAGCCCAAGGCTCTCGTCGCGATAGCCTCCGGCTCCTAATGTTGTTAATATCCCACTGTAAGCCTGAATCTCTAGCGGAATACCGGCTATATTTAATTCAAGCGATTCTAAAACGCCGTCGGGCCTGACTTGATTTGATACGGAATCATCTTCCGCTATAGGCAAGGTAATCAACCGAAGTCCCTCATCTGTATTAGGATTGGCATATTCACCGCGAAAAGCCCCCCATACGGTTTGCCCCGTTTCATTATCAATAAGGCGGCTGCCAAGAATACCCGGAATAACAATGACAGGGTTTCTGTCCGGCGAGTGATATTGTGCCGCGCGGTCATAGCTTTGTTTTAAGGTATTACGCTGGCTCGGCCCATTCGCGCAGGCCGTGACAAGCAGCGCCGTAAGGCCAAAATATAATAAATAGAATAGGCGTGAAATCATGACATGGGCCTGTGCAATGTTATCTCGCCTTAGATTTAACGCAGCTTGGCGTAAAAAGCTAAACACATGTTTTCACAGGCCCTCAAAATTCTGTGGGATGAGCGCCTGAGGTTTAATGTTAGTCACTTCGCAGAGAGATAAACTGATAGCGGACTATATGCCTATAAATTTAACAAGGTGAATCTAATCTTGCCTTGGCACTCTATGTAATAGCCATAAAAAAACCGTCCCCAGAGGGACGGTTTATAATTCTTATATCAGCGAGCTGATTAAGCTGCACTGCCGCCGCTATTATCTTCGATCTCGGCTGGAAACTCTTCGAGTTGCGGCGATGCCTGACGGCGTTCTTCGAGAAGCTTTTCGTCGCGCTCATTCGCAAGTTTTTGATACCGGCGTAAATTGCCGCCCGTACCTGCCGGAATAAGACGTCCAACGATTACGTTTTCTTTCAACCCTTCGAGCATATCTTCTTTACCATGGACAGAGGCCTCGGTGAGAACGCGGGTTGTCTCTTGGAAAGACGCCGCTGAGATGAAGGAGCGCGTTTGCAGCGAGGCTTTGGTGATACCCAACAGAACAGGCTTACCAATCGCCGGCGCGGCATTTTTATTATCCGCGAGCAAAGCTTCATTGATTTTTTCAAATTCAATACGGTCCATTTGCTCATTTCTAAGCAGATGCGTGTCACCAGAAGATGTCACCTCGACCTTTTGCAGCATTTGACGCACGATCACTTCGATATGTTTATCGTTAATTGGAACGCCCTGTAGACGATAAACGCCTTGGACTTCATCAACGAGATATTCGGCCAAAGCCTCAATACCCATAATCGCCAAAATATCATGCGGCGCGGGGTTACCATCCAGAAGATAGTCACCCTTCTTCACGCGGTCCCCATCTTGGACGAGCATATGCTTACCTTTGGGGATCAAGAACTCAGAGGGTGATGCATCTTCACCGTCCGGCGTAATTTGAATTTTGCGCTTGTTTTTATAATCCCGCGTAAATTCAATTTTACCGTCAATATCGGCAATAACCGCATCATCTTTTGGACGGCGGGCTTCAAAAAGCTCCGCAACACGCGGAAGACCACCGGTAATATCACGCTGCGTCGCACCCCCTTTCGGGATACGCGCCAGAACATCACCCGGAGCCACTTTATCACCGTCAGCAACAGATAAAATCGCGCCAACCGCCAGCATGTAGCGGGCAATATTACCGCTAGAGAGCTTTACCGGTTCGCCGTCTTCGCCTTGAATGACAGCAACAGGCTGAATATCGCCGGCTTTCGCCGCCGCGCGCCAGTCGACAATCACCTTAGACGAAATACCGGTATCTTCATCGGTTTCTTCACGGGCAGATACACCGTCAACAATATCGAGAAGCTTCACTTCGCCGCCAACTTCCGTCAAAATTGGCATTGTATAAGGGTCCCATTCAGCAAGGCGATCACCGCGCGTGACTTTGGCACCGTCTTTAAGAAGAACGCGCGAGCCATAGCCAACTTTATGCGTTTCAAGCTCCTTGCCGTCGCCGTCAACAACATTGAAAGCGAGGTTACGGCTCATGACGATAAAGCCGCCTTTGGCTTTAACAACATCGCCTTCGACATAGATGATTTTACCTTCATTCGAGCTTTCAATCGTCGAATTATCCGAAACAGAGGCTGTGCCGCCGATATGGAACGTCCGCATTGTAAGCTGCGTACCCGGCTCACCAATGGACTGCGCTGCGATAACACCAACAGCTTCGCCCATATTGACCTTTGTTCCGCGGGCCAGATCACGACCATAACAGGTTGCGCAAATACCGTAACGGGTTTCGCAGGTTAACGGCGAGCGCATCCGTGCATTTTGAAGGCCAGAGGCATCAATTTCTGCCGCTATATCTTCGTCAACATAAGTCGCCTTCGGATAGAGTAAATCACCCGTACGCGGATCATGTATGTCTTCGGCCATAACGCGTCCAAGCATCCGCTCACCGAGAGAGACAACAATATCACCGCCGTCAACAACAGGCTTAAGATTGATACCTTGATCTGTTCCGCAATCCTGTTCTGTGACGATACAATCTTGCGCAACGTCAACAAGACGGCGCGTTAGGTAACCTGAGTTCGCGGTTTTCAGCGCCGTATCAGCCAAGCCTTTCCGCGCACCATGGGTCGAGTTAAAGTAATCCATAACAGTCAAACCTTCTTTAAAGTTTGCTGTAATCGGCGTTTCAATAATTTCACCCGATGGTTTCGCCATCAAGCCGCGCATACCCGCGAGTTGCTTCATTTGGTTTTTCGAGCCACGCGCACCCGAATCGGCCATCATGAAAACAGAATTAATCATCTTCCGCTCACGGCCCGCTTCGTTCATCATCGCGTCCGCAACTTTATCGGTACATTTTGACCACGCATCGACGACTTTGTTATATTTCTCGCCTTTTGTAATCAGGCCATCTGCATATTGCTGTTCAAAATCAGCCACAAGATCAGAGGTTTCATTGACAAGCGTATATTTCTCGGCCGGAATAACCATGTCATCTTTACCGAAAGAAATACCCGCTTTACAGGCTTCGGCAAATCCAAGACCCATGATTTTATCACAGAAGATCACGGTCGCTTTTTGTCCAGCATGGCGATAAACCACGTCGATCAGTTTTCCGATTTCTTTCTTGGTCAATGTCTTATTGATAATGTCATGCGAAACGAGCGGATGTTTTGGTAAAAACTCACCGAGCTTTAAACGTCCGGGCGTTGTATCTTCAACAACCTGATGCTCTGTGCCGTCTTCATTGACCACCGTAAAGCGGCCTTTGACGCGGGCATGAATAGAGACAAGTTTATTATCAAGCGCAGCTTCAAGTTCTGCCATGCTCGCAAACATCATGCCTTCGCCTTTTTCACCATCGCGCATCAGCGACATGTAATAAAGACCGAGGACAATATCTTGAGACGGAACAATAATCGGGCGGCCGTTCGCCGGCGATAAGATGTTATTCGTCGACATCATTAAAACGCGAGCTTCAAGCTGAGCTTCGATGGAAAGCGGAACGTGAACCGCCATTTGGTCACCATCAAAATCGGCATTAAACGCCGCACACACAAGCGGGTGAAGCTGGATCGCTTTCCCTTCGGTCAG
>CAZEOD010000049.1:0-9245 GCA_964513675.1 uncultured Caulobacterales bacterium | reverse complement strand
CTTTGGCTCAAAGGCTTGGATACCCAATCTATGGAGCGTCGGCGCGCGGTTCAGCAGAACCGGATGTTCGCGAATAACTTCGTCAAGAATATCCCAAACTTCGGGACGTTGTTTCTCAACAAGTTTCTTCGATTGCTTCACTGTTCCAGATAAACCCTTGGCGTCAAGCCGTGCATAGATAAAGGGCTTAAATAATTCCAAAGCCATTTTCTTCGGTAGTCCACACTCATGCAGCTTCAGCTCAGGTCCAACAACGATCACAGACCGTCCAGAATAATCAACCCGTTTCCCGAGAAGGTTCTGGCGGAAACGGCCTTGTTTCCCTTTAAGCATATCAGACATAGATTTCAGCGGACGCTTATTCGCCCCTGTAATCACCCGTCCGCGGCGGCCATTATCAAATAAGGCATCGACAGATTCTTGTAGCATCCGCTTTTCGTTGCGAATGATAATATCCGGCGCACGCAACTCGATGAGGCGCTTAAGGCGGTTATTACGGTTAATCACGCGGCGATAAAGATCGTTCAGATCAGAAGTCGCGAAACGGCCCCCATCGAGCGGAACAAGCGGGCGTAATTCCGGCGGAATCACAGGCACGATTGTCAAAACCATCCACTCCGGCTTATTGCCAGATGTTTTGAAAGCTTCCAGAAGCTTTAACCGCTTAGAAAACTTCTTAAGTTTAAGCTCAGATCCGGTTTCGTTCATGTCAAAACGTGTGCGCTCAATCTCGACATCAAGGTCAAGATTTTGCAGCATTTCACGAACAGCTTCCGCGCCGATACCCGCAGTGAAGCTATCTTCGCCAAACTCAGCTTGCGCGTCGAGATATTCTTCTTCCGACAGAATTTGGCGCTCACCGAGTGAGGTCAGGCCGGGCTCTGTGACGATATAGCTCTCAAAGTAAAGCACGCGCTCAACTTCTTTCAGCGTCATATTTAGCATAGTCGCAATACGTGAAGGCAGAGACTTCAAGAACCAGATATGCGCAACCGGCGCGGCCAATTCGATGTGGCCCATACGCTCACGGCGAACGCGGGTAACAGTGACTTCAACGCCGCATTTTTCGCAAACGACGCCTTTATATTTCATGCGCTTATATTTGCCGCAAAGACATTCGTAATCTTTGACAGGGCCAAAAATACGCGCACAGAACAGGCCGTCTTTTTCCGGCTTGAATGTCCGGTAGTTTATGGTTTCCGGCTTGCGAATTTCACCAAATGACCAAGAGAGAATTTTCTCAGGGCTCGCGAGTGAAATACGAATGCGGTCAAAGGTTGGCCCCTCTGCCGCAGGGTTGAAAATGTTCATGACCTCTTTGTTCATGCTATTTCCCTTTCAAGGTGGAAGGATGCGTCCATCACTCCCGTAAAAATGTTATTGGCGAGCGCACCAAAATGCGCTCAAGCCAAATTATCCATTCGTCAGTTCAACGTTCAGACCCAGAGACCTGATCTCTTTAATCAACACGTTAAAGCTTTCCGGAATACCGGCTTCGAAGGCATCATCACCGCGAACGATTGACTCATAGACTTTGGTTCGGCCTGCAACATCATCAGATTTGACGGTGAGCATTTCTTGCAAGGTATAAGCCGCGCCGTAAGCTTCGAGCGCCCAGACTTCCATCTCTCCGAAACGCTGGCCACCAAACTGGGCTTTACCGCCAAGTGGTTGTTGCGTGACAAGAGAGTAAGGCCCAATTGAGCGAGCATGGATTTTATCGTCAACCAAATGGTGGAGCTTAAGCAAATACTTATAACCCACAGTGACAGGGCGAATAAACTGCTCACCCGTCCGTCCATCATGGAGCATGACCTGACCTGAATCGTGAAGACCAGCCCGTTCTAGCATTTTAACAATATCCGGCTCGCGGGCACCGTCAAAGACAGGCGTGGCGATTGGAACACCGCGCGTGACATTTCCGGCAAGCTCAAGCATTTCCTCTTCAGAAGACGGCACATCACCCTCTTCTTCGGTATAAACAAGCTTAAGCGCCTCTTGGAGCTTCTCTTTTCTGCCTTCAATACGGTAGGCTTCAAGCGCATTGTTAATGACTTTACCCAGACCCGCAGACGCCCAGCCCATATGGGTTTCGAGAATCTGCCCAACGTTCATTCGCGACGGAACGCCCAATGGGTTAAGCACGATATCAACAGCCTGACCATCCGCTAAGAACGGCATATCTTCGATCGGATTAATCTTAGAGATCACACCTTTATTTCCGTGACGGCCGGCCATTTTATCGCCCGGTTGAAGCTTACGCTTCACCGCAACAAAGACTTTAACCATCTTCATCACGCCCGGCGGCAACTCATCACCGCGCTGGAGCTTATCGACTTTATCGTCAAAACGCGCATCAAGACGGGCTTTATAGCTATCATATTGCTCTTTAAGCGCCTCTAGCTCGCCAATGGCTTTCTCATCAGAAACGCCAATACGCCACCAATCAGACCGTGGAATTTCGCCAAGGTTTTCATCAGTGATCGGGCCTTTCTTAAAGCCGCGCGGGCCAGAGACAGCGGTTTGTTTCAGCAAAATCTTCTTCACGCTGTTATAAATAGAGCGCTCAAGGATTTTAAGCTCGTCATCCCGGTCTTTACCAAGAAATTCAATTTCCTCACGTTCAATTTGAAGCGCACGCTCATCTTTATCAACGCCGTGGCGATTAAAGACGCGAACCTCAACAACTGTACCCGAAGAGGCTCCCGGCGGTAGTTTCAGAGGCTGTTTCGCCAAAGATCGCCCGCAGAAGCTTTTCTTCTGGCGTCATCGGCGATTCGCCTTTTGGCGTCACCTTACCAACAAGAATATCCCCCCCGAAGACTTCCGCCCCGACAGCCACAATACCGGCTTCATCAAGATTACGGAGGCTCTCCTCGCCGACATTTGGAATATCGCGCGTAATTTCTTCAGGGCCAAGCTTCGTATCACGGGCCATGACAGAAAATTCTTCGATATGCAGAGATGTGTAAACATCATCACGAACAATACGTTCTGAGATCAGAATTGAATCCTCAAAATTATAGCCATTCCACGGCATAAAGGCCACGAGAACATTTTTACCAAGCGCCAACTCACCTAGATCAGTTGACGGGCCATCGGCGATAATATCGCCATGATTGACCTTATCGCCAACTTTCACCAATGGACGCTGATTGATACAGGTCGATTGATTTGAGCGCTGGAATTTGAGCAGGTTATAAATATCAACGCCGGATTTTTTCAAATCCGTTTCTTTCGTAGCGCGAACCACAATACGTTTGGCATCAACTTGCTCAACAATACCTGTCCGCTTTGCCGCGACAGTCGCGCCGGAATCAAGCGCAACAATGCTTTCCATACCCGTCCCAACCAAAGGCGCTTCAGCCTTTAGAAGCGGCACAGCTTGGCGCATCATGTTTGACCCCATAAGCGCGCGGTTCGCATCATCATTTTCAAGGAAAGGAATCAAGGCCGCCGCAACAGACACAAGCTGTTTAGGTGAGACATCAATAAAGTCGACATCTTCACGGTTGACCAAAGTATTCTCGCCGTTAACCCGACATGTAAGCGCGTCCTGCGCCAACATACCGCCTTCGGTAATTTCGGCATTGGCCTGCGCGATAGAATAGCGGGCTTCTTCCATGGCCGACACATAAACAACTTCGTCTGTCAGCTTACCACTATCAACACGGCGATAAGGGCTTTCAATAAAGCCATATTGATTAACCCGCGCATGTGTCGCGAGGGAGTTAATCAGGCCAATATTCGGGCCCTCTGGCGTTTCAATGGGGCAGATTCGGCCATAATGTGTCGGATGAACATCACGAACTTCAAAACCAGCCCGTTCACGTGTCAGGCCGCCGGGCCCAAGCGCTGAAAGGCGGCGTTTATGAGTAATTTCAGACAAAGGATTTGTCTGATCCATAAACTGAGATAGCTGCGAGGAGCCAAAAAATTCGCGAACAACAGCCGCAGCCGGTTTCGCGTTAATCAGATCATGCGGCATCACCGTTTCAATATCAACAGATTGCATCCGCTCTTTGATCGCGCGCTCCATGCGCAGCAAGCCAATGCGGTATTGATTCTCCATCAGCTCACCAACAGAGCGAACGCGGCGATTGCCAAGATTATCAATATCATCAACAGAGCCGATACCGTCTTTCAACTTCACAAGCGTATCAACAACAGCCAGTAAATCTTCGGGACGCAATGTGCGGACATCATCTGGGCAATCCAAATTCATACGCATATTCATTTTCACGCGGCCAACGGCAGACAGATCATAGCGTTCTCCGTCAAAGAAAAGGCTATTAAACAAATCCTCAGCCGCTTCTGATGTCGGCGGCTCACCGGGACGCATAACGCGGTAGATATCAACCAGCGCGCCTTCACGGCTGTCATTTTTATCGGCTGCGAGCGTATTGCGAATATAAGGGCCAATATTAACATGGTCGATATTAAGAACGGTCAGCTCATCAATGCCGGCTTCCGCGATAGCTTCAAGAACCTCTTCCGTCAGCTCATCCGCCGCTTCAGCATAAATCTTACCCGTTGTCGTATTGACAATATCTTCAGCCGCAAAGCGCTCTGACAATTCTTCATCCGTGATGAGGATTTCAGTCAACCCACCTTCGGCGAGCTTTTTCGCGCCGCGCGCGGTCAGTTTACGGCCAGACGGCGCGGCAATTTCGCCCGTCTTGGCGTCAACCAAATCACGCACAAGCTTTGCGCCGCGGTAATCTTCGGCATTAAAGGGACGTGTCCATCCGCCTTGCTTCTTATTGCGCTTAAATTCGAGGTTTGTGTAATATTGCTCAAGGATCTGCTCTTTACTCATGCCGAGGGCATAAAGCACAGTCGTCGCCGGTAATTTACGGCGGCGGTCAATCCGTGCGTGCAAAATATCTTTGGCGTCAAATTCAAAATCAAGCCAAGAGCCGCGGTAAGGAATGATCCGTGATGAGAATAAGAATTTGCCAGAACTATGGCTCTTCCCTTTATCATGATCGAAGAACACGCCCGGAGACCGGTGCATTTGCGATACAATCACGCGCTCTGTACCGTTAACAATAAACGTACCTTTATCCGTCATGAGCGGAATATCGCCCATGTAAACATCTTGCTCTTTAATATCTTTGACCGAGCGAGCCTGTGTGTCTTCGTCAACATCAAAGACAACCAGGCGCATTTTGACTTTGAGCGGCGCTGCGTATGTAATATCGCGCTGCTGGCACTCTTCTTCGTCAAATTTAGGCGGATCAAATTCGAAAGATACATATTCCAAAACAGCACGCTCTTGGAAATCCCGAACAGGGAAAACCGATTTAAACGTTCCATTTAAACCATTATCACCGCGGTCCGCATGCGGAATTACTTTTTGTAAAAAATGCTCGTAAGAACTTTTTTGCACCTCAATGAGATTTGGCATACGGACGATTTCCGGAATCCGTCCAAAGTTTTTGCGAATACGTTTTTTACCCGTGAATGAAAGCGACATGAAAGACACCTTTTTCGTTTTACACAAGAAACCGCACTGCAGTCGCGGCCCTCGTTTTATAGCTCTGTTGACAGGTTTTAGCTGTGTCAGGCAGCAAGCGGGTTTTTCGTCCCCTCTTTAGACGAAAACAGTGGGCGACCCTGACAACCAAGGCCGCCCACTGAAATAGTAAGAAATCTTACTTAAGTTCGACAGTCGCACCTGCGGCTTCGAGCTTCTCTTTGATTTCATTCGCTTCAGCTTCTGGAGCAGCTTCTTTAACGGCCTTTGGCGCGCTTTCAACCAGCTCTTTAGCTTCTTTAAGACCAAGACCTGTGATCGCACGGACTTCTTTAATAACAGCAATTTTATTGCCGCCAAATGATGTCATAACAACATCGAAGTCAGTCTTAGCTTCAGCCGCTTCGCCGCCGCCGCCAGCAGGACCGGCGACAACAGCGGCTGCTGCTGGCTCGATACCATACTCGTCTTTAAGAATGTCATTTAGTTCTTTAGCTTCAAGAATTGTCAGACCGACAAGCTCTTCTGCTAATTTTTTCACATCAGCCATGATGTAGTTCCTTTGGTTGGTCTTCCCTGTTTTTCAAACATGGGAAGGAGTTTACGTCGAGTTTGCGAGAATGAAGTTGTAAAATTACGCCGCTGCTTTCTCTTCGATCGTCGCGATAGCGCCGGATAAGCTCCGAGCTGGCGACATAACAGCAGAAGAAACACTCGTAATTGGAGCAAGCAGAAGCTGCGCCGCCATAGAGATAAGTTCTTCGCGGGATGGAAGTTTAGACAAGGTGACAACGCCAGCTTCATCTAAAACCTCATCGCCCATAAAGCCGCCAATAACGTTAAACACCTTACTGTCTTTGGCATAATCAACAACGACTTTCGGCGCGCTAATCATGTCATCAGCGTAAGCAATCGCGACAGGTCCTGTCATCATTGCCCCCGCAGCTTCGAAGGGGCGACCCTTCATGGCAATTTTTGCCAAGCGGTTTTTTACAACCCGAATTGACGCATTATTCTCACGAAGTTTTGCGCGCAATTCAGTCATTTCCGCAACGGTCATGCCTGAATATTCAGTCATTACCACGGATCCTGCACCATCAAAGATCTCTTCGAGTTCTTTAACAGCATTCTCTTTTTGAGAGCGGTCCATTTGCGGTCTCCTAGTTAAGAGGCCCCCACCCTATGCGGGAACCCGTGAGATACTCGCGGCGTCTGTTTCCAAACAAAACCGCAAGCAGTCGTCTGTCCCAGAACTCGAACCAAACCCGTTGAGGCGTCGCCTCAGTGATCGGTCTCATCCCGTCTACATCGGATATTAAGCCCACATCTTGCGTGTGAACCCCGATGGTCTCGGACAGTTTTAGGGGCGCCCTCAAAGAGGAAACCCCTATCTTCGGCCCACCAAATGGCGCGCCAAATTCTTTATTCAGCCTGCCCTCTAATTGGAAGCAGCGGCTGTGTCAATTTTTACGCCGGGGCCCATCGTCGAGCTAATGGTGATTTTTTTAACAAAAACACCCTTTGCACCAGATGGACGGGCCTTTTGAATGGCCGTGATAAACGCCTGAACATTCTCAGCGAGCTTATCTTGATCGAAACTTGCTTTGCCGACACCCGCGTGAATAAGACCCGCTTTTTCAACGCGAAATTCAACAGCGCCGCCCTTGGCATCGCCAACAGCTTTCGTGACATCGGCTGTGACCGTACCAACTTTTGGATTTGGCATAAGGCCTTTTGGCCCCAAAACACGCGCAACACGGCCAACAAGCGGCATCATGTCCGGCGTAGCAATCACGCGGTCAAAATCCAGATTACCTTCTTGCACTAAGGCAACAAGATCTTCTGCGCCGACAATATCAGCACCAGCAGCTTTCGCCTCTTCCGCTTTTGCGTCTTTCGCAAAAACAGCAACGCGAACCGAGCGGCCCGTACCATTAGGAAGGTTGCATACACCGCGAACCATTTGATCCGCATGGCGGGGGTCAACACCCAGATTAATCGCAAGCTCAACCGTTTCGTCGAACTTAACTTTCGCACTATCTTTAACAATCTTCACCGCGTCAGCGACAGAGTGAAGCGCTTCTTTGTCATAAGCCGCACGCGCGGCAGACAATCTTTTACCTGCTTTTGCCATGACTTATCCTGTAACCTCATAACCCATAGAGCGGGCTGTACCTTCGATAATCTTCGTCGCCTGATCGAGATCATTAGCGTTAAGATCAACCATTTTCGCTTCCGCAATTTCGCGGCATTGCGCGACGCTGACAGACCCACCAATTTCGCGGCCCGGATGGTTCGCACCCGACTTTTTACCCGCAGCCTTCTTAAGGTAATAAGAAGCCGGCGCTGTTTTCGTTACAAATGTAAAGGACTTATCCTGAAACACTGTAATGACAGTTGGTGTTGGAACGCCTTTTTCAAGCTCAGCCGTTTTGGCGTTAAATGCTTTTGCAAATTCCATGATATTAACGCCGCGCTGACCTAATGCAGGCCCGAGAGGCGGTGACGGGTTGGCTGACCCGGCAGGGATCATGAGCTTAATATAGCCCTCAATCTTCTTTGCCATTTTTCACTCCTATGAAGCCATAAGACTTCGCTAAAATCAATATTACAGACCATCTGTAATATTTAGGGTGCGCGTGGTGCGAAGACATGGAGGACTTTCCACCCTTCTCCCACACAAATACACGCCGCCTTTAACAAGGTGACGCGTTATATACATCAGGTCTGTTTTTCGACCTGCGTGTAATTAAGCTCGACAGGTGTTCCCTGACCGAAAATATTAATCAAGACTTTGAGGCGTGCATTTTCATCATCCACACTCTCAACTGAGCCATTAAAGCTTTGAAACGGCCCGTCAACAACTTTGACAGTTTCGCCCACGTCAAATGTAATCATTGGACGCGGCGCATCTACGCCTTCTGCGATCTTACCAACAATTCGCTGCACTTCAGCCTCGGA
Organism: uncultured Caulobacterales bacterium; assembly: GCA_964513675.1. GTDB lineage: Bacteria > Pseudomonadota > Alphaproteobacteria > Caulobacterales > Maricaulaceae > CALFVT01. The sequence continues at coordinate 805 of CAZEOD010000049.1, read as the reverse complement.
GACCGGAAGCGGCTTTGTTGTTGAGCCTAAAAACCCTGTAACCTTTGGTGTGTTCTTCACCAAATGATGCGCAGCATCTGTCATAACCATCTTCACCAAGACATAACCTGGGAAAAATTTGCGCTCGCTCTCGATCTTGCGGCCCTTACGAACCTCAACAATCTGCTCGGTTGGAACAAGAATTTCCTCAAAAAGATCCGTTAGACCTTTAACTTCGGCTTCGCGCTCAATCGCGCGCTGAACATGCTTTTCGAAATTCGAATAAGCTTGTACGATATACCACTTAGCTTCCATGCCCATCGCCCTTTCGTGACCCTAACGCCCAATACCAAGAATGAGCTGCACCACATTGGCCAAAACCCAATCCACAACAAAAAAGAACAGCCCCATGATCGCAACCATTATCATCACAAGGATCGTCGTCTTATAGACTTCATTCCATGACGGCCAAACAACCTTGCGGCCCTCTTGACGAACTTGACCCAGATATTTGACCGGGCTTACTTTTTCAGTAGTTTTTTCAGCCATTCTTTTTAAACTCCAAAACGCGAAAGCAGGATTTGGGCCTGCATCCGCGTTATTTCAAGTCCCAATCTCATTATTATCGCTCTTTAGGGGAGCGTGGCAGGGGCAGAAGGACTCGAACCCTCGACACCTGGATTTGGAATCCAGTGCTCTACCAACTGAGCTATACCCCTATAATGAACCGGGATGAACGCGCCGTCTCCGGCGCGCTATGTATGAGTTACCTACTCAATAATTTTCGAGACGACGCCGGCGCCGACTGTGCGACCACCTTCACGGA
>CAZEOD010000048.1:0-16847 GCA_964513675.1 uncultured Caulobacterales bacterium | reverse complement strand
ATCATCACAAACATAACGCGCAAGCCTTTATGTTCTTCGCCGATAAGATAGCCTTCGGCGTCATCATAATTCATCACACATGTCGAATTACCGTGAATACCCATTTTATGCTCAATCGCGCCGCAGCTGACCAGATTAGCCTCACCAGGGTTTTCATCGCTATCCAGCTTATATTTTGGCACAATAAAGAGGGATATTCCCTTCAAGCCTTCGGGCGCGCCTTCAATACGGGCCAGTACAAGGTGAATAATATTTTCTGACATATCATGTTCACCCGCCGAAATGAAAATCTTCTGGCCTGTGATTTTATAGCTCCCATCGCCCTGCGGAACCGCCTTTGTTTTCAAAAGGCCCAAATCTGTACCGCAATGCGGCTCGGTCAGGTTCATTGTGCCTGTCCATTGGCCGGAGATCATTTTCGGCAAATAGGTCTTTTTCTGTTCAGCCGAGCCGCCAATTTCAATCGCCTTGCTCGCCCCATTTGTTAGGCCGGGATACATAGCAAAGGCCATATTCGCCGCCGATTGCATTTCGCCTGTCGCCAAGGCCCATGTTCCCGGCATACCCATGCCGCCATATTCAGGATCATGTGACAAGCCCATCATACCGCCTTCAACAACTTGCTTATAAGCGTCTTTAAAACCCGTTGGCGTGGTAACGCTGCCATCCGCATGACGGGTGCAACCTTCATGGTCACCAACCACATTAAGCGGGGCGAGAACTTCGCTTGAAAATTTACCGCTATGTTCAAGAATCGCGTCCAGCGTATCTATATCGGCTTCGGCAAAGCGCTCATATTCTGTCAGGCTACCAACATTAAGCATTTCTTGCATAACAAATTTCATATCGCGAATTGGGGCGTTATATATCGGCATAATTTATTCCATTTCCTCTTCTAAGCCAGCATATTATTTAGGCGGGTATTTCAGTTATCGTTACGTCAGGTGCAAAATCATCATCCAAATGGCGGCGCAGCGCGGCTTCATAATCGGCAGCAAACGCCAAACCATGATCGTCAGCGTCAGCTTTCGCCAAGTGATCGTCTAAAAGATCACAAAGCTCCGTCATTTCTTGATTAACAAAATCAATATCATCGCGGCGACGGGATAGGCTTTTAATCACGCGGCCAAAGTTTTCGCGGCGGCGCAGAAGCTCAAGGCGGTCGGTGACAACACCGTCCGTTACATCGAGAACCTCTTTAATGTCACCCAAGGTAAAGCCGATACGTTTTGCACGTAATATCCGTTCAAAGCGTAGATAATCTGCGGGGCCAAACACACGGCTACCGCTCTCGCGCGCAGGGGTAATCAGCCCCTTATCTTCATAAAAACGTACGGCTCGCGGCGTGACATCAAAAAGCGCGGCAAAAGCTTGCACGCCCCATTTTCTATCTGTTTTTACGCTCATGGCTATCGTCATGCAATATAAATAGATGACGTTGACGTTAACGTCAACCCTCATTCTCATATCCGTCAATCTCGCGCGCTCCGTAGGGTTTCGCCACATAAACGCAACATCAGTGTTAAATTTGGCAAAAAAATTAACGTCTTAACCCGCCATTAACCAAATCACGGCTCTTTACGGTCTGGGCAGATACGCTGCCTTTTATGCATATGTAGCAAGATAAGGTTTTATCTGTATGGCTGACGGGTCAACAACATCAGGAAAAAAACGTGACAGCCTCAAAGCGCTGCGTCATGACCTGAGCGGTATTACCGCCCGCTTGCAAGCCGCTGACGCCGCCACAGAGCAAAGTGTTGAGGCGCTTAAGACTGCTTTAAAGGCTCTTGCAAAACATGGCGATAAGGACAGCGCCGCCGTTGAAGGCCGTCACGCGAAATTAGATAGCCAGATTGCGGCCCTTAAGTCGCGCCTAACGGCAATGATCCGCGATACACAAAGGGCTGTAAATTCAGACCTGAAAGCCGTTTTGGCTGACCCGCGCCTGTCCACATTGGCGCAGGCCATCGACACGGCAGATGCCCGCCTGCGCCGCACAGAAACAGCACAAGCGCAGAACCTCGCCCGCCTACAAGGCTATATTGCCGATCTGGCCCGCGAAATGGACAAGAACTTAGGCGAAGAGCGCAAAGCCCGCCAAGCCGCGCTCATTTCTGTGACGCAAAAGCAAGAGGCGCTAGACGCAGACGTTAAAAACTGCACAGAGACCTTAACCCGCCAGAGCGAAACGTTAAACACCACCACCGATCTTATAAAGACCGTTGAAGCCGATACGGCAACGGCACTGCGGGATATGGGCGAGAAGATCGCGACCTTTGCGCAGCAGGCAACAGAAGCCCGCCAAGAGCAACAGCGCGAGATTAAAGGCAAAGTCACGGATATTGCCTTGGAGACACAGCGCAATTTTGATCTTTACCGCGACGGGCTTGACCGCAATGTGGAAGCTATACAGGCGGCCCATGAGAGCGCTAAACATGAGCTTATGCGTGATCTTGAAACATTGCGCACACGGCTGGAAACATTAGAATATGGCATGCGGCCTATGGCGGCAGCCTCTGCGGCGAGCTTAGACGACGCCTTCACACCGCCTGCTGATACGCAAACATCAGAGCTACATCTGGTTGAAACACCGCCGGAAGACCCGCTGCAAGGTGAAACGCCGCCTTATATCGAGGCCGCAAACCCAGATACTTATGCGCCTTCCCCTTACGGCGATGACGCGGTTCCGGTTAATCCCTATACACAGGCAGAGGCCCCGGCCGCGCTGGTTTATCCCGCGGCCCAACAGCAGCCGCAACCTCAGTCACCTTATGCGCCAATCCAAGGCCAATCGCCTTATGCAGACCCGCAATATAATTCACCTTATGAGCTCACCAATAGCCCGCAAGACATGCCGCCAAATGATCCAGCCGCAGCTTACGGCCCTGTTGAGACATATTCGCAGCCGCAGACATTAGACCCCAATATGGCGCAAACGCCTTATATGGGCGCTGATGATATGCCTTATTCAAATCCCGCTTATGCCGAAGCGCAGCCAACTATGCAGCAATCCCGCCCCGGCGGCGCCGTTGAGGCCTCTATAGGCGGCGCAAAACGCAGTGCGCTTTTTACGCCCAATAATTTACGCGCCGCTGTCTTAGGAGTAGCCGTATTAGGCGGAAGTTATTTCGCTTATAATAAAGTCTTTGGCGCGCAATCGACGCCCAATAATACCCCGCCGTCAAATGTTTTTGTCGAGGCGACGCCTGACACTGATCTGGTTGCGGATAATGCGCAGACGACACTTCCAAATACGACCTCTATTAAGACCCTAGAGCCGATTGGGAATTATGCAGAAGATTTAAACCGTCCTGTCAATAATACAGACACAACATTGACCGCCCTTGAAACTGCAGCCGCTGAGGGCAATGAAATTGCCGAATATCAGCTTGGATTGCTTAAGCTACAAAACGGCAATGTCGATGACGCCTTAACTCTTTTAAGAAAAGCCGCGAATAAAGGGCAACCCGCCGCGCAATATCGCCTCGCCAAGCTATATGAAGCGGGCAATGGCGTGGCAGCTGACCTTGTCACCGCCAGAGAGCTTATTGAAAAAGCCGCCCGAAATGGGAACCGCATTGCCATGCATGATCTGGCTAATTTTTATGCCAATGGCATTGGCGGCGCACAGCAAGATTTAGAACTCGCCGCAAAATGGTTCGAAAAAGCCGCCGAGCGCGGCGTCGTCGATTCGCAATATAATGTTGGCTATCTCTATGAATTTGGATTTGGCGTGACGCAAAACCCTGTTGAAGCTTATGTCTGGTACGGGATTGCGGCAAAACAGGGCGATACAGAAGCGAGCCGCCGCCTTAAAATTTTAAACGAGACCTTATCAAAAGTTGAAATCGACAGCGCGAAGAAACGCATTGACGGCTTTAAGTCTGTCAAAATTAATCAAGTTGCTAATGGCGTTTTCAAAGACCTACCCTGGCAGCCGAAACAACCTTCCACCGATAGCAGCACACAGGTTGCGCAGGCGCAAACGCTTCTAAATTCACTTGGCTACAGCGTTGGCGCGGCAGATGGCCAAATTGGCGCGCAAACACGGACAGCCATTATTGCGTTTGAAAAAGCAAATGGCCTGCCGGAAACGGGCCGCGTAAACACAGCTCTCGTCGATCAGCTTTCATTGGCGGCTGGCGTCTAGGCTCAGCACCTAGCCTCATTACGGCCAACGTCCCAAGATGAACGTAACTTAAAGGGGCTTTTTAAGTCCATTATCCCCCATTGCAATAGTTCTGTCTAAACGTTAAGTTTATAACAGATTATACAGCGCATTGCGCATCATAACATGGGGCCCCTTATAAATGGATATTGCGCAAATCATAACCCTCGTTACAAAATATGCGGGCCCGGTCTTAATGGCCATAATTATTTTGGTTATCGGGCGCTGGATCGCTGGGAAAATTAGCCGCGGATTTGAAACCAGCTTAAACCGAGCGCCTAATTCTGATGCATCGCTCTCTCGTTTCTTTGCCAGTCTTGTTCGCTACCTTATACTCTTTGTTGTCGCTATCGCTGCCCTAACGGTTATGGGCATTGATACAAGCTCAATGAGCGCGGCCGTTTTAGGCCTCGGCGCAGCTATGGCGTTTATCCTTCAAGGCTCATTGTCAAATCTAGCCGCAGGTGTGATGTTATTGCTATTTCGCCCTTATGATATCGGCGATGACGTTACGATCGACGGCGTTAAAGGCACAGTCACAGCCATAGAGCTAACGGCCACACGGCTTAAAACAGCTGATAATGTAGAAGTCATCATAGCCAATGGAATCGCGTGGGGCGGCGTCATTAAAAACCACACATCTTTGCAATCGCGCCGTTTGGATATTAATTTTGGAATTGATTACAACAGCGATATCAATAGCGCCATAGATGTCATTACAAAGACAGCGGCGCAAAATCCGCGCGTTCATTCCGAACCTGCGCCATGGGCAAAAGTTGTCAATCTTGGCGATAGCTCTGTAGATATACAGCTCCGCGCTTGGTGTGATGCCGCCGATTACAAAGCGCTCGGAACAGAAATTTCACAGCCGATTAAACAGGCTTTGGACACAGCCGGCATCGGTATTCCTTATCCGCATGAAGTTAAAATCAAACAACATGTCAAACACTCAAAAGCGCGTGACCGTATTGCGCGCCTTAAAGCCTTACGCGAACAAAATAGTTAAACCGGGAGAATAAAATTATGGCGCAATCCGCAACAGAGGCCGCCGACGCGGCTGTAAATAATGTCAGCGAAACGGCTGGCTTTGATATATCGTCCTTGACAACACCAGAGGGCTTAATGGGGATTTGGGGTACGATCTCACCCTATGTTATTAAATTATTCTTCTCCTTAATCATTTTATGGTTGGGAATGAAAATCGCTAAATGGGTGTTTAAATTTGTGCGCCAACAAGCGATTAAAGCGCCAAATATTGACGATACACTGGCGAATTTCCTCGCCTCTATTGCCAAATATGTCGTCACGGCCATTGTCTTAATTGCAGCCATTACAAATTTAGGCGTTGAGACAGCCTCGCTTGTCGCCATGGTCGGCGCAGCAACACTCGCGATTGGCTTGGCGCTTCAAGGCACTTTAGGTAATGTCGCCGCAGGCGTTATGCTTATGTTATTCCGCCCTTATAAATTGGGTGATTATGTTGAAGTCACAGGCCAAGAAGGTGTTGTCAGCGATATTAGCATCTTCACAACCGTTCTCGCGACTGTTGATAATGTCAAAGTTATCATCGCGAACGGCGAAGCTTGGGGATCAACAATTAAGAACTTCACATCAATGGGGCTTCGCCGCGTAGATGTTGATTACGGTATTCATTATGATGATGATATTGATAAAGCGATCAAGATTATTAATAAAGTCGCCGCAAAACATCCAAATGTTTTATCCGAACCTCAAGCGCCTTGGGCTAAAGTTGTGACCTTGAATGAAAGCTCTGTTGATATTCAAAGCCGCGTTTGGTGTAAGCCTGAGCATTATTGGGACGTGATGTTTGATTTGAAGAAATCAATTAAAGAAGCGTTTGATAAAGACGGTATCACAATTCCATATCCGCATAGCGTAGAGCTAGACGGCTAAGTTAAATTAAATTAGAGTTAGGGGGCGGTTTTGGAAACAGGGCCGTCCTTTTTTAATGATAAAACCTCACTCATAGACGCCCCCGAATAATGCCTGAAATTACAATAGATAAAGCTGAAACAAAATCAGACATCTTAGCCGTCAAAGATTTATTTCTTGAATATCTCGGTTTTGTCGAAAGCTTTTTGGGTGAAAGTCTTGAGTTTCAAAAAACCGATAAAGAGTTCACAACTTTTCCCGATTTTTATGATGCGCTATATCTTGCAAAAATCAACGGCAAGCCTGTTGCGGCTTGCGGGCTTAAACCCTTCAAAGACGAAATTTGCGAGCTTAAACGGCTATATTGCCGTCCTGATGCGCGGGGCCATGGCCTCGGCCATCAATTAATCGAGCTCTGCCTTAAAGATGCGAGACATCGGCAATATAAGAAAATTTATCTTGATACAGATCACGGGCTCGTCCATGCCAACAGCATATATGAAGCCCTTGGGTTTAACGATATCGAGCGCTATTACGACAACCCCATGGACTCCCGTTTCATGGCGCGTGATTTATAATATAATTAAAGGCGAATATTTATGGCACAAGGAACGCTAGAATTTTTGTGGGAACTCGCCCCTCAATTTGTCGCAGGCACGCCTCATTCCGTTGAATTAGGCATAGAGTTTCTATCCATTGATATTGGCCGCGCGACGCTGCGCCTGCCCTATTCACATAAACTGAGCGGGAGCGCGCAAAGCCGCGTTATCCACGGCGGTGTCGTCACGGCCCTTTTAGATCAAGTCTCGGGCCTCGCTGCTGTCAGTGCCTTTAATCCGATTTCCGCTGTCGCGACGCTGAATTTGTCGATTGACTATATGCGCGCCGCCGCGCCCGGAAAAACAATTATAGGCCAAGCGAGTAGTTATAAAGTCACCCGCAATATCGCCTTCATTCGCGGCTTGGCGCATGACGGGGATGAAGACAACCCCATCGCGATCAGCCAAGCGACCTTTATGCATACAGGCGATATTAAAGCCTATCAACTTGATGATAAGAAAGGCGCAGCATGAGCCTGTCCAATCAAGAGCGTTACGCCGCAACCTTAAAACAAATTCCCTATGCCGCCATTTTGGGCGTAGAGCCGCTTTTCATGGGCAAAGACTTTACGCTCGTGCTCCCCTTTAAAAAGAGTAATATCGGCAATCCCGCGCTTCCTGCCTTGCACGGCGGCGCGATTGGCGGCTTTATGGAAATGGCCGCTGTCGCCCAGATTTTACTCGATCACCCCGAAGAAGCTCTGCCAAAAACGATCGGCATTAATATTGATTATTTACGCCGCGGTAAACCGCAAGACTGTTTTGCAAAAGCCAAAATTACGCGCCACGGACAGCGCATTATCAATGTCAATGTCTCGGTTTGGCAGGATAATCCTGAGACGCCCATCGCTGTATTGCATGGTCATTTTCTTGTGCAGAAAAAATAAGCGCGCATAATCAATATTGCGAGCAGGGCGCATTAATTCTATAGCGCCCCCATGACCCGCCCTGCGCCCATATCGACGCCGCTATCGCGGTCAAAAATATTTATGATGAGTTGGCCAATTATGCTGGCCAATGCCGCCGGGCCCTTTGTCGGATTTGTCGATACCTTTGTCATTGGCCGCTTTAGCTCCACCACCGCCCTTGCCGGCATTGGGCTTGGCGCCGTCATCTATGCGCTTTTTTATTGGGGCTTCGGCTTTTTGCGTATGAGTACAGCCGGACTAGCCGCGCAGTCCGAAGGGCAAAATAACGCGCAAGATATACAGGCGCATTTATTTCGCTCTGTCCCGCTTGGGCTCTTTATCGGCCTTGTCATTTTCGCGGGCCAAGCTTTTATCTTGGCGGGGCTATTTAAAATTTTCACCGCTAGCGACGCTATCGAAGCCGCCGCGCGGGATTATATTCAAGCGCGGATTTGGGGGCTTCCAGCTTATCTTGGCGGGATTGCTGTGATGGGGTGGTTTGTCGGGCTTGGCCAAGCGGGGCGCGCCTTAACGATGCAAATATGGCTTAATCTTGTAAACATCATCCTCTCCCCGCTTTTTGTGATCGGGTTTGGATGGGGCATTTTCGGGGTTGGCATCGCAACCGCCATTGCGGATTGGGCCGGATTAGCCGCCGGACTTATTCTAGCGGCCAGAGAGATCAAACGGCGCGGAGGTTTGCAGCCTAACGCCTTAACCCGCCGCATATTATTCGCTTGGGAGGATATCCGCAAACTCGGGGTCAGTAATATCAATATTTTCATTCGCACCATTGCGATGACGATTGGATTTAGCTTTTTTGGCAATGCCGCCGCAGGTGAAGGGGAAACCTTCCTCGCGGGCTATCATATCCTGATGCAATTTGTGACCGTGATTGCGCTTGTTCTCGACGGCTTTGCCCATACAGCGGAAGCCACAGTCGGGGCCGCCTTTGGCGCGAAAGACCGGCGAGCCTTTGACCGCGCGGTTCGGCTAACTAGTGAGTTTTCGCTGCTCTTTGCCCTGCTCTGTTTTGCCGCTGTTATGGGACTTGGCCCGCTGGCTATTCAGGCCCTAACGCCGGATGCCGCCGTGCAAGATAGCGCGATGAGCTATCTAATTTTTTGCGCCCTTACGCCCGTTGTAGGTTTCGCAGCATGGCAGCTTGACGGCATTTTCATTGGCACCACCCAAACCGCCGCCATGCGCAATAGCGGTATTGCTGCCGTTATTATCTATCTCTCAGTGCATTATATTATCACGCCGCATATGGGGCCAAGCGGCATTTGGACCGCCTTTTTAATTTATTATATCGCCCGTTGGGTGACGATGATTTTCGCCTACCCCGCCATACGCCGCAAGACCCTATCCCACCTTAACGCGCGCTAAAGCGTCCCAACCGCCTCGGATATATGGTTAAACCCATCAGCCTTCAGGCGCGCCGCGATATCCTTGCGAATCTCAAGCACAAGGCTTGGCCCTTCATAAACCAAGGCAGAGTAAAGCTGCACAGCCTTCGCCCCGGCTCTAATTTTATGATAGGCCTCTTTCCCAGACCCCACACCGCCGACGCCAATTAAATCAATTCGGCCATCCGCAGCCGCGGCAAATTCTTTCAAGATCGCGGTCGAGGCCTTAAATAAAGGCGCGCCTGATAATCCGCCCGTTTGCGAGGCATGAACGCTTTTAAGTGATTTTGGACGGGCAATCGTTGTATTGGACACAATAATCGCGTTCATCCCATACCCCCGCGATTGCTCGACTACACGTTCGACTTGGGAGACATCAAGATCCGGCGCAACTTTTAGGAAAAGCGCTTTGCTCGCGCCCTCCCCCGTCAGCACCGCGCGCGCCTCTTGGAGCCGCCCCAAAAGCTCATCCAAGGCGGTTTCGCCCTGAAGATCACGCAGACCCGGCGTATTCGGCGAGCTAATATTAATCGTAAAATAATCAGCGAAATCCCATAAACGGTTCAGCCCTGTAACATAATCTTTCACGCGGTCTGTGCTGTCTTTATTGGCCCCAAGATTTGCCCCAACAATACCTTTGGATGTGTCGCGTTGTTTCAGGCGGCGCTCAAACGCATCCAAGCCCTCATTATTAAAGCCCATGCGGTTAATAACAGCACGGTCTTCTGTTAGGCGAAACAGGCGCGGCTTCGGATTGCCCTCTTGCGGGCGCGGCGTGACCGTGCCGCATTCCACATAGCCAAATCCGGCCGCGAGCATTGCATTTGGAACTTCGGCGTTTTTATCAAAGCCGGGCGCAAGGCCAACAGGGTTAGGCAGGTCAAGCCCGCCAACAGTAATCGCCAATGCCGGATCCTGTTTTAAATGGGAAATCGGACCAAAGCCGCTGCGCAGCGCCTTCAAGGTCGCATTATGGGCATTTTCCGCTGGCATGGTGCGCATAGCGGCAGTGGCAATTTTATAAACAAAACTCATACGGCTCTCACTTATTTTTCCCTAGCTCTAACCTTAAACATCAGAGGGTGCAAAGACGATATTAAGATCATTTTCAAGCGCTGCCAAATGCCACGCCTCGCCCGCCGCTTTCGAAAGCGTCCAAAACCGCTGCACATCCTGCCTATAGAGCGCGGCGTAAAGATGCGGGAACAAACCGCCCCCGCGTGAGCGCTCCCAAATCATCGCCGCGCCCCAATCGGGGTTATCAACCATAGCAATGACAATTTCGCCGTTGTCTTTAAAATAACGCGCCAATGTTCCGGCGAGATAATCTTCGGATGAAAAATGAATAAAACCGTCCCTTATATCATCGGGGCTGCCCTTAAATTCACCGCTCGCCTGAAAAGCGGCCCATTCTTGCGCGCGAAATATTTTAAATATGGCCATATCGACTCGCTTTGTAAAAATTTATGCGTCTTTAACCTATCCTCGCACAGCCTCGCAGCATTTTTATATTTATCCGCACATAAAAACGGCAGGCCACGTTGAATCCGAACGAGAACTCTGTTTTCACGCCCCCCATACAATCCTCTCAGCCATAAGCCTTAGCAACAAGCCATAATACTGGAGAAAATCATCATGCGCCATAAGGCAAAATTTATAATCGGGGTAGGCGCAGTCATGGCGCTCGCTTCAACATTCGCAGGGGCAACAACCCTCGAAGAGTTAACAGTAACCGTCGAAGCCAATGCGGCCCAAGATGCGTTTATCTTTAATACGCTATTATTTTTAATCGGCGGCTTCCTCGTTATGTGGATGGCCGCTGGGTTTGCCATGCTCGAAGCGGGCCTCGTGCGGACAAAAAATGTGTCTATGCAATGTTTGAAAAACATCTGCCTTTATTCTGTTGCGGGCCTGATGTTCTGGGTCACAGGCTATAACCTTATGTATACAGGCGTTGACGGCGGCTTTATGGGCTCTTTCGGCCCTTATAGCTGGCCAGATGCTGGCGCCTCTGAAGGCGGTGATTACTCTGTCGCCTCTGATTGGTTCTTCCAAATGGTTTTTTGCGCGACAACGGCCTCTATCGTATCCGGTACAGTCGCTGAGCGGATTAAATTTTGGCCCTTTATGATCTTTGTCGTCATTCTGACAGGTATCCTCTATCCGATTACAGGGTCTTGGCAGTGGGGCGCAGGCTGGTTATCCGAAGCTGGATTCTCAGACTTTGCGGGCTCAACACTTGTCCATTCTGTTGGCGGCTGGGCAGCCTTAGCAGGGGCCATTATCCTTGGTGCACGTAAAGGCAAATATGTCGATGGTAAAGTTATCCCAATCCTCGGAAGCTCTGTTCCTTTAGCAACGCTCGGGACATTCATCCTATGGCTCGGTTGGTTTGGTTTCAACGGCGGCTCACAGCTTGCGATGGGAACGATTTCAGATGCTGCGGACGTGTCAAAGATCTTCGCCAATACAAATCTGGCTGCGGCCGGCGGTGTTGTTGTCGCGGTGATCTTAATGCAAATTTTCTACAAGAAAATTGATGTCACAATGGCCCTTAATGGTGCGCTGGCTGGCCTTGTCGCGATTACAGCGGAACCTTTGATGCCATCAGCTTTCTCTTCCATCCTGATCGGTGGTGTCGGCGGCGCGATTGTTGTCTTTACAGTCCCGCTTCTTGATAAGCTGAAAATTGACGATGTTGTCGGTGCAATCCCTGTCCATCTATTTGCAGGTATCTTCGGCACGCTCGTTGTTGCCTTAAATAACCAAACCGATAAAGCAGACGGCACACCCCGCAGCATTATTGAACAGCTCGGCGTTCAAGGTCTCGGCGTTGTCTCAATCGGTGCCTTCACATTGATCCTAAGCGCTATCGTTTGGTTCGCAATGAAAGCAACAATCGGCATCCGGGTTTCTGAAGAAGAAGAATATGCCGGACTAGATCAAGCTGAAGTTGGCGTTCCGTCCTACCCAGAGTTTGTGAATACATAATAGACACTAGCCTGCGGCCCATAACGGGCCGCATGTTGATCCCATCTTTGCGTTTCCCCTTCTAAACGCGAAATTGATCCGGATTGCACTGAAAATGTGCAAATCCGGATTTTTTTATACATTTTTTAAGCGCCGCCCTTAATGGGGCGTGTTTGCACATATTTTGCCTTGGTGAGTCCGTCGCCTCTACCGCATGGCTCCCGCATAAATAATAATATATTTAACGGGGGGATTCCCATGCAACGTGTTTTACGTGCTCTCATTTTAGGGCTTGGTTTTTGTGGTTTATCAACGCCGGCTTTTGCCGACACGGTTAATTCAGGCGATACCGCTTGGATTTTAACCGCAACAGCGCTTGTCCTATTCATGTCGCTGCCGGGGCTTGCCCTGTTTTACGGCGGGTTGGTTCGAGCGAAAAACTACCTCTCCGTTCTTATGAAAATCTACGCCATTGCAGCCCTTGCCTCGATTGTGTGGGTCGTCGCTGGATATTCTATTGCTTTTGGTGAAGGCAATGCATGGTGGGGCGGACTAGGCAACCTCTTCCTTGGCAATCTCGAACGCGACGCCGTAAGCGGAACAATTCCAGAGAGCGTCTTTCTGGCTTTCCAAATGACCTTTGCCGTCATTACGCCTGGGCTCATTGTCGGAGCCTTTGTTGAGCGGGTTAAATTCCTCCCTGTTTTACTGTTCACAGTGCTGTGGCTTCTTGTTGTTTATGCCCCTGTTACCCATTGGGTTTGGGGCGGCGGATATCTCGCGGATAAAGGCGTGATTGATTTCGCGGGCGGCCTTGTGGTTCATGCGACAGCGGGTATCTCGGCTCTGGTTTATGTAATTATGCTCGGTAAGCGCAAAGGCTTCCCGCATGAGCTATCACCGCCGCATCGCCCCGGTATTGTTATGATGGGCGCGGCTATGCTCTGGGTCGGTTGGTTCGGCTTTAACGGCGGCTCACAACTCGCAGCAGACGGCGGCGCAGGCATGGCGCTCCTTGTTACCCATATCGCGGCCTCTGTTGCCACATTGGTATGGATCGGCCTAGAAGCCATGAGTAACCGCAAGCCCACCCTTGTCGGCGCTGCAACAGGTACAATCGCAGGCCTCGCAACTGTTACCCCCGCAGCCGGCGTGCTCGGGCCCGGCGGTGCACTCCTTATCGGCCTCGCAGGCGGGCTTGTTTGTTACGGCGCGGTTAATCTTATTCGCGTCCGCTTGAAGGTTGATGATAGCCTTGACGTATTTGCTGTGCATGGTGTTGGCGGCATCCTCGGCATTTTACTCTTGCCTTTCCTATCGGCGACAGCTTTAGGCGGCACTGGCGATGGCGATTTCTTCGTACAGCTCACGGGGACAGCCATGGTTGTTGTGTGGTCAGCCATCGCAAGCGCTGTGATCTTGCTTATTTTGAAAGCTATTTTCGGCTTGCGCGTCACAACAGAGCAAGAAGATATTGGGCTGGATCAAAGTCTTCACGGCGAATCTGCTTATCAATAGCGATAGCCTGAAAACACATATCTTAGCCCGCAATTTATTGCGGGTTTTTTACTGTCTATAAAACTTACCCTTGACGGAATAGGTTTTTTTTCCTAACACGCTTTCGGTTCAAAAGGCAAAATTGAAAGCGCCTTATCATGTTTACACATACTGAAATCTGGTCCGCTCTTGACCGATTAGCCCAAGCTCACTCGACCAGCCCATCAGGTCTCGCTAAGCTGGCCGGGCTTGATCCAACAAGCTTTAACAAGTCAAAACGCCGCTCCGCATCGGGAAAAAACCGCTGGCCGTCAACGGAGAGTTTATCGAAAGTCCTGAGCGCATTAGGCTTGAATATGGAAGACTTCGCCGGATTTATTGAAGGCCGCACCTATGCGGCGCGCACAGCGCCTTTAATCGGTTTAGCCCAAGCGGGCGATGATGGTTTTTTTGACGATTCAGGCTTTCCAACCGGCGCAGGCTGGGAAGAAATCGACCTCCCCTCTGGGCACTCAGAAGGTATGTATGTCCTTGAAATTTCAGGGCAATCTATGTCTCCTGTTTTTCGTCACGGCGAGAAAGTTATCGTCGCTCCACATTCACAAGTTCGGCGCGGTGACCGTGTGGTTGTTAAAACCCTTGAAGGCGAAGTCCTTGCCAAAGAGCTTGTGCGCCTCACCGAAAGCTATATCGAACTTCATTCGGTTAATCCTGAATTTGAAGGCCGTTTACTGGCCCGCAAAGACATTGCCTGGATCGCCCGCATCATGTGGGTCTCGCAATAGACAACAGCCCTAAAGCGGCCGTCCCGCCAATATCGCTTGCGCCTGTTTTTCTAAGGCTTTGCGCTGACCAATTAACGGCGTCAGATTATCAACAAATTCCACCATCCCCCGCTCTAACGCTGTAGGAGCAGGCATATCGGATATTTTTTGCGAGAGTGACATCAGCCGATCATCGACGCTGATATTTTCATTACATGTACTGGCGAGGGCGAGAAAATAATGCGCCGCTAAGACTGTATCATTTGGCGCTTGCTCCAGCGCCTCTTCATATAATTCGATCCCCCCCATATGTGAGGCGTTGAACCATTTTTCGCCGTTCTTTGCGCCCGCTTTTTCAATCACGCCCAAATGCCACGCCGCTAAAAGCGCTTGCCCTCTGGGGTCGGCTGGATAGGACGCTCGGTAGCTATCAATCTTGGCCAATGTTTTACTCGATAGCTTTTTGCGCCATACTTTAAACGGCGATGTCAACCGCGTCACCAATCCATCAGCGACGATATATTGGAGCTGGGCCGATTGATTATCAGGCGTCAACTCCAGCGCCGCCTCTGCATATGTCCGCGCCTGTTTCGCTGTTCCTTTAGGGCTGTCCGTTTGCCCAAGCATAATCCGCGCGGACAAAATTTCTGCGGCCATAATATGTCTGAGCACCCGCATTTCACGCGGCAAATCATTTCGTTCAGGCCCCTCTGTCACCAAGCTTAAAGCGCGCTCAAAATCGCCCGCATTAAAGGCGCTTAAGGCTTTATCAGAGGACGTTTGAATCGGCAGCTCTGCCCCCGCAAGACTGCCCCACAACATAGCTGTCAGGAACATTAACCGCCCTAAATATGTCGCAACTCTGGCTTTCATTCAATCAGTATAGCCCAAAACGGCCCAAAAATTAAGGGCCGCCTCATCAACACCGCTTCAAGATGGCGTTACCCTTTGCCGCCATATCGCTGCGGCGCTTTATAGAAACCCGCCGCCAAGCGCTGTATCAATCAGAGCCGCCGTCTCAGCGGGGCCATAAATCGCGACAAAAGAGCCAAAGCGCGGGCCTTGGGATTGACCGAGGCAGACCTCATAAATCGCTTGGAACCAATGGCGTAGATTTTCAAATTCATGGTCTTTGCCGACTGAAAAAATCAGTGTTTGCAGAGCTTCACCGTCTGTTTCCATCTCGGCTGTCACAGCTTTTAACCGCGCCGATAAATCGGCCAAGGCGCTCCGTTCGGCATCGGAAGGCGCACGGTAAGTTTTCGCCGGCTTTACAAAATCCTGATAATAACGAATGGCATAACCAACGAGCTTATCCAGCGCCGGAAAATCCTCCGGCGTTGCTCCCGGTGAGTAGCGGCGAATAAAGCCCCATAAAATATCTTTATCGGACGCATTGGCCGCCGAGACTAAATTCAGCAAAAGCGCGAAGCTAATCGGAGATGTATCTTGCGGCGGCTGACCGCTATGAATATGCCAAACGGGATTAGACGCTTTTTGTAAATCATCCTGTTTTGAATAGGCATTTAAATGCTGAAAATACTCATCCGTCGCTTTGGGGATCACATCAAAAAACAACCGTTTTGCAGTCCGCGGTTTTTGGAACATAAATAGCGATAAACTTTCGGGCGTAGAATATTTCAGCCACTCTTCAACGGCAATGCCGTTGCCTTTTGACTTAGAAATCTTTTCGCCTTTATCGTCTAAAAATAATTCATAAACATATTGCACAGGCGCATCGCGGCCAAGGATTTTACAAATCCGCGTATAGATCGGCGCATTGGCCTGATGGTCTTTACCGAACATTTCGAAATCGACTTTCAAATTCGCCCAGCGCATCCCAAAATCAGGCTTCCACTGCATTTTTACATGCCCCCCTGTCACAGGAAGAGTCACATCTGTGCCGTCCTCATCTTCAAACGTGACTGTGCCCGCTGCGGCGTCAACATGTTTCATCGGCACATAAAGCACGCGGCCCGTCGTCGGCGAAATCGGTAAAAACGGGCTATAGCTTGCTTGGCGTTCTTCCCCCAAACTCGGGAGCATTACCGCCATAATATCATCATATTTTTCAGCCGCTTTCAAAAGCGTTTCATCGAAATGTCCTGACCGATATTCTTCGGTTGCGGATTTAAATTCATATTCAAAGCCAAAGCCGTCAAGAAACTCCCGAAGCTTTGCATTATTATGCGCTGCGAAACTCTCATGCGTGCCAAAAGGATCCGGCACATCCGTCAGCGGCTTGCCGAGATGTTTCGCCAGCTCATCTTGCTTTGGAACATTGCTTGGCACTTTACGCATCCCGTCCATATCATCAGAAAAGGCAATAAGCCGCGTCGGGATTTTATTATCCGTTAATTGGTGAAAGGCATGGCGCACCATGGTTGTACGGGCGACCTCGCCAAAAGTGCCAATATGCGGCAAACCCGAGGGGCCATAGCCCGTTTCAAATAAAACAGGCCGGCCGCCGCGGTCAATGCCGCGCTTCTTTTCAATGTCCAGACGTTTGAGTATCTGCTTTGCCTGTTCAAAGGGCCAAGCTTTCGAGCGCTCAAGTTCAGAATTGGACATAATAATTTTCCATAAGTTATCCCGCGCCAGTTAGTCGCTATAGGCCGCGCCGTCAATATGTAGCTTGG
>CAZEOD010000047.1:0-17426 GCA_964513675.1 uncultured Caulobacterales bacterium | reverse complement strand
ATCACCTTGGGCCCGTGCATTTTTGCTCGCAAAATTGCACGGAGTGACCCCATCCCAGAACCCTGTATTTTACCCGCTCTTTCCATCCAAGACTCTTAAGCCGCCACTGCCGTGGCCTTCTTCACTTATATTCAATCCACAGGATTGAGTATTTGGCTATCGCTAACCCCCTCCGATGTTATTGATGGTCGAACGTCCCCTCAATCAGGTGGGAAGCGTTCAGGGCCGCAAGGCTCTCCGTTTTATTTACGGGGTGGGTAAGCGGACGCCCCAATCCTGCGGGTTGTTTTGGGCGGAATTGATGAGCGGGCTGTTGATATCCAAGGCGGCGAGCTGTGCTTTTAATTCGCTTAAATTTGTTTCCGCATCGACGTTGAAATGCGGGCTGATATCAATAGCGCGGGTGAGCAGGCTCTCGGCGGTTTCATATTTCTTTTGCGTGAGGGCAATAAAGCCGGCATCATTAAAAATCATTGCGGCTTTTTGCGGGGCGATATCACCCGTCGCGGCGGCGTAATTGCTCATCAAGGCTAAGGTGAGGCGGCGGTTATTATCATAAAGATTTTGCCCGGGCTTTAAGTCTGCGGCCTGTTCGAACTTTTCTAGCGCCATATTATATTGGCCTTGTTTGAGAAAGCTCATGCCTAGATTATTCACGGCGCTGGATTGCCCCTTCGGCCCCGCGTTCAGCGCTTTTACATAGGTTCGTTGCGCGGGCACCCAATTTTCCTGTTTGTCATGAAACCGGCCCAGCGCGTTCCAGAGCCGCACATCATGAAGATTATACTCCAGCGCTTCATTCAAGCGGAGCTCTTCATCCGCAGCGCGGTTTGTTGCAATCTCGGCGAGGACAAGACCGGCCAAATGGGCATGTTTCTGCGCGGTACTGGCTGTGTCCAGAGCGAGTCTGTTGGAAAAAATCTCATAGGCTTTTTCAAATAAATTCAGCGCAATAGACGCATTGCCCCAGCCAATACGGGCGTCTATATTTTGAGGCTCTTTGAGCGCCAAAAGCTGAAAGCTGTTATAGCTGTCATCATAACGCTCGGCGTTAAAATCGGCTTGAGCTTTGGTGAGGGTCAAAACGCCATCAAGGCCCGTGTCTGTTTGGCGTTCAACGAGGCGGATACTGTCTTTTAAGCTGTCGGGGGTGACATCCGTTTTAACATCCACCGCCGCGCAGGCTGTGAGCGTGAGCGCCGTGCTCATTAAGGCGATATAACGGCGCATAATTATAACGCCGCGCCAATACGTAGACCCGCTGGAAGCAGGAGGATGACCATTAAGGTTGGAAAGATAAAGATCATCAAGGGCACAGTCAGTTTAGCGGATAATCCCATGGCTTTTTCTTCGGCGCGAAGCATGCGTTTCGTGCGCATTTCTTCCGAGAATGAGCGCAGAGCTTGCCCGAGGCTTGAGCCCATATCTTCGGCTTGTTTTAACATGGTGGCCAGGGCGCGCGATTCGTCAAGATTAATACGGTCTGAGAAATTAATCAGCGCTTCATGGCGGCTCCGACCCGCGCGAAGCTCTAGGTTCATTAAATCCAAATTCACCTTCAGGGCGGGGTAGCGGCGGCCAAGCTCATTGCCAACGCGCATAAAGGCGGCGTCCATGCCCATGCCGGCCTCGATACAGGCGACGAGCAAATCCATCATATCCGGAAAGCCTTCGCGGGATTGATCTGTGCGGGCGATTTGTTTTTTCTTGAGGAAAAAATTAGGCCCCGCGATCCCTAAAAGGCCAATCACCACCGCCAGTAGCACCATATTTTTCGGCGTCATATCCGGCGCAGCAAAGCGCCAATAGACCAAGAATAAAACTTGCGGAATGATAATCGCTAATAAGCGCACGGCAAAAAATATCCGTACGGCTCCGGCTTCATAATATCCGGCTTGGGCGAGCTGAAACCTGATTTTAGAAATTTCTTGCGAGTCGGGTAAGGTGAGATGTCCGCCCATTTTTTCGAGCATGCCCATATCATCCGAATCATTGGCAGAGACGTTTTCAAAACTATTCCCGCCTTTAATGCGGTTTTGAACATCGCGCTCATCCTGTATGCGCTTAAATATGATATTACCGATGATAAGCCCAACGCCGAGCAAGAAGACAATAGCCGATACCAAAATCAAATTGGGAGAGTGTAAAAACGCTGTCATTTTAGATCTCCTAAATCTTGAAGTTAATCATTTTGCGCATGAAGAGGTTGCCAATAACCATCCAAATCGTCACCCCGATAAAGGTCTTTTTGACCACTGGATTATCGCTGACGCTGCCGTAAAAATCGGGCGATAGCACGTTTACAAGCAAGAAAACGGCGATCGGGGCCAGATTTAAAATCATAGCAGACATGCGCCCTTCGGCGGAGGCGGCTTTGATTTTAAGCCGCATTTTCTGGCGGCCACGAATTGTGTTTGAATTGGCCCGTAAGAGCTGCGCTAGATTGCCGCCCGTGCGTTCTTGCAGGCGGATCATCGCCGCAAAAAGATCAAAGTCGGGATGCCCAATCCGTTCAGCAAAGCGCTGGACGGCATTGGTTAATTGGCTACCAAAAGCAATCTCGTCGCTGACCATGCCAAATTCAGACCCAATCGGGTCGGGCATTTCTTTGGCCACAAGAGCCATAGCGACGGGAACGGGATGTCCTGCGCCCAAGGAGCGAACAATAACATCTAGCGCTTCGGGCAGCTGGGCAACAGCTTTGGCGCGGCGGCGTTTAGCGGCCATATGGACAAAGCCAAGCGGGAGAATAAGTCCGGCGATAAAGCCGAGCCCGCCCCAAAGCGCGCTTTCTTTGGCAATAAATAGAGTTGGCGTTAAAATAATAACGCCGAGCACCATATATTTATATATGCCAAAAGCGCCGAGTTTAAGACCCGACTGCACAACCATTTGATTAATGCGGTAGCTTATCTTGCTTGCAAAATTATCATCATCACGAATCCCGCGATCTTTGCGCATTTCGTCTAAGACGGTCATTTGACTGGCCGCATCATCATTCATGCGCTTCATACGGTCATTAACGACTTTGACTTTAATAGAGGCTTGCCGGCCGA
This sequence comes from uncultured Caulobacterales bacterium, assembly GCA_964513675.1. Lineage (GTDB taxonomy): Bacteria > Pseudomonadota > Alphaproteobacteria > Caulobacterales > Maricaulaceae > CALFVT01. The sequence continues at coordinate 14,370 of CAZEOD010000047.1, read as the reverse complement.
GGTCCATCACGGCTTGCAGGCCCATAAAGCCGCAAAAGAAGATGATAATATATAATATGCTCTCTTGTCCGAATGACATTAGATTAACCCATGCGCTCTTTGAAGGTGAGATCAGATTTACGGCCGATCTCCATGACGCGCGGCTCAAATAAGCCATCCGGCAAAGGCACATTGCGCGTTGTAATTAAATCCAAACATTTCGGGCGGATGCCCATACATCTAAATTCGCCAATGACTTGATGTTTGGGGCCAGTGCCTGTACGTTGATATTTGAACAGGTCTTGCATTTGAATGATATTGCCTTCCATGCCCGTAATTTCGGACACATAGGTAATTTTGCGCTGACCATCGGATAGCCGCGTGGCCTGAACAATAAGATGAACGGCGCTGGCGATTTGGCCCGAAACGGCTTCGGGGCTGATCTTCATATCGCCCATCGCGACCATTTGCTCAAGCCGGGTAACGGCATCGCGCGGCGTATTGGCATGAAGCGTCGCCATAGAGCCTTCATGGCCCGTATTCATAGCTTGCAACATATCAAAAGCTTCCTCGCCGCGAACCTCTCCGAGGATCACCCGCTCGGGCCGCATCCGCAGGGCATTTTTGACGAGTTGACGCTGTTTAATTTCGCCATTACCTTCAATATTAGGCGGGCGCGTTTCCATCCGTGCAACATGCGGCTGCTGGAGCTGAAGCTCGGCGGCATCTTCAATCGTAATTAGGCGTTCTTTATGGCTGATGGATTGCGATAGCGCATTAAGCAAGGTTGTCTTTCCTGATCCGGTTCCGCCAGAGATCAAAATTGTGGCGCGCGACTGACAGGCGGCCCATAGAAAATGCGCAACCTCATCTGGCATAGCGCCGAAGCTCACAAGCTTATCAAGGGTCAAAGGTGACTTTGAGAATTTCCGAATAGAGACAAGCGGGCCATCAACAGCAATCGGGCGAATGGCGACGTTAAACCGGCTGCCATCGGCAAGCCGCGCATCACAGAGCGGTTGGCTTTCATCGACGCGGCGACCGACTTGCGAGACAATGCGGTTCACAATACGCAGTAAATGCGCTTCATTGGCAAATCGAACAGCGGAGCGTTCTAGCTCGCCGCCTTTTTCGACATAAACTTGTTCATGTCCATTAATTAAAATATCGCTGACGGCCTCATCTTGCAGTAAAACTTCCAGCGGCCCCAGCCCCGTCATTTCATGATAAATACCATCGGCAAGTGTGTCGATTTCTTTGGCATTTAGCCGCATTTGTTCTTCGGCGGCAATTTCTTTGACAATCGCAATGATCTTGCCTTTAAGCTCGTCTTTCTCAAGCCCGTCGAGTGCCGCGAGATCAATCTCGTCGATAATTTTCCCGTGAATCCGAACCTTTTGCTCAAGCCATTTCTCGGTTTGCTCAAGATCAACGTCTCGTGCTGGTTTTACCGCTTCGGCGGGTTTTGGCGTCATATCAACGGCGGCAATTAAGCTTTCTGGCCCCAATATATTTTCGGAGGTTAGGGCTTTTTTAGAGGTTAGGGTTTTTTCTGGGTTCAAGATTTTTTCTGGGTTCAAGATTTTTTCAGGGGTCAGTGATATGTCGCCCCCATGCGGATTAGAGCCGTCTGGCGCGGCCAGATTTGGCGTGTTCTCCGTCTCAAGATCGGCCTTATTTGCAGCCTTTGATGATAGTATTTTTGAAAATCGTCCCATGTATCAATCTCTAACAGTTTAGTCTTAAGGCGCGCTTTTCAATTAGGCTTAATAAAGTCTTATTTGGCTATTTAAGGCGCTTATTTAACAACATGTTTTGCGAAATTTTGCTCGCCCGATTTCCAGAAATCTAAGACATTTCGTGTGTCTTTGACATAGCGGCCATCCATACGGATAAGTCCTGTTGGAATCCCGCGGTTTAACGCCGATAATGTGGCTTCAGTGTCAATGCAAATTGCGCCGCTAAGCGGGCGGCCCAAGATTTTTACAGCGTCTTGAATACGAATTTCATTTGTAAAGGTCCGGCGCTCCATTTTCGAAATAATCACTTCGGTTTGCGTTGGCATAGATGTCACTATGCGTTCGATGGAATCAATCCGGTGCCGTGTTTTATGAATCCCCGGAATACTCAGCTCGCTGATAAGCGCGAAATGATCGGCCGCGCCAATAGCGGCATGGTTCCACGGCCGCCAAATACGCGGTAAATCAAGGATAATCACGTCAAACATGTCGCACATTGTATCGAGAAGTGCGAGCACGACATCAGGGTTCACGCTATCATTTCCGCCAAGTTTATTATCGGCGGCCAAGACATGAATACCGGTTTTATGGCGGCGAATAAAGGCGGCGGTTAAGGCAATATCTATCCGCTCTGGATCGCCTTGCAGATCTTCATGCGATAATCCGGCTTTAAGGTCTAAATAAGCAGCGCAGGCCCCGCTTTCGAAATCAAGATCAATCAGCGCCACACTGGGGCCTTTTTTCCCGCCTTGTTTAATGATGTCATAGGCCATTTGAATGGCAAGGCTCGTGGTGCCAACGCCGCCGGACACGCCCATTAAGCCAATGATTTTTTGAAAGCTGTTTTTGCCTTTGGTCTGGGCGTCATCCTCGGGGGCCAGCTCGACCATAGCCGGATCAACGGATTGCGTTAAATCTAATATGCAAGCCGTTTGATTTGGGCTGGGCTGAGGTATTTCCAGCGCATCACCCTTTGCCGCTACGTCCATGTTATCGCTGCCTGCCATATCGCTATCCGTTATGCCGCTATTTGCCATTTTGGCTGCCATATGGGCCGTCATGCGAGAAGATAAAGCCGCTGTGCCCATAGTCATGATCTTTCATTCAAGCCGTTTGGCTATCTTGTGCTGACAACAGCGGGTTCATCTGAGGTATTATTGCGGTATTTTTCGCGGGCAATCGCCTGACGATTAGCGTCCGCCGGGATATAGGTGTTATTCTTCTGCTCAGCAGTTGGAGCCACCTCCTGAACGGCGCGATTTTGCGCCGTGGCTTGACCAAATCCGCTGGAATGTGGCTGTGATGTCGCGCAAGCGGTCAGGCATAATCCTGCTGCGGCAATGAGGCTAAGGCGCGATAGGCTCAGATATCTATTTTGTGTTTTTGTCATGTTTCTCTCCGTCAATCCGAAAGGCTATTGTAGCGCATAGCCATAGTCAGCGCTCAGCCCGCCCGCTTGGGCTTTTCGTGTGGCTGTATTCGGCGCTGTTTTACCGGCGCTATTAAAACCATCTGATCGGGCCGGACGGGGCTGCCCGCCGCGTGTGGATGACGCGCTAGACGGGCCGTCCATTTGGCCATTTAAGAAGAACTCACGCTCGCTTGGCACAGCAGAATTATCAAGCGGCGTCGCTAAATCGCGGAGGTCGCGGGCCGGCTGAACAAGGCGCGGCGTGACAATAATGACAAGCTCTGTTTCTGATTTTTGATAGCTGCTCGATCTGAACAAGCTGCCTAAAACCGGAACATCGCCCAGCCATGGAACCTGCGCTTTATTGTTTGAAATATTATTTTCAAGCAAACCGGCAATGGCAAAGCTTTGTGAATTACGAAGCTCCACCGTTGTGTCTGCGCGGCGCACCCGCAGGCCGGGCACAAAGACCCCGCCGCCGATATTCACAGCGTTTGTCGTGTCGATTTGACTAACTTCAGGTGCAACTTTGAGGTTAATAACGCCGTCATCCAGCACCGTCGGTGTGAAAGATAATCCCACGCCAAATTGTCTAAATTCGATTGAAATTTGCCCTTCATCTTGGGCCACAGGAATAGGAAATTCTCCCCCCGCGAGGAAACTGGCTGTATCCCCTGACATGGCGACCAAATTAGGCTCGGCCAAGGTTCGAATAGCGCCGTTTTCTTCAAGCGCGTCAATTTTTGCATTAATGGATGTCGAGCCAATTGTGCCAAAGCCTGTGGCGGCAAGACCGGCATTCGCAAGGGTTGTTAGCGGGTCAACCGCTCCAGCTGGGAACAGATCGCTTTGTGACCCGGCTAAAAAACTATTGCCTTGCTGCACCAGTAGGCCGACACCCAGATTTTTGACCACATCGCGCGTCGCTTCCACAAAACGGACTTCAAGCATGACTTGATGTGAATCGCGTACACTCAGTCCATTGGTGACATTTTCAGGCGCATAAGCCTGCGCGATTTTAACAATGCGCTCGGCTATATTGCCATTGCGAACATCACCGGAGATATAAATACCGCCCGCCATTTCGCGGACTTTGACTTTTTCCTCGGGGAAGGTCTCATAAAGCGTGCGGCGCAGATCTTTGATATCATAGCCAACGCGGACATCGACAATATCGACAAGTTTATTGGACGCATCATAGAGCATGACATTGGTGCGGCCATTTTTTTTCCCTAAAACTTGGAAGGTTTTATTGGTGAGGACGACCACATCCGCAACATCGGCATTGGCGACGCGGACTTCGCGAAAAGCTGTATCTGTGCGCATAACAATGGTGTCATCCATAACAACATTTGTTGCAATCCGGCTTTCAGCGCCGCTTTGATCGACCCAAGAGCGGGCGTGGGCGTCAAAGGCGAAGAGGCAAAGCGCTACGCTCGTTAGAAAACTGTTACGTATCAACATCTTAGCCCCCAGCCAATTCTGAATTATCTGTATCTCTCAAGACACTGACCTGTGCACGATCATCCCCGCGAATCACGGTGACTTGGGCTAAAACAGGGCCTTTTGCCTTTTTAGGCGGCTGCTGTTTTGTTCGGGCTTTCGGTTTCGCTTTGTCGCTTTGAATCCCCGCTAAAAGGTCTTTAAGATCAAGATTATATTGCGGATGTAGCTCGACTTCACCCGCGCGGCGTAATGTCAGAACGATTTCGCCGCTATCTTGTGCGAGGAACATTTTCTGCGCTTGGTCATTTGTGACTTCAAATGTGACCGAGCGGCGCACGGCGATGTCCTCAGAGCGTGTGTTGACATTTTGGTCAACGCCGAGAATTTTGACATTTTGAAAGAGGACATCTGTTTTTGTGTTCAGAGGATTACGGCCTTCGCGGTCAAGATTGCGGATATAAAGAATATCAACGCGGTCTCCGGGTAGCACATGACCGCCGACGCCGGATGTTAAAGACACGCCAATCGTAACGGCGCGCATGCCTTCTGCAATTAATTGCGAGAGCGCTCTACGGCCGCCTTCACCGCTGATTTTATGGGATAAAATAGGTTCGAACTGCGCTATATGTCCTAAGAGAACGCGGCGCGGGGCATCTGCCAATAAATCCTCTACATTCTCATAGGCGCCGTCAGGCACGGCTTGTTCGGGATATTCAACAACGGTCAGATTATCAGCAGAGAGCGTATCTCCAAAAGCGAGATCGAGATTAGCCACAACAATCGGTTTGGAGATAGTTTTAACAAGCTGGACCTTGGCATTTTCAGACAATGTTTGGGCCGTTTGAAATTCCGCCTCAACTGAATTATTAATCCAGCTGCGCGCCAGAAAGACGGCGGCAAGGCCAAAAACAGCCGAGGCCCCAAGCGTTACCATTGTGTTTGGTCTAAGTTTCATTTTTCATCATCCCCATGACTTGACGTTTAGGTCTAACCGTAAGGGTCAAAGGATTCGTGAAAAAACAGAGTTTACAAATATTTAAATTCCGGCTTTTATTAAAAAAAAGGCCATTATTTTTGAAATTATAGCTGAAAATTAATTATCTATTGACCCTAAACACGCGGAAATTGCATCAATTTAATAAATTATCTTGGAGTGTAATGGGGGAGGTTAAATAAGGGCTAGCCTACAAATTTAGCGCATGCCTTTATATATATAAGATCTTAGAGCTGCGCGCTGTAGATGAACGCAAGATAAACAAAGGTGACACCCCACAGAAAAACACAAGCCTGTTTAAACTTAATTAAGCCTAACTTGCTAGTTAGAAGATCAATTAGGTGAATTCAGGATATAATAATTATGCTAAAAGCAATTCCATCATTATTAGTTTCGGCCGCTGCGATTGCATGGGCTTTGCCGGCGCAAGCTATGACGGCCGCGCAAAAAGTTGAAGTCGAGCGTGAAGTGACGCAAGAGGACGGGCGCGTTGAAATCATTACAGCTCCGCCCAGTACAGTCGTCCCAGGCGATATGCTCGTTTACACAGTTGATTATTTCAACGACAAAACAGAGGTTACGGATAATTTCCGAATTGATATGCCTATTCCATCTGAGATTACCTATCTTGAAGGTTCAGCTCAAAGAGAGAATGCGGTGATTTTATATTCTGTTGATAAGGGCGCGAGCTTTAAACAGCGTGAAAACCTCTTAATCAATCTGGCAGAAGGCGGCACACGCCCAGCTTCAGCCGAAGACATTACGCACATACGCTGGACGTTAACAGAAACTGTTAATCCGGGTGACCGCGGTAAAATGAGCTTTAAAGGGCGATTAAAGTAAAATTAACCCTCTTTAAATTCCTTTTAAAAAAAATTGAACCTTTAAGGCCCCGTCGGGGTCTTAATAGGTTTAGGGTTTCTAATTTTCCTATATATTTCATATAGATAGACTCAAATAAACGATAATTAATTTCATTTTAACCACAAATAAAAATTTGATTTTAAGACATTCAAAATAGTGTTTGAGCATCAAAGGGCGGGAAACGTCTGTAAATATGAAAGTGGAAAGTGGGAACAATGACCAACTTAACTAAACTCAAAAAAGGGCTTATGGGCACTGCTGCTCTTGGGCTCTTATCTGTCGGGACGGCTTTTGCTCAAACAGCGGCCGAAACACCTGTAGAAAACACATTTACTTTGAATTACGAAGTGAATGGCGCTGAACAGCCAGAAATTACAAATGGCGACACACCAACAACATTCCTTGTTGACCGTGTTATCGACCTTACGGTTGAAAGCATTGGCGGTGATACAACTGTTGTATCTGGGCAAGAGCGCGCAACAACGACCTTTACATTGACAAATGACGGTAATGGGACGCAAGCCTATGATCTGTCTGTTGTTAATGTTGTGGCCGGTGATGACTTTGAGCCAACAACACCAACAGCCCCGCCGGTAATTACATATACGGTTGATGGCGGCGACGGCACGGTCTTTACATATGACCCAGCTGATAACACAACATTCCCTGTTCTGGATTCTGATGATTCCATCACAATTACTGTGGCTCAGGATATTCCAGCCGGTCAAGATGATGGTGATGAAGGCCAGATTATTCTTGTCGCTGATACACTTGATAGCACAGCCTTTACGCCTGAAACGGCCGATGACGGCGTCAATGACTTGCTCGCATCCGAGAATGTTCTGATCGACGGAACAAGCACAGCTGAAGAAAATGCTGGCGAGGGTGATGACTCTGCTGTTGGGACATATGTTGTGGCTGAGGCTAATGTGTCCGGTGCGAAAACAGTCTCTATTTTCTCTGAAGATGGATCAGGCTGTGCAACAATTCCAGGCACAGCGCCAACAGGCGTTCAATATTCAATTCCTGGGGCTTGTGTGGAATATCGCATCACAGTTGCCAATAATGATACACGCGCAGCTACAGCCATTGCTGTCTCTGATACATTGCCAGAAGAGCTTGAGTTCGTCTCTGCGGCCTTGGAAACAGGCGGTGACTTTACGGGCGGAACATTGAGCACGCCAACGATTGTTGCGCCAGCGACAAGCCTTGATTGTTCAGGCGGAGCCTGTGTTGTGACCTTTACGGGCGCATCACTCCCCGCTGATGACGGCGTTACGCCGGATAATGGTAACAGCCCTGAAGGCGTTATTATTATCCGTGCTTTGCTAAAGTAATAGCAAAACACTTACAGACCGGCGTTATTCATAACGCCGGTCATCTTGACGGACTAAAAACAATATAAAGCGTCCGATATTAAGGTTGAATGGTGAAGATTATTTATCGATATCTAGGGTTATTTTTGACCCTAACGATGGGGCTATGCCTTTTCGCAGCATCGCAGGCCGTGGCTCAAACCACACCCGCGGGGGATATTGTGCGTAATGTTGCAGCGCTCTCATTTACCTCAAATGGTGTTGAGCAGACGGGTAATACAAATCCGGCTGAGTTCACAGTCGTTGACGTGCCATCTGACCCAACTATTCAATTTTTTCGTTATGCGCCAACAGCGCCGAACCCAATTACGCGGCGTATTAATGGCTCTGAATTTAGCCCCTCCGGCAATCAAGACGGGCCTTTTACAGCGACGCCAACACCGACCGCCAATGACGGCAGCGCGATTGACTTTAGCGCGGATATCCCGCTCTTCCCCGCGCAAACCTATACAGGCGGCGAGACAATTTATGTTCAAGTGACAGACCCGCGGGCAAATCGTGACCCGAACGCGATTGATAGAGTCGTGATTACTGTCGAATCAAATACGGGCGATATTATTACGCTGCAATTATTTGAAACCGGCCCGAACACGGGTGAATATTGGGCGTATTTCCCGTCCACAGAAAATGAAAGCGCGCAGTTTGATTCCAGCCTCTCAACAGAAGCCAATGACCAGCTTGTCGCGACTTATAACAACGGCGCTGTGCAAGGTGCTGTTGTGGCCGACACGGCATTAATCGACCCATTTGGACTAGTTTTCGACTCTGTCACAGGCGAGCCGGTTGACGGCGCGCGCGTGCGGATTGTGAATGCGGATGATTTCACCGATGCGAGTATCTGGGCCATTGATAGCTTTTCAAGCTACCCATCCGAAGTCATCAGCGGCACCAGCGCAACGGATGAATCGGGATTAGTCTATGAATTTGGCGCAGGTGAGTTCCGCTTCCCTGTGGCTGAAACAGGCCGTTATTTGGTCGAAGTTATTCCGCCGGAAGGGTTTAATTTTGCCTCCAGCCAATTACCGCCCCATTTCGAAACCCTGGGTGACTTTATTATCCTTGATGCCTCTTTTGGGCGTGAGTTTGCGATTGATGGGTTTCAAGGTATTCGCTTTGATATTCCGCTCGACCCTGAAGCCGAGCTTGTTTTAACAAAAACAGCGGATGTTCCCGTTGCAGATATTGGTGACTTCATTCCTTATACGGTTGCGATTAGTAATATCGGAACCTTGCCAACGCCTGTTGACTTGATGGATACATTGCCGCTGGGCTTTCGTTATGTTCCGGGCAGCGCATTTCGCGACGGTGCACAGGTTAATGATCCAAAGATCTCTGACAATGCAACATTTTTAACCTTCCCGCTGGGCATTTTGCCAACGGGCGCGACGGTGACGTTGAATTACACCCTCGAAGTTGGGCCTGGCGCACCGTTAGGCGAAGCGATTAATGAAGCTGTTGTTTTAGATCGCGGCGGGGATCAAATCTCTAATGTTGGCCGCGCCGAAGTGGCCCTACGTGAAGAGCTGTTCCGCACGCGCTCAACCATTATTGGCCGCATAAGTGAGCAGTCCTGCGACGGCGATGAAGAATGGGCGCGTGAGATCAATAAAGGCATAGGTGTCGAAGGCGTCCGTGTTTACATGGAAACAGGCGCTTATGCGGTGACAGACGGATTTGGTTTATTCCACTTCGAAGGCGTGACAGAGAATACACATGTCGTGCAAGTGGATGAAGAAACGCTGCCTGAGGGCTATGAGCCGATGATCTGCGAAGAAAATACACGCTATGCCGGTAGCGCGACCTCTCAATTTGTTGAAGTTCAAGGCGGCGGCATTTGGCGCGCGAATTTCTACTTGAAAAAAACCGCTGATGTTGTGGTGGAAGAAAAAGCCGAAGCTTACGACTCGCAAACGGCTTATAAAGAATTTGATAGCCAATGGCTGGCCGCAGAATCGGGTGACGCGCGCTGGGTATATCCAGATCCGTCTGAATCACCCTCACATGCGTCTTTGAATTTTGGCGTTAGCCACCGTCCTTCGGATAAGCTTAAGGCGCGCGTCAATGGTAAAGTGCTTGATGTTAAACATATTATCTCGCGCGAGAATAATGCGCTGGGCCTTGCCTCTATCACGCGCTGGCGCGGTGTTGACCTCAACGAAGGCGATAATCTGTTTGAAGTCGAGGTTCGCGGTGAAGACGGTCAACTCGTCAAGCAAATCCGCGAAACGATTACATTTGCCAAGCAAATTGGCCGCGCAGCAGGCGTAGCCGACCAATCTATCTTGGTTGCTGATGGGCGCACAATCCCTGAAATTGCGATCCGCCTTGAAGATGATGCTGGCCGCCAGATTCATCCCGGACGTATTGTTAATGTCGATGTGCTCTCGCCTTACCGCCTCTATTCCGAAACAGGTCAGCGTGACCTTTTGGTTCAAGGCAATGAGCAATTAGCGCCCCTCGCTGCGCGTGAATTTATCACAGTCGGCGCGAGCGGAATTGCCCGTGTTAAATTGGAGCCAACACTTCAAACCGGTAAAGTGACTGTTATTGTGACCTTAGATAATGGCCGCAAAGTTCCGATCTATATGTATCTCTCCCCTGAGAAGCGGGACTGGATTCTTGTCGGCTTGGCTGAAGGCACTGCGGGCTATGAGCGTATTCGTGACAAAGCCGTTTCGACGACAGAACGTGAAGATGATCTCTTTACAGATGGCCGCGTCGCGTTCTTCGCCAAAGGCTTGATTAAGGGTGAATGGCTTTTAACCTTGGCCGTTGATACAGATAATCGCCGTAGCGATGTCGATGGAGATTTCGCGCAAGAAATCGACCCGAATGCCTTTTACACATTATATGGTGACCGCTCTTACACAGAGTTTGAAGCGCTGAGCCGCTATCCGGTTTACGTAAAAATCGAAAAGCAGCATGCCTATGCGATCTTTGGTGACTTTGATACGAGCATTACGGAAGGCCGCCTCACCTCTTATAACCGCCGTCTTTCCGGTCTTAAGGCGGAGTATCTTGGCGAGAATTTCCAAGTTCTTGGCTTTGCCGCTGAAACCAATCAAGGCTTTGCGCTGGACGAAATTCCGGCTGACGGAACGAGCGGTCTTTACCAGCTCTCCAATGACCGGATTTTGGTGCAATCAGAAACTATCGTGATTGAAACGCGGGATCGGTTCCGCCCGGATGTTGTCCTCGAGCGTAAACCGCTTGTGCGCTTCATTGACTATACGCTGGATTATTTAACGGGCGATCTTTTATTCCGCTTACCCGTCGATGTCTCTGACGGCGAATTTAATCCGAATGTTATCGTTGCAAGTTATGAAACGGCGAATGAGAGCGAACGCAATATTACTGCGGGTGGCCGTGTGCAGGCCCAACTTTTTGACCAAAGGGTTCAAATTGGATCTTCTTTTGTCTCAGAAGGCGGGGCGTCTGATCGTGCAAATAGCCGGTCAAACCAGATTGGCGTGGATGTGATTGCAGAGATCGCAAATGGCACAGAAGTTCGGGCTGAATATGCGATTACAGAAAATGATACGGATGAAGGCTCGCAAGTTAGCGAAGCGATCTTAGCCGAAGTTATTCATACAAGTGAAGCTTTCGCTGGCGAAGCTTATTTCCGTCAGGAAGAAGCTGGATTTGGCTTAGGACAGCGCACATCCAATACAAATACGATACGCCGTTACGGGGCCAATGCGCGCTATAAGCTGCGTGATGAGGCCGATCAACAGGCCGGAACACAGACGGAGCAAGCTGTTCAGGGCGAGGTTTACCGTGAGGAAAACCTTGTCACAGGCGGACAGCGGACAACCGCGAATGTTCAACTCGAGCATCACACACGCCGCTTTACGGCTGGAACGGGTCTGCGGGCGAGCCGTGATGAAATTCCGGGTCAAGCCGACCGCGAATCTGTCTTAGCCACAGCCAATGCCAGCTATAATCTACCGGATCACGGGCTGACCCTACAGGCTGCGCATGAGCAACCTTTGGGCGGCAAAGACGAGGTGAGCGCTTTTCCGCAGCGCACAACGCTGGGCCTTGATAAAACTTTCGGCAAAAATATCACGGTGTCTGTCCGCCATGAAATTTTGGTCGGTGATGAGCAGCGTAATCAAAACACAAGCTTCGGCGTGAGCGCAACGCCGTGGACCGGCGGTGTTGTGACAGCCTCAACGGATTTATTAACGGCGGATTCAAATCGCCGGCTGGGCGCAACGATTGGCCTCGACCAACAGGTTCAAATTGATGAAAACTGGTCTTTCAGTGCGGGGGCGCGTAATCGCCGCGTGCTGGATGAAACCGGCGTTATTGTCGATATTGCACCCGATGCCGCGATTTCGCCGCTCGAAGTCAATGAAGACTTTAGCTCAGCTTATCTCGGCCTTGGCTATATTAATGACGTGCTGAGCGCGTCGCTCCGCGGCGAAGGCCGCCGGTCAGGAACCGGAGATGAAGCCTATATTCTATCATCGGCTATTGCACGTGAAGTCTCAGAAACCTTATCGCTTGCGGGGGCTGGCCGTCTGTCCTTTGAAGAACAGGCGAGCGGATTAGGCCGCGAAACGGCAGATTTCCGCCTTGGCGTCGCATATCGTCCGAAAAACGAAGATACGGTTTGGTTTAACCGCTTGGATTTCGGTCATCAAACGGCGGATGGCCAAGCGACGACAACCAAGCTCGTTAATAATGCCGCGATGAATACTTATATTAGTGATCGTTGGCAGCTTTCCTCCAATTACGGAATTAAATATAATAAGACCGAAATTAATGGCCTCACGCTAGAAAGTGTTACCCATTTACTCGGCGCGGAAACACGCTTTGATATTACACCAAAAATCGACCTTGGCCTAACCGGTCAAATGCTAACCAATTCTGATTTCTCCGAAGCGCAATATAGCTTTGGCCCGTCTATTGGTATTGCGCCGGTTGATAATATCTGGATCAGTCTTGGCTATAATTTCCAAGGCTTCCGCGATGATGATTTCGAGGCGGCCGAATTTAGCCGCGACGGTATTTATCTGAAATTCCGGATTAAATTTGACCAAGATACGGCGCGCGGATTGCTGCGCCGGATCTCGCCGTCAAATTACAATCAAGACTAGGCTCAAGATAAACAGAGCATCATTGCCGCAAGCGGACGCTCACCGCCCGCTGATTGTGGGCGGTTTGGACGGTTCGCAGTCTCCCCATTTGCGCGGGTTACCGATTATCTTTTTATTTTACGCAAATGAGGGCCAAGCGTTACTTTAACGCCTAGCTGCAAGCTTATGCCTGCAACACTGCGAGATTGGCTTTTTCAAAGTCCAAGGACCGCCATTAGGTCTAGGCGGTCGCGCTATTATGAACCTTACGGTTCAAAAAGCGGGTTACAAGGCGTCCGGCAGGACAGGCGCGCGTTAGGCCGCCCGCTATCTGCACCAATCACACCTTAAAACAAAATCAACGATCTCTTGTTTGTCCCAAAAGGTGATAAAGGAAATATAGCGCGGCGGGCGTGGGTGTGGATATATCTCGCGTCTTTAAAATTCGCGGCACATGGCCGTGAGCTTAGGTTCTGATCCTAGGTTCTGGGCCTAGATTTAATCCCGCTCAATACAAATGGCTGTGGCTTCGCCGCCGCCAATACATAGGCTTGCAACGCCTTTTTTTGCGCCGCGTGCTTCCATGGCCGCAATAAGCGTCACGATAATCCGCGCGCCGGATGCGCCAATCGGATGGCCCAAAACACAGCCGCCGCCATTCACATTGACTTTATCATGGTCAAGGCCAAGCTCTTGCATGGCAATCATCGGCACCACGGCAAAGGCTTCGTTAATTTCCCATAGATCAACCTCGGCGGCATCCCACCCGGCTTTGCTGAGGGCTTTTTTGATCGCGTCAACAGGGGCGGTTGTGAAATAATCCGGCGCATGGGCATGGGCCGCATGGGAGATAATCCGCGCAAGGATTTTATGGTCGTTGGATTTAGCCGTGGCTTCATTCATTAAAACAAGCGCCGCTGCGCCGTCATTAATCGAGCTTGCATTGGCGGCTGTAACGGTTCCGTCTTTGGTAAATACGGCGCGAAGGCTTGGAATTTTTTCTGGCCGCGCATTTTGCGGGCCTTCATCGCGGGTTACAACGCTATCGGCTTTGCGGCCTTTGACGGTCACGGGGGTGACTTCGCGGTCAAAGGCGCCGCTCTCTTGCGCGGCTTGGGCGCGGGCGACAGATTCGATCGCATAGGCGTCTTGGGCCTCGCGGGTGAATTGATATTCGGCCGCAATCATATCGGCAAATACGCCCATAGCGCCGCCTTTATACGCATCCGTTAGGCCGTCAAACATCATGCTGTCGACAACCTCTTGATTGCCCATGCGCATACCGCCCCGCGCTTTCGGGAGTAAATAAGGCGCATTGGTCATACTCTCCATACCGCCTGCAACAGCGGCCTCAATCGAGCCGGCTTTAATTGCGTCATGCGCCATAATCGCGGCCTGCATACCCGATCCGCACATTTTATTCACGGTTGTTGCTTCGCAGGATAGCGGAAGACCCGCCCCAAGAGCGGCTTGGCGG
>CAZEOD010000046.1:0-18895 GCA_964513675.1 uncultured Caulobacterales bacterium | reverse complement strand
TCCAACTCGTGGAAAAATCCCGACTGTCAGATCAAGTCTGAACTTCTACATATAAGGACCCAAGTTTACTCGCAGGCAAGATTGTTACGGATGCGGGTATAACCCTAACGCCGAGCCACGCACAAACACATGGGCGGCGCTATAGATATTATGTGGAACGGCGGAAGAACAGCATCCCCCATCAAACACGGCCCATCAGGCTACCCGCCGCTCAGATTGAAAGCTCGGTCTGCGCAGAGATTAAAAGCTATCTCGCAAACCCAATACAGCTTTCGGATAGTCTAGATCTTAGCAGGCTTGCCCATGATATTCAGTTCGATATTCAACGCAAAGCCGCAGAGCTCGGTGAAGCGCTTGGGCGTCCAACACTCACATCTAGCGACAATGTAATTATCAGGCGATTGGTTCAAAGCATTAAATTAAAGCCCAATATCTCAGGTTATGAGCTGCAGATTAATTTAGAGGAACTTGCTAGTCTATTAGACCTAACGATTATGCCGACGGCAACAACCACCGTAATCAATGTCCCGATCAAACTCACGATCTGCAATAATGGCAAGAAGGTCATTATAGGGAATAAACCAACGCAAACACCCTGCCCGAATCCACCGCTCATTAAAGCTATAAAGTCTGCCCATCATATCAAATCCAAATATATGGGGGTCGATAGGTTATCGCTGTCTAATATAGCAGCTGAGATGGATATCGATACACGTCAGGCTTTGCGAACACTCAAACTGGCTTATCTTGCACCAGACATACAGCTTGCCATATTGTCAGGTCTGCAGCCCAAAGGCTTGCTCCTTAAAGACCTTATTTATCAAAATATTCCAACAGCATGGGATGAACAGCGTAGTTTACTCGGCTTTGCATAAAATACGTCAGTCCCGCCCGCATTAAAGCTCTTCATACCGCATCACCACTCCATCAATGTAGCATCACCCCTGCATCAGCTCCCTTCAAAAGCGGAGCTCCAAAATAGCGATCAGAGATAATTTGATAAAATGGCGATAAATCGTCCGTTTCGAGACATCTCACCAGCTGTTTTGACCGCGAATACACCGCTAACCCCCTGAAACTACGGGATTAATACAAAGCCCTATAGAGCCGTAGGTTTTGCCTAAAAGATAGTGGCGGAGACGAAGGGATTCGAACCCTCGATACAGTTCCCTGTATACGCCCTTAGCAGGGGCGCGCCTTCAACCACTCGGCCACGTCTCCGAGCGGGGAAATGCCTTATTGCGAATAGTTTTTCAAGCTTAATGTGAAAAAAAGTCAGGGCCGAGATGTAAAACTCAAAGATGCAGCGAGCTGACGCCGATTTTGAACCTGTAAACAGGCTTAATCGACTTCATTTTAAGCCGCTCTTAACCTTAAAACATTTCTACAGCTTAAAATAGTATTTCACAGCTATTTTATCAGTAAATCTGCCGCAATCTTACGAGTAATTAACTTAATTCGCTTATGGTCTACCTGAATATGGGTGGAAAATATGAATAGAGCTATAAAAGCCGAGACAAGAAAAACAATGACAAACCGTGTCGGAGATAACAAGCGCAAAGGGCCGCGTCGCCAGGATGTAAGTGCCGCTGCGGAGCCAAGTACACGCCGTCATTCTGACAGGCGCCGTCAACGGCTGACTACAAATGACATTACTGTTCCGCGTAAATTAATCAATGTGAAAGCCTTACGGTTTTGCCTTCGCGCCATTGATGTTGTTGCTGTGACGCTGCTAATTGCCATTACGATTGGCCTTATGAGCGGCTATGTTGGGGAAAATGGAAAACCCATCCTCGCTCCGGTTGCCGCCAGTAGTTTGGGCGCCTTTTTCTTTCTCGCCAGCCTGTTTAATCTTAAAGCGCATAAATTTGCGGCCCATGAAACGTTTTTCCAACATGTAAAAACGGTGCTGATGGCCAGCTTCATCGCTTTGGGTCTCTGGCTCACATCTGCTTTAATCTTAAAGCCGATTACCTTCTTGCCGGACATACTTGCCGTTGCTGGATTATTAGCGGGCGGCGTAATTTTGCTCCTCCATAGTCTTTATTATGCCTTCACACGGCAATTACACAAAAAAGGGGCCTTAACACCGACAATTATAATGCTTGGCGCTACAGAGTCAGCCCGGCGCTTGATTGAAGAAAATGCCCGAACAAAAGATTTGAACATTCTCGCCATTTTTGATGAGCGGCTCTCCCGCGCGCCGCTTAATATTCACGGCGTTCCTGTTGTTGGAAAGCTAGATGACCTCGTTGTCTGGGATAAACTGCCCTATGTTGATAGAATCGTCGTCAGCCTGCCCGGGTTTGCGGCCTTAAGAAAAAGTGAATTTTCCGAGCGCATGAGACGTTTGCCCAACCGTATTGCTTATATCGCCGATGAGTTTGAAAACTTTAATCATGTTAAACAACGTTTAACCGATATTGCTGCCGTAAGTCTGCGCGATATTGGCGGCCGCACAAAGCCCACCTATCAAATCGTGCTAAAGCGTATCACTGATATCAGCGTAAGCTTAATTGCTCTCATTTTGGGCGCACCCGTTTTACTGCTTATCGCCCTATTGATAAAACTCGATAGCCCCGGCCCAGCCTTGTTTAAACAGCCCCGTCACGGCTTTAATAACCGCGTGTTTGAAGTCTTTAAATTCCGCTCCCTTCGCGTTGAATCCGAAGATAAGCAAGCCGCAAAACAGGTCACAGCCGGTGATAACCGCGTGACAAAAATCGGACGGTTTATTCGTAAAACAAGTTTGGATGAACTCCCCCAACTTATCAATGTCTTGCGCGGAGAGATGTCTTTGGTTGGCCCCCGCCCGCACGCCGTTGGGATGCGCACAGGTGATACGGAAAGTTATAAGCTTGTCGAGGAATATGCCCACCGCCACCGCGTCAAACCGGGCATGACAGGCTGGGCGCAAATCAACGGCTCACGCGGGCCTTTGCATAATGCCGCCGATGTTAAACGCCGCGTCGAATTAGATATTGAATATATTGAACGATCATCCTTCGTCTTTGATTGGATGATTATGCTCAAAACTCTTCCTTGCCTCTTGGGCGATTCGGAGAATATACGCTAGATCATGCATAATAAAACTTGGCATATCACCGCCTTAAAAGGGGCGCAATAATGTTTGGCCGCTCCATGCTGGCATATATCCCTGTCAATCTTGCAACCTTGCTTGTAAGTTTCGGGAATATTATTGTTCTGACGCGGCTGCTCGATGGGCCTGAGTATGGCCGTTACGCCATTGCAATCGTCTCGATCCAGTTTTTTCACATGCTACTTTTAACATGGCTCGAAGCAGCTATGGCGCGATATCATGCCCGAGGTGAAGAAGAAAAATCTGTCCCGAGCCTAATAAAAACACTTTATGCTTACGGCTTTCTGACGGGGGGCATTTGTTTTATTTTAATTATGATTATATTAATTCTGACCCCTATTGAGCCGCGCCTTAAAACAGTGCTTGGCTTTGCTCTGGGCTCAACCTGCTTTCAAGTCTTTACGAATTTAAGCCATGAAGCCCATAAAGCGGCCCACCGGATTGGACGATTTAGCTGGAATTATTCGCTGCAAAGCGTGATCGCGTTTTCAGCCGGAATTATTTTAATTCTAATGACAGACCTAAGAGAGCTTGGCCCGATAATCGGCATTTTTGTTGGCATTATATTCGTATTTTTAGCGGATGCCCCCTTTATGTACCGAGAAGCCAAAACTGGGCGCGTCGATCATCAAGCGATTAAATCCTATTTCAATTATGGCGCCCCTATTTGCATATCTCTGGTGCTCAGCTACGCTTTGTCATCGGCGGATGTGTTCATTATCGGAATTATGATGGATACGGCAGCCGCGGGCCAATATAGCGCAGGCTATAATCTGGCTAACCGCACGCTTGATATTCTTTTTGTCTGGATTGGCATGGCTGTAACGCCGATTGCTGTGACCACAATAGAGAAAACAGGTGTTAAAGAATCGCAAGATGTGATGCGTAATTATTGCAAGGCGCTGCTCTTCATCACCTTGCCTGCGGCAACAGGTATTGCTCTCATTGCAAAGCCCGCAGGGTTTATCTTAGGCGAGAGCCTTCGCGCGGAAGCTGTCGCAAT
Source organism: uncultured Caulobacterales bacterium (assembly GCA_964513675.1). GTDB lineage: Bacteria > Pseudomonadota > Alphaproteobacteria > Caulobacterales > Maricaulaceae > CALFVT01. Next base: position 14,792 of record CAZEOD010000046.1, on the reverse strand, counting down.
TATGGCGCCGATCGCCTTTGCCGCTGTGCTGAACGGTATGATTAGCTTTTACGCCCAGCGCGCCTTTATGCTGAGCGGTAAACCGCTGACATTTATATGGGCGCTTCTGCCGCCTGTTATCCTTAATATTGGGCTGAACATCTGGTTAATCCCGCTTTATGGCTTGATGGGCGCAGTTATCGCCACCATCGCCGCCTATAGCCTTGGCCTTGTTTTAGCGCTTATTGTTGGGCGGCGTTTATACCCCCTGCCCTTACCGTTTAAATCACTTGGTTTGATATTATGCGCCTGCCTCATTATGGCGGCGGGTGTTCGACTTGCCCCCATACCCGAAAGCTGGCCCGATTGGGTCCAAGCAATCGTGATGTCAGGCCTCGGCGCGTTTATATATTGTTCTCTGGCTTTGGTGTTAAATATCGCCGATTGCCGAATGGTCCTTAAGGCCATAAAAAAGAAATTTCGAGCTCCTGGGGAGGAGGATATTATGGCAGAGAATGCTCTATGAGTGTTCCTGCCATAATATCACATTCCAGCCCAATTACGGCGCAGAGCACACCTATTTTATCTGTTCTAATTCCGTTTTTCCGCGATGACCCGACCCCCCTCCTTCAAGCCCTTAGCGCGCAGGCCGATCAATCTATCGCTATATGGCTCTATGATGACGGTACGCAAGACGCGGCATTAACGCAGCGCGTTAGCCAAGCCGTGGACGCCGCCAACTGCCCTGTTACGCTGCTGACCGCGAGTGCCAATAAGGGCCGCTCATATGGACGCAATCATTTATTTAAGGCCGCTAACTCCCCATGGGTTTTATTTCTTGATGCAGATATGCTGCCCTTAACCCGCGATTTTTTAAGCCTCTATACCGATTACATTCGCGCAGATGAGGCCGATATTATTTTCGGCGGATTTAAAGTGAAAGACGAGCCCGGACAGGCTGATACAGAAATACACCGCGTCATGTCGATCGCATCCGATTGCGCCGACGCCGCAGAGCGCCAAGCCCTTGGCCCTAAGAATGTCGCGTCCTCGAATCTATGTATCCGCAAAACCGTCTTAGCCGACACGCCTTTTGATGATGGGTTCACGGGATGGGGCTGGGAAGATAGCGAATGGGCCGCGCGAGCGGCAAAAACCTATCGGCTTTTGCATATTGATAATCCGGCTTTACATTTAGGTTTGGAAACAACTGACACGCTTTTGAGGCGCTTTAAAACAAGCGGGCATAATTATGACCGGTTCACAAAAAAACACCCCGCCATTGCTAAAAGCTTACCGCTTTACCGCTGGGTTAGCCGGCTAAAGAAAGTTCCGGCTCACAAATGGCTCCGCCCCTTACTCAAGGCGGTTGTTAGGCGGCCTATCATGCCGATAGGTCTACGAATTAAAGCTTTAAAACTGTGGCGCGCCAGTTGGTATACAGAGGATATGTCATGACAAGACGCGAACATGCCATCACGCCCGGTTTAATACGCCGAGTGAACCGAAAATTAGTTCCGCTTATGGCCAAGCGAAACATCCCGGTGAAGCTCGAGCGGCCCATTATCAGCATTTCATTTGATGACTTTCCGCAAAGTGTGATGGAAAACGCCCTCCCTCAACTTGATGAGTATGACTGGAAGGCGACCTTTTACGTTGCCGCAGGTCTGGAAGGTAAAACAAATCATTTAGGCCGTCATTTTGACGCCGAAGACATACAGACCTTAGTAAAAGACGGTCATGAGATTGGTTGCCACACCTATAATCATGTCAATATTCTTGAAGTTTCCAATGAAGCTATACAGAAAGAAATTGAGGATAATGCCCATGCCCTCGGGAAGATTGGCGTGCCCCCGCTTAAAAGCTTTGCCTATCCTTACGGCGAAGCGAATGCTGCGCAGAAACGGCATTTAGAAACAGGCTTTACTGCCATGCGCGGTATCGTGCCCGGCATTCATTATGATACCGTTGACCTCAACCAGATCAACGCCATGAAAATCTATAGCGGGCCGGATATCGACAAAGTGGTTAGAGCAATTGAAAGCTTGAAGGAAAGGCCCGGCTGGCTGACTTTATTTACGCATGACGTGCGTGATAATCCGTCAAAATTTGGCTGTACCCCCGAAGATTTTTCGCGTGTTTTAAAGGCCATAAAACAAAGCGGCGCAGAGGTCGTGCCGATACACCAAACAATAGACTTATTACGAAAAAAGGGTAAAATAACGGGGGGGCTCGATCAAAGGAACAAGGTCATGATGGATAAAAGCATCAGCATTATCATGCCAACATATAAGCGCCCTAAAGGGCTTGAACTCGCGCTCTCAAGCCTTGTAAAGCAAACCGTCGACACATCCGACTTCCAGATTATCATATCTGATAATGACCCTGCGGGAAGCGCAAAGCCTTATATAGATAGCATGATAGCCCTGCATAAGGATATAAACATCACTTATGTCCACGCCGTAAAACCCGGCGTCTGTAATGCCAGAAACGCCGCGATGGAAAAAGTCAATGGACGCTTCTTGCTATTCATTGATGACGATATGGAAGCGCCGCCGGATTGGACACAAAACATGATTGGTCTATTGGAAAAATATAAAGCCGGCATTGCATTTTCCGATGTGACCGCCCGTATGCATGATAAGACGGATCCGAAAATTCAAGCCATGATCCCGCTGTTTAGCCGAACATTAAAAGAGCCTGAAGGCTTTATTGACCGCTTTCTGGGTATGGGCGGCGCGGCCCTTGATACGGCGCAAATGACATTCCCTAATCCACCCTTTGACCCGGCCTTAAATGATATTGGCGGCGAAGATGATGTTTTGTTTCATCAATTAAGAGAACAAGGCGTAAAGACCGTCTGGTCCCCGCATTTTTCAGCTTATGAGGACATACCAGCCTCGCGGGCAACCTTTCAATATATTTGGAAGCGCAATTTCGCCTTTGGCCAAGGCCCCACGCAACTCGCCGCAGATCGCGGCTTTAAAGGCATATTCAAAGTCATTTATTGGATGCTGGTTGGCTGCGCGCAAATCGGAGTTTACGGCTTTAAATATGGTCTTGAACGTCTGCAAGGTAAAGATATTGCCGTCCACTCCTATGCCCGCTTATCGCAAGCCTTTGGGAAGATTTTCTGGTGGGACGGCTTTCGCCCGCGGCTTTATGGCGCGAACTCTACAACTGAGATGGTTAAAAATAGCGCCTCTTAATTATCTTACCGAGGCGGGGGTTATATTGACCTCTACCGAGCCTGCGGCATGAAATCCTCACGGTGACTAAAGACATAGGGCATACGCGGCCTCTCTCGCCAATAGGGCCGCTCCAGCGCAAAAAGCTTAGCCGAGGTTGCGACAAAGATCAGCCAGCTTAGATCATTTTGCTGCAAGATCGTACTTTCTGAGAGGGAAAACATCGCAAACATCAGCACGGATAAGACAACCCAATAGGCCTCCACACCGCCGCGTTTTATGCGGTCAAACGCCAAGATTAGCGTAAAAATATAAAGTATAGAAAACATAATCACGCCGACCATGCCTGATGAAAGCCATGTTTCAAACCAGCCATTATGCGCCGTTGGCACGCCCCATTGCAGCGTTTGCCGTAAGTTATAAGACGGGCCTAAGGGATCTTGCCAAAAAGTGCCATAGCCATAGCCTAAAACCGGCTTTTCTTTGATCGCAATTATAAGCTGCTCCCAAATATCTGTTCGGCCTGTAAAGGTCGCATCTTTCCCAATCAACCCAAATAACTCATCAGGTATGGTGAGGAATAAAACGGCAAAAGCTGTGATACTTGCGACAAGCAAATAGAGAACGGGTAGTCTTAAAATAGGAAAGCGGCGAAAAACACGCATTGCCAAAAAGGCTAAAATTCCAAATAGAGAAATCAATAAAGCCGTTTTAGATGTCGACATTAAAACGAGAAAGAAACATAATAAGCCAGCTGGAATCCAAAGCCATCCTCGGCTTGGGCGCATAGCAAAAGCGCACATAGACACAATTAATCCTTTAGCCATTAATCCGCCCAAATAATTCTTCTCTGGGAAAGGCCCTTTCCACGCGCCTTCATAAACCACGGCCATAATACCTTGCGACGGTTTTATGATGACAATGAGGAGTGACACAAAGGCCATAAGGAAAAAGGCAAAGGCCAAGCGCTGCACCAAGCCGTCCCAATCATAGCGGGCCGCAATAGCTAATCCGGCTAAGGTCGTCATCAATAGCGCCACGCTTCGGCGCGTCGTCAACCCCGGATCAATCGACCATATCATGCTGATTCCGCACCATAAAACACAGAGAATAAGAAGTGGGTTGAAAATTGAAATTCGAATGAAATGGACAATATTCATCAGGCATAACAATAAAATTGCGCTATAAATAGGATACCACATAAAGCGCGCTAAGGGGTTCTCCACGGCCAAATCAATATCATTCACAGGCGGGAAAACTATACCAACCACAGACCCGCTAAAATAAAAGAGAATGAAGCAATAAAGAGCCGACTCCAGAGCTTTCATCACCCAAATTAATGTATCTTGCTGCTGATCGGCAATATCCGTGCCCCTGCGTTCATAGGGCAAAGCGGTTTGCCCCGTATATGCGGGCCTATTCTTCAAGGCTTAACCTTCTGGGCTGCGCGGGAGCTGGCCTAGCGCCGCAGGGTTAACGCTTGGCCCATTATTATATCCACCCGTCCCAGAGGCGACATAAGGGTTAGCATAGATGTCATGCGCGGCATTTCCCGCATAGGATAATGGCACATAGGGGTTAGCTTGATGCTGCGGCATCGGTTCTTGATATTGCTGCGGTGCAAGGGCTTGATAAGGCTGGGGCTGGGGCTGGGACTCCATCTGTTGCGGCATTTGCGGCGGCGCTTGATGGGGGTCGGCATAAGACGCAGGCGCAGCAGGCGTCATAGCCGCATAAGCCATAGGCTGCGGCGCAGCCACCGGTTCAGGAATATAGGGCTGCACGCCAGATGCATAGGCCGTTTGGGCTTGCGGTTGAAATTCAGGCTCAGCCGCCATATTTTGCCCCATAATCTCATCATCTGACTGACGGCGACCTCTCACCGCATTGCCAACATATAAAGCGGGATCAAGGAAGACACGCATTAAGGCAATCACGCCCAAAGTCACGCCCCACCCCCCGACGCCTAAGGCGAGCATAAGATATTTTGTGTTCCGGCCTTTGCGCGCCTGAGAGGCCCGATCAATAACACGAACATTCTCGCTATTGGCCTGCGCTTGCTGCTGGTTAATAATCGCTTCTTGCTCTTTTGTCGTGTAATCTTTGAGCCGTTCATCCAGAGTATCACGCTCCCGAAGCAGATCAGAATATTTAGGGCTAAGCCGTTGTAATTTTCTGACCTTACTATCCGCCGAGTCAAGTTGACGCTGCACGATCACTTCTTTTTCGCGCAAAGCATCGGCCGTAGATTGTAATAAATTTCGGCGCGTTAAAAGCGATTGATAAACGCCGTTCGGCCCAACACGTCGTCCCCCGCGCGGCGTACCGCCATAGCTGTCTTGCAGGCGGCGTAGCTCCTCTAATTCACTTTGCTTGCGGCGAACCGGCTGTGATGACGGCAAATATTTTGCCAATAATTGCCCAAGCTCTAACTCAGCCTGCGCGATTCGCTGTGATGAGCGGTCATCAATTTGCAGGTCAAGCTGCTCCGGTGTATTGCGAAGTTGATCTTCGACAGACGCCAGCGCGCGTTCATTTTCTGATATATCCGCGCGGAGTGTATTCAGCCCTTCTCGGAGTTCTTCTGTACGATCTGTGACGCCTGCACGTTCCGATTCAAAATCAGACACGCCATTATTAATCAAGAAGCGCGAGATGGCACGTTGATTCGCTTTTAACTGCTCTTCGGTTGCCACGCGGCGTTCTGTAATCACCTCACCCGATCCTTCGACAAAGATAGTGCGGCGGAAATCAAGATAGGCGTCAATAAACAAATTTAAGGCCGCTTTAGCAATTTCAGGATCCTCATGTTTATAGGAGACAGACAAAATAGAGGATTTAGGCTGAGCCGATACACCAAAGCTTTTGTTAACAATGGTTTGCAGCTCAACAAGAGCGTCATTATATTTACGCGACCCCACAGCAGCCTTAGAACGTTTTTTAAAGTTATCTTCCGCAAAGCGCGACCCAAATTGCGTTTCAAGCTCACCAATCACACGGACAATCGTATCAGAGTTTTTCATCAAAGCGATTTCATTAAGCACAATATAGTCCGGCGTTATGCTCAGCCCTGCGCCGTTATTTTGGTCACTGCCAATCGGGTCATAAACATATTCACTCCCGAGTTGAACGAGAATAGTTCCGTCCGCGTGATAAACGCGCTTCAGATCCTTGGTAAGCCACAAGACAGCCAAGACCCCAAGCACAAAAAGCGGGATGAACCATATCATCTGACGTTTTAGCGAGCCAAAAAACTCCCCGAGGCGAATACGCGGCACGCCGGAGCTAACATCCCCGACGGTCAGGTCATTAAAATTGGGGCGGCGATCCGCAGATGAGCCATTTTGCACGACACGTCTGTTGGACATGTCATCGCGAAGTTCTTTATTGTGACCGAATAAGGCCATGAATCACCCATAAGAAATTTAAGTTAACTGCAATAGAAATCCTAAAATTTAATTTTTCGTTATCCATTTTTGTTAACACTCATAAATAAGCGAATTAACCAAATATTTAGGCCCTTTTTATGCACAAACCGCAGAAAATATTGAAAATAGCCGCTTTTATCGGGTCTATCAGCCTCGGTTTGAGTGCATGTCACGCCCCGAATCAGAGGTTTCACCCCGGAAAAACGAATCACTTTGGTCATAATTCTTACCAAGCGACGCGGTATCAGCAGACGCCGCACAGGTATAAACAGCCAAAAAAATATAAAAATATTGTAGCGCGGCTACGGGGTCAGAAACATATTTCTTATCAAAACCCGCCCCCGCCGCCGGGGCCTTTAGGTCAGTTTCAGCAATGGGTTGATTATGAGCCAGAGTATCGGCTTTATCCAAATGACCAGCTTGACGTTATTGTTCCAAGTGCGCCTGAGCTGTCTCGCAATCTGACGATTGGCCCAGATGGGCGGATTATCATGCCAATGCTGCCGCCGATTATGGCTGCTGGAAAAACCATTTCGCAGGTTAAGGATGAACTTCGTGCGGGACTGGCTAAACAGCTTCGTGATCCTGCCGTTGCGGTTACGCCGCGCGCTTACGCCCCGCAGCAAATCTTTATCGGCGGGCAAGTCCAAACGCCCGGTATTTATACTCTGCCCGGGCCGATTGGCACTATTGAATCTGTCTTTATGGCAGGCGGGTTTAGCCCTGGCGCGCGAACAACCAAAGTTGCCGTGCTACGCCGCGCCCCCAACGGCGCAATGATGATGCGGGCGATTGACCTTCAAAACGGCCTTCGCAATATCCGCGAGTATAATGATAATATGCAGCTTCGGCGCGGCGATATCATCTTTGTGCCAAAAACAAATCTGGCAGAAGCCGGAGCCTTTGTCCAAGCTGTCCGCCAAACTCTGCCTGTTGACTTTAACGTCAGCTATCAGATCGGCAACTTTGGCAATGGCGGGTCTGTCCTCACGCAATAGCGTAGAGTTTTAGGCCTCGCCATTTAACGGCGGGGTCAGTGCGCTTCGTAATGCGCTTATTATCGCTGTCGTTATAATGGCATGATCTTTCACAGGCCCCTAGCTCAGCTAAGCTGCGCAGTGCCCCGCATAATAACAAGCATCATATAAACGCGGGTTTTCCCGCGTTTACGCCGTTTTAAGCCGCTAAAATATCGCGGTTTTCACGCATCCATCCCCGTGCGGCGCGCTGCGCTAGCGTGACATCTTTGACGGTCATTTCCAGTGTGATTTCTTCGCGATATGCTTTGGCAGGCTGAGAGCCCATAAGCGCCGCAAGATTAAACCATTTATGCGCCTCGATAAAATCAGGGCCGCGGTCTTCAAGCTCTGTTGAATACATTAAGCCGAGCCGGAATAAATCTTCCGCATTGGCATTTGCTTGCACCGCATCTTTAACTTCAAGCACTTCCATTTGTGTAAATGCCATTTTTTCCTCCATCCACCCACTTCGGGGCCTTTTCACCTTTGGCCGCACATCTAGGTTGCGGTCCGTTAATTGAACTTTCGCGGAAGATCATGAATATAGAGTTAAGCTAAATAAGTATTCATAAAGTAATAAACTTATTAATACGGGTAAATATTAGTTTATAATGTGATAATGTTAAATATAGATTCAATTGATTTGTATAATAATTTATTGATCTCAAGTCATAATGATTCATCTTTTGCCGTTTAAAATTTCTATTTTTGGGTAAAAAACATAAAAAAAGCGCCCTTAAAGGCGCATTTTCTTCGGTTATTTATAATTTCAGCCGGATTAATCCCCGTAAAAATGAACAAGTTCATCTAAATCGGCCCGATCAGCCATCAAATCATTGACCTTAGCCTCTGGATTCCCATAGCCCAACGCCATGCCGACTAAGACATGTTCATCGTCAGGAAAATCGAGATGTTTACGGGCCGTATCTGGCCAACTGCGCCACCACCCTTGCGGCGCGGTATGGAGGCCAGCTTCCCTCGCCAACATCATTACACTTTGTAGATAAATGCCAACGTCGAGATATTGCGGCATTTCAAGCGCTTTATTGCCCGTAATAATAATACCAACGGGCGCACCAAAAAACTTCACATTATTGGCCAACCACATCATACGTGCTGGTTTATCTTCGCGCGGGATTCCCAATAGGCCGTACATGTCCTCCCCTAATTTATGACGCCATGTGCGCTGCGGCTCCCAGAGCGGACTTGGGTAAGGCGGGAAGCTCATTTGCTCCATATCGCCCTTCATCAACTTCCCCAGACATTCATTCCGAAACGCATCGAGCTTGGAGCCTGTCATCACATGAACGCGCCACGGCTGAAGATTACCACCAGAGGGCGTGCGGCGAGCCGTATCAAAAATTTGCGTCAACAGCTCTGCGTCAACAGCTGTATCTAGAAAATCACGAACCGTTATGCGCGTCATTAACGCATCTGTGACAGATTTAGACGGATCAATATTTAAGGTCATAAGGCGCATCCATATACAAAAACTTGCATATGTTTATGACGGCACCGCCTCTCTGACAAGCAGATTAATGACAGCCCTTAAGAATGATTGATTTATTTCAATAATTATTCGAGGGATTTTTGTACTGATTTTTCAGTATATGGCATAATAATCAGAACATCCGATAAGGCCGCTAATATACCAAAAAAAGCGCAAATCATCCAATTGAAATTCGTAAAGACTTGCAGCAGAAATACCGTCGCAAGACATAATAATATAGGCGTAATTATTCGTAGTATAATTAAGAGATGCCCCACATCCATCTTAGCCCCCAACATTTCACCCCCAAAACATATGTTAATAGGTAACAGAATAAGTGTCTAAAGCTTGGTGATTGATATTCCACTACGTAATCGCGTGGCTTTGAAGTTAGGGTTAATGAGCTCTTAAAAATTTAAGTTGTATATAATGTAAAAAATCTTACCCATTTATACACTCAGCCTATCAGGCCTCCGCATTGGCGTGAGTCATTTAATCTATAGTAATATGAGTAATATAAGGAACAGATTTTCACCCAGTATGATTTTGGAATGGGTATATTATCAGTCATCTAAAGCATTTCTGACCCGCATAAACCACGGGTCCCGCTTTTGCCGGAAACCATTATTCGCTAATTGCGCGCCAACAGGCCTCTTACCCTAGCGCCGCCGCAAAATGGCGCTCCGCGCAATGGGATAGCCCCTTTAAACGAGCCTGACGGTAAGAGCTTATGGAAAACCGGCCCTACGTTATCGCTAAGGCTTTACTCAGTTAGTTTTTTACGCAAAATTTCATTCACCGCCTGTGGGTTCGCTTTGCCTTGCGAGGCCTTCATGACTTGGCCGACAAAGAACCCCAGAAGTTTCGGGTTTTCCTTTGCCTTCTCCGCCTGTGCAGCATTGGCTGCAATGACGTCATCGACCATTTTTTCAATAGCGCCCATATCGGTGACTTGTTTCAAGCCCTCGGCCTCAATGATGCTATCGGCATCGCCGCCGCCAGCAAACATCTTCCCAAAGACTGTCTTCGCGATTTTTCCTGAAATCGTTTTATCGGCAATCCGGTCAATTAACCCCCCGAGCGCATCGGCGTTAACAGGGCTATCCGCCAGCTCTATGCCGGCCTTATTCAGCGCGCCGAAAAGCTCCACCATTGTCCAATTAGAGGCAATTTTAGGATCGCGGCCTCCCCCCTTACCGCCAGCGACAACAGCTTCGTAAAAATCAGCTTTGACTTTATCACCTGTCAGAATACGTGCATCATATTCTGGCAATCCATATTGCGCGATGAACCGCGCTTTACGCGCATCGGGTAGTTCCGGCAGGCTCGCTTTAATGCCGTCGACAAAGCTTTGCTCCAGCTGTAGCGGTAGCAAATCAGGGTCAGGGAAATAACGGTAATCATGCGCATCTTCCTTCGAGCGCATAGAACGGGTCTCACCTTTGACACTATCAAATAACCGCGTTTCTTGGTCGATCGTGCCGCCCGCTTCGATAATCTCGATCTGGCGGCGCGCTTCGTAATTAATGGCCTGACGAATAAACCGCATGGAGTTGACATTTTTAATCTCGCAGCGCGTGCCGAGCTCACCGCCGGGGCGGCGCACAGACACATTCACATCCGCGCGAAGATTACCCTTCTCCATATCGCCGTCACATGTCCCAAGTGCGCGGACAATCCCGCGTAGCTTTTCGACATAGGCAGAGGCTTCTTCAGGGGAACGCATGTCAGGTTTGGAAACAATCTCCATCAGCGCCACACCGGAGCGGTTCAAATCGACATAGGTTTCAGACGGCGATAGATCATGAACAGATTTGCCCGCATCTTGCTCTAAATGGAGACGTTCAATGCCAACGCTCACGACCTCACCGGGTTTGCCATCTGCATCAATCGGCAGAACATCAATCTCGCCTTCACCGACAATCGGATGTTCAAACTGTGAAATCTGGTAGCCCTGCGGCAGATCAACATAGAAATAATTTTTGCGGTCAAAGCGCGAAAATAGATTAATCTGCGCGTTCAGGCCAAGACCTGTGCGAACGGCTTGCTCCACACAAAACTTATTCACCACAGGCAACATGCCCGGCATACCCGCATCAACGAGGCTCACCTGCGTATTTGGCTCTGCGCCATATTCTGTGGCGGCCCCTGAAAACAACTTGGACTTTGACGCGACTTGCGCATGAACTTCAAGACCAAGGATAATCTCCCAATCGCCTGTTTCGCCTTTAATGTAATCTTTCGGATCGCCGACGCGTTTCGCTGTGAACATGATTTAACTCCACCAGTTTTCAGGTTTCGCCGTAAACCCAGCGGCTGACTCTAGCGCGCTGGCAGCTTTAAACACCGTCTCTTCATCCAAGGCGCGGCCAATGATTTGAAGCCCCAAAGGCAGGCCGTCCTGATCGAGGCCCGCAGGCACGCTAATCCCGGGAAGTCCGGCCAAATTAGTTGTCACAGTGAAGATGTCATTCAGGTACATTTGCACCGGATCGTTGACTTTGCGCCCCACCGGAAAAGCTGCGCTTGGGCAGGTCGGCGTTAAGATCGCGTCGCAGCGCTCCCATGCATTTTTGAAATCTTCAACAATGCGCGTGCGCACTTTTTGAGCGCGCAGATAATAAGCATCATAATAACCGGCGGAGAGCACATAAGTACCAATCATAATGCGGCGCTGCACCTCTGCGCCAAAGCCTTCGGCGCGGGTACGCTCATAGGTATCGTTCAAATTCTCACCCTCAACGCGCAGGCCGTAACGCATACCGTCATAGCGCGCGAGGTTAGAGGAGGCCTCGGCCGGAGCCACGATATAATAGGCCGGAAGCGCATATTTTGTATGCGGCAAGGTGATCGGAACAATCTCCGCCCCCGCGTCTTTAAGCCACGCCACGCCTTGATCCCAAAGCGTCTGGATTTCCGCTGGCATGCCGTCGATTGTATATTCTTTCGGAATCCCAATGCGCAGACCTTTAATAGACTGACCGCAGGCATCGCGCCACCGCGGCGTTTTCACATTCAAAGATGTACTGTCTTTGGGATCATAGCCCGCCATGCTTTCCAGCATGATCGCGGCGTCTTCCACGGTTTTGGTAATCGGGCCGGCTTGGTCAAGCGAGCTGGCAAAGGCGACGGTGCCCCATCGCGAGCAGCGGCCATAGGTCGGTTTAATCCCAACTGTTCCTGTGAAACTCGCAGGCTGGCGGATTGACCCGCCCGTATCTGTCGCCGTTGCGCCGAGGCACATATCCGCCGCGACAGCCGAGGCCGAGCCGCCAGAGGAACCGCCCGGAACCAAATCCGCGTCTTTGCGCCACGGATTAATCACAGGGCCGTAAGCCGAGGTTTCATTCGAACTGCCCATCGCAAATTCATCAAGGTTAAGCTTACCGAGCATCACCATGCCGTCGGCTTTCATATTCGCCGTCACGGAGCTTTCATAGGCCGGAGTGAAGTCACCAAGGATTTTAGAACTCGCCGTTGTTTTCACGCCGTCTGTGCAGAATAAATCTTTAACCCCCAAAGGCGCGCCTTCGAGGAGTCCGGCCTCGCCTTTAGAGCGGCGCTCATCCGACGCCTTTGCCTGCGCCCGCGCCAGATCATGCGTGTCGGTGATAAAGGCGTTTAACTTCGCGCCCGCTTCACAAGCTTTGATATGCGCCTCTGTCAGCTCTACGGAGCTAAACTCTCCGGCCGCCATGCCGTCAAGCGCGGCCGCCAAGGTCATTTTCGTTAGATCTGTCATAGCCCGCCCCTATTCTACTGACCGCGGAACCACGAAAAACCCGTCATCGGATTTCGGGGCATTGCCAAGAACTTTATCGCGGAGCTTTCCGTCCGTAATCGCGTCATCACGGAGCGGCGCAGTGACATCCACCGCCGAGGTCATCGGCGCAACGCCTTCGACATCTACCTCATTGAGCATCTCGATCCAGCCCAAAATACCGTTAAGCTCATCCGCCATCGGTTGGAGCCGGTCCGCTTCGACATGGAGCCGCGACAAACGGGCGATCTTTTTGACGTCTTGGGATGTGACGCTATTTTGGGGGTTACTCATGCGAGTCTCCTCGGTAAAATTACAGCGTGCCAATTAGCAGGGCGCGCGCCGCCTTACAAGACAGCAATCACCCAAATGCACAGGGTTTTCATGATTTGCCGCCCTTGCCCCCCTTGGCGGCAGAGATTGCGCGTATTTGCACATATCTTCGACATGTAGAGCAAAGCAATCCGCTCTTGCGAAACGGCGCGGGCGGCGTTACCTATCTCGCCTTAATACGGAGCGCCTGATATGGCAAAATTCGACAACGACATTGTCAATGAATACACCCCGCGCATGGGTAATGCCGTGACGCGCTGGATTGGGCAGAGCATCTTAGATGTGATGGGCTGGAAAATCACCGGCAGCTTCCCCAAAGAAAAAAAGCTGTTGTTCATTGGCGCGCCCCATACCTCTAATTGGGATTTGATCGTGGCCTTATCCGCTATGATGGCCGTGGGTCTTAAATGTTCGTGGATGATGAAAAAAGAAGCCTTTTTCTGGCCGCTCGGCGGGCTTTGGAAAGCCTGCGGCGGGGTGCCGATTGACCGTAGCGCTAAAAATGATGTCACCGCGCAAATGACACAATGGTATAAAGATAATGATCTCGCATGGCTTGGCCTGACCCCTGAGGGAACACGCTCCAAAGTGACTAAATTCAAAAAGGGTTATCTGCGCATGGCCTATGCCGCCAGCGTACCCGTTTTTGTTGTCGGCATAGACGGCCCAAAAAAGGAAATCGTGCTCGACCGCGTTTGGGATTTATCTTTCGACACAGATGTCGATAACCGCAAGATCAAAGCGCATTACGATAAAAACTTTACTGGCATAAATCCCAAAAACGGATAGGCGCTTGAAAGCTGTGCTGCGCCTGCTACACATAGGCTAATGTGTGGGGGATATAATGGCGGCACAAGATAATCCATTCGAGATAGACGGCACCAGCGGCGAGCCAAAACTGCTCGAACAGCTCCGCAAAGGCGAGACGTGCCTTTTTGATAAAAATGCACCTGCCCAAAGCCGCACCATCCGAGGCCCCGTTCTAGCGCGGCTGTTACGCGGAGAGTGGAGGGAGGATGGGCACGCCATTTCCATGCCGCGCCAAGTCGGCATTTCGCAGGCCATTATAACCGGCATCTTTGATATGCCATATAGCGACACGGGATTAAACCTCGCTATAACTCATAGCCAATTTGATAAAGCGGTAAATTTCAGAGGCGCCAATTTTTCACGCCTTGATTTCACTTTTTGCGACATGAAAGGCGCTAATTTTGGATATGCCAAAATCGAAAGCGGCCTTTGGATGGATGACATCCAATCAACCGAAGAACTCACATTAGATGCGGCTTGGATTGGCGGACAATTAAATTTATGCTCGGAAAAGCGGCGGGTTAAAATTAGCGGTAATAGACACGCCATTAACGCCCAAGGCGCAGAGATTAAGGGCGGGGTCTTCCTACGCGGCGCAAAACTGACAGGCACAGCGGCCTTTAATAGCGCAATAATCGGCGGGCAATTTTCAGCCAATTCAACAGACAAATATCAAACAGACTTTATAAACCCGAACGGAGATGCCATTTTCGCCCAAGGCGCAGAAATTAAAGGCAGTGTTTTCCTGCACGGCGCAAAACTGACGGGCACTACGGCCTTTAATAG
>CAZEOD010000045.1:0-19149 GCA_964513675.1 uncultured Caulobacterales bacterium | reverse complement strand
ACCGTGAATTGTGTTGCGCCCGGATTTATAGCCTCGCCAATGACAGATGTTCTGACTGATGCTCAAAAACAGGCTATTTTGACAAAAATACCGGCCGGAAAGCTTGGCAGCGGCGATGATATTGCCAAGGCTGTCGCTTTCTTAGCCTCTGATTCTGCTACTTATATTACGGGGCAAACACTGCACGTAAATGGCGGTATGGCGATGATTTAAGCGAGTTTTCTATCTCTAATTCGCTTTTCAGCCCTGATTTTCTATGATAGTGACCCGCCGACTCGTACGGGGACTTGTATTTCAGAATAGAACCCCTAAATTCTCTGCGATAAACCGCCGCATGTCTTATTTGATAAGGCTGGCAACATAAAAGGAAAGACTATGTCAGATATTTTAACCCGTGTTAAAAAGATGGTTGTCGAGCATCTGGACGCTGATGAAGATAAAGTGACTGATAAAGCTCATTTTATTGATGATCTAGGCGCTGATAGCCTCGATACTGTTGAGCTAGTTATGGCATTTGAAGAGGAATTTGATATTGAGATTCCTGATGATGCGGCTGAGCATATTCAAACTGTTGGTGACGCCGTTAAGTTCATCACGGAAAAAGCGGGTTAAGCGGTAGCGCATTCATGCGGCGGGTTGTTGTTACAGGAATTGGGCTTGTTACGCCCGTTGGTTGTGGCAAAGACGTTGCATGGAAAAACTTGCTGGCCGGTCAATCCGGCGCAAAGAAAATTACAAAATTTGATGCCAGCGACCTTGCCTGCAAAGTCGCTGCTTTTGTTCCGCGTATTGATGATGCGGATGCCCCAAGTGAGGGCGCATTTGATCCCGATAGCGTGCTGCCTGCGCGCGATAGAAAACGGATTGATGATTTTATTCTCTACGGTATTGCAGCGGCTGATGAAGCTGTAAAAGATTCTGGCTGGATGCCTGGCGAAGATAATATTGAAGGCCGCCACCGTACAGGCGTTATGATCGGCTCTGGTATTGGCGGCTTAGAAACCACCTATAACGCCTCAATCACATTATCTGAAAAAGGCCCCCGCCGATTAAGCCCATTTGTTATTCCGGCAATGCTGATTAACCTTGCATCGGGCCAAGTGTCTATGCGTTACGGCTTTCAAGGGCCTAATCATTCTGTTGTCACGGCCTGTGCGTCTGGCGTTCATGCCATAGGTGATGCGGCGCGGCTGATACAGCATGGCGATGCAGATGTTATGGTTGCTGGCGGCGCTGAAGCGGCTGTTTGCCGCCTCGGGATTGCGAGTTTTGTCGCCTGCCGCGCGATGACCACAGGATATAATGATACGCCCAAAAAAGCGTCTCGGCCCTATGATGATGGGCGAGACGGATTTTTAATGGGCGAGGGCGCCGGCATTGTTGTCCTTGAAGAATATGAACATGCTATTGCACGCGGCGCGCATATATATGCTGAATACCGTGGTTATGGCCTTTCAGGTGACGCCCATCATATCACAAGCCCCCCGCCAGACGGGAATGGCGGCTACCGCGCGATGAGCGCAGCTATAAATGATGCCAATATCGACATATCTGAAATTGGTTATGTTAATGCACATGGCACTTCGACGCCTATTGGTGATGAGATTGAGGTTAAAGCCGTTGAGCGGCGCTTTGGCGATCATGCCAAAGGCTTATTAATGTCATCAACGAAATCTGCGACGGGGCATTTGCTGGGTGCAGCCGGAGCGATTGAGGCCGTTTTCTCCATTCTGGCGCTACGCGATCAAATCGCGCCTGCCACGCTAAACCTTGAAAATTGTTCAATCGAGACTGCGATTGATTTAGTGCCCCTAAAGCCCAAGCCTTTCACCGGAAGCGCCGTTTTATCGAACTCATTTGGATTTGGCGGGACAAACGCTGCGATTATTTTTTCTAAGCCGCAATAGCAATGAGTCAGCCCGCGCCCAACGCCGCCAAAGCGGCGGAAATGCTCCCTAAAAAATCTAAAATCATGCTGGGGCTTATAGGGCTAACTGGTATTGTGACCTTTGCCGGCGGGCTTATTCTTGCGCTTTATGCCTTTGTAAATTACCGCTATGCGGCTGCGCCGGATGCTGACCCGCAAGAGATTGTTTTTACGGTCAAAAAAGGTTCTGGACTCTCGCGGATTGCCGCAGACCTCGAAACGGTTGGCGCGATAGAATCAGCGCGAATCTTTAAACTTGTGACAATGCTGCGCGGGAATGAAAGCCAGTTCAAAGCGGGTGAATTTGCGCTCGAATTGCCGGCCTCTATGAGCGAAATTTATACAGTTTTATCCGAAGGCAAGGCGATACTTTACCCCTTCACAGTGGCCGAAGGGCGTACATCGGCGCAAATTATTCGGCAGTTGCCAGATTATAGCTGGATGACGGCGGATGATGTTACCATACCAGCAGAGGGCACGCTTCTACCGGAAACCTATTTACTGCCGCGCGATATGGCCTATTCCGAGGTGATTGCGCGGATGAAACAGGCGCAAGCCGAGGTGATTGATCGGTTATGGAAAACGCGCGCCGAAGATTTACCGATAAAGACCAAACAAGAGGCGATTATCCTCGCGTCTGTGGTTGAAAAAGAAACCGGCATTGACGGGGAGCGTGACCGCGTGGCGGGCGTGTTTATTAACCGCTTAAACCGCGGGATACGCTTGCAATCCGACCCGACGATTATTTACGGGATTTCAAAAGGTGAAATTCTACGCAATAGAGCGGGAGAGCAGCGCGGGATTCGGCGCTCTGAGATTGACCGTAAAACCGATTGGAATACTTACCAGATTGACGGCCTGCCGAAAACACCGATTTGTAATCCGGGCGAAGCGGCGATTGCGGCTGTTCTTAATCCCGCAAAAACCAAAGATATATTTTTTGTTGCAAATGGACAGGGCGGGCATATTTTCGCGGAAAACTTAGCGCAGCATAATGCCAATGTGAAACAATGGCGCAAGATTGAGCGTGAGCGTAAGCGCGCGAAGAGGCAGGGAAAATAATGGCGCAATTTGATAAATCCGCCCGCCGGGGGCTGCTCATTGTTTTATCCTCACCTTCCGGCGCAGGAAAGTCGACTTTAACGCGGCTTTTGCTGGCTGAGGATGACAATATGTCGATGTCCGTATCCGCGACAACCCGCGCCCCCCGCAGCGGTGAAGTGGATGGGCAGCATTACTTTTTCATCTCTAAGGATAAATTTGCGGATATGATCGACGGCAATGCATTTTTGGAACATGCAAAGGTTTTTGATAATTATTACGGCACGCCGAGCGAGCCTGTAGAAGCGGCGCTTGCGAGCGGACGGGATGTTTTATTTGATATTGATTGGCAGGGGGCGCAGCAACTGACCCAAGCCGCCGCAGATGATTTGGTGCGGGTTTTTATCTTGCCGCCCGATATGCATGAGCTTGAACGCCGCCTGCGAAGCCGCGCGCAAGATAGCGATGATGTGATTGCCAAGCGTATGGCAAAATCCGAAGCCGAGATTAGCCATTGGGCTGAATATGACTATGTCATTGTTAATTCCGATATCGACGCGGCTATGGACGAGTTACGTGCGATTATCAAAGCCGAGCGTATGGCGCGGCGGCGTCAACTCTGGCTACAGCCCTTTGTCAGGTCTCTGATTTCAGGCGAATAAATTGCCGTGTTAAGCGGTGAAAATCCGCAGGTGATAATGTCTCAGGTCGAGCTTCTTCTTTAATATCAGAGGCTTGTAGCCATATGTTCAGATCAACATTATGATTTTGCGCGAATTTTTTAAGCGAGCGCCGCAGCATTTTACGGCGCATAATAAAAGCGGCGTGAGTCACTTGGCCCAATGTGGTTAAATCCTCAAAGCGTTGATCTTCTGGGCGTGGATCGAGTAAGACCACGGCAGAATCGACCTTAGGCGGCGGGGTGAAAGCGCGGGCGGGCACATCAAAAACAATCTGCGTATAAGCGACGCTTTGCGCTAAAATCGCGAGCCGCCCATAGCCGCTATCACCGGGCGCTGCGACAATCCTCTGCGCGACTTCCTTTTGAAACATCAAGACCATTTGCTGCCAAAATAAAGGCTTGGCGGTGAGCCAATTAATCAACATTTTCGTACCGACATTATAAGGTAGGTTCGAGATAATTTTAATCGGCGCGCTAAGCTCTGCCGCAAGATCGACTTTCAGCCCATTGCCTTTATAGACGCGAAGGCGGTCACCAGAGGCGCGGCCAATCTCGGCGAGGGCGGGCAAAAACCGCTCATCCATTTCAATGGCTAGAACGTCTTTTGCGCCAGCTTTCAACAAGGCCCGCGTTAATCCGCCCGGGCCGGGGCCTATTTCAGCAGCGCTTACGCCGTCTAAAGGCATGGCATAACGGGCGATTTTATCAGTGACATTCTGATCGAGGAGGAAATGCTGCCCGAGGCGTTTATCGGCCCGCAAATCATGAATGCGAACCGTCTCGGTTAGGCTTGGGAGGTTATCTAGCATAGCGCGCTCTATTCTCGGCCAGAAAGGCGGCCTTTTCTAGCGCCGCTATCAAGCTGTCTGCGCGGGCTATTCCTTTGCCGGCAATATCAAAGGCTGTGCCGTGATCGGGCGATGTGCGAATGATAGGCAGGCCGAGCGTAATATTTACGCCGCCGTGGAAGTCTAATGTCTTAACAGGAATCAGGCCTTGGTCGTGATACATGGCCAAAACCGCATCATAGCCTGTGCGGGCTTCGGTGTGGAACAAGGTATCGGCAGAGCGGGCATCGCTGATATTCACGCCGTCAGCGCGAAGGGCCTGCGCCGCCGGATTTTGAACCTCGATCTCGGCTCGTCCCAAAGCGCCGTTTTCACCTGCATGAGGGTTGAGCCCTGCCATGGCAATATGCGGCGCGTCGATCCCGTAATCAACCTTAAGCGCGCCGTATAATGTGCGGGCGGTACGGGAAATTGCATCCAGCGTTACTGCGTCTACGGCGTCGGCCAAAGGCATATGTATTGTGACAAGCGCGCAGCGAAGCCCGCCGCCCTCAAGCAGCATAACAGGACCGTGCGGATAGGGCGCCGCGCGTTCGGCGCATAAATGCCCAAGATATTCTGTATGGCCGGGATATTTAAACCCAGCGGCGTAGAGATTATCTTTCGCAATCGGACAGGTGACAACGCCGGATGTTTTACCGTCTAAACATAGCTCCACAGCTGTTTCTATCGCGCGCGTAATGACATCAGCATGGGCGGGGCATGGCTGCCCAGCGGTTACGGGGCCGACGGAGCCAATATGTAAGACGGGCAGAGTGGCCTTAAAAAGGCTATCGGCTTGTTGCACATCGTCAATTTTGGTGGGCGCAGGAAGTCCTTCGGACTTAAAGGCGCGGTTATAAACCTCTATATCGCCAATGGCGATAAAGGCGGGGCCATTTTCTTTTACGCAATGCGCCCATGATTTGGCCGTGATGTCGGGCCCGATCCCCGCCGGGTCGCCCATTGTCAGGGCGAGCCGTGACACTAGCGCAGTGTGATGGCTGCATCACGGCGTAAATCACGCAAATGACGCTTTGAAGCTTGGGCAATTTGCTGGTCGATCAAGCGATCTTCAACTTGATTACGGGTCGGTACATTTTCACCCGTCAAAGATTTTTCGCAGACGAAGAAACTGACAGCCGTTCCCGGGCCTTCAATGACAGCAGAGCCTTGGCCTACCTCTACGCCGTTTAAAGCGTTAGCAATAAGCTCATTCATTTCTGTTTCTTTGAGCTCCCCCATATCCATATGGGTCACATCATCCATATCATCTAATGAGTCTTTCATCGTATTACATGATGTGACGACGGTAAGAGCTTGCTCGACCCGTGCCTTAGCCGCGTCAAATCCGCCGTTATCTTCGCTGATTTCACTTCTAATTTGCTGGAGGTTATAAAGGGTGTCTGGATTTGAGATGCGTTTGTCGACGAGGACAATGACATAAACACCGCCCGGAACTTGGATCGGCTCAGAAATCCCGCCTTTTTCTAGGGCTTGAATCGCGGTGTCAATTTCGGGACGTAACTCGCCTTCATTCACCCAGCCAATGTCCCCGCCGCGCGCGGCTGAGGGCGAGGATGAGAATTGTTGCGCCAGAAGCTGAAAGGGCGCGCCCTGTGTGGCTTGTTGTATCATTGCCTGCGCGCCCTGAAGGGCGCCTTCTTGTCCGCCAATCTCTGGCGTGGCTTCGATATAAATTTCAGCCACGCGGTAGCTGGGTTTCTCCGCATTGGCCGTCAGCCGTGTATATGTTTCATCAATTTGCGCATCACTAATACGAACGCGCGAGCCAAAAAGACCGCTGACGATACGCTGCCATGCAATTTCTGCGCGGACTTGGTTTTGCAATGTCCCAAGCGAGACTCCGACAGCCGCAAGGCGCTGCGCGACTTCATCGGGCGAAAGCCCGTTTCGGCTTATCAGGTCAACAACAGATCGGTTGACTTCTTCGTCGCGGATAGTCTGGTCGAATTTACGAGATTCTTGCATTTGCAACTGCTCATCAATCAGATTGCGGAGCGCTTGGCTTTGAATACGCTGCAATGTGGCTTCATCGCGCTCTACGCCGGTCGTTGCCAGAATGAACAAAACGCGCTGACGTAGATCATATGTCGTCACAATATCATCATTCACAACCGCCGCGATGCTTTGGGTTGTTTGCGCCGTAGCCGGCAATGTTGCGCCAAAGGCTATGAAACCCGCCGTAGCAAGTAAAGCTTTGCGAAAAGTGGATGATAAAATCATATCCAATATCCCGTTATCAGTGTTGGGCCCATACAAGATGGCCTTTTATCTATTCATTACATAAGCCCGCGGGATAAAGCAATTCATGCCCGCAGTTTTGCCTTATCCATCTTCTATCTTTGTGAGGTAAGATACACCTAAAAAAAAGGTCATAATTGGAATTAACCATGCGGCGACCACAACCGGCATTGTAGAGGATTGCCCAAAGGCGTTGAAAATGGAATTTGCAAAGTAAACACCAAAGCCTATTGCGGTGCCTGAAATAAGAAGTTTAAGCGTTCCGCCTTCGCGCGCGAGATGCATGGAGACTCCGGCTGCGATAAAGGTCATAGCGACAAGGCTTAGGGGGAGGGCGAGGAGTTTATGCCATTGCATCTCTAGCCCAACCGTTGAAAACCCTGACCGCCGTGTTCGGATGATCTCTTGCTGTAAAGCCCAAAAGGGCGGGATATATTCGGAAGATGTTTGCGAGGTAATATCTTCAAGGCGAATATTCGTTGGTATAGAAATCGTCTCATGCGTAACAACATTTGCGAGCACGTCATCTGTATTTTCTTTGACATTATAGAGCTGCCAATATCCGGCGCCGCTTAAAATCGCCGTCTCAGCATCAAAGCGGGTTTTAAACGTCGCGCCATTATCTGGGATTATGTCGGATTGAATAATCGTAACACCTTTTAAGGCTCGCTCTCGGGGCTCATAATCATCTGCGCGGATTAAAGTTTGCGAGCGGTCCGTCGTCTCGCGAAGCCAAATATTTTTCGTGGCCGCGCCGTCATTTTCGGCAATGGCAAGTTTTTGCTCATATGCGCTTAACGTTTGGGCGGCAATGGGGTTGAAACAGGCCGCCCAGATAACGCCCAGAATAAAAGTAACAAAGACGGCGGGGGCCAGAAAGCGCCACGCAGATAATCCGGTCGCGCGCAAGACAATAAGTTCTGATCGCTTGTTCAGGCCGTAAAGCGCGCTCATGACACCAAAGAGCACAACAAAGGGAATGGTTTGCTCGATTAAAGACGGGGTTTTGAGCACGGTTAAATACATAACGTCAAAGCTACTAAAGCCGAGATCTTGGCCCAAATTTCGGGAGCCTTCAACAAAGTCAATCAGCATAATGATACCGGTCACGATCATAAAAGCGACCAAAATGCCGCTCAGAACGCGCCGCGCAATATATCTATTGATGAGGGATAGTCCGATCATGACGGGCCCTCATGCGCCGGAGTTTCAAAGGCGTTTCTATTGAGCTTGGATTGTAAGAACTTTGGTTTTCTGACGCGGCCGGGCTGTAGCAGGAATAAAAGAGCGATGATGCAAATGGTTAGCGGGAAGACATATTGCACAATATTTAAGGCGGCACTCGTTTCTGCGCCGGCTTCTATGCCAAATCCAATTAACCGAACCATAAAGCCGAGGACAGCGCATATCGCAATCTTTTGGCTATAACCCGTGCGCTGCATCTCGCCGCGAATAAGGAAGGCGAGTGCCAGCAGGGCCAGGGCTATACAGTAAAGCGGCGAGGCGAGGCGCGAATGGCCTTCTGCAATAAATGAATCGCGCCGTGACTGTGTTGAGACCTCTCGCAAGTCAGGCTTCAAAAGCTCATGTAAGTAGCGATCCGTTTTCTTGAGGCGGAGCACTGTATCCAAAGCGATGATTTCGGATAAATCAATGGCGTAAGTCTCAAATGAAATGAGGTCGAGCTGTCCATTTTCTACTATCTCTTGGATTGTGCCGTCAAATAAGCTGAGCTGAACAGAGCCATCGGTTTTCGAAATTTGCCCTGTTTTGGATTGATAGGTTTGCACTTGATCGGGATTACGCGAATCGTGGATAATCACATCCGTCAAGACGCCATTGGGTGAAATCAGGCGCGAATAAAGCGTTAACCCCGGTGTGGGTGAGTTAAATTCACCCGCGCGTACGACTTGCGAGGCAAGGTCTGTTTTGACTTTCAAAAGCTCTGCCCGCATTTGGCGAAATGCATAGGGCTGCACGGCAATATTGATAATTAAATGGGCCATAGCTGCGAGAACTGCGAGGCGAATGATCGGGGTCGATATTTTCCACGGGCTAAGGCCAGAGGCTTTGGCTACGATTAACTCGCTATCTGTGTTCAGGCGGTTAATTGCGTATAAAACAGCGATAAACACGGCGAGGGGCAGTATAATGGCGATGAGCTGCGGTATCGCGAGAATTGTAATGTAAAAAAACGTCGCAGCTGACTGGCGGTTTTCGACGATTAAATCCAGCGTTGAGAGGCTCTGCGTCAAAACAGCTAGAAACGCGAGGGCAGATAACGTCAAAACCAAAGGCCAAAACCCTTGTTTTCTCAGATAGTTTTGCAGAAGTGTCATGCACTCATCTCTATTTTGCACGTTTATTCATGCTATATTGCCGCGTGGAAAACACATGACATTCCCTATGGTTAAGTCTAATACATTGGCCGGTGCATTACTGCAAAAGAAATAGAATTAAATTGCGCTTAGCATAAACCGCGCATGACGAGGAGTTCTCCGTGAAACTTACATTTAAGCCCGCCAACTTACAGGCAACAGGCCTTGCAATTATTCCTGTTTTTGAAGATATGGCCCGAAATGGCCTTGCCGCTGATTTGGCCGTTGACTTTGATAAATTGGCGCAGGCCGCTGATTTTAAAGGAAAACCTGGGCAATCATTTCGCGTTTACGCGGTTGAAGGCAGTCAGGCTCAGCAAGTTGTTTTTATGGGCGGCGGTAAAAAGTCGAAGTTTAACGCAGAAATTTTTGCCGCAAAAGCCGTCAAGCAGCTCTTAATGGAGCGCCAAACATCATGGACGTTTTATCTCGACGGTACGGGCGCTGATCCTGATGGCGCGGCCCGTGCGGCGCTAGGGGCTGAATTGGCCGCTTACCGATTCGATCATTACCGGACGAAATTACCGGCGAGCAAAAAGCCGGTTGTGAGTGATATCACTATCTTGTGTGATGATGCGGAAATGGCGACGGCCTCCTATGAAAATTACCACGGCGCAGAAGCGGCAGGTGTGAAACTGGCCCGTGATCTTGTTAATGAGCCGCCAAATGTCATCTATCCTGTCGCCTATGCCCAGCGCATTAAAGCGCTTGAAGCTTTGGGTGTGGATGTCAAAATCTTGGGCGAAGCGGAAATGACAAAGCTCGGTATGAATACACTGCTGGGGGTTGGTAAAGGCTCTGTGCGCGAAAGCCAATTGGTGATTATGCAGTGGAACGGCGGTAAAAAGGGCGATGCGCCTGTGGCGCTTGTCGGGAAAGGCGTGACCTTTGATACGGGCGGTATTTCTCTCAAGCCGGGCAGCGGCATGTGGGATATGAAAGGCGACATGGGCGGCTCGGCTGCTGTTGTTGGCACATTACATGCGCTGGCTGCTCGCAAGGCCAAAGCCAATGTCATCGGCGTCGTCGGACTTGTCGAAAATATGCCGGATGGTGATGCGCAGCTTCCGGGCGATATTATTACCTCTTACTCGGGCCAAACGGTTGAAGTGCAAAATACAGATGCCGAAGGCCGACTCGTTTTGGCGGATGCGCTTTGGTACACCAAAGAGGAATATAATCCAAAGGCCATGGTCAATTTGGCAACGCTGACAGGGGCGATTATCGTGGCGCTTGGTCATGAACATGCGGGGCTTTTCTCCAATAATGATGATGTCGCTAACCAGCTTTTATCGGCGGGTGAAACATCAAGTGATAAAGTTTGGCGCTTACCGCTTGGGAAGGCTTATGACCGCCTGCTTGATAGCCCCAATGCGGATATGAAAAATATCGGCGGACGTGCGGCGGGCTCCATTACGGCGGCGCAGTTCTTGCAGCGTTTTGTCGGCGATACGCCGTGGGCGCATTTGGACATCGCCGGAACAGGCATGAAAAACACCCGCCATGACCCGCGCGAAACCACATTTGGCACGGGGTTTGGCGTGCGCTTACTCAACCGCTGGGTTGCCGATAATTACGAAGGCTAGCCGCCCTGTAAAAATGGACTATTGGTTTTATCATCTTGAACAAGCCAGCGTTGAAGCGGTTCTGCCGCAGCTGCTTGAAAAAACGCGCGCTAAAGGCTGGCGCGCGCTTGTCAAAATGTCAGAGGCTCGCCTGCCAGAGATGGATAAATATCTCTGGACCTATCGCGATGATAGCTTTCTGCCCCATGGCCGCGATGATGAGCCGATGAGTGACCGGCAGCCCATTTGTTTATCCGCCTCTGCCGAAACATCTGGCGACTCCGCTTGTGTCATCCTGCTCGATCAATCTGATGTCACGATGCAAGACGCGGCTGAGCGCTGCATTGTGCTGATTGAGGGGCAAAAGTCTGATAGCGTCACATTTGAGCGCGCCCGATGGAAGCGCCTTAAGGCTGACGGCGCGAAAATGTCCTATTGGCAGCAAAATGATCGCGGTGAGTGGAAAAAAATGGCCTAATCCCACGCCAATCTGCGGCTCTAGTTTGCTATGTGGCCGCGAATCTGATTCAGTTTCAATTATGCGATTTGCATTTTACATCTCTCTTTTTGCCTTGGGCGGACTCTGTTTGACGGCTTGCGGCTCTATCGGCGGCGGTAATGACCGCCCCTATCAACCGCGTCTGGGGCAGGGGCAATATATCCGGCCCGCTTATCTTGATCCCGAGCTTCCGCCGCGCCTTATTCCTGATGATCTCTGTCAGGCCCGGGTCTATCAAACGCTCGTCGGCCAATTTGAAGGTAGCCTTTATTTCCAAGCCATTCCGGGACGTAAGCGGATTATAAAACCTGCTGCGACGGAGGATTTTGGCAGTGACTTTTTGCCAGAATTTGAAGCCCCGCCGCCGCTTTTAGAGGTGAGAGATTTCTTAGCGGGACAGCCGCTTTATGCGCCGTCTATTCGAACCTCCCCTGATGCGCTTTCACTTGAGCCTGCTGTGCCTGACCGCCTGACAATAGAAATTGACCGCGAAGGTATCGTTGATCGGGTTAGCTGCGGATAATTGTCTGCATTATAATGTTCACCACCAGTCCAACCCTAACCCTACACAGGCCAATAGGGCAGCACAAAATACGCCGCCCCAAAGAGGCCGCGCCGCGTCATGTATAATATGGACAGCCGCGGCGCTTTAGGCGTCGTTGGAGACCAATTTTCTATATGTTTCACGAAACCCAAGCGTCGCGGCGGCAGGTTTTTGCGCAGTCGGGACAAGAATGGATCTATCCCATCTGACCGATGTACGATGATATTTAAGCAAAGGTCAATTCGCCCAATTTACCACAACTGCCATCACCCTTACAGCCAGCCAACGTGCACGTGCCTGTCCCAAAAGGTGATAGGGCTATAATATATGACGCTATAAAGGCGTGGATATATATTGGGTGCTTTAAAATAAGGTCAGGCGATAGAGGGGCTCTTATGACGGTCTTATTTGAAAAGAACTAACTCGCTTTGAGCTTTTGTATCTCATCTCTCAATTTTGCGGCCTCTTCAAATTCTAGATTTTCAGCCGCTTCGAACATGCGCTTTTCAAGCTCGGCGAGGACGGCGCTGAGATTGCCGCCTGCATATGGCGCTTGTTCACCTTCGGCGACTTCGAGATATTTTTGCTTGATTTTGCCCGTTGGCGTGAAGCGATTGGCGGCGTCTTTGATTTTTCCTCCGGCTTCGCTATCGCCGACAATATCAGCAATATTTCGGGCAATCGTTGTTGGAACAATGCCGTGTTTTTCATTATGCGCAATTTGGCGTTTGCGGCGGCGGGCGGTTTCATCCATAGCGCGCTGCATAGACCCCGTCATTCTATCGGCATAAAGCACGACATGGGCATCGGCATTTCGCGCCGCGCGGCCAATGGTTTGCACTAATGAGGTTTCACTGCGCAGAAAACCTTCTTTATCGGCATCTAATATGCCAACAAAGGCACATTCGGGGATATCAAGGCCTTCGCGCAGCAGGTTAATACCAATGAGCACATCAAAGACGCCGAGGCGTAAATCACGGATGATTTCGATACGCTCTATGGTATCAATATCGGAGTGCATATAGCGCACACGTATGCCTTGTTCATGCATATATTCCGTTAGGTCTTCGGACATTTTCTTGGTCAAGGTGGTGACAAGTGAGCGGTAGCCTTGGGCCGTTGTTTTACGGACTTCGTCAATGACATCATCGACTTGGGATGCACCGTCTTTGGCAACAGGGCGAATCTCTACGGGCGGGTCGATTAATCCTGTCGGGCGAATGACTTGCTCCGCGAAAATACCGTCCGTGCGCTGCATTTCCCATTTGCCGGGCGTTGCCGAGACATGGACAGTTTGCGGGCGCATCGCATCCCATTCTTCGAATTTAAGCGGGCGGTTGTCGATGCAGGAGGGCAGGCGAAAACCGTGCTCTGCGAGGGTTCCTTTCCGGTTGGCATCGCCTTTACTCATCGCGCCAATTTGCGGCACGGTGACATGGCTTTCATCAGTAAAGAGGAGGGCGTCTTCGGGAAGATATTCGAAAAGCGTGGGCGGCGGCTCGCCGGGATTTCGGCCCGTGAGGTAGCGGGAGTAGTTTTCAATCCCCGTACAAAAGCCTTGTGCGGCGAGCATTTCAAGATCAAATTCAGTGCGCTGGGCGATACGCTGCGCCTCTAAAAGGCGGTTCTCGGATTCGTAAAAGGCGAGGCGTTTATTGAGCTCGTCTTTAATGCCTTTAATGGCGCTGTTGACCGTAGGGCGCGGGGTAACATAATGCGAATTGGCGTAAATACGGACATTATCCAGCGCTTTGCCTGTTTTCCCCGTGAGCGGGTCAAATTCGGTAATGCTGTCAATTTCATCGCCGAAAAAGTCAAAACGCCATGCGGTGTCGTCATAATGGGCGGGGAAGACTTCAATGGTATCGCCGCGCACCCGAAAAGTGCCGCGGCTAAAAGCGATGTCATTGCGGCTATATTGCAGCTCGACAAGTTGGGCCATAAAGGCGCGCGGATCAATTTCATCACCCCGCGCGAGGTCAACGGTCATCGCCGTATAGGTTTCAACCGAGCCAATGCCGTAGATGCAAGAGACTGAGGCGACAATAATACAGTCATCACGCTCTAAAATAGCCCGCGTGGCGGCATGTCTCATCCTGTCGATTTGTTCATTAACCGAGCTATCTTTTTCAATGAATGTATCCGTGCGGGGGACATAGGCTTCGGGCTGGTAATAGTCATAATAGGAGACGAAATATTCTACGGCGTTATGGGGGAAGAAGCTCTTAAACTCACCATAAAGCTGCGCGGCCAAGGTTTTATTGGGCGCCATAATAAGCGCGGGGCGCTGGGTTTGTTCGATGATTTTGGCCATGGTGAAGGTTTTACCAGAGCCCGTGACGCCGAGCAGGACTTGGTCGCGTTCAATCGAGTTTAAGCCCTCGCAAAGGTCTTTAATGGCGCGGGGCTGATCGCCTTTCGGTTCAAACTCACTGACAAGCTGAAATCTGCGCCCGCCTTCGGATTTGTCGGGCCGAGCGGGCCGGTGGGGTTGCCACATCATGGGGGCTTCGCGCACGGATATGTTCGGCGGTGACGACATAGCTTTGACTTAATGATTATCTGCTAAAATGCAAGTTCGTCTCGATATTGTAAGGGCGGTTTTGTCATGGGTGTGATTTAGCAATTTAATGTTTCTTTAAGGATGCCTCTAAAGGTATTTTTTTAGGTTCGGCGTTATAAAATAATTATGGTTGGCGCTATTCAAAAATCTTTACTTACAGATAGCCTAAGAAAAATAGGGCTATGGACAGCTCTGTTGTGCTGCGCTGTTGCGGCAGAGGCGTCGGTCAATGACAGGCCGTTTTTTCGCAGCACGGCTACTGTTGTTGTTTTCGGAGCCTCGGATTTTAATGATAACGGCGGGGTTGCGCCGGTTGTGGTTGATTTCTTATCCCTTGAAGCGGGCGTGAGTAATCAGGCAGCGCCGGACCTTATCTCGCTGGATGGCCGGACGATTAATTTTAACTCGCAGCAGTTTAATCCGATTTTCAGTGAAGCGGCCGGCGGTAATGAGTACCAGATTAATAATGCGGTGTCCGGCGGTGAGTTTAGCTCCTCTGCGCCGGGTCAAATTTTGGATGTGAGTGATTCTTATAATGCTTTTGAGCTAGATGAGGATACCGATGTTGATTTGCTGAACGGCGGGGCGAGGGCCTCTCGCTTCTTTGTGGCGTCAAATGCCGCGTTTGATATCTATGCGCTCGCGGATAACCTTGACACATCTGGCGCCTTTGATGCGCTTGATTTATCGAATATTCGCTACCGCTTACGGGTTCAAACCACGGGCGGCGGCGGGGCGAATCGTTGGGGCGTGCGGGCGCAAGACCCATCTGTTGGCGGTGATGGTATTATTTTAGCGCAAACCAACAGGATTAGGCTGGACGCGATTGCGCCAAACCCCGTCAAAGTTTTTGACGGCGGTCGGCGCACCGCAGCTCAGCCCGGATCATTGATTCAGCAAGCCGTTAGCTTTCAGAGCCGCTATAATCTGATTGGCTCTGGTATTAACGCTAATAATTACGATCTCTCTTTGGGGGCCGGTAGTATCGCGGCTGATGTGACCTATACGGTTTATGTTCCCTAGCAATGCGCTCAAACGCAAAGCGCGTTATGAATTAAGCACATCCAAAACTATATTTTGCCCGTATTAAATGCTGTAAGTTTGGATGAGGCCACACATTTTGGTTTCAGTTGTCATCAGATATCGACAGACTGACCCTATGCGGACTGATTTAGATATGCTAAATGTATACATGTATCCTCACCAGACACAGGAGGGATCTATGTCTACTGATGGCAGCGGAGAAAGTCCTCCCCATAAACGCAGAGCCGTGCAAGTCGGGGCCAAGAGCATCTCTGCGGCCAAACGTGATGCAAAATTCATGGCGAATATCCGCGATAAAAAATGCAAATCATCGCTGACCGATCTTTTCTCTATATATGGCCCTAAGCTTAAAGGCTGGCTTATGGCGCGAGGCGTTGGGAACGGAACCGCCGAAGATATTGTCCAAGATGTTATGATTACGGTCTGGACGCGGGCACATTTATTTGATCCAGCCAAAGCCTCATTCGCGACATGGATATACCGCACAACACGGAACCGCTGGATTGACCATCAGCGTAAACATTCGCGTATGGACGTCAGAGAGCCGGAATTTATGAAAATCATTGTCGATGACGAAGTGCCATCGGCTGAGTATAATTTCATGCAAGAACAAGATGCCCAGAGGCTCTATGCTGAGATTGAAAAATTATCAGAGACTCAAAAATCTGCCGTTAAGATGGCTTTTATGGAATTTAAAACACATAAAGACATATCTGAACAAACCGGAATACCCCTTGGAACCGTAAAAACACGTATAAGAAGTGCAGTTCAGTCGCTCAAAGCCAATATGAGCAAAGATATGAGTAATTTTCATGACAATTGATTTGCAGGAGTCCAGTCTGGACGCTGTGACAGCGATAAGTGAGTTTGCAATTGGCGCGCTTAGCCCCGCTCGGCACGCCATTATTGCCTGTCAGCGCGAGATTTGCGCTGACGTTCAGGCGGAGATTGAATTTCAAGAACATATCGCGGCCAGCGTTATGGTTCGCGATCAAAATGAAGCTCTAAGCCCTGATTTTTTCGACCGCTTTTCATCTCGTCTCGATGCGCTTGATGATACTGATTGCACGGTTGATGATATTAAAACCATTGGCTCTTATCCGATGCCAAAATATCAACAAATAATATCGGGAACCTCTCTATCCGAGATTAAATGGTCACATCTTGTGCCGGGCGTTTCGATTTCTAACATTATTGGCAATCGCGGTGTTAAAAAGGGTGAACGTCTTTATTTTTTGAAAGCTAAAGGCGGTATGAAGCTTCCAGACCATTCCCATAATGGCGAAGAATGGACATTGATTCTATCAGGGGCTTATAAGGTTGGAGAGACACATTATAAACGTGGGGATTTACATATTTCCAATGATAATGATGAGCACGCTCCGCATATTGAGCCAGGCGATGACTGTATTTGCCTCGTGATGACCGAAGGCCCGTTAAAGCTACAAGGCTTATTGCCCCGACTTCTTCAGCCAGTTATCGGCTTATAATAGCTCGGCGACATGATGATGATTTAACCCCGCGCGAGCGGGGTTTTTTATGGTCGCAATAAAATAATATGTTGTTGACTTATCTGTAAATGTTATACATATACAACATTATGATTTACAACCGTGTTAAATTATTGAGAACGGAAATGGGGATGTCCCGTAAAGACCTCGCTGAGGCTGTAGGCGTAAATTTCCAAACTATCGGTTATCTGGAACGCGGCGATTATAATGCATCGCTGGAACTTGCCTTTAAACTCGCCGATCATTTCGGCGTGCGGGTCGATCAAGTCTTCTCACCGCGCCCGTTTAAATCACTCGTGCAGCAACTCGCCGATAGAGATGCGGCGGAATAAATGAAAAATAAGATAGGAAGCCACATGACGTTAATAAACCGCTTAAAACAGACAGCCCTCGGCAGTGCGGCGCTAATGACTTTAGCCGCCGGAACGGCTTTTGCCCAAGTTCTAACCCCGCCAGCCGTAAATGTAGAGCCGGCGATGTATAAAATCGCAGATGAAGACACAACGATTTATGTTCTCGGGACGATTCACGTTCTTCCAGCTCATTATACATGGTTTGACGGCGAGATTAAAACGGCTTTTGATAATTCGGATGAGCTTGTGATGGAAATGGTCACGCCAGAGCCAGCGGCGATGCAAGGGCTCGTGCAGAGCTTAGCGGTTGACCCAGAGGGGAAGACGGTTCGGTCATATTTTGATGACGAGTTTAAAGCCACATATGATGCGCATTTAGCCTCTATGGATATTCCGCCTGCCGCCTTTGATGTGTTAGAGCCGTGGATGGTCTCTATGACCTTGTCATCCATTCAAATGCTGAACTTGGGGCTTAACCCCGAAGCCGGGGTTGAAAGTATTTTAACCGCCGCGGCGAATGAAGTGAATAAGCCTATTTCCGGCCTTGAAACCGCAGAGCAGCAGCTTGGGTTTTTCGATAATCTATCCAAAGACGCGCAGGTTTTTATGCTCAAGTCAGGGATTGAAGATTGGGATGAGGGCGAAAAAGCTCTCGCCGACATGCTTGAAGATTGGTCAGCCGGCGATATTGCAGGCCTCGCAGATCTTATGAACGAGGCGATGGCCGAACAGCCCGAACTTAATGAGGCGCTCTTAACCGCGCGAAATGCACGTTGGGCGGAATGGGTTAAAACACGGCTTGAAGCGCCGGGTACGGTCTTTCTAGCTGTCGGCGCGGGCCATATTGGCGGTGAAGATAGCTTGTTTGATATGCTCGATGATGACGGCATCACGGCCGAGCGCATTAGCGAGTAATCTTAAGGTTAATAATAGCGCCTCTGTCGCGGCTTTGCCGCTGCGGAGCCGCATAATAGGGAGGCATAAAATGTTCAAAACAAAATATCTTGATTATCAAAGAAAAAAACTAATAGATATTCCGCTTAATCCATATGAATTAACGGCGTCAGGGCTGAAGAAACTTCGCCGTAATATTATTTTTAGTCTAACATCTTTAGTCTTATCGTCGGCCCTATTCATCAGTATTTTTCGTATGATTATGTTATATAAGTCCGATAAAGCCTCAATATCTGCGGGGCTATGGCTTTGCGGGTTAATAGTCCTCGCTGCGCTCATGATATACACAAGTCGTGTTTTTGATAAATCAACAAAATCTATGCTCGAAACGGGGCTTTGGTGGCGTATATCAGTGGATGATGAGCTGCAAGATGAGTGGGAAATCGCGCAAAAACATAAATCTCAATCAGCTGCTTTTGAATATGCGCTGGTCTTATTTGGAATTGGATTAGTGCTTTGGGCGATCACATGCGCCATATCATATATTACTATAAATAAACTGCCGCCATTGCCGCCGATGGATATAACAATCGCGGTCTTGTTTTGTATGTTTTTCGCTTTTTCTCTTTTTCCGCTCATTCATTTGGCATGGAATTTGGAGGCCATTAGCGACGCGGATGCTATTGAGAGTATTCCCGTCAAAACCGATAAGGCTTCGCCTTTAAATCAATCGCAAATATGGAAAAAAAGGCTCGTAACGGCATCGCCTTATATTATTGGCCTCGTGATCGGGGTTTGGGTGGTGTCATCCAATAATGGCGGTATATTTTATGATATAGGTTATGATTTTGGCCATTGGTTGGGCAGCGTGTTTAAAAATTGATTGCTTAGCTTTTCCTTGCATTTTCCGCTCGCCTCGGCCATATCGCGCTCCATATTCACCATTGGAATGAGGAGTGCCACATGGCCCGCCAATTTTGTTACCATATGCAAGGTCTGACTAAGAAATTCGGCAATAAGACTATTCTTGATAATGTTCATCTGTCTTTTTACCCC
>CAZEOD010000044.1:7297-19279 GCA_964513675.1 uncultured Caulobacterales bacterium | reverse complement strand
ATAATCGCAATGAGTTTGAAGAGATTGTCCGCAAGGGGCTGGATGCCAGCCCGACGACCGAAGTGCTGGTTGAGGAATCAGTGCTGGGTTGGAAAGAATATGAGATGGAAGTTGTTCGCGACAAAGCGGATAATTGCATCATCATTTGCGCAATTGAAAATATCGATCCCATGGGCGTTCATACAGGCGATAGTATTACCGTTGCTCCGGCTTTGACCTTAACCGATAAAGAATACCAAATCATGCGTGATGCCTCTTTGGCTGTGCTCCGCGAGATTGGCGTTGAGACCGGCGGATCAAATGTGCAATTCGGCCTGAACCCCAAGGATGGCCGCATGGTTGTTATCGAGATGAACCCGCGCGTGTCTCGTAGCTCAGCCCTTGCCTCCAAAGCGACAGGTTTTCCGATTGCAAAAATCGCTGCCAAGCTTGCGGTTGGTTATACCTTAGATGAGCTCGATAATGACATTACCGGCGCTACTCCGGCGGCATTTGAACCAACGATTGATTATGTCGTGACAAAAATTCCGCGCTTTGCCTTTGAAAAATTCCCGGGATCAAAACCTATTTTGACGACCGCGATGAAATCGGTCGGCGAAGCTATGGCGATTGGCCGAACCTTTAATGAAAGCTTCCAAAAAGCCCTACGCTCGCTGGAAACTGACCTGACGGGTCTGAATGATATGAGCTTTGAAACGGATGACCGCCAAGCGGAGGTTCGCAAAAACCTATCTGTTCAAACGCCGTCTCGCCTTTTATGGGTCGCTCAAGGCTTTCGCGAAGGCCTAAGCGCCGAGGATATTTTTGACATCACCTCTATTGACCCGTGGTTCTTGGGGCAAATCGAAACACTGATAAATGCAGAAAGCTATGTCAAAACCGAAGGCTTGCCGAAAGACACAGATACAATGCGGCAATTAAAGGCCGAGGGCTTTTCCGATGCTCGCCTCGGTGAATTATCCGGCATGAGCGCAGAAGCTGTGCGAAACGCGCGCCGCGCGGCCAATGTTCGACCCGTTTATAAGCGCGTTGATACCTGCGCCGCCGAGTTTAAAGCCAAAACACCTTATATGTATAGCTGTTATGAAACGCCAAGTTTTGACGGCTTGCCCGCCTGTGAAGCCGGCGTGTCAAACCGCAAGAAAGTTATTATCCTTGGCGGCGGGCCCAACCGAATTGGCCAAGGGATTGAGTTTGATTATTGTTGCTGTCACGCCGCCTATGCTATGGCCGAGATTGGCATTGAATCAATTATGGTTAATTGCAACCCTGAAACCGTTTCGACAGATTATGATACATCCGACCGGCTTTATTTTGAGCCGCTAACCGAAGAAGATGTATTGGAACTCATTGAAAAAGAAATGCAAGACGGCGAGCTTCTTGGCGTCATCGTTCAATTTGGCGGGCAAACCCCGCTTAAGCTTGCGGACATACTCGAAGCCAATAACATCCCGCTTCTCGGCACCAAAAGCGATGCACTTGACCGCGCCGAAGACCGCGAGCGATTCAAGGCCTTAGTTGAAAAGCTAGACCTTAAACAGCCGAATAATAGCATTGCCAAAAATGCCAAAGACGCAGAAGCCGCTGCTGAAACAGTGGGCTACCCCGTAGTTCTACGCCCGTCTAATGTTCTGGGTGGACGCGGCATGGAAATCGTTGAAGATACGCAGCATTTGCGCCGCTATGTGAACGAGGCCGTCAAAGTTTCCGGCAAATCTCCGCTCTTAATAGATCAATATTTGCGCGACGCGATTGAAGTTGATGTTGATGCGATTTGCGACGGCGATGAGGTTTATGTCGCGGGGGTGATGGAACATATCGAAGAAGCCGGTGTACATTCAGGTGACAGCGCCTGCTCTCTCCCGCCCTATACATTATCAGATGAGATTATAGCGGAGTTGAAACGTCAAGCCGAATTGCTTGCGCTGGAGCTCGGCGTTATTGGTTTGATGAACATACAATTTGCGGTCAAGGATAACGATGTTTACCTCATCGAGGTTAATCCGCGGGCCTCGCGAACTGTGCCATTTGTTGCCAAAGCGATTGGCCTGCCTGTCGCTAATCTTGCGGCAAAGGTCATGGCGGGCGCGAAGTTGAAAGACCTTGATTTGTCAATTCCGCCGCGAAACTCCATTGCTGTTAAAGAGGCCGTCTTCCCCTTTGCTCGTTTCCCCGGCGTTGACCCCATACTCGGCCCTGAAATGCGCTCAACCGGCGAAGTTATGGGCATGGCCAAAAGCTTTGGTATGGCCTTTGCGAAATCGCAGCTTGGCGGGGGCGTTGTTTTACCAACCTCGGGCACCGTATTTATCTCGGTCAGAGATCACAACAAGCCAATGATGGTCGAGCTCGCCTCTGATTTGATCGCGCTTGGCTTTAAGATCATCGCGACAGGCGGCACAGCCAGCTTCCTTCAGGAGAAAGGTCTTGATGTGCAATCTGTTAAAAAAGTACATGAAGGACGGCCCAATATTGTTGATGCCATGAAGAACGGCGACGTTCAACTTGTGTTCAACACGACAGAAGGCAAGCAATCTTTCAAAGATAGCTACTCCATACGCCGCACTGCGCTGACCCAAAAAATCCCTTATTTCACAACGGCTGCGGCCGCAAAAGCCTCAGTTGAAGCGATTAAGGATTTATCCAAAGATGATTATGAGGTGGAAAGCCTACAATCAGCCTTTGGTATCAGCGCGTAAATTACACGGCCTCTCCCCTCCAAGGGATATGCGTAATAAAGGGCTGCGTAATAAGGGCTTAAATAAAGGCCGCTTATGCGCAGCAGCGGCGGCAACTGCGTAAGACGATAGAGCTGTATTGACAGAGCGCCGGACTATTGCCACGCTATGTTCCGATGATGTGTATTTTCTTTTTTCCTTTCTTAAATGCAAATCATCTGAAGCGGTAGGATGGCGGTCCTGCCGCTTTTTATATAAGGCGCAGCATGCGTAAAACATGAAAATATGCGGCGACCTATTGCTTTTGGGCGGTCGCTTAGACTCTATATCACCTTATAAAATTATTGTTTTTCAATAATAGATTTGTAATAATCCCTTAATCACTTACATAATAGGGTCTATTTTAGCAGATTGGGCTTGATTCGGCGTTTAAATGCCTTATTTGTCATCGGCTTGGAAATTTCGCGTTTACTGCGATAAAAAAGAGGTTTGCTATGCAAAAAGTTCCAATGACTGTTGGCGGTCACGCCGCGCTTGAGGCTGAATTAAAACATCTGAAGTCGGTTGAGCGGCCCTATATCATTAATGCTATTTCCGTTGCACGCGATCATGGCGATCTCTCAGAGAATGCTGAATATCATGCAGCCAAAGAAAAGCAGGGCTTTATTGAAGGCCGGATCAAGGAGCTGGAAAGCAAATTAACATTGGCACAGGTCATAGATGTCACCAAAATGTCGGGCGATACTGTCAAATTTGGCGGCCGGATAACCTTCATCAATGAAGATACAGAAGAAGAAAGCACATATCAAATTGTCGGTGAAGACGAAGCCAATGTGAAAGACGGGAAAATCTCCGTGACCTCTCCGATGGCCCGCGCGATGATCTCTAAAACCATCGGCGATGTGTTCGAAGTGAACGCGCCCGGCGGCTCTAAAAGCTATGAAATCACCGAGGTTGAATATAATTAATGATGCCGGCTCGCCCTATCATCTGGGTCATTTCTGATGGGCGGCGCGGCATTGAAAATCAGGCGTTAGGGCTGGCCGAGGCGCTGGGCCGCATAGCGCCTGTTCAAATTATTCGAAAAATTATCGGCAGCGATCCCCATTTTGCCAAATTGCCGCCGTCCATACAGCTCCTTCAGCGGCCAAGACCAGAAAAATATAGCCTCGCTGCGCCCTTTCCTGACATTATGATTGGCTGTGGCCGTCAGGCTATTGCGCCGCTTAGAGCCGTTAAAAAAGCCAACCCGAAAAGCTATAGCATTTATATTCAAAATCCGCGTAGCTCTTATCAGTATTTTGACCTGATTATTGCGCCGCAGCATGATGGATTAATCCGCCGCAATGCCGTGTCGATGATAGGCGCTCCAAACCGCATAACAAAACCCCGATTAGAGAAAGCGGCAGAAGATTTTAAAGACCGCCTTACATCTTATCCGTCCCCGCGCGCCGCAGTGTTGATCGGCGGCCCGTCAAAGCGGCAAAGCGCAACAGCTGAAATTATAACGGCGCATATTGAGACCGCTCAGGCCTTGCTTGATAAAGGCTATAGCCTGCTGCTGAGCTTATCGCGGCGCACAGATGATAAGAGCCGCGCCGCATGGACGGATTTTGCAGCCGCCCACGCCGATAAAATCTGGTTTTATGATGAGGATAACGAGATAGGCGCGCCAAATCCCTATTTCGCCTTCCTCCAAGCCGCCAATATCATCGGCGTCACGGAGGAGAGTACAAATATGCTAACGGAAGCCTGCACGGCAGGGCCGCCCGTTTTCCGTTTGCCAATGGCAGGCGAAGCCGGAAAGTTCAAACAGCTTTATGCGGCGCTAGAAACGCGCTGCCACGTCAAAGCTTTTAATCCCAAGCGTGAGGGATGCGGCTACCCACCGCTAGGCGAAACAGACCGGATCGCAGATTTGGTTAGCAAAAAATATAATGCGTTTCGTCAGTAAGTCAGCTCGGTAGGCTCCGATTCAATCCCGCCAATATCGCCGTCATCGGCTCTCTTTAAGATGCAATTAGATTACCAATTAGGATTATATTGGCAAGACTTAAGGCAATCAGCCAGTTTTAACTGAATTGATTGCGTCTCTTATGTTGCGCAATCCTCTTATGCCCCTTATCTAGTCCCTAGATTTGAAAACGAGATATTTATGCCTGATACTATTCACCACAAAGTTCTAATCATTGGCTCTGGCCCTGCTGGATATACGGCGGCGGTCTACGCCGCGCGCGCTATGTTGGAGCCTGGCATCGTCGCAGGCTTACAGCCCGGCGGTCAGTTAACAATTACAACCGATGTTGAGAACTATCCCGGTTTTCCTGAAATCCTTGGGCCCGAGCTTATGGATAAGTTTAAAGAACATGCCGTAAAATTTGGCACAGCCTTTCATGAAGACGTGATTATTGATGTTGATTTCACCCAGCGACCCTTTGTTATGAAGGGGGATAGCGGAAAACTCTATACGGCCGATGCCGTGGTTATTGCCACAGGCGCACAAGCTAAATGGCTCGGTCTTCCCAGCGAGGATAAATTCCAAGGCTTTGGCGTTTCAGCCTGTGCGACATGTGATGGATTTTTCTATCGCGGCAAAGAGGTCGTTGTTGTCGGCGGCGGAAATACAGCCGTAGAAGAAGCGTTATTCCTGACTAATTTTGCGTCCAAAGTTACGCTCGTCCATCGCCGCGACAGCCTTCGCGCCGAGAAAATCTTGCAAGAACGCTTGTTCAAACATGAAAAAGTCGAAATTTTATGGGATACGACGCTGGATGAAATCCTCGGCGATGAAAACCCAAAAGGCGTCACTGGCGTGCGGTTGAAACACGCCAAAACAGGCGAGACATTCGAGCGCTCAACCCACGGCGTCTTTATTGCGATTGGTCATAAGCCGTCAACTGATGTCTTTAAAGGTCATGTAAAAATGAATGAGGGCGGCTATATCGAAACGGCGCCAGACAGCACAGCCACAAATATCCCCGGTGTCTTTGCAACAGGTGATGTCTCAGACGAGATTTACCGGCAAGCTGTCACAGCAGCAGGACTCGGCTGTATGGGCGCACTCGAGGCCGAGCGCTGGTTGACCGAGCAAGAGGCACTAACTGAGGCGGCAGAATAACAAAAAATAGCAGGATATTTTGGATAAAATTGATTGGGATAAACTTAAGACCTTTCACGCGGCTGCCGCAACAGGCTCTTTAACGGCAGCGGCTGAACGTCTTCGCATTTCTCAGTCGGCAGTTAGCCGCCAGATTAGTGCCCTTGAAGAAACGCTTGAAACACCGCTGTTTCATCGCCATGCCCGCGGATTAACGCTGACAGAACAGGGCCGCATCCTCAGCAGCGCCGCGAATGAAATGGCCCTCAGCGCGGCCCGCGCCGAGCGAACCGTAACCGATAGCCGGAGCAAGCCGCAAGGCAAGCTGCGAATTACGTCCCCTATTTCTCTGGGTTCAAATTGGCTGGTATCCGTGCTGCCTGAATTTATCAAAGCCTATCCCGATATTGACGTTGAACTTATCCTTGAAGATGAGGAACATGATCTTTCTGCTTTTGATGTTGATTGTGCGCTGCGTCCATGGCCATCCACGCAAGGCGATTTAATTGAGCGCCGGATTGGGACGATATCTCAAAGCCTTTATGCCTCGGAAGGCTATTTATCCGAACATGGCGCGCCCCGTTCCATTCAGGATTTGGACAATCATGGTATTGTTGCCTTTGGGGATTTAACACCTTCGCGCCTCAATGCTGCCAATTGGGTGCTTAAAGTTGGACGAGATGAAGCTTCGCCGCGGAAACCCATTATATCCGTTAATAATCTTCACGGCCTTATGCGGGCCGCCGAAGCCGGATTAGGCCTCGTCGGCCTGCCTGATTATATGGTAACAATGTCAAAGCGGCTTGTCCGTGTTCTCCCCAGTGTGAAAGGCACAGATTTCGATGTCTTCTTTGTTTACCCGACAGAAATGCGCGGCTCGATGAAAGCCAAAGTCTTTCGGCAATTTTTGGTTGATGTGACAAAAAATTGGTAAAATCCGCCCCTTATCTTGCCTCTTTTTACATCACCATGCACAAAAGATGACAGATTTGTTATGCGCATGCATTTATGCATATGTACTTTGCGCCAATACGGGTTCTGCCAGTTTTCGTTTCTGCTATTTATGAGTCAACACATCCCTTGTGTTTACCGCTTATCATTCCTCCCCGAATGTAATGCGAAGACTTTCACCGGGTAACTGACCATGTCAGTGCCCGGTTTTTTTTGCCTGAAATCTCCGAAATATCCGATAAATTAAGTTTTAACGATAAATCTACCTGTTTAGATGCGGATTTTTTGGTTTTGTTAACTCCGCCTGTTTAATTTCAATGCCAAATACATGGGCTGAGTTAGTAAAACATAATATAAAAAGTGGATTAGTTTGTGCGTGAGACCGAAAAAACAATATCGACCACAGACTTCGTTGCAAGGCGAGATCATCACATTAAAGCGGGCATGGAACATGAAATCATTAATGTTCTTGCGCAAACCTTACCTGCCGGCGTTTCAATCATGGATAAAAACCTTGATTATTGCTTCATTAGTGAAGCCGCATATGACAACGCGAAGATAGGCTTTAACGAGATAAAAGTTGGTGACAATTTAACAAAGATGCATAACGCGATGATCCGAAATGGTTTGTTAAGTGAAAAAACTCTCGAAAACCTTAAGCTCACATCGGAACACACGCAAAATTCAGACGATAACAAACACTCTAAAAACTTAATAACATTACGAGACGGAACAACGCATGAAATTTTCCGCCAAAAATTAGACAATGGCTTAACGGTTTCAATTGCAACAAATGTTACCTATCTTATTGACCAAGCGCAGATTTTAGAAAAAACGCTAGAGATCGGCGGGTCGGCTTACTGGATTTATGATATTGCGAGCAAGACTTATGAAATCAGCGACACATTAAAAAAATTCATCGGCCCCGAGCGAATGAAAACATTTGCAAAACAAGGTGTCATGACGCTCGTTAACGCCCAAGACAGTAAGACCCTCAAAGACGGGCTTAGCAATGCTTTAAAAACGAACAAAATGTTCCAATTTGAAGCGCGGCATATGTTAAATTCATCTGACCTTGCAAAGGCTAAAAAGCGTGGATTAGAGCTTGATTATATTTGGGCGCGAACGTCGATTAGTATTCTACGAGATGATGATGGGAAGCCTTTGAAAATAAGAGCCTTTGTTCAAAACATCACGAAAGACAAACTTCAAGGGGAAGCTTTAGAACTGGCCAAAGATGAAGCCGTCGCGGCCTCGCGGGCGAAATCCGAATTTCTAGCTAATATGAGCCATGAAATCCGAACGCCGATGAACGGCATTTTGGGCATGGCCGAGCTTTTGGCCAATACAAGCATTGATGAACGTCAGCATGAGTTTATTAAAGTCATTAACAATTCTGCCTCAGCCCTTCTAACAATTATCAATGATATTTTAGACTTCTCTAAAATCGAAGCCGGTGCGTTTGAGCTTGACCCGGTGGCCTTTGACCTCAAAGAAGCGATTAATGACATCGCTGCTCTCCTGTCTTCCAAAGCGCAGGAAAAAGGGCTTGAGCTTATTGTGAATTACAGCACAAATCTATCTCGCAGCTTTATTGGCGACGGCGGGCGTATCCGCCAAATCCTCACTAATCTTATTGGTAATGCCATTAAATTTACCGATGAGGGCTATGTGGTGATTGATGTCGATGTCGCCGCCTCATCCGAAACTGGGATGAGCGATATTACGCTTAAGGTGACGGATACGGGTATTGGCATTGAAGCCGACCAACTCAATAAAATTTTTCAAAAATTCACACAGGCCGATGGCAGTACGACCCGCATTTACGGCGGCACAGGTCTTGGCCTGAGCATTTCCCGCCATATTGTAGAGATGATGGACGGGCATATGAGCGCCGAATCGACATTTGGCAAAGGATCGACCTTCACATGTCATATTCCGATGAAAATTGATGTGAACGCCAAGCAAACGCGCTACGACACCTCAAGCATACTTGGAAAACGCGCGCTTATCGTTGACGACATAGCTGTAAACCGGAATTTGCTCACCGAGCATTTACAGGCATGGAATATGCGCGCAGATTCCGTAAAAGACGGCGTTGAGGCCCTCGTCGCGTTAAAAGCATCGACTGAAAATAACGACCCTTATGATATTATCCTGCTCGATTACCTGATGCCGGGCATGAATGGTCAAGAGCTAGCACATGTTATTTATAGCAACCAAAATATTCCCCAAATCCCTATTTTAATGCTCTCATCTTGCGATCAACCCGTCTCAAGCGAAGACATGGCGAAAATTGGTATTTCTACCTATTTGGTTAAACCCGTTCGCGAACAGCGCTTGTTTGACACCTTGATCCGAACAATGAGCGAGTTCAAAGAGTCCAATTCAAATCAATCGGTTAAAACGAGTCACCCGCAAAAAAACAATTCTGCACCTAGTGTTGTCACACGCAACACCCGCGTCAATGAAGAGGTATTTGACGGTGACACACCGTCAACTGCGGCAAAAAGAGGGTTTGAAATTCTGGTCGCAGAAGATTTCGCCCTGAACCAAGATGTTGTACGGTTAATGCTCGCAGATACAGTGTTTAATCCTGTTTTTGCCAATAACGGTCAAGAAGCAGTGAAACTCTTTACTGAAAATCCTGACCGCTTTGGACTTATCCTTATGGATATTTCCATGCCGATTATGGACGGATATGAAGCCTGCGCGAAAATCTTAGAGCATGAACGCGCGCAAAACCGCCCCCATACGCCGATTATTGCCTTAACCGGACATGCCCTTAAACATGACCGAGAGCGCTGCCTTGAAGCCGGCATGAATGCTTATTTGACGAAACCTGTTAAACAAATCGAACTCATTGAGAGCTTGGAGCATTGGACAATGCAAAAACAAGCTCAAACGGGTTAAGCCTTAACATATCGCTGTGAAACAGGGCCTTAGCGGGCCCTTTTTTTATGGCCATAAACATCTGTTGACACCCACAGCATAAATGCTCAACAGGCGCTATGAGCTTTAAAGAATTTTCCGTCCTCGTTGGCATTTGCTTCGTCTGGGGTTTGCATTTCATCGTGATGCGGGCAACGGTACAAGATATTGTTGACCCCCTTTTCTACGCGGCCATGC
The DNA here is from genome assembly GCA_964513675.1 of uncultured Caulobacterales bacterium. GTDB lineage: Bacteria > Pseudomonadota > Alphaproteobacteria > Caulobacterales > Maricaulaceae > CALFVT01. The sequence goes on along the minus strand of CAZEOD010000044.1, from coordinate 9,424 downwards.
GGGTCACATGCGTGACAATTTTGCTTTTCCCTTTTTTGAAATGGCAGAAAGGGCAGATGAAATATATTGTCCTCGGCGGGCTGGGTTACGGCGCGCTGAATTATGCCTTCATGTTTCCAGCCTTGAAACTCACCACCGCAGCCGCAGCGGCGATTGCTATTGAGCTTTATATGCCGCTGTCAATTATTATGTCTGTTATCTTTTTGAAAGAGCGGATTGGCCGTTACCGCGTCTTAGGCGTTGCCCTTGCTTTTCTGGGCGTCATTGTCTTGGGCCTGTCTAAACCCAACGCAGATATAGGCCCTTATTTTGCGCTTGGGGTTGCTATGATTGCGATGTCTGCGCTCGCGGAATCAATGGGGGCTGTCGGCGTTAAAAAAACCAAAAATGTTCACCCTTTCACCCTGTTAGCTTGGTTCACCTTGATCGGTTCTATTGTCTTATGGCCGCTGTCATGGGCCATAGAGGATAATCAACTGCGCGTTTTTGCCCCCGAGACACGCTGGAAATTTCTTGCCGCTCTGACCTATACGACCCTTTTAGTTTCAATATTTGCCCATGCGAGCTATTACTGGCTTTTATCGCGGCTCCCCATGTATAAAGTCGCCTGTTCAGGTGTTTTAACAACCTCATTTGGCGTGATTTTAGGTGTTACAATCCTCAAAGAACCTATGACGCCAAATTTCATTATAGGCGGTTTACTCGCGATTATTGGCGTCATAATCATCCTATGGCGCAATAGCTCTCATCAAAAATTAACGCCGCAAAAGTCGCCTCGCTAAATATGCAGCTGTAAATAACCCTAATATTACAGGCTTTTCACAGCAAAGCCGCTTAAAAGCCGCTAACAGGCTTGGACAAAAGCGCCTAGCCCTCTAAAGTAGAGCTGTAAACTTAGGAATCGGGCAAAGAGCAACATTGTGAATTATCCCGATCCCCGCTTTGATAATTTCCACCCTTATTTATCGCCTGACCCATGGGCTGATTTTTACGATGATATTGGCCAAAGATGGTCCAGCATCACCGGCGTTGTTATTATCATTCACATTTTTCTATTCTTCGTCATATCATCCAATTTTATTGTTCCCACATTAAAACCAGAAGACCCAGAGCCTATTCCCGTGCAAATCGTCACCTTTGGGCCAGAAGACACTCAAACTGACCCTGTTATTATAACTGAGCCTGAGCCCCTACCGCCCGCCGCCGCGCCGGTTCCCCCGCCGCCGCGCGCACCGCGCGTTAAACCCGCGCCTCCGCCCCCGCCGCCCGTTCCTGAGCCAACGCCTATCCCTGAGCCGATTCCAGAGCCTATTCCGGAGCCAGAGCCAGAGCCTATACCAGAACCAGAAATTGTTGAAACGCCGCCTCCTCCTCCCCCGCCGCCGCCTGAAATTCTCGCGGTACAAGAAGAGGCCGCCGAGCCAGTGCCCGCACCAGAACCAGTTATACCGGAGCCTCTACCAGAGCCCATAACACCAGACCCTCTGCCCCAAGCTTTGCCGGAACCTTTGCCTCTGCCCGAGCCTTTACCCGAGCCACTACCAGAGCCTTTACCCGAGCCTCTACCGCAACAGCCAGAGATCGAAATTTTCGATCAACCTATAGCGCCAGAGCCAGAGCCGCTTCCAGACCCAATTCCAGAACCAGAGCCTCTGCCTGAGCGTCTGCCTGATCCCATCATAGAGCCAGAGCCACTGGAGCCTATTACGCCCGATCCTCTGCCTGAAGCTGACCCGATCCTGCCAGATCCTTTGGAGCCGATTGAAACACCTATAGCCGTTCCCACAACAACAGCGGAAGAGCAGCCGGGAATAATTACCGAAACCCCCGAAGAGCTACCGGCTGAAGCTGACCCGCAGCCGATCATTCAGCCGACACCAGAGCCGGAGATTGTTCAGCCTGAAACACCGCCGCCTTCCCCTGTTGAGCCTGACCCCATCGAGCCTGATCCTGTTGAGCCCGCCCCTGTTGAGCCTGAAGACGAAATCATTATTACAACCGCGCCGACGATCCTGGCCTCACCCGACGCGCCGAGCACAGAGGAAGAGGAAGAACGCGCCGTGCCGCAATCGCAAGCTGCGCCAATAGTTACGCCGCAAGGCCGCCGGCAACCGCAAATTGGCGGCG
>CAZEOD010000044.1:3778-7197 GCA_964513675.1 uncultured Caulobacterales bacterium | reverse complement strand
CCGCAAATTGGCGGCGCACGCCCCCAAACACAAACGCCGAGCGCAGGCGGCACACGGCGACCCCCGCCGGGTGTCGGCGGCTGGACGCTTAATACAGCGGGAACCGGAACAGCCGGCGCAGGCTATGAGGGCATTAACTTGGATATTCGCTGCCGCGAAACCGAAAGAACACATGAAGATTGCCCCGAATATATACGTCAACACCGTGGCAGAGATGCCCAAGGCTTTGAAGGCATATCGGCACATCGCAACACAGCCCGCCCTGCTGCGCGCCGCCCAAATAGCGCCAGAAGCCTATCAATTGGCGGCGTTGATACTACAAGCTCTGCGGCAGATGCGGCTGGTGTCTTAGATAATGCGGGGCTCTCTAGCCGGGCCAAGAGCCTAACGGGTGAAGAGCCGCGCCCTAACCGTGTACGCGATCTATTTAATCCGCAACCTAGCGCGCCAAGTTGGCGATTAAATACGCCGGGGCAAACCCTGCCGCCGAGCCCGCCTGTACGACCACAACCCGCCGATAATAATTGGATTATCCGTCAGTCCGAACCGCCAAGCGATGAGGATAAAGATGACGAAGAGGTGATAAAGCTCCCCCCCCAACCTTAAGCATGGGACTTAAGCATGAGCCTTAATAAGGGGATCAGCCTTCATGCCGATCCCGATAAGCCAAAATTCGCTGGGCGCGTTTGACCACTGGGGCCTCAACGAATTTGCCGTCAAGAAGCACAACATTGCCTTTTGCGCTTTGATAGGCCTGCACAACCCGCGCGGCATGGGCAATATCTTCATCACGCGGCCTAAGGGCCTTATGGATGCGGTCTATTTGCGCGGGATGGATCGCCGAACGCGCATGAATACCTAATGTTTTAGCCCGCCGCGTTGTCGCCTCGCAATCATCCAGATCACTTAAATCAATATGGGGGACATCAAATAAAAGCACATCAAAGGCATTGGCAGCAGCGACCATTTTTGAACGGCCATAAAGATGCGTCTCCCATGATAAATCACAATCCACATCACCCGCATAATCAATAACCCCATACATCGAAAATTTAACGCGGTCACAGGCCAAGATATCTTCGCAATTTACAAGCCCAGCCGCGCTTTCGATTATCGCAAAAAAGGGGCCCAGTTCAGATGGGAGTTTATCTGCTAAATCTTCCAGCGCATCGCGGCTCGCCGCTTTTGGGATCATCACAAAAGGTAAATTCAGCCCACTGTGCGCAAGCGCTTTCACATCTGCTTCGCCTGCGGCTGTATCAAGCGCATTAATCCGCAAGGAGACATGGCGATGCTCCGTCTGCGCGAGCCATGGCAAAACATCGGCGCGGGCCTTATCTTTATCTGCGGGGCCGACAGAATCTTCAAGGTCAATACACACAAGATCAGCCGCCGATTGGCAGGCCTTTTCAAAACGGTCAGGCCGGTTTCCCGGGACGAAAAGTTGTGAGCGGTAAAACATAACGCTTTATACCTATGCTGAAAGGACGGCGAGTTAATATCTGTCAATTAGCTTAATTTGCCCTGCGGCGCAAAACTATTCAAATCAAACCCCATCGACATCTACAGCTTAGCGCTTGAAGCGGCGTAAAATGCAGGCTAGCTAGAGCGCATGGGACGTCAGGATAAAAACGGCATGCTACGCCTTGACGAAACGGAGGTGATGTTAAAAAGCTCGTTTCGAACAATGGCGTTATTTGAATATTTTGCAGACGCACGCGCGCCTGTAACAATAGGCGATATCAGCGCCAATCTTAATATCCCGCAGTCCAGCGCCTCTGTGCTCGTAAAATCATTACTTGAATCGGGATATTTAACAAAGACGGCAACCAACCGCCATTACACACCTACGCTGCGCTTGCCGATGCTCAGCGGGTGGATGGACAGCAAGGCGCTTATTCTTCCGCAGCTCACGAATATCATGCAAAGATTATGCACGCAATTTCAAGAGACCTTCGTTCTAGCTATGCGCAATGGTATTTATTCGCAATATATTATGGTCGAAGCGGCAGGCGGCATCATTCGGCAGCATGTCGCAACAGGCTCCTTGCGGCCCTTGCTCTGCGCCTCAACGGGGTGGGCCATGCTTGCGCGCGATACGGATGATTATATCAGCAAATTAATTCGCCGAACACGCAACGAGACTGATAATAATTATTGGCGCGAAACTGCAAAAAATGCGCCGGCGCATATTGCCCTGACGCGCCAAAACGGCTTTGCTTTTTCCGAAGGCCCTGACGCAAAAGGAACAGCCGGTATAGCCATTTCCCTACCGTCACATGATGCCCATTATAGTCTGGCTTTAGCTGCGGCCGGCACGCGCGAATCTATTGGGCAGAAAAAAGAGGGACTTACCGCAGAGCTTTTAAAGCTAGCCTCCCAGTTTAACCGCGATATAACGGCGCAAATACTTGGCACGCCAAACCTGCCGACATGAACCCTACAAACCCTATTCTAATTGCAGGCGGCGGCATAGGGGGATTAACGGCGGCTATTATCTTGGCGCAAAACGGGCGCAATGTTCATCTGTTTGAACAATCCGGCGCATTTAGTGAAATTGGAGCTGGCCTGCAAATCAGCCCCAATGCGATGCAGGTTCACCGCGCCATCAAAACAGATAAGGCCATTATAAAAGCAGGGTTTGCGCCTGAATATGCGGCGTTAAGACATTATAAAACGGGGCACATTCATTTAAAAACGCCGCTTAAACATCAGTGCGAGACCCGTTACGGCGCGCCTTATATTCATATTCACCGCGCTGACTTACAGCGCATATTGTTAGCGAGCGCCAAAGAGGCAGGCGTTATTTTTCATATGGCAACCCGCGTAGAGGCCTATAGGCAAGATAGCTCTGCCATTACGCTTGAAACGGATAAAGGGGCATTTAAGGGCAGCCTTCTTATTGGCGCGGACGGCATTAAATCGGCCATTCATTTACAGATGTCTAAGGCTGAAAAAAATCCGCCAATAAAGCCGCGCTTTACGGGGCAAATTGCATGGCGCGGCATTATCCCCGCAAGTGCCCTCCCCCCGCGCATGATAGCGCCTGCCGCAAATATTTGGATGGGGCCGGGTCAGCATTTTGTCGCCTATTACTTGCGCGGAGGTGATTTAATTAATTTCATTGCGGCCCAAGACCGCAAAGAATGGGCCGAAGAAAGCTGGTCTTTTAAAGGTGATAAATCAAAACTAGCGGCCGCTTTTAACGGGTGGGATACGAGCGTTACTCACTTAATTAAAGCCTGCGAAACGCCATATATATGGGGGTTATTTGATCGCCAACCTTTGAATAATTGGCAGGACGGACGCGCAGTTTTATTAGGGGACGCAGCCCATCCCATGCTTCCCTTTATGGCGCAAGGCGCCGCCATGGCCATTGAAGATGCATGGGTGTTAAGCCATAAAATTTTGACCTGTCA
>CAZEOD010000044.1:0-3678 GCA_964513675.1 uncultured Caulobacterales bacterium | reverse complement strand
ATCATCCTTGTTGGCCGCTTCCATCAACGAATAAAGCGCTTCGGACTGCGTGCCCAGCGGAGTAGCGGCCTTAGCCGATGTCGCAGCCGCTTGTGCGAGGCGTAAATCTTTGAGCATCATTGCCGCAGCAAATCCGGCTTTATACGCATAATTAGACGGCGCGCCTGCAACGGGGCCAGGGGCAGGACAATAGCTCGTCATCGACCAGTTTTGCCCACTTGCCGTGCTTGAAATATCGTAAAATGTCTGCGCGTCCAGCCCAAGCTTTTCGGCGAGGTTAAAGGCTTCACACGTCCCGATCATGTGAATACCCAACAGCATATTATTACAAATCTTCGCGGCTTGCCCATTCCCCGCATCGCCCGCATGGAAGACATTTTTCCCCATAATCTCCAAAAATGGCTTCGCCCGCGTGAAGCTATCCGCCGCGCCGCCGCACATAAAGGTCAAACTGCCCGCCGCCGCGCCGGCCACGCCGCCGGAAACAGGCGCGTCAATCATCTCAAAGCCGCGGTCAATGGCGGGGGAAATCACGGCCCGCGCGCTATCGACGTCAATGGTCGAGCAATCAATCATCAGCGCGCCTTTGCTTGCGAATTGAAACACGCCGCCCGCCTCGCCGTAAACCATCCGTACATGTTTTCCAGCTGGGAGCATGGAGACAATCACATCTGCGCCGCTAACGGCTGCTTCGAGCGTTTTCGCAGCCCTGCATCCTGCCGAAACGGCTTTGGCGACAGCGGCATCCGAGAGGTCAAAGGCGCGAACCTCATGCCCCGCTTTAACGAGGTTAGCCGCCATGCCGCCGCCCATATTCCCAAGCCCGATAAATGCAATTTTTGTCATGGGATCACCCTTTTTCTTTGCGCTACGCGCGTCCTATTACCGGTCAAATCCGTGATATATTTCAAAGACAGACCACAGCCCTATTGCCGCTGTAAATTGCGCGCGATGATGACGCGCATGATTTCATTTGTGCCTTCAAGAATTTGATGAACCCGTAAATCACGGACGATTTGCTCGATCCCATATTCCGACAAATAGCCATAACCGCCGTGGATTTGCAGGGCATCATTAGCGATTTTACTGCATAAATCCGTGGCAAAGCGTTTCGCCATCGCGCAAGCGGCGCCCGCATTTGGGAGCTTTTTATCCACCATATCCGCCGCGCGGTAGAGCATGAGGCGCGAGGCTTCGAGTTCCGTTGCCATATCGGCGAGCTTAAATTGGGTGTTTTGAAAATCGCCAATGGCTTTGCCAAATTGCTTGCGCTCCCCCGCATATTGCAGCGCCGCATCAAGGGCTTTTTGCGCGCCGCCAAGGGAGCACACACCGATATTAATGCGCCCGCCGTCAAGGCCGCTCATGGCGAATTTAAAGCCGTCCCCTTCCGCGCCGACGCGGTTGCTGGCGGGGATACGGCAATCTTCCATAATCACTTGGGCCGTGGGCTGTGCGTTCCAGCCCATCTTTTTCTCAGTCGCGCCAAAGCTGAGCCCCGCAGTGCCTTTTTCAACAACAAAGCATGAAACGCCCTTTGATTTATTTTGGGGTGCACCGTCATCGCTCGTGCGGGCCATGACGACATAAATATCGCTCCAGCCTGCGCCGGAGATAAATGTCTTCGTACCTGTCAGCACATATTCATCACCATCTTTTACGGCTTTGGTTGAGAGCGAGGCCGCATCAGAGCCACTTCCCGGTTCCGTCAGGCAATAGCTCGCAATTAACTCGCCTGCCGTCAGGCGCGGGACATATTTCGCGCGCAGGGCAGCATCGCCGTAACGATCAATCATCCAAGTCGCCATATTATGTATCGTCATCATAGCGGTGTGAGACACATCCCCCGCCGCCAGCTGTTCAAAAACAAGGGCGCTATCAAGGCGAGATAAAGCCGTGCCGCCATGTTCCTCGCCCGTGTAAATTCCGAGAAAACCGAGCGCAGCGGCTTTGGTGAAAACCTCTCGGTCGAGGAATTTTTCTTCATCCCATTTAGAAGATTGCGGCGCGAGTTCACTTTGCGCGAAACTGCGTGCCATATCCTGAATGAGTGTCTGTTCTTCTGTCAGCTGGAAATCCATTATAATCGACCTTTATCGCCGGTAAAAATTAAATGTCCCACTTCAAGGCCTTTATAGGCCCCATCAGCTCCAGCGCCGTCCTTTTGGTCGCGCGGATGGTTTTTACCATCCAGAACGGCAACGCTATCCAAGAACGGCGTTTGCCCCTCTAAGCAGGCGAGATTAATACCGAATTGCGACGGATTAGAGCGCCGTTGATGATGGGTATAAATCCCGCAGATTTTGCAAAAATAATGTTTCGCCGCACCCGTGCCAAATTGATAAAGCGAGAGCTTATCTTCGCCCGTTTTAAACTCAATATCAGCGAGTTCGGCGCTAACGGCGACCGCGCCGCGCCGCGCGCAGATTGAACATGTACAACGCCGCGCCGTGTTAAGCTCATCAGTCAGTTTGACTGTGAATGTCACCGCGCCGCAATGGCAAGATCCCTTATGGTGTTTACGGCTATCCATCACGCAGATATCTTCGCCATATTGGCTAATCTTTGCGCCCGTAGCTCTTTTAATTGATCGCCTAAAACCTCTTGGAAAAACACATCACAGCCAAGGCACATATTTTCCACCATGCGGCCTTTGCCGTCTTTTTGGGCCGATTTTTGACGAAATATTTGCGCGTCCCATCCAGCCTCACGCCCCATTTGATCGGGCCGACCTTGATTAATCGCTTGTATCGCTGGAAGGCTCGCCACGCTTTCAAGAATTTGCGAAAGCGGTTCCTCGGTAAGGTTCCCCAGCGGCTTTTTTGTCTTCAGGCAACAGGGATAAATATTGCCATTAGGTTCAATTGAAATCTCAGAGCCTGCGTCTCCGATCTTGAGAAAATCTTTACCGCCTGACCACCGCGCGCAAAAGTTAATTTTATAATCCGCATCTGATAATCCATTGGTAAAAGCCCGCCCACGCGGCCAGAGCTCGCCAATCCATAAATCGGGCTGCGCCCCAAAAAATAAAAAGGTCGGGTCACTTTCTGAAATTTTATTGTCCAGATTAGGCGCTTTCAAACGCGCATCATTCTCCCCGCCGAGAGAGACTTCTTTCACGCCGCGCGAGGCCATCATCGCGCGAATTTTTTCCATGAATTTAAATTTTTTCTCACCCTTCATTCCGACATGATAATCATCAATCGAGGCAATGGCGATAGAGCTAACGCCGCGCGATAGGCAATCATCAAGGATGTCCTCGGTAAGGATATCCCCTGTTGTTTGAATGGAAATCTTCGGAAGCCCCTCGCCATATTTAGCGTGGAGCGCATCAAGAGCAGGATAAAACAGCTCCTCTCGGACGCCGTCAATTAACAGCTCTCCGCCGGCCATAACTAAAAGGCTCCGCTCGCGCTGACCCGTTTCGGGGTTTAGCCATGTCAGATCATCGGGTAGATTTGCAATCACTTTTTGATAGGCCGCCACCCCCTCACCCACAACTTCGGTGAGGGCATCGCGCACATAAGGACGAAACCGGTCATCATAACAATGGTTACATTTGCGGTGACAAGCCCATGTTAAAACCCAATAAAGTGACTGCATATTTAAATCCTATGCGAGCTTAAAACCGCGGAATGATAAAAGCGCTATCTTCTGTTTCGCCTTCCGGCCAGCGCT
>CAZEOD010000043.1:0-20831 GCA_964513675.1 uncultured Caulobacterales bacterium | reverse complement strand
GTCCATATTCTATGGCGAGCGTTTTAATCACCATATTTAGCGCGGCTTTTGACGGGCGGTATGCATACCAGCCGCCGAGGCGGTTATCGGATATTGAGCCAACGCGGGCCGATAAGGCCGCAAAGACGGTTTTGCGGTCACGGTGGAGCAGCGGCAGCATATGTTTTGCTGTCATCGCTGGCCCTGCCGTGTTGATAAGAAAGCTCTGGGCGAAACCGTCATATGACATCGCCCGCATATTTTTCTCAGGCGATATGCCTTGGCCTTGAAGGAGGCCCGTTGCGACAAGAATAAGATCAAAACTTCCCGCTTCACGCATGGCTTCTGCTGCGGCGGTGATGGACGCTTCATCGGTGAAATCAAAGGTCAGGTTAAACACTTTTGGGGAGGGATGGCTCTGTCCACTGCGCGAGAGCGTAAATATCTGCGCGGCCTGATTATGCGCGCTTAAATGATCGACAAGAGCGCGGCCAATCCCGCCGCTCGCGCCAATGATTGCGATTCGCATATTGGGGCCAAAAGAGGAGAGATCAATCATGAGCGAGTTGTCCTTTCACTGCGGCAACGTTTGGAACAATATTTCACCTCATCCCATACGGCTTCCCATTTTTTACGCCATGTAAAAGGGCGGCCACAAACAAGGCAGTCTTTTTCAGGAAGATGAAGTTTTTTATGTTTTGCCATAATTAATATACGGATGGCCGCATAAAAAGGGACGGGTTTCACAACCAAATTTTTAAGGCCTGCGTAGATAATATATGCCAAAAACACTTATTCCAATATTTGCCGATCAACTGACCGATAGCTTAACGCCGCTTGTCGTTAATGAGCCAGCAGATAGCGTCATTTTAATGACTGAAGTGCGCGGAGAAAGCGATTCAGCTGCTCACCATAAAGCTAAGCTCGCATTTTTATTTTCCGCCATGCGGCATTTCGCAAACGCTCTGCGCGCCGAAGGCTGGACGGTACGTTACGTTAAATTGACGGATAGTCAGAACAGCCAGAGCTTTACCGGTGAAATTCAACGCGCCCTAGATGATATGCCAGAGATTGAGCATATTCACCTCACAGAGCCGTCCGAATATCGCGTCCTCAGCTGTGTACAGAACTGGCGCGATGCGTTTGACATGATGGTTACGATCTCTCCGGATCAAAGGTTTATCGCCTCTCATGACGAATTTGCGGATTGGGCCGAGGGGCGCAAACAATTGCGTATGGAGTATTTTTACCGCGATATGCGCCGTAAAACTCAACTGCTTATGGAAGGCGATAAACCTGAAGGCGGAAAATGGAATTACGATAGCGAAAACCGCAAACCACCCAAGTCGGGCTTGAACCTCCCGCCCAATCTGAGCTTTAAGCCAGATGATATTACGCAAGAGGTGTTGGATATGGTGGCGGCTGAGTTTCCAAACCGTTTTGGCGCGCTCGATCATTTCTTTTACGGCGTCACGCAAGCGGATGCCCGTAAAGCGCTGGATTATTTCATTCTGCGGGGGTTGCCAGAATTTGGCGATTATCAAGATGCAATGATGACGGGGGAGCCATTTTTGTTTCACTCCTTGCTCTCTCTTTATCTAAATATTGGTCTGTTGACGCCGCTGGAAATTTGCCGCGCTGTGGAGGCGGCCTATAAATCGGGTGATGCGCCGCTAAATGCAGCAGAAGGTTATATTCGCCAGATCATTGGCTGGCGTGAATATGTGCGCGGCATATATTGGCTTAAAATGCCGCATTATCTGGATGAAAATGCGCTCGGTGCGCAGCGTGATTTGCCTGACTTTTATTGGACGGGCGAGACGGATATGCATTGTTTATCACAAGCGATTGGGCAAACCAAAGATTACGCCTATGCGCATCACATTCAGCGCTTAATGATTACAGGTAATTTCGCTTTGCTGATTGGGGCAAATCCGAAGCAGGTTCATGAATGGTATCTGGCGGTTTATATGGACGCTTTTGAGTGGGTGGAGCTTCCGAATACGCTGGGAATGAGCCAATTCGCGGATGGCGGTTTGCTCGGCTCTAAGCCTTACGCCAGTAGCGGTGCCTATATCAACCGCATGTCTAATTATTGTAAATCTTGTAAATATAAGGTCACAGAAAAAACGGGCGACACAGCCTGTCCTTTTAATAGTCTATATTGGCATTTTATTGACCGCAATAAAGAGGCCCTGTCGGGCAACCCGCGTATGGCTATGCCCTATCGGAATTGGGCGAAAATGGATGAAGATAAAAAACAGTCTTTACGCGCGCAGGCCGATAAGTTTCTAGCGGGCTTGGAACCTGCCAAATCTACTTATTTTTAAAACGGGCAGGGCGCAGAGACTGAGATGTAATCTCCGCCGTCGGGACGGCGCAGGCGAAGCGTTTCGGCGTGGAGACATAGGCGCGGAGCTGCCTTGAAAACCTCATCAAGGGCATAGATTCTATCGCCTAGAATCGCATGGCCCAAGGCCCACATATGCACGCGCAGTTGATGGGAGCGGCCTGTCACGGGGTGCAAAGACATAAGCGTATACTCTTGCTCAAACGCCTCTTTAATCCAATGTGTCTGCGAGGCTTTACCCTGCTCAAAGCTCACCATTTGGCGGGGTCTATTGGGCCAATCTGCACAAAGCGGCAGGTTAATATAACCGCTATCAGCGGCGACATGGCCCGCAACTTTGGCGGTATAGATTTTCTGGGTGTAGCGCTTTTCAAATTGTAACCCTAAATGACGTTGGGCGGGGGCATTACGCGCAAAAACCATAACACCCGATGTTGCGACATCAAGACGGTGCACGAGCAGAGCTTCGGGATATTGCGATTGCAAACGTGAAACAACGCAATCTTTTAAAGCCTCGCCCTTACCTGGGACGGATAGAAGTCCCTCCGGTTTATCGACAAAAAGCAAATCATCATCTTGATAGAGTATCGTCAAACTTGCTGCGGGCGGCGGCGCATAGGTGAAGTTTCGCCGCGCCGGTAGAGGCGGCATAGCTAGCTGAGCTTTTCAGCTTTGACTTCGCGTCCATCCAGACGCAAGGCTATCTTTCCGTCAAGAAGCGCCAAAGCTTGCTCGCCGAAAACATCTCTGCGCCATCCCGTCATAGCTGCAACCTCGGCCTCCGCGCCAAAGGCCGCGATTTGCTCTATATCGCTATTATTAGCGACGAGTCGGGGGGCGATATCTTCATATTCTGTGCAAAGCCGCAAAAGCGTTTTCAGCATTTCAGTTGTCGGGCCAAGATTGGGCGGCATATGTTTAGCCTTGGGGATAAAAGGCGCATAGTCTTCGACATTATCTAATGCGTCATTTACGCGAGCTATCAAGTCTGTGACGCTGCGGGAGTTGGCAAAACCTTTAGGCACGCCGCGCAGGCGGCCGAGCGCCTTAACATCGCGCGGCTTATTCTGGGCGATGTCATAAAGAGCGTCGTCTTTAAGCACGCGGCGGCGGGGGATATTACGCCGTTTCGCTTGATCTTCACGCCATGCGGCAGCAGCTCTTAGGACGGCCATATTTTCTGGCCGGGGGTTGCGCACTCTTAAGCGCTCCCACGCGGTTTCGCTGTCAAAAGTGTAAAGCGTCTCATTTAATTGCGGGTTTGTCTCTTCTTCAATCCAAGACAGGCGGCCCCGCTCTGATAACTCTTGCACCATTTCGGGGTAGAGGTCGCGTAAATGCGTCACATCAGCTAGTGCATAGGATAACTGTTTTTCAGATAGCGGGCGGCGTGACCAATCAGTAAAACGGGCGCCTTTATCCAAATGAAGTCCAAGGCGGCCTTTAACAAGCGCCATATAGCCGACCGACTCGCCAAAACCAAGGGCCATCGCCCCGATCTGTGTATCGAAAATAGGCGACGGTACTGCCTTGCACAGGGTATAGAAAATTTCCATATCTTGACGCGCTGCATGCATAACCTTGGTGATTTTATCATTCGTCAACAGGGCATTAAAAGGGGCGAGATCAATATCTTTTGCGAGCGGATCAATGATGGCTTCATCGTCATCGGTTGCGATTTGAATGAGGCATAATTCTGAGTAAAAAGTGCTCTCGCGCATAAATTCTGTATCAATACAGATGAAGCTTTTGTTTTGGGCAGATTGGCAAAATGCATGAAGCGACTCGGTTGACGTAATAATATTCATAAAGGCGGTGTATCAGGCTTAGCTTGACCCGTCATCCTTATTTATTAACTCTATTTTTCAGACGCTTATGCAGGTTTTTTAACAAGTCCAATTTCGATCAGCCGTTCCATTAAATAATCGCGAGCCGTAATTGGCGGCTGTGCGTGGTGCGTGTCGTCAAGACAAGATGGCAGGGCTTCGATGAGAACATCGGGGTTAAAATGTAGGAAAAAGGGTGTCGAGTAGCGCGGAAGATGCGCGCGCTCTGCTGTGGGGTTAAGGACGCGGTGCGTTGTTGACGGCAAAACGCCCGCTGTAAGGCGCTGAAGCATGTCCCCGCAATTCACAACAAGCGCTCCGGCGGGCGGGTTAACGCTGAGCCACTTACCGGAGCTATGCTGGACTTGCAGCCCAGCTTCCTCTGCTCCGAGAAGCAGTGTGATTACATTGATATCTTCATGGGCCGCCGCGCGGACCGTGCCCTGCGGTGCGGGCATTGTTTGCGCGGGATAATGCAGGAGCCGCAAGATTGAATTGCCGCTTTCTACGCGGCGCTCAAAATAATCTTTATCCAGTGTCAGGTCTAGGGCAATGGCTTGTAAAATATCGCGGCCAAACGCATCAAAAGCTTGATAAACTGCGCGGGTGGCCGCGTCAAAACCCTCAACGTGGTGAACAGGCGGCGTCGGCTTCATAATGTTTGCATAGGGGGAGTTATCAGAAATATTGCGGCCCGTATGCCAGAACTCTTTGAGGTCAGCGGCTTTACGGCCTTTGGCATTTTCTGTCCCAAACGGCGTATAGCCGCGCTGCCCGCCAAGAGCTTGTGAATAATAGCTTTGTTTGACATCAGCAGGCAGAGCAAAGAATGCCTTGGCCGCAGATAAATTGGCGTCAATTATAGGCTGCGGGATCGGGTGATCTGTAATCACAGCAAAGCCAGTGCGGCGAAAAGAGGCTCCAAGCTCTGCGGCAAAGCGCGCCGGGTCCTCGGCCCAAATAGAAAATGAAATCGGCGTAAAATAGCTATCTGTCATAACGCCATGATAGCGCATTTTATATCATAGCGAAATTACTTCGGTTTAAAAATATTAAAAAATCTGTTGAAGCTTTGTGCAATAGCCGCAACGTCAATTTTCAGCCTGGACTATCTTCGGTTCATTAAAAGTCATCCCATTATAAAATGATAGCTCCTGAGCCTAGTAAATTGAGGTGAAAATTTAAATTTAAACTCTGAGATCTAAAACAGCCTAACCTGATAAAATCGTGCGAATTTATCGCGTCAACCGAATATTGCCTGTAAACTCTGAGGCTAGATTCGAAAATCTTTCAACAAGAGCTGAATTGCTTTCTGCTGACAACGCATTGCCATCTGCCGAGGCGCATTGCTTTAAAAGTGTGCGCGTCGTTGGATCACTTACTCTAAACGCAATCGTATAAATTTCTGTGCCTGACTCCTTGGCATAATCACACAAGCGAGACGTTGCAGCATTAGCGTCAGTTGCAACGACATCAGGCTCAACATCTGAAATAAAGGGCGGCGAGCGCAATTGGCTTTCGGCAAGAGAGTCAAGTTCAATTTGCGTTGTGTTATTGCCGTCCGTCATCAAAATCATGATTTTGTTTTTTTCAGTCTCACCAGGCCCGACAGAATTATCATAAGGTTCCCCAGGCGATAATACACGTTGTCCCCATATGAGGCCCGTTGGAAGATAGGTGTTGTCGGTCGTGCGCATGTCATCAATGGCCTCTTTCAACAGCTCATAATCATCTGTCACAGGCGTTATTTCGGACGGACATCGGGTGAATTTGTCAAAACTCAGCCCCGTCACCTCTTGCGGATTAATTCTTAGAAGCCCCGGAATCCGGTGCGCGTAATCTCCGTCTCTTTCACTATAGGGCGGCACTCTTGTGCCAACACAGCCTTCCCATCGGGCCTCTAAAGTCTCGTCAACCGTATCCGTGAGAAAGGTTCGTCCTTCACAGATTTCTGCGTCATATACTTCGGTTTCTCCATCGACATTACGTGTGCGAGGTTCAATCCGGCACGTACCTGGATTGTCCACGATGCGAACCTCTTCCGTCCGCTCATGATCTGATTCGTCAGGCATATCGAACCAACTTGCTGTTCGCGCCGTATCGGAAACACGGACATATCTTGCGAAGGGGACAATCCCAATCTTTGTCCCGCTCCCACCACTTTCAATAGCTTCAATTAATTGGGTGGCCCCGTCTTTCAAGGCCTCCAATTTTCCGTTCACATCCATTGATTCTGTATTGTCTAAGACTAAAACAACATCAAAAGCCTGTTCCTGTGGAAGTCCTGACTCAGCCGCCGCGGACAGCTTGACCGTATCAAATCCGAGGAAAGCTGCAAATCTGGGTTTATAAATCGACTCAGCCGTCAAAATTACTGAGTTACTTTTAATTTTAAGTTCAGGCTTGCTTTCAGATAAATCGAAGCCATTTGCTTCGACAATATCATAAGCAATTTCTTCTCGCGTTTTTTTCTCTTTACCGTTTTCATTAGTTTTAATGTCCACCGTCGCAGCGGCCAGAACGCCGGCATCAACTTGCGACTGCAACTGACTTTGAGCGCGCACCATAGCTGTATAATCAACCGCCGCTCCAACAGCGGTTAATAACATGAACGCCGTGACTGCGAACATAACCGCGACATTGCCATCTGTATTTTTATTATATTTATTTAGGTAAGCCATTTTCATCCCACAAACGTTAGGCTTTGTTCTAACTTCATATTCCTCAATAAATTATTCGAAAATATGCTCAATTTAGTCTTAAACCCTAGATAATTTGAGTTAAACCACAACTAAATGGGGAGGGCTTTATAAATTCAATTTGAACGTTCAATCTACGCATTGGGTGCTCATATATGAGTTAACTATTCTTCCATTGCGATCCAACACCCCCAGCTCATCGGTCGCGTGTGGAAGAGCCGTAAATAGCGCGCCGCCGGTTTTACCGGTAATTTTTGTGAGCATTACGATTAGCGCCGTTATCTTCATAGCAAGATGGGTATGACATCCGCGTGTTATAGGCGCCGCTCTCTTGACCTTATATCATCTTCTGCTAAGGCGTTGCGCAACATAAACCGTGTGAAACGCGGCGCTGAACCGTTTATTTGGCCGCCGTAAATGAAGGAGATTTCTCATGCACGCATTCAGAAGCCATACTTGCGGCGAATTACGCTCTAGCCATGTCGGCGAAACGATCAAATTATCAGGCTGGGTTCACCGTAAACGTGAACATGCCAATGCCCTTTTTATCGACCTTCGCGACCATTACGGCATTACCCAAGTCGTTGTTTATCCCGTCGCCAAATTTTACGAAGAGGCCAAGCGGACACCCGCCGAGAGCGTTATTACGGTCGAAGGTGAGCTTCTTGCCCGCGACGGTGAAGCGGTGAATAAAGAGATTGTCACAGGTGAAGTTGAGCTGCGGGTTGATAGCTTCATTCTTGAAAGCCGCGCGGAAGATATTCCGCTCCCTGTTTTTGGTGAGCCAGATTACCCCGAAGATATTCGCTTAAAAAACCGCTATTTGGATTTACGCCGCGAGACGTTGCATAAAAATATCCTTCTTCGCGGGCAGGTGATTAACTCTCTTCGTAGCCGCATGATCGGCCAAGGCTTCACCGAGTTTCAAACGCCGATTTTGACCGCAAGCTCGCCTGAGGGTGCGCGTGATTTCCTTGTGCCGTCTCGCCTAAATCCCGGTAAGTTCTATGCGCTGCCGCAAGCCCCGCAGCAGTTTAAACAGCTGATTATGGTGGCCGGATTTGACCGTTATTTCCAAATCGCGCCTTGCTTCCGTGATGAAGATGCGCGCGCAGACCGCTCCCCCGGTGAGTTTTATCAGCTTGATGTTGAAATGAGCTTTGTGACGCAAGAAGATGTTTTCCAAGCGATTGAACCGGTCATGGCGGGCGTGTTTGAAGAATTTGCCGATGGCCGCAAGGTTGAAACGCCGTTTCCGCGGATTCCTTATAAGGAATCAATGGAGAAATACGGGTCTGATAAACCCGATCTTCGTATTCCGTTTGAGCTTAAAGATGTCTCGGAGTTCTTTACAGATGAGAGCAAAACGGGCTTTGGCATTTTTGCTAAAATCACGGGCGGCGGCGGCAAAGTCATTGCTGTTCCCGCGCCGGGAGCCACGGATAGCCAGTCGCGTAAATTCTTCGATTCTATGGATAAATGGGCAAAGAAAGAAATGCAGGCGCCGGGTCTTGGCTATGCGCGTCTTCGCGAAGATAACGGCGTTGTTAGCTCCCAAGACCCTGTGTTGAAAAATTTCTCACCTGAATTTCTCACCGAATTTATGGAGGCTACTGGGCTGAAAGCGGGGGATGGGGTGTTCTTCTCCGCCGGTAAACCATCAGACGCCTATAAGCTCGCAGGGGCGGCACGCAATAAAGTCGGCGCGCAGCTTGATCTCATTGATGAGGGCATTTTTAAATTTTGCTGGATCGTCGATTTCCCAATGTATGAGTGGGATGAAGATAATAAAAAGGTCGATTTTTCACATAACCCGTTCTCTATGCCGCAGGGCGGAATGGAGGCCCTTATGGCGGCCGATACGGATGAAAAACTCCTCGATCTTTTGGCCTATCAATATGATATTGTCTGTAACGGCGTTGAGTTATCGTCCGGCGCGATTCGGAACCATAAGCCGGATCTCATGTATAAAGCTTTTGAGAAAGTTGGGTATAGCGCCGATGTGGTTGATGATAAATTTGCGGGCATGATTAATGCCTTTAAACATGGCGCCCCGCCGCATGGCGGCATTGCACCGGGTGTTGACCGTATTGTTATGCTGCTTGCGGGGACAAATACAATCCGCGACGTGATCTTATTTCCAATGAATGGTCAGGCCCAAGATTTGATGATGAATGCCCCCGCCGAAGCTGACCCTGCGCAGTTGAAAGAACTAAATATTAAGCTCCGTCCCATCGACCCTAAAGCCTAAATAAAATAGGCCCAGCTGCGAAAGCTGGGCCTGTAAAATTTTATTATATTTCGCTAATTAGCGGCAAATATTGACTTATTTGTCGTAAACTGACTCTTTGCCAAAATGTTTCGCGAGCATGTAATATACAACGGCGCGATATTTCGTTGGATTGCTTGAACCATAAGCGTCCATGACTTTTGCAATGGCGGCGTCCATAGCGGCGTCATCTGTAAGGCCTAATTTCTTCTTTAAGAAATTATTCTTAACTGTCTCTAGCTCTGATTTATCAGACCCGGCAACCGTCGAAGCATCGCGGTTATAGATAGAAGGGCCGCATCCAATAGTGACTTTCCGTAGGAAGTCCATATCAGCCGTTACGCCCATTTTTTCTTTCATCTGCGCTGCATATTTTTCTATTAAATCGTCACGTTTGCCCATCTTGGCCTCCTTTATAAACGTTACATGCTGACTATATTTTCATCATGAATAGACCATGAATAGAACAGCCAACGGTAAAGTCAATGTTTGGGCTTTCTTACAGCTGCGGGGCGGGGTGCGCGCGGTCATCATAAAATATGCGTCGTCATAAATTTTCCGGCACTAGAAGCAATATTTTCCAATCAAGAATTGACATCGTTGTCACTTTAAGTTTGATACAAACAAACAGTAAAAAGATGAGATAACTTATGACTATGCCGCCCTTTTATAACGCTGCGCCAAGCCGCTATGATTCTATGCCTTACCGCAAATGCGGCGTATCGGGCCTTCGCCTTCCTGCTATTTCCTTGGGTCTATGGCATAATTTTGGTGGCACGGATGTATTTGAGACAGGACGGTCTGTTTTGCGCCATGCCTTTGATAATGGGATTACGCATTTTGATCTCGCCAATAATTACGGCCCGCCCTACGGCTCTGCGGAAGAGAATTTTGGCAAAGTCATGGCGAATGATTTCAAAGGCCACCGTGATGAAATGATAATTTCTACCAAAGCGGGCTGGGATATGTGGCCGGGCCCTTACGGCGGAATTGGTGGGTCTAAAAAATATCTAATTGCGAGTTGCGATCAAAGCTTAAAACGTATGGGGCTGGATTATGTTGATATTTTCTACTCTCACCGTGTTGACCCTGATACGCCGCTCGAAGAAACGATGGGCGCGCTGATACAGCTGCACCGCCAAGGCAAAGCGCTATATGTTGGGATATCATCTTACTCGCCCGAGCTGACGAAACAAGCCGCTGAGATTTTAGCGCGCGAAAATGTACCGCTCTTCATTCATCAGCCATCCTATTCCATGATTAACCGCTGGATTGAAGGCGGGCTATTAGAGACGCTTGAAAGCCTTGGAACGGGCTGTATTGCCTTTTCACCCTTAGGGCAGGGCTTGTTAACGGCGAAATATCTCAAGGGTGTCCCAGCAGATTCGCGCGCGGCGAAAGGAAGTTCTTTCAGTCCTGACCTCATTACTGAGGATAATATTCGCCGTATTCAAGGCCTCACCGATATTGCAAAAGCGCGCGGACAGAGCCTTGCGCAAATGGCAATCGCTTGGGTGCTACGTGATAAGCGCGTAACATCGGCTTTGATTGGGGCGCGTAATGTTGCGCAGCTCTCTAATTCGCTTGAGAGCCTCAATAATCTTGATTTCACAGATAAAGAACTGACTGAAATTGATCGGTTTGCAACGGATGGAAACATTAATATTTGGCGTCAATCCTCTGATTTATAAGGATTAAATCTAAATATATTTATATAATTAAATAACCTCAAAGCCTTGTTGGGCTTTGAAGATTGTCAATAAAAAAGCCGCTCTAATGAGCGGCTTTTAAAGTATTAGCGTTATGAAAACTGTGATTTAAGCTTTGTAATAAAGATCAAATTCAACAGGATGCGGATGCATATTCACGCGGTGAACATCTTCCATCTTCATTTCAATATAGGCATCAATCTGGTCGTCATCAAAAACGCCGCCAGCTGTAAGGAAGCTCCGGTTTCCATCAAGGGATTCGAGCGCTTCTTTCAAGCTACCGCAAACCTGCGGAATGGCTGCGGCTTCTGCCGGCGGAAGATCATAAAGATCTTTATCCATGGCTTCGCCGGGATCAATTTTATTTTTGATACCGTCAAGGCCAGCCATAAGAAGAGCTGAGTAAGCGAGGTAAGGGTTCGCCATTGGATCGGGGAAACGGACTTCAAGACGCTTACCATTTGGCGACGCTGTCCAAGGAATACGCACAGATGCCGAGCGGTTGCGCGCAGAATATGCCAGCATAACAGGTGCTTCGAAACCCGGAACAAGACGCTTGTAAGAGTTTGTTGAAGGGTTGGTAAAGGCGTTGAGCGCTTTAGCGTGCTTGATGATTCCGCCGATATAGTAAAGGCAGTTTTTGGATAGGCCTGCATATTCGTCGCCAGCGAAAGTCGGCTTACCGTCTTTCCAAATCGACATATGCACGTGCATGCCTGTGCCATTATCATTCCAAACAGGCTTTGGCATAAAGGTCGCTGTTTTTCCATAAGCATGGGCTACGTTATGCACGATATATTTATAAAGCTGCATGTTGTCGCCCATTTCAAGAAGCGGCGCAAATTTCATACCGAGTTCATGCTGGGATGGTGCAACTTCATGATGGTGCTTTTCAGGGCGGAGGCCTTGCTCATCCATAATGGCGAGCATTTCCGTGCGCATGTCTTGCTCGGAGTCAATCGGCGGGACAGGGAAGTAGCCGCCTTTAGGGCCGGGACGATGACCTTTATTGCCACCAGCATATTCTGCGCCGGTATTATAGGGACCTTCGGTTGAATCAAAGCTATAGCCAGTGTTATGCTGATCTGTGTTCCAGCGCACATCATCGAAAATGAAAAATTCAGCTTCAGGGCCAAAATAAACCTGATCGCCAACTTTAGCGGCCTTCATATATTCTTGCGCTGCTTTGGCTGTCGTCCGTGGATCACGGTTATAAGCTTCGCCTGTGTCAGGCTCTAAAATGTCGCAAAAAAGCGTCATTGTATCTACTTGGTAGAAAGGATCAATTTTAGCTGTTGAAGCATCAGGCATCATGACCATGTCGGATTCGTTAATATCTTTCCAGCCTTCGATTGAAGAGCCGTCAAACATTGTTCCGTCTTTAAACAGGTCTTCATCAACCATGTCAGCTGTGAACGTAACATGCTGCATTTTACCTTTTGGATCTGTAAAACGAAGATCTACAAAGCCAATATTTTCATCTTTAATCCGTTTAAGGACCTTTTCTGCATCTGACATAACCATTCCTTCTCTATATGTCTTTTAATTATACCAAAGGACAGCCCGAAGCACTGTCCTTAACGTCTACTCTATAAAGAGATATTTTTAAATTACAGCGCTGTTTCGCCAGTTTCGCCCGTCCGGATACGAATGGCTTGCTGAACGTCAGAGACAAAGATTTTCCCGTCGCCGATTTTGCCTGTTTTTGCGGCAGTTTGTATAGCTTCAAGTGCCGGTTCAACTTGGTCGTCGGAAATAACGAGTTCCAATTTAAGCTTTGGGAGGAAGTCGACGACATATTCCGCGCCGCGATAAAGTTCTGTGTGACCTTTTTGACGGCCAAATCCTTTGGCTTCTAAAACGGTCATACCTTGCAGACCAATTTCTTGCAGCGCTTCTTTCACTTCATCAAGTTTAAAGGGCTTAATAATGGCTTCGATCTTTTTCATGGCGATCCTCTTTGGAGATTTACTATCTTTTATACCCTAAAGTTTGAACATCCAGAGTCGAGTAAGATGCGGTTGCATATTCGGTCACGGCTTAAAAATCTAATTTTTTGCATAAATTTTGTCGCCATAGTGCGGTCTATGCATAATAATCCATCTGTTTTTAAGGCAAACCCGTAGATTCTCTCGGAAAATTCAACCCGCTCTGAGTCTGTTTTCTCTTTCCGCTTTGGTAGAATAAGTTTAAGACCCCGATAGATTGACGAATGTGTTAAAAGGCGGGAGCATGACCATGTCGAACCCAGACTCTAAAAATTCGAAACGTACCTTTATATCGGATGCGCAAGCTTTAAGGTTTCACGCCGAGCCTACACCGGGCAAATTGGCTTTGCTGCCGACAAAACCTATGGCGACGCAGAGAGATTTATCTTTAGCTTATTCGCCGGGGGTGGCCGTTCCCGTTGAAGAAATCGCCAAGGATAAAGATTTGGCGTATGACTATACCTCTAAAGGGAATATGGTCGCTGTTATTTCGAACGGCACTGCGATTTTAGGGCTTGGCAATCTTGGCGCGGCGGCCTCTAAACCCGTTATGGAGGGGAAGTCGGTTCTGTTCAAACGTTTTGCGGATATCGATTCTTTTGATATCGAAGTTGAAGAAGAAGATGCACAAGCCTTCATCGAATGTGTGAAGCGGTTCGGCAATACATTTGGCGGCATTAATCTCGAAGATATTGGCTCACCGGAATGTTTTATTATTGAGCAAGAACTGCGTGATCTTCTCGATATTCCTGTTTTTCATGATGACCAGCACGGGACGGCGATTATTGCAACGGCGGGCCTTATTAATGCCTGTCACCTGACGGGCCGTAAATTCGAAGATGTCAAAGTCGTCTTATCCGGCGCGGGGGCCGCAGGTTTGTCTGTTTTGGGCCTTATCAAACGCCTCGGCGTTAAAGATGAGAACGCTATTGTCCTCGATAGCCGCGGCGTTGTTTATCAGGGCCGTAAAGAATATATGGACCAGTGGAAAGCGCCGCACGCCATAGATACAAAGCTACGGACGCTTGAAGAAGCCATGGTTGGCGCTGATGTGTTTTTGGGCTTATCTGTCGCCAATATTGTCTCAGCCGACATGGTGAAATCCATGGCGAAAAAGCCGATTATTTTTGCAATGGCTAATCCTGATCCTGAAATTTTACCCGAAGATATTAAAGCCGCGCGAAGTGATGCGATCATTGCCACGGGACGGTCTGATTATCCGAACCAAGTCAATAATGTCCTTGGTTTCCCCTATATTTTCCGCGGCGCGCTTGATGTTCGTGCGCGAAATGTAAATGAGGAAATGAAGCTTGCCTGCGCGCGGGCCTTGGCGGATTTGGCCCGCCAAGATGTGCCTGAGGAGGTTGCGGCGGCTTATCATGGGAACCGCCCGAAATATGGGCCTGAATATATTATTCCTGCGCCTTTTGATCCGCGTTTGATTTCTGAAATTCCGCCTTATGTTGCGCAGGCCGCAATGGATACAGGCGAGGCGCGTAAGCCGATCGAGGATATGGTGGCTTATAAGAAGTCTTTGGCGCGGCGTCAGGATCCTACGGCAGCTTTGCTTCAAGGCATTACGGCGACGGTTCAGGAAAATCAGAAAACAATTGTCTTTGCCGAAGGCGAAGAGCCTGCTGTTATTCGCGCGGCGCAAGCCTATCAGCAGCGCGGCCTCGGACGAGCGATATTGATTGGCCGCGACAAGGCGATTTTAGATAATATGAAACTATTGGGCGTTGATAATCCCGATAGCTTGACGATCTTAAATGCGCGTTTGTTTGACCGTAATGCTGAGTTCACCGACTATTTATATACACGGTTACAGCGCAAAGGTTTTTTACGCCGAGATGCACAGCGTCTTGTCAATAATGACCGGAATGTATTTTCCGCGCTTATGCTTCATCACGGGCTTGCTGACGGCATGGTTACAGGGGTCACGCGAAGCTATGATATCGCGCTACGCGATGTGTTAATGGTTCTGCCGCATAAAAAAGATGAGCGGACTATGGGCGTGTCTGTGGCGATTAATAAGGGTAAGACGCTGTTTATTGCCGATACAAATATCACAGAATTACCTACGGCCGAAGATTTGGCGGATATTGCTGTCACAACGGCTGGCTTTGCCCGTCAATTTGGATTTGAGCCGCGCGTTGCGTTCTTATCTTATTCCACCTTTGGCAATCCTGTTGGAGAACGGATGGAAAAAGTTCGCAAAGCGGTAGAGATTTTGGATCACCGCGGTGTCGATTTTGCCTATGAAGGTGATATCGCGGCTGATGTGGCGCTTGATCCGATGCATAGCCTGACCTATCCATTTTCTCGGTTGCCGGGTGCGGCAAATGTTTTAGTCATGCCGGCAATTCATTCAGCGTCGATTTCAACCAAGCTTTTAAAAGCTGTTGGCGGGGCGACTGTGCTGGGACCTTTCTTGACGGGTTTGGAAAGGCCGGTGCAGATTTGTTCTCTGGGCGCCACGGCCTCAGAAATCACGCAAATGGCAACGCTTGCGGCCTTTGCGCCGTCTCACCGCGATCATGAAACTTAGCCGAGGTTTGAGCGGCAAGTCTTGACAAATAAAGCAAAGATCGACCTTACCCAAGGGTCGATACGCGGCCATGTTTTACGCATGTTAGGGCCGTTTTCTATTGCTGTTATTGCCCTGATTTCGACGGGAATTGTTGATACAATTTACCTTGGACGGCTCACAGATCCCGCGCGGCCCGGTTTAGCGATTATGGCACTTGCGGCCTTGGGTTATGTATTTCCGCTCACCTTTATGGGCAATAGCGCCAATATTGGATTGGGGGCAGGGGCCAATTCTGCTGTATCGAGAGCTTTGGGGCAAGGTGACGGCCATAAAGCTAAACGCCATGCCGCCGCATCAATATTATTAGCCCTCGTGGTGATGATTATTTTATCAGCTTTGGTCTTGTCACTTGTGCCGTTTTTACTCCCCATAGTGATTGAACGCGAAGCTGTGCAAATTATGGCTTATGACTATTTACTGATTTCCTATCCCGGGCTTATTATCGTCTCAATCGCCTCCATGAGTAATAATGTTCTGCGCGCACATGGAGAAGCGATATTACCCAGTTCAATTATGATTATGAGCGCGCTGATTAATATTATTCTGGATCCATTCTTAATTTTTGGGATTGGGCCCTTTCCGCGTATGGAGCTGCAAGGTGCGGCACTTGCGACGACAATTGGTCATAGTGTTGCGGCGTGCTACGGGCTTTACCTTGTCTTATTTCACCGCAAAGCCGTCTCTTTTGCGAATATGACATGGCGCTCATTACGCCGCGCTTGGGGGATTATCGGAGAGGTTGGTATCTTTGCGGCCTTTACCAATATTATTGTGCCTGTCGGGGTCTTTGTTGCTGTGACGATTATGGGGCTAACGCTCGGTGAAGCGGATGTTGCAGCCTTTACGGCCGCTAGCCGCGCTGAGCTTGTCTCGGTTGGCCTGCTCTATGCGCTATCTGCCTGTATCGGCGCGATTACGGGGCGAAACGGCGGCGCAGGAAAAATTGATCGTGTAAGGGAGACCTTCCGTGTCTGCTATTGGATATGCTTGATATGGGGCACATTAATGGCGGTTCCGCTCGCATTATTTGCACCGCAAATTGCGGGTATATTTACGAGTGATCCAATCTTAATTGAGAAGATGACGCCATATTTCTACATCGTACCCATTACGATTTCCGGTTACGGCTTTGTCTTTGTGAGTGCAGCGGGATTAAATGCGTTAGGGCGTCCGCTATTTGGCCTGAGCTATACGATATTTCGCTCGCTTGTTTTATATATTGGCCTTGTGGCGCTCGGGATTTCAATAGCTGGTCTTAAGGGCGCATTTTTTGGTGTGGCGGGCGCAAATGTTATCTCTGGTATGGCCGCGATTATTTGGACTTTGAAAAAAGCGCCCATGACCGCGAAAGCGAGCTAAAACATTTAATCTATTCGTTTTACTTTCATTGAACGGCCCCAAGGTTTAATTTTCATAATAAAACTCCCCAAAGCGCCCCGCTTAATTTCGGCAGAGCTTTGCCGCCTTAGGCGCGATGGAATAATTTTCGTATCATCAGAGTTTAGCTGCTGCCATATTTGCCCATTCGTTAGCGTGACGCGCACTTTGCCGTTGCGGTTAAATCCGGCCGCTTCAATTTTCTCTGTTAATTGCTCCAGACTCTCAGGCGAGTTAAAGACTCTCTTTTTAAGTTTAGAGATTTGCTTTCCGAAGCGCTCTTCCGCCGTTAATTGCGGCGTTATATTTGCTTGATTTTCGCGGCTCTCAGTCTTTGGGAAACGAATGGTCTCTGGTGTGTTATGGGCATCATCAAAACAGGCGAGCCTTTCAGAGGGGGCCGATATTTTCTTACACGCGTTAATGTCCTGTGCCCAGACATCTGCTGCGGGTAATAATATGACAAATAAAGCGCTGCAAAGCTGTTTCATTGAGGATCCTTTAATGGGCTTACGCCTACCATGTCACGAATACGTATAAATCTCAATATATTGGATTTATAAACCGCTTTATTCAGTCCTGCCCTTTGATATTAAAGGGGGCCGCGCATATTAAGCGCAGCCTTTAAGCTTATGAAAAGGCTTGTATGCCTGTCTGGGCGCGGCCTAAAATAAGGGCATGGACATCATGTGTGCCTTCATAAGTATTGACCGCTTCAAGGTTCATTACATGGCGGATAACGTGATATTCATCCGAGACGCCGTTGCCGCCGTGCATGTCGCGCGCCGTTCGGGCAATATCAAGAGCCTTGCCGCAAGAGTTACGCTTAATCAAGGAAATCGCTGTGGGGTGGAGCTCGCCGCGGTCACGCATACGGCCCGCTTGCAGGCAAGTGTGTAGGCCTAATGTGATCTCTGTTTGCATATCGACAAGCTTTTTTTGAATGAGCTGCGTCGCGGCGAGGGGGCGTCCAAATTGCGTGCGCTCTAGGGTGTATTGCCGTGCGGCATGCCAGCAAAACTCAGCCGCGCCAAGCGCTCCCCATGCAATGCCAAACCGCGCTGAGTTGAGGCAGCCAAATGGGCCTTTCAAGCCGCGCACATTGGGAAGCAAATTTTCTTCAGGCACAAAGACATCTTCCATAACAATTTCGCCTGTAATCGAGGCCCGTAGTGAGAATTTTCCTTCGATTTTGGGGGCCGAAAGTCCTGTCATTCCTTTGTCTAAAATAAAGCCGCGAATATCATCATCATCGATTTTCGCCCAGACAATAAAGACATCGGCGATGGGGGAGTTTGTGATCCACATTTTTGCGCCGTTTAACACATATCCGCCGTCCACGGATTTTGCGCGTGTGCGCATAGAAGCTGGGTCAGAGCCTGCATCTGGTTCTGTGAGGCCAAAACAGCCCACCCATTCGCCGCTGGCAAGTTTAGGCAGATATGTCTCTTTCTGCGCCTCGCTCCCATAAGCATTGATCGGATGCATAACCAGAGAGGACTGCACACTCATTGCCGAACGATACCCGCTATCCACGCGCTCAACTTCGCGGGCGATGAGGCCGTAACAGACATAATTCACACCCGCGCAGCCATAACCGTCAATCACAGAGCCAAGCAAGCCCAGCGCGCCCATCTCGCGAAAAATTTCGCGGTCAAAGGTCTCATGACGGTTGGCCATTAAAACGCGCGGCATGAGTTTATCTTGGCAATAATTGCGCGCATTATCCATCACCATGCGCTCGTCTTCGGAAAGATTGCCTTCAAGATCCATCGGGTCTTCCCAATTAAATTGGGCTTTCATTTCATTCGCCATGATATGTCCTCATTATTTACCGGTTTTTAAACGGCCAAAGCGCGTTGTTCAGCAATATTCATGCTGATTATATAGGGGTTATCAGACTGTCTTTGCTTGAAATCAGCTTTGCTTGCAAGCCCTTCCCACTGGTGTTTGATGAGTTCTTGGGCTGTCGGGCCGCCAAGCGTGGAGCCAGGCCCAAGAATGATAATCACATCGGGGGCATATTCTTTAACCCCAACTTCGACCGCTTTGGAAAAATCAAATGTACTCTTGATCTGTGCGCCGAGGGTGTAATGATAAAGTTTTTCCAGCTCTGCACTTCCGGAGCGCCAGATATTGCCTTGCCCATCAATCATTGGGATGTCTGGCTGGGTAAACAAGCTTTGCGGGAGCGCCGCCTTGGCCATCGGGACAATGTCATCAAGCAAAGGGCTGTGAAACGCGCCGTGATGGGCAAGCCGCATCGGAAAGCGGTCATCTTTGGGTAAAGCTTTTTGCAGGTAAGACAGGCCTTTTCGGTTGGCGGCAAAAACGATCAATCCGCCAAGGCGAATGGATGTGGAGATCACAGCGTCTTCGGGGGCGAGATTTAAGACCTGTTCGATTTGCGCCAGTTTCGCGGTGCTGACGCGCCAGTCTTTGTCTGTTACCGGATAAACAATCTGCCCGCCTTCGGCTTTATCATGCATGATCTGGCCCATTGTGTTGACGATCTGCGCGCCGCCTTCAAACGAAACCGCGCCCGCGGCGGCAAGGGCAAGATACCAGCCCATCGAATTGCCCGTAACGGCGACGATATCAAAAGCGCCGCGGTTAAGGGTTTGAAAATCAGCCATGGCGCAGCCGTAGATAAGAAGCGACGCATTATCCCCCGTCATATGCAGACCGGATTTAAAGCTCTCAGCTTGATCCAGCGCGCTGAGGGTGACTTGCCCGTTAGCCTCTCGTAAGGCGTCGAGCTGGCTAATCAACGCCGTCTTACCGCTATGGTGGCGGTAGAGATAGCCTAGCTCTGGGGCGTTATATGTGCCGCGTCCCGGACAGATCACAAGGGCTGTTTTTTTCATTTTAAGCGCCTGTCTTTTTGCGGGTGAGGGATAGCGCGCAGTGAATAATATCATCGACGCTGGGCAAGACCTCATAAGCCGCAGGGCCGAGCGGGATATAGCTATCAACCCCTGTCACGCGGCTGAGGGGATGGCTGTAACCGCTTTCAGTCAGCAGGGTTATAATTTCTTCGCCGAGGGAGCCTGTCTTGCGGCACTCATCAACAATTAATGTATGATCGCAGGCTTTTGCAGCCGCGATAATGGCGTTCTCATTGAGCGGCTTTAGCCAGCGTAAGTCTATCACGCGGCAATTAAGGCCGTGCGTTTCCGCCAGAATTTTTTCAGCTTTGCGCGAGAGGTAATAGCCATTGCCATAGGTCAGAATACATAAATCTGTGCCCTCGCCATATTGGTAGGCTGCGCCAAATTCTAAAGGCGCCTCATCTTGCGGGGCGATGTAATGGGAGAGCCATTTTTTATCGCCGTCTTCATGCAGGTCTGCGGTCATGTAAAGCGCGATAGGTTCAAGAAAAACGACGACTTTGCGCTCTCTCTGGGCGAGATCAAAACAGCTGCGGAGCATTTGCCGCGCATCGTCTCCATTTGAGGGGCAGGCGATAATTAGCCCCGGAATATCGCGCAATATATTCACCGAGTTATCATTATGAAAATGCCCGCCAAAGCCGCGCTGATAGCCAAGGCCCGCAATCCGAATGACCATTGGATTTGTAAACTGTCCGTTTGAGAAAAAGGACAAGGTTGCCGCTTCGCCTCGGATTTGATCTTCAGCGTTATGAAGATAGGCTAGAAATTGAATTTCTGGAACAGGCAAAAAGCCGTTATGAGCCGCGCCAATCGCGAGGCCAAGAATAGTTTGCTCATCGAGCAAGGTGTCCATAACGCGGGTTGGCCCAAATTTATCAAGCAGCCCCGTTGTGACGCTATAAACGCCGCCTTTGCGGGCAACATCTTCGCCGAAAACAAGTGCATTTTCATAGCGCTGCATCAGGTCGGTCAGGGCAAAGCCAATTTGCCGCGCGAGGTTCATTGGGCGGGTCAGCTGCGCTTTATCGGCCTTTAACAGATGATCGCGGGCCGCTTTGCTTGGGAGGGGCGGGCTCTCCTGATGGCTTGAGGGCGGCGGCCTCCGCCAGAATGGCGTCAAAAAGCGGGCCGGTGGTGCCAATCCGTGCAT
>CAZEOD010000042.1:0-20992 GCA_964513675.1 uncultured Caulobacterales bacterium | reverse complement strand
GTGTCTGAAACGATTGTCGTTCAAGAAGCGTCAACAGAGCTTGTGACTGTTCCGCCTGTTTATGAAACAGTTAGCGAAACAATCGTTGTTCAGCCGCAAACAGTTGAATATGTCAGCGTTCCTGCTGTTTATGAAACTGTCGGCGAAACAATCGTTGTTCAAGAAGCGTCAACAGAACTCGTCACTATTCCGCCTGTCTTTGAGACTGTTAGCGAAACCGTTGTCGTTCAGCCGCAATCTGTCACTTATGAGACATTACCAGCTGAATTTGAGACAGTATCTGAAACCATCGTTGTTCAAGAAGCGTCTACAGAGCTTGTCACTGTACCGCCTGTCTTTGAAACGGTGACTGAAACAGTTGTTGTTCAGCCGCAATCAGTCACTTACGAAGCTGTACCGGCGACATTTAATACTGTCTCTGACACAATCGTTGTTCAAGAAGCGTCTACAGAGCTTGTCACTGTGCCGCCTGTCTTTGAAACTGTCAGCGAAACCGTTGTTGTTCAGCCGCAAACTGTCACATATGAAACAGTTCCAGCTGTATATGAGACCTATCAAGACACTGTTGTCGTTCAAGAAGCGTCTACTGATCTTGCAACTATCCCGCCTGTGTTCGAAACCGTCACAGAAACGATTGTTGTTCAAGAAGCGTCTACAGAGCTTGTCACAATTCCAGCTGTCTTTGACACTGTATCAGAAACAGTTGTTGTTAAAGAAGCGACGACAGAGCTTATTGCAGTTCCGCCAACATTTAGAACCGTGTCAGACGTAGTTGTCGTTCAACCGCAATCTGTCGCTTATGATGTGATCCCGGCTGAGTTTGAAACTTATCAGGACACGATTGTTGTTCAGGAAGCGTCAACAGAGCTTGTTTCCATTCCGGCAACATTTACATCTGTTAGCGAAACGGTTCTGGTTCAAGAAGCGTCAACAGAGCTTGTGGCTATCCCGCCTGTCTTTGAAACCGTGACTGAAACAATCGTCGTACAGCCGCAAACTGTTGAGTATGTTGCTGTTCCTGCGAAGTTTGAAACGCGGACTGAATCATATGTCGCGCAAGACGCAGCCGAGCAATTGGTTGTTATTCCTGCGGTTTATGAGACTGTAACTGACACTGTTGTGAAACAAGAAGCGTCTACGCGTCTTGAAATTGTTCCAGCAACATACAGAACTGAAACACAAACAATCGTGTCTCAGGAAGCCAGTGTTGATATTGATGTGATCCCAGCGGTCTATGAAACACGATCAGAGCGCGTTCTTATCGCGCCGGCTCGTGAAGAGTGGAAGCCAGGTACACAGGCTATTAACTCAGGCGCTTTCCGCGGCGGACAAGTATCCTCTGCAACGCGCGGTCAGTTTACTGTCTTTAACGGTATCTCAGAGCAAGTTGTTCAGTCGACACAAACGATTGTGGCGCAAACGGGTGAAATCCTTTGCCGCGTCTTGATCCCAGCTCAGTATAAAACAATCACGAAACGTGTTGTGAAAACACCGGCCCGCACAGTTGAGCGGACAACACCGGCTGTTACGAAGCAAGTCACGCGGCGTGTTGTTGATACAGAAGCAACCGTTCGTGAAGTTGCAATTCCGCCAGTAACCGAAGCTGTTACGCGCCGTATTGTTCGCACACCAGCACGTGTTATGTCTTACGCCGAAGCACGGACAGCCGGTCTTCTTGATAAGGCTCGCCGTCTGGGTGCCGGAACAGGTATTCGCGGATTTGTAGATAGTGATAGCAATGGCGCCGATGATCGTGATGGTCTATCACGCTCTGCTGCTGCTACTGCGGATCGCAACGGCACACTTCGCGGTATTGGTGACTTTGGCCAGAAGATTGGGACCTACTCAACAAAAGTCGTGTCTGAAAGCGCGCAAGTTGTTGAACGTGTTATCCCGGCTGTCACAAAGCAGATCACTCGCCGCGTTGTGAAAACACCAGCTCAAACACAAGAGCGCGTTATTCCGGCTGTGACACAAACTGTCGCTCGCCGCGTTATTGACCGCCCTGCGTCGACACAAGAGCGCACGATCCCTGCTGTGACGAAAACAGAAACACGCCGCCGGGTCAAAACCCCGTCACGTGTTGTTGAACGCGTCATTCCAGCGGTGACACGCACTGTAGAGCGCCGTGTTGTTGACGTTCCAGCCCAGACACAAGAACGTGTTATTCCGGCTGTAACGAAAACAGAAACACGCCGCGTTGTGAAAACACCGGCTTCAACGCAAGAACGCGTTATCCCAGCGGTTACGCAACAAGTGACACGCCGTGTTGTTAAAACACCGGC
The DNA here is from genome assembly GCA_964513675.1 of uncultured Caulobacterales bacterium. GTDB lineage: Bacteria > Pseudomonadota > Alphaproteobacteria > Caulobacterales > Maricaulaceae > CALFVT01. The sequence goes on along the minus strand of CAZEOD010000042.1, from coordinate 18,707 downwards.
GCAAACAGTTGAACGCGGCGTTCCTGCTGTGACGAAAACTGAAGCGCGCCGCCGGATTAAAAATCCAGCGCGCACTGTAGAACGCGTCATTCCAGCGGTTACGAAGCAAGTGTCTCGCCGTATTGTGAAAACACCCGCTCAAACAATCGAGAAGGTTATTCCAGCGGTCACAAAAACACGCCAACGCCGCGTTGTCAGAACACCGGCAACAACGGTTGAACGTGTTGTACCGGCTGTAACACAGCAAGTGACACGCCGCGTCGTTGACCGTCCGGCATCAACACAAGAACGTGTTATTCCGGCCGTAACCAAATTGGAAACACGCCGCATCATCAAGACACCGGCTGCGACAGTGGAACGCGTTGTTCCTGCCGTCACAAAGCAAGTGTCTCGCCGCGTCGTGAGAACACCAGCTCAAGTTTCTGAGCGGACAATCCCAGCTGTCACAAAAGTCGAAACGCGCCGCGTTATCGACACACCGGCGGCAACGGTTGAACGTGTGATCCCGGCTGTGACGAAGCAAGTGACACGCCGCGTTGTGCGGACACCGGCTCAAACGCAAGAACGCGTTATTCCGGCTGTTACGAAACAGGAAACACGCCGCGTTGTTAAAACGCCGGCTCGGACTGTTGAACGTGTTATTCCAGCTGTCACAAAGCAAGTCTCTCGCCGCGTTGTCAGAACGCCCGCTCAAGTTCAAGAGCGTGTTATTCCGGCTATCACAAAGCAAGAGTCACGCCGCGTCATTAAGACACCGGCTGCGACAGTGGAACGTGTTGTTCCTGCCGTCACAAAGCAAGTGACACGCCGCGTTGTGCGGACACCAGCTGCGACGCAAGAGCGCGTTATTCCAGCTGTCACAAAGGTTGAAACACGCCGCGTTGTGAAAGATCCAGCTCGGACAGTGGAACGGGTTATCCCAGCTGTCACGAAACAGGTCTCTCGCCGTGTTGTTAGAACGCCTGCTCAAACACAAGAGCGGACTATTCCAGCGATCACGAAGACACAAACCCGTCGCCGGATCAAAAATCCAGCCCGGACTGTCGAACGCGTCATTCCTGCGGTCACAAAGCAAGTCACACGCCGCATCGTGAGAACACCAGCTCAGTCTATCGAGAAGGTTATTCCAGCGATCACGAAGCTTGAAACACAGCGGGTTGTTAAAGCGCCAGCACGGACGATTGAGAAAGTCATCCCTGCTGTCACGAAAACAGTCTCTCGCCGTGTTGTGAAGACCCCTGGCCTAACGCAAGAGCGCGTTATACCGGCGGTTACAAAGCAGGAAACACGCCGCGTTGTGAAAACTCCGGCTCAAACCATTGAGAAAGTTGTTCCAGCGGTCACAGCGCAAGTTACGCGCCGTGTCGTGAAGACACCGGCTCAAGTTCAAGAACGTGCCGTTCCTGCGGTTACGAAGCTTGAGCAGCGCCGTGTTATCCGGACGCCAGCTCAGACGGTTGAACGTGTTATCCCAGCGATTACGAAACAGGTTTCGCGCCGTATCGTAAAAACACCGGCAACTGTGTCAGAACGGGCTATCCCGGCTGTCACGAAACTGGAAGCGCGCCGCGTTGTTAAAACGCCCGCGACAACAGTTGAACGTGTTATTCCAGCTGTGACGAAGCAAGTCTCTCGCCGTATCGTGAAAACGCCGGCCAGCACGCAAGAGCGTGGTGTTCCAGCGGTCACGAAGCTAGAGCAACGCCGCATTATCAAGACGCCAGCTCAAACAGTTGAACGTGTTGTTCCTGCGGTCACGAAACAGGTTACGCGCCGTATCGTCAGAACACCGGCAACGGTCTCTGAACGGACTGTGCCAGCTGTGACGAAAACAGAGCAGCGCCGCGTCATTAAGACACCGGCTCAAACTGTTGAACGCGTCATTCCTGCTGTGACTAAGCAAGTGACTCGCCGCATTGTAAGAACGCCAGCTCAGACACAAGAGCGCGGTATTCCTGCTGTGACGAAAACTGAAGCGCGCCGCCGGATTAAAAATCCAGCGCGCACTGTAGAACGCGTCATTCCTGCGGTAACGAAACAGGTCTCTCGCCGTATCGTGAAAACGCCGGCAACTGTGCAAGAACGCACAATCCCGTCTGTCACGAAACAGGTTCAGCGCCGTGTTGTCAGAACGCCAGCTCAGGCTGTCGAGCGGACAATCCCTGCGGTAACCAAGCAAGAGACTCGCCGTGTTGTGAAAGCAGCAGCGTCGGTTTCTGAACGGACAATCCCAGCTGTGACGAAAGTCGAGAAGCGCCGCGTTATTAAAACGCCAGCTCAAACAATTGAACGTGTTGTTCCAGCGGTTACGGCTACGGTTACGCGACGTGTTGTTAGAACGCCCGCTCAGGTTTCAGAGCGCGTTATTCCAGCTGTCACGAAACAGGTCACACGCCGTGTTGTAAGAACGCCGTCTACGGTTCAGGAACGTGCTGTTCCAGCCCGTACAAAAGCGGTCTCACGTCAGGTTGTTAAGACACCGGCTCAGGTTTCAGAGCGCGTTATACCAGCGGTAACACGTCCTGTAGAGCGCCGCGTTGTTAGAACACCGGCCACGACGGTTGAACGTGTTGTTCCTGCTGTTACTAAGCAAGTGACACGCCGCGTTGTTAAAACACCGGCGCAGGTCCAAGAACGTGTTATTCCAGCTGTCACGAAACAAGTGACACGCCGCGTCGTGAAAAATCAGGCTGCCGCGCAACAGCGTAGCATCCCGGCTGTCACGAAGACGGAAACACGTCGCCGGATTAAAAATCCAGCACGGACTGTTGAGCGCGTGATCCCAGCGGTTACCCGCGAAGTCACACGCCGCGTTGTTCAAACTCCGGCTCGGACGGAAGAACGTGTCATTCCAGCGATTACGAAGCAAATCACACGTCGTGTGGTTGACCGCCCAGCCGCTACGGAACGTCGCCTCATCCCGGCTGTCTATAATACTGTTGAAGTTCGCCGTCAGGTTGACCAAGCCCGTATTGAGACAAGTGTCATTCCGGCTGAATATGGAACGATTGAGAAGCGGACGCTGATCGCACCTGAGAAAGCCGAATGGCGTCAGGTTCTTTGTGAAGCCAATGCCAACTCAACTGTCATCTCGGCTATACAGCGTGCGCTGAAGACCCAAGGTTACTACCAAGGTACTATCGACGGTGTTCTCGGTCAGCAGACATATAATGCTGTTGAGCAGTTCCAGAAGGCCCGCGGTCTTTCAACAGGCGGCTTAACGCTGACAACTGTTGATGCCCTCGGCGTTAACTGGCGCTCACTCGTCGGAAATGGCGGTACATTTGGCGGAACGGTCACATCAGGCTCAACAGGCTTTACGACCACGACGACATCTGGCTTCACATCCGGCCAAACGGTCACAACAGGCAGCCAGTCACTAACAGTCAATGGCGTCAGCTACACGATCCTGTCTAATGGTCAGGTTCAAAATGCAGCAGGCTCAATTATTGGCTCGATTGACGGTGCAGGTAATCTTGTTGGAACAAATGGCAGCATCATTGCTCGCTCAGTTGTGAACTTTGGCGGCCTAAACAGCGGCTCGATCACAGGTGCAGCAAGCGGCGCGTCAGGCGCAGCAGGTAGCCTCCTTAATGGCGGTGCATCAGCTGGCGGCTTCACAGTCCGCGCAGACGGAAGCGTAACAAACGCAGCCGGAACTGTTATTGGACGCGTCGATGCGTCTGGAAACGTCCTTGACGCTTCTGGAAACATCATTGGCCGTGTTAACCCGCTTAACTAGCGCTCATTAAATTATCACATTAAAGACCCCGTGCTTGGCGCGGGGTTTTCTCTTTTAAGACTCATATTTACAATTCAGGATAAGCGTATTTATGGTGAGTTTTAACCTCGCCTTTTCGTTGACATCCTCCGACTCATCTGTATATATGCGCGCGAATTGGCCGTTTTTACCTGTCATAGGTAATTCTCGGCCTTAATTAATTTTTCTAAAGTACGATAGCTCTGAACTTGCTTCTGGCTCTCACGACTAAAGGGTAAGTGACATGTTTGCAGTCATTCAAACAGGCGGAAAACAATATAAAGTCGCCAAAGACGATGTCATCATCGTTGAAAAACTCGATATAGAAACAGGTAAAACCGTTTCGTTCAAAGACGTTTTGCTTTGCGGCAAGGACGGGGACGTTAAAGTTGGCGCTCCTCTTGTTAAAGGCGCAGAAGTTAAAGGTGAAGTTCTTGAACAGCGTAAAGGCAATAAAGTCTTAGTCTTCAAAAAGAAGCGCCGTCAAAACTATCGCCGCAAGCGCGGCCATCGTCAAAATGAAACTGTGATAAAAATCACAGCGGTCAAAGGCTAAGCGGCCGTCTGGCCTCTTTCATAAGGATAGGAGACTCTCATGGCTCATAAAAAAGCAGGTGGTTCATCTAATAACGGTCGCGATTCAGCAGGTCGCCGCCTTGGTGTGAAAAAATATGGCGGCGAAGTTGTCATTCCAGGAAACATTATTGTGCGTCAGCGCGGAACAAAGTTCTACCCTGGCGAAAATGTTGGTATTGGGAAAGACCACACACTCTTCGCCCTCACAACGGGTAACGTAGAATTTGCAAGAAAACGCGATAACCGCACATATGTGACAGTCGCTCCGCTCGCAAACGCAGCAGAATAAACACGCCTTTCAAAATTATTTGGATCGCGTCGTGATCCGATAAATTCAGGGAAATCGGATCACCGGTTTCCCTTTTTTTTATTCCTGTCGAAAACTGGAGGCAGATATGCCGCAGGACGCAGAACACGCAAATTATAACGGCGCGCCTATCACAGGCAGGCTTGCTGAACGTCTCCAAGGCCCTCGCCTCACACTGCGGCCCTTAGAGCTTACAGATGCGCCGCGCTTTGCCCGTTTTGGCAGCGATTACGATATCGCGCGCATGACAGGAAGTTTCCCGCGTTATTTCCCGCAAATATCTGCTGAGTTCCGAATTATGCATATGACATCTCAGAAACATCGCGGCCTCTCTTTTAACTATGCCGTTACGGAAAAAGGTGAGGACAAATTGATCGGCGTTATGGATCTCTTTCGGTCCGGTGAAAATGAAATGCTGGAAATCGGATATTGGATCGCCACCCCTTTTTGGAATAGAAATTATGCTACCGAAGCAGGGCAGATTATCCTCAAAGCGGCCCAGCAAAATCTAGGTGTTAAACGCATAAAAGCCGGCGTGTTTATGGATAACCCGGCGAGTTTGCGCGTGCTTGAAAAGCTTGGCTTTGAGAGGCGCGGAGCTATTGAGCCTTTTTTTTCAATGGCGCGTTTGGAAAAAGCCGATTCTATCAACTTGCAACTTGATCTGGATAAAGTGGGACTTGATCGTTACGAGCAGGCGGAATTAACACAGCTCCGCACTCAATCGCCAAAATAACGTCATGGCCGTCAAAACAATCCTCGCCTGCCCAGACGCTCAATCCTTTGTTCAGCTAAGGCAGACAGCAAATTGGGGACAGATCACAGAGAATGCTGCCGAACGGGCTCTAAAAAATAGCCTCTTTGGTATCAGCCTTTATGACGATCAGGCGCTCATTGCTATGGCCCGCTGTATTGGCGACGGCGTGTTTAATGTTTACATTCAAGATGTTGTGGTTAAACCCTCATGGCGAGGGAAAGGGTTAGGACATAAAATGGTTCAAACCCTTATCAAACATATCAAACCTCGTTTGCCGCCAGATTGCACGCTTGGCCTTATGGCCGCAATCGGGCAAGATGAGTTTTACACAAGGCTAGGCTTTACCGCGCGGCCAAATGAACATTTCGGCGCAGGATTAACCGCGCAAATGAAAGATTTATCGGTATGAAATTTCTTGACCAAGCCAAGATATTTATCAAATCCGGCAATGGCGGCGCAGGATGCGTGTCGTTTCGGCGTGAAAAATATATCGCTTTTGGCGGCCCTAATGGCGGGGATGGCGGCAAAGGCGGCGATGTATGGGTCACGGCAACACGCGATTTAAACACCCTTATTGACTATCGTTATAAGCAGCATTTCAAAGCGGGCACAGGGATTCACGGCATGGGCCGTGACCGCGCAGGGCCAGCGGGTGATAATGTTGAGCTTAAAGTCCCTGTTGGCACGCAAATAATTGACGATGAAACAGACAGCGTTCTGGTTGACCTGACAGAGGAAGGTCAGCGCGTTCTACTCGCGAAAGGCGGCAATGGCGGCTGGGGAAATGCGCGCTTTAAATCATCCGTCAACCAAGCGCCCCGCACAGCCAATCCCGGAGAACTCGGCGAAGAACGCTGGGTGTGGCTAAGGCTGAAGCTCCTCGCTGATGCCGGACTTGTCGGCTTGCCAAATGCTGGAAAATCTACATTTTTATCAACCGTAACAGCCGCGAAACCCAAGACGGCGGATTATCCTTTTACGACGTTACATCCACATTTGGGCGTTGTCGCACTTGGGGCTGCTGAGCGGTTTGTTTTGGCTGACCTTCCCGGCTTAATAGAAGGGGCAAGCGAAGGCGCAGGCCTTGGGCACAGATTTTTAGGCCATGTCGAACGCTGCGCGGCGATTTTACATCTTGTCGATGCCGCCGCTGATGATCCGATTGAAAATTACCGCGTTATTCGTAACGAGTTAATTAATTATGATGCAGGCTTAGAGGATAAGCCGGAGATTGTTGTCCTGACAAAATGCGACGCTATTGACGCAGAGATGATTAAACTTATCCAAACCGAGCTTGAAGCCGTCTGCGGCCAGACGCCTCTGCTAATTTCATCTGTGACGCAAACGGGGCTTAGGCCTGTTCTCTCCGCCGTTTACCAATATGTGGCGCAGCGGCGCGCCAATGAACAAGCGCAGCGCGAGGAAAAAATAAAGTCTGCGGCCATTGCGGCGGGCGAAATTGAAGAGACAAATGGATGGCAACCCTAAGCCCCTTTGCGCCAACACAGCGCCTTGTGCTGAAAATTGGCTCGGCCCTTTTGGTCGATCCAGAGAATGGGTCACTGCGCGAAGATTGGCTCACCGCCCTTACGGGCGATATTCACGCGCTACGCTCAGACGGCGTTGACATCATCATTGTGTCCTCCGGCGCGGTTGCCTTGGGACGTGGGCGCTTGTCGCTCATGGGGCGTGCCCTCACCTTGGCCCAAAAACAAGCTTGCGCCGCAACCGGGCAATCGCTTTTAACGGGGTATTATGAACGCGCTTTGGGGCAATATAATATAAAAACAGCTCAAGCGCTATTAACGCTGCATGATACCGAAAATCGTCGCCGCTGGCTTAATGCGCGCTCGACCCTTAAAACGCTTTTATCTTTTGGCGTCATCCCGATCATTAATGAGAATGATACCGTTTCGACAACTGAAATTCGTTATGGTGATAATGACCGCCTTGCCGCCCGCGCTGCGCAAATGATGAGTGCTGATACGCTCATCCTTTTATCCGATATTGACGGGCTTTATACAGATGACCCGCGGGTCAATCAAACCGCGGCGCATATCCCCATCATTGACGAGATCAGCGAGGACATCATGCAGATGGGCGGCGATGCCAATAGCAGCGCCGGCCTTGGCAGCGGCGGCATGGCAACCAAATTACTCGCGGCACAAATCGCAACAGGTGCAGGCTGCCATATGGCGGTGATGGATGGCCGCGCGCCCGCCCCTCTTAGCCGTCTACGTAGCGGCGATATGGCAAGTTGGTTTCGCGCCGCCACTACGCCTAAAAATGCGCGCCAGCAATGGATCGCCGGCACGCTGAAGCCTTCCGGTGACATCTGGATTGACGACGGCGCAAGAACAGCCTTAAGCCAAGGAAAATCCCTCCTTGCTGCCGGCGTAACCGCAATATCTGGCCCCTTTGAGAAAGGCGATTGCGTCAAAATTCTTTGCGCAAACGGCACAAGCTGCGGGCTTGGCTTGATCGCTTATGATGCGGTTGAAACACAAAAAATTATCGGCAAAAGATCAGAAGACGCCGCTAAAGCTTTGAGCTATGATAAAATCAGCCCCCTTATCCACCGCGACAACCTTATATGGCACCGCTCATGACACATGAAAATTTAAATCTACTCTCTTATATGTCCGACATTGGACAGCGCGCCGCCCATGCCCGTGATGTTATTCGCTTGGCGAGCCCTGAGCAGCGCCGCGACGCCGTAAGAGCCATGGCGCATGAAATTCGGAGCCGTAGCGAGGATGTCTTAGCCGCCAATGCCGAAGATATGAGGGCCGCTGAGGAAAAAGGCCTCAGCGCGGCCATGCTTGACCGATTAAAGCTGAATACAGAGCGCCTTAATGCCATCGCAGGCAGCCTTGACGCCATTGCTGGTCTTCCTGACCCTATCGGTCAAAGTGATGAGAGCTGGACACAACCCAACGGGCTTAAGTTTGAAAAAAAACGGATTCCTATTGGCGTGATTGGTATGATTTATGAAAGCCGGCCGAATGTAACGGCCGATGCCGGCGCATTATGTGTAAAATCAGGCAATGGCTGCATCCTGCGCGGCGGGTCTGAAAGCTTAAAATCATCCTCCGCTTTACATAGCGCCTTACAAGCTGGCCTCGTCAATGCGGGGCTATCTGCGGATACAGTGCAAATGGTGGCCACCTCTGACCGAGACGCCGTCGGACTGCTGTTAAGCGGACTTAATGGCTGCGTTGATTTGATTATTCCGCGCGGCGGCAAAAACCTTATTGCCCGCGTCGAACAAGACGCCCGTGTGCCCGTGCTCTCTCACCTTGAAGGACTTTGCCATAGCTATGTCCACGCTGATGCGGATATAGAAAAAGCACAGAATATTATCATGAACGCGAAATTGCGCCGGACGGGTGTATGCGGCGCAACAGAAACTTTATTGGTGGATGAAGCCATTGCCCCGCAATTCCTGCCCTCTATGTTAACGCGCCTGATTGATGCAGGTTGCGCCGTCAAAGGCGACATCATAACAGCAGGGCTTAATAAAGCCGTCACCATCGCCACTCCCGAAGATTATGCCACAGAGCATCTAGCCGCGATTTTAAACATCGCTATCGTGACCGATATTCATGCCGCGATTGCCCATATTGCCCGCTTTGGCAGTGGCCATACCGATGCGATCATAACGGAGAATGAAACCGCCGCCGCCAAATTTACCCACATAGTTGACAGCGCGATTGTCATGCACAACGCATCGACACAATTCGCCGATGGCGGAGAGTTTGGATTTGGGGCAGAAATCGGCATTGCCACAGGACGGCTTCATGCGCGCGGCCCTGTGGGGGCGCAGCATTTGACTACCTATAAATATGTCGTCAAAGGCACGGGTCAAACGCGGCCATAATATGCCTAAACCGCGCTGCATAGGTTTGTTCCCCGGTTCATTTAACCCGGCCCATGACGGGCATTTACATGTTGCGCGCGCCGGTTTACGGCAGTTAGCGCTTGATGAAATTTGGTGGATACCCAGTCCGCAAAACCCGCTTAAATCTAACCAGCCACCCTATGATGAACGCGCTGCAAGCGTCAGCAAACTTGGCCTGCCCCCCCATATGCGCCTCTGCCATATTGAACGTGAGCGCGGTACGAATAAAACGATTGATTTGCTAAAGAGCTTTAAACAGCGCGGCGATATGAACCGCTATATCTTAATGATCGGCGCTGATAATTTTGCCCAACTGCCGCTGTGGATAGAGTGGAAAAACATTACGGCCCATGTTCCAATTGCTGTAATAGCTCGTCCCGATAGCACTGGCCTCGTTAATATCCGCCCCCGCCTTGGCCGCGCCGCACGTGAGTTGGCAGATGCCCGAATAAATGAGAGCCACGCACATATTTTAAAATGGGCTTCCCCGCCCGCATGGTGTTATCTGACCTTGCCCATGAACGGGATGTCGTCTACGCAGCTCCGCGCAGAGCAAACCACCAAATAATTGGGGTTAGCCTTTTACAAAAGATTATGATACCAGTCATAGATCAGGATAACTTATGGAGACGACCCTGACCGAAACACATAAAGCGAGCCCCGAAACGCCGCTATTGTCTGAATCCGATGATGCGAAAGCTCTTTGCGACTATATACAATCCGTTCTGGACGAAAATTCTGCACAAGATGTCATAGAGATCGACGTTCAAGGCAAATCCTCTATTGCCGATTATATGCTTGTGGCCTCGGGACGCTCTAATCGTCACGTTAGCGCCCTGTCTGATTATGTTTTGCGCGCCCTCAAAGAGCAGGGCTTTAAAAGCCTCGGCATTGAAGGGCAAGACGCTGGCGATTGGGTATTAATTGATGTCGGCGATGTCATTTTACATATTTTCCGCCCCGAAGTGCGCCTATTCTATAATCTTGAGAAAATTTGGTCGGTTCCGCTGCCGAAATCCTTGCAAGAGATGCAAGACACGCAAAGCGCATAAACACCGAATAATATAGACCATGAAAATCATCATTCGCGCAGGCGGCGTTTTACGCAAAGGCCCCGAACATGATATGGTGAATGATTATATGAAACGCGCCGCCGGATTATCACGCGGCTGCGGGTTTCTCGGTGCAGAGATACAAAGCGTTGATCTGTCTAAATGTAAAAACCGAGCGGCGGAAACGGCGCAGCTTTTATCCGTTGTCACGCCCAGCGCTCCCCTTATAATTTTAGATGAGCGCGGGAAAGATTTAACGTCACGCCAAATTGCAAATCAGTTTTCGTCATGGCGTGATGACGGCCATAATGCGCTTCATATTGTGATCGGCGGCGCAGACGGATTTGAGCCAAGCGCCCTGCCAAACGGCGCAATACGCTGGCGTTTTGGGGTGCAAACATGGCCGCATAAGCTTGTCCGCGTTATGATTGCAGAACAGGTTTACCGCGCTCTTTCCATTTTAAGCGGATCACCCTATCACCGTGATTAATGACTAGATTTCTGATTATCATATTCACCGCTTTTATCTTTGCAGCCTCTGCAACAGCGCAAGAGGTCAAGCAAGGCGATATTGATAAGGTTTTGCAAAATCAAAAAGACGCCAGTGAGCGTGAAGCAAAGCTGAAAGCTGAGCGTGAAAAAATTCAAGGCGAAGTCAGAACCCTTAATAAACGCCTGAGTCAACAAGTTCAAACGCTCTCAAAACTCGGGGGCAATCTATCATCGACACAGGCCCGGATCACGCAGCTCGATGCAGAATATCAGCAGCTTAAAACCGATTTAACCCGTGATGATGCAGAGCTATCAAAATTTCTAGGCTATATACAGCGCCTTGATCGCCGCGCCCCATCGCCCGTGTTAACCTCACCGCGCTCGGCCCTGAAAGCATCGCAATCCGCGCTCTTGATACAAAGCCTTACACGTGAATTTGACCAGCGCAGTCAAGCGCTGCAAGGCCGGCTTAATGATATTAACCGCATTAAGACCGCCCTCATCACAGAACGCGCCTCACTCGAGCAAAAGCAATCTCAAATCCAGCGCGAAGAAACCAACCTTAAATCCCTGTTGGGTCAACGTAATAAAACCGAAGCCCGCATTGCCAATGAAGAAAAACAAGCGCGCCAGAATGCGGCGAAACTCGCTGCGCAGGCCGAGAGCCTCAAACAACTTTTAGACGCTTTAACGGCAGAGGCCGCAAAGATTAAGCCGCGTAGAAAACCGCCCATATCAGGCCGCACAGGCCCCGCGCCGCAAACCAGCTTTGCCCAAGCCCCAAATATACGCGCCTTTACCCGCGCCAAGAAAACATTGATCGCCCCTGTCATAGGCCGTTTGACACAAAAATTTGGCGGTAGTGCGCAAGGCATTACGCTCTCGGCACCGCCCCGCAGCGTCGTCAAAGCGCCTTATAGTGGCCGTGTCGAATTTGCGGGAGCCTTTAAGGATTATGACCGCGTTGTGATTCTGAATGTCGGCGAAGGTTATTTCCTCCTGCTGACAGGGCTTGGAACGATTATTGTCGAGGCGGGCGACTCTGTCAAAGCGGGTGAACTTGTTGGCGCGCTTCCTGCATCGCTGGCCGGAAATAGTGATATTTACGTGGAAATTCGCAAAAATGGTGCACCCATTGATCCCGCGCCTTGGTTCAAGAGCTTTTAAGCGGCCAGAGCGAACACCTGCGCGTAACAAAGCTGTCATATGACATGGATTTAAGCTGGCTAGTTGATATGTCTGGTCTATAAGAAAAGTCTTAGAGTTAGCCGCCTTGGCTATTGGAGATAAAATGAAATACATACTTCCTGTTCTTGGATCTATTGCAGCCGCAACATTATTTGCGTTTTCAACAACGGAAAGCTCGGCGCGCGCCGTCGAAAATGCATCTCATAACTCCACATTTGAACAGTTAGAACTTTTCGCGGATGTCCTCGCGCGTGTTCGCAGCGATTATGTCGTTAATGTTGATGATGAAGACCTCATTGCCGATGCGCTTAATGGTATGCTGCAATCTCTGGACCCACATTCAAGCTATGTTAGCCCTAAAGATTTTCGTGCCTTACAAGAAACCACCAGCGGCGAATATGGCGGGCTTGGCATGGAAGTCACATCAGAAGAAGGCGTCGTAAAAGTTGTCTCGCCTTTTGATGACAGCCCCGCAGACCGCGCAGGTATTAAAGCTGGAGATTTCCTAACCGCCATTGAGGGCGAGTCGATCTTAGGCCTGTCTATCAATGAGGCCGTGAAGCAAATGCGCGGCAAACCCGGCGAGCCGATCATGGTGACGGTTGTGACAGAAGGCGAAGACCCGCGCGATGTAACGCTGGTTCGTGAAGTTATCAAACCCCATGTTGTCCGCGCCGAAATGAAAGACGGTATTGGATATCTACGCCTATCGCAATTTAATGACCGAAGTGAATCCTCTTTGATTGACGGCATTAATCAGCTTAAAAAAGAAGCTGGCGGCCGCCTTCCGGGCCTAATCCTTGACCTGCGAAATAATCCGGGCGGACTTTTAGATCAGTCCGTAAAAGTCAGCAGCACCTTTCTTAGCGGCGGTGAAGTTGTCTCTATTCGGGGGCGGCGCAGCGATGATACACAGCGCTTTAACGCCGAGCCCAAAGAAGCCGTACCGGGTGTTCCGCTGATTATTTTAATTAACGGTGCCTCTGCATCGGCGTCTGAGATTGTCGCCGGAGCCGTCCAAGATCGCGGGCGCGGTTTGGTCATTGGCAGGACGTCTTTTGGGAAGGGCTCTGTGCAGTCTATCATTCCGCTTAAAGGCGGGCGTGACGGTGCGCTACGGCTTACGACGCAGCGCTATTACACGCCGTCTGGCCGCTCTATACAAGGCACAGGCATTGAGCCTGATATTGCCGTTGCTAGCTTGCCAGAGTCGAAAGAAAATGGGCTAAGCGTGCGGGAATCTGATTTACCCAACTCTATTGAAAATGAGGACGATGCGGAAACGGACGCGCCAGAAGACACATCCGCAACATCAATCGAAGCTACTGATGATGCCGCCGATACGCCCAGCGATATTACGATTGATTTCCCGCCAGACACTTATCCCGAGGATAAGGATTATCAATTAGAGCGCGCCATTAAAATTTTGAAAGATGGCTCTTACGTCAAACGCCTTGCTAACGCCGGATAAGAAAATAATCGGTTGAAAATGAAAAAAATCCATAGATTTCTCGCCGCCAGCCTCGGCGCTTTTATGCTCTTCGGCTTGGCGCAAATAACGACAGCGCAAAGTGAAAAGCCCTTAAGCAATACGCCCGCTGAAGACGCGGCCACACTCGAAAAGCTAAAGCTGTTTGGTGACGTATTAGCCATTGTTAAAGAACAATATGTCGAAGAAGTCGATGATGCCGACTTAATTGAAAAGGCTCTTAACGGCGCGCTTGAATCGCTCGACCCCCATTCAAGTTACGTTCCGCCGGTACAATTTGAAGAGCAAATAGAGACAAACCGCCGCGAATATGGCGGCCTTGGCGTTGAAGTTACCAGCGAAAACGAGCTTGTTAAAATTAACTACGCAATCGAAGATGGGCCGGCCTATAAAGCAGGTATTCGTAGCGGCGATTACATTACCCGCGTTGAAGGTGAAAGCATTCGCGGTAAAGAGCTTGATGATGCTGTTAAAGATTTGCGCGGCATTAAAGGCACGCCCATAACCATCACGGTTTTAACGCCCAATCAAACACCGCGTGATGTTGTCGTCATTCGCGACCAAGTCCGCGGGCGCGCTGTTCGGCACCGTATGATACGGGATATGGGCTATATTTTCATCGAAACCTTCTCCAATGACAGGCTGACAAAAGATACAGTATCCGCGTTAAGCGCGCTGCAAGCCGAAGCCGGCGGAAAGCTTCCCGGACTTGTCATAGATTTACGCGGCAATCGCGGGGGATTACTTAACGAATCCATTGGCATTTCAAGCCTCTTCCTTGATAGCGGCGAAGTCCTGTCCTCACGTGGGCGCACGCCGGATGATACGGAGCGCTACCACGCAGAACCCGGTGAATTTCAGCCCGATATGCCGATTATGGTTTTAATTAATAGCGGATCTGCCTCCGCCGCAGAAATTGTTGCCGGCGCAATACAAGACCGCGGACGCGGCATTATCCTCGGGAGCCGCTCTTTCGGTAAAGGTTCTGTGCAATCTGTTATTCCGCTCATCTCAGACGGCGGCGGCGCTCTCCGCCTGACCACAGAACGCTATTACACGCCATCAGGAAAATCGATCCAAGGGCGCGGCATTATACCTGACATTAAAGTCGCCCTCTTCCCTGATGATGGAGACCGCCGCAAACGCTTTCGTGAAGGCAGCTTTCGTAATGCGCTCTCAAACCCAGATGACACCCAAATCGAAGATGACTTTGATAATGTGTCCTATCCGCCTGAAGGCTGGCCAGATGATAAAGATTTCCAGCTTGAGACCGCGATTGATATTCTGAAAACCTCGCGTTACCGGACTTTACTGGCCGAACAAGGCTGGTAGAACAAAGATTGAAACGATTCTCTTGATTTGCTTTTATTAGCATAGAGTTCACCCAAAGGCGGCCCATGACCTCTCCCGATGGCTTAGGAAATATCCGGCGTGATATTCGGCGCGGCCCCTCGCCTCTACGCCATGCCATATTCGCCGGATTAATCATTTTTTCAATCTTAGCAACAGCCTATGCGGTTTCAATTTTCCTTGAAAAAAACGCACCGCGTGAAAATATTTCAAAGGTAGAAATCACAGCCACACAGCCCGTAAATCAGGATATAAATTTACCCCTGCGTGATGCCGTTGAGACTGAAGACTTGCCCGACCTTCTCGCCGGCGATGTGGCGAAGGACGGCAATCCTACCGAAGCCTTAGCCGGTGCGCAGCCTGAGCCTCTCAAAGCGGATGATGCAGCAAGCGCAGAGGAGCGCGAAACACCAGAGGCTAAACCGGCCCCTCGCATAGTGCGCATTAATGGCAAGCCCGCAGGCCGCGACCAAGCTGAGCCCTTGATTAAAGCCCCGATTGAAGGCTTATCGCGGCAAACTCCCTATGGTGATATTCCGGCCAAATCAGAAAGCGGAGATACAGCTTTTATCCGCTATGCCAAACCATTTCGCAGTGCTGTTAACGCCAAAAATGTCGCGATTATTATTGGCGGATTGGGATTGAACCCCGAAATTACAACACGCGCCATTTTAGACCTTCCAGAAGAGGTCACCCTCTCTTTTGCTGCCCATAGCCCTCAGCTACAAAATTGGATTAATCAAGCCAGAGAAAATGGTCATGAAGTCCTCATTGAAATCCCGATGGAGACAGAGGGCAGCCTGCCAAACCGGACGAACCGAACCTTGATTGTAACAGATGATATTGCTGCAAATACGCGCAATCTTGATTGGCTTCTCAGCCGGGCTTCCGGATATTTCGGCGTAACAAATTATAACGGCGATAAATTTCTCTCGCGCAGTGACCTTGTCGCGCCAATGATGAGCTATCTATCAAATGCGGGATTATCTTTTGTGTTTGATAGCTCTTTTGAAGCTATCGCTCTACCAGCGCTTGCCACCTCTGCTAAATTACCTTTCATCGAAACCGAGCTTGTATTGGATGATGTTAATAACAAAACCATCATCGAAACGAATTTAGGGCAATTAGGCGAAAAAGCGCGTTCAGGCGGGAGCCCGATCGGCATTGGCTTTGCTTATTTAAATACAATAGATGCTGTAACAATTTGGGCCGCGGCGGCCCCCGAAAAAGGACTTGTGCTTGTGCCCGCATCACATTTAATGGCGCCCGAATGATAAAACCAACAACACAAGAGTCTGATTACCGTCCCGCCGTTGGGCTCGTTATATTTAATCAAAAAGGCCAAGTCTTTCTTGGCCGCCGGCGGCGGCAGCAAGGCTTTTGGGTTTGGCAGTTTCCGCAAGGGGGCATTGATAAAGGCGAAACGCCGCAAGAGGCAGCTTATCGCGAGCTTCATGAGGAAACGGGACTATCTAAACATCATGTCGCACAGCTTGGTGAGATCAAAGATTGGCTCTATTACGACTTACCCAAAGAAAAGCGCAAATCTTGGCGCGGACAAAAACAGAAATGGTTCGCGGTTCGTTTTCACGGCAAAGCTAAACACGTCAATCTTAAAGTCGAAACGCCGCCGGAATTTTCGCGCTATGCATGGGGGAGCCTAGATGACGCTTGCCATCTTATTGTCCCGTTTAAACGCAATGTTTATCAGACTATTGCCCATGAGTTTAAAGACTTTGCAAAGCCATAAAATCTCCCTATCCCTTACACTGGATCGGCAGACAATCTGCTAAAGGGGTAGTCATGGCCAAACGCCAAGCCGGTAAAAATGCATTGATATTTGTACTTATCACCGTGATGATAAGTTCAATCGGCTTTGGCATTATAATCCCTGTCCTACCCGATCTTTTGAAAGAGCTAACAGGTTTGGGCAATAGCGAAGCCGCCGTATATGGCGGCTGGCTGACATTTGTTTTCGCCGTGACTCAATTTGTTTTTATGCCTGTTATCGGCGCTTTATCTGACCGCTATGGACGGCGGCCGATTATGTTGCTGTCACTTCTTGGGCTTGGACTTGATTATTTCATCATGGGGTTCGCGCCAACTATTGGGTTTTTATTTTTAGGCCGCATTTTAGCCGGTGCTTTTGGCGCAACATTTAGCACGGCCAATGCCTATATTGCAGACATAACGCCGCCAGACAAACGCGCACAAAACTTTGGCCTTGTTGGTGCCGTTTTTGGTGTTGGCTTTATGCTTGGCCCTGTAATTGGCGGCTATTTGGGTGAATATAACCCGCGTTTACCGTTCATCGCCGCCGGTATATTTTCACTTCTAAATGTCGCTTACGGTTATATATTTTTACCGGAGACCTTAACGGAGGACAATCGACGGCCCTTTGAATGGCGGCGCGCTAATGCATTTGGCGTCTTCATGCAGCTGCGAAAGCTTAAAGGCGCGCTTGGCCTATTAAGCGTAATGCTACTGCTTGCGATTGCTCACACAGCTTATCCGACCGTTTATACCTTTACTATGAATGAGGCGCTAGGATGGAGCGCGCGTGATGTCGGGATTTCCCTTGGCTTTTTTGGTATTGCCAGCATCATAGTCCAAGGCGGTCTTATTCGTATCATCATTCCCAAAATCGGATTATTCTGGGCCGCCTTGATTGGTATAATCTCTTACATCTTGGCCTTTATCGGCTTTGGCCTCGCGGAAGCGGGGTGGGTAATTTACGCTATGGGCATTTTCTCCGCCTTCGCCGGACTGTATCAGCCCTCCCTTAATAATATGATGTCGAGCCGCCTTGATGCAGATGAACAAGGTGAGTTACAAGGCGCGGTCGGCGCTGTGCAGGGCCTCGCCATGATGCTCGGGCCCTTGCCAATGACCTATCTGTTCCAAAAGTTCACACAAAGCGATAACAGTGCTGCTCTATATCTCCCCGGCGCACCTTTTATATTTGGGGCGGGGCTTTCCGTCATTGCATTGATTTTATTCGTATCAATCGCATGTAAAACAGCAATGCGCTCAAATGTAGAAATGAATGAAGACACGTAAGATTTGATAGTTTTCAAAACTAGAGATAGAGACAAGTCCGCGCCATATTGACCGTTGGGCAGGCTTAAAATTCAAACCTTTTATAAGCCCTCACCCATTTTCTGTGGCCCGAACAACACGTCCGGCTAATTTATCGCAATAAAAAACCGGATCATAGATCCGGTTAAAGAGTAATTTGGTGAAACTATGGCCTCACATATTGGCCCTATATAGCAGCGTTAAAGCGCGGCGGCTATCGCGGCTAAGCCGTCAAGGTTTTGCTGAGCGTTCAGCGCCGCTTCGCCCTCTAGGCCATCAAGAGAGGCTTTCGCAGCCTCGATCTCAGCCGTTATGCCGTCTAGCTCCACATTTTCCATAGCTGTTGCGCGCTCAGCCAGAACGGTCAAGCCGTCAAGCGTGACATCGGCAAAGCCGCCTTGAACCAAATATTTCGTCTGCACACCGTCATTATAAACTGTAATCGCGCCGGTCCGAATCGCGGCCATAAGTGGACTGTGATTTGGAAACACACCCAAATCGCCCTCAGTCCCCGGCACGTCAACCTGATCTACAGCGCCTGAAAATAATTCGCGCTCTGGTGATACGAGTGAAAAGTTAAGTTTATCAGCCATAATGTGTTATCTTGTTTTCAGCTTTGACTGCGAGCAAAGCCCGCAGTGAGTTTTACTGATCGCTTATGCGGCGTCAGCAGCCATTTTAGCGGCTTTTTCAATAACGTCTTCAATGCCGCCCACCATATAGAAGGCTTGCTCTGGAAGGTGGTCATATTCACCTT
>CAZEOD010000041.1:0-21220 GCA_964513675.1 uncultured Caulobacterales bacterium | reverse complement strand
GGCCAGTAATGTCTTACCTGTTCCCGGAGGGCCAACGAGCAAGGCTCCTGTCGGAATTTTAGCGCCAAGACGCTGGAATTTTGTCGGGTCTTGTAGAAATTCAACAACTTCTTTGAGGTCTTCTTTGGCCGCCTCAACACCTGCCACATCATCAAATGTGCGCGTTCCATTGGATTCCGTTAAGAGCTTGGCACGAGATTTACCAAAATTCATCGCCCCGCCGCGTCCGCCGCCCTGCATACTGCGCATGAACATGATAGAAATACCAATAATCAAAAGAAGCGGTAAAAAGCTCCAAAAGGCGGTCATCAGCGGGCTTGTACGTTTAACCTCTTTGATATCATAACCAACCTGCGCATCGCTAAGCGTCTTCTCGAGGTTTTCCGTCTCATAAGGATTAATTGTGGCCGTAAAATTCTTACCATCAGATAAAACGCCGCTGACTTTATAACCTTGCAGGTCAATGATAACATCGCTGATGCTACCCGCCTCGGCTTGTTCAAATAAATCTGACGTCTTGATAGTCTCGACACTCTTATTTTCTATCGAGCCTTGAGACATCGTGACCATGACAGCGAACATCGTCAAAATGAGCGCCCAAATCGCAAAATTACGCATATTTATATTCATCTTGGGTCCTTACAAAATTTCATTGGCCCTAACCTCTTTTTTATATAGGTCACAACATGCAAAACATAAGCCCAAAGCTGATAAAAACTTATGTTTTGTAACAATTGTCGCAGTTAATACGTTGCAGCTATCATAAATGGGCATTCTTAACGGGCATAAATTGTTTCTTTATCCGCGAAAAGTTGGTTTTACCTATCACAGCCATAGAGATAAACATGAATCATGAAAAGGCTTTCAAAGTTAAAGCCAATCTCTCATGGCCGAGCCAGCGCACATTAAGCTTATCGTCACTGTAAGGCCCGCAGGAAATGATTTCTCCCGATTCGGACATCACCACAGGCAGCGTTTTTCGCGCGGCAGGCGGAACAGATTTCACCCGCGCGCCAAGCAGTTTCATCTTCCCATAAGCCGGAGCGATCATTAAAGGCGATTTTCCGTGATAGCTAATCGCAAACCGTCCATCCCAAATCTGACCGCCCGGCCCCACAGGGCGCGCGGTCATGGCCGCCTTTTGCCCGCGCCGACCTTTAATAATAACGGGGTCGCGCACACATAAAATTTCATCATCTCCGCGTATCATTTGCACCCCGCCTAATGTCGCCGCTTTGAAATCCTTATCTTGCATCTGCGCGCGCAGGCGGCGCAAGGCTGCTGTGTCGATCATATGACCCTGCCCGCCAATAATATGAATAAGATGGCGTAAGGCTTCACAGGGCGGAACATGGTTTAAGCGCGCAAAACCCTGCGCGGACAGCTTTATATACTCCGCAAACAGCTTTGATAAAAGCTGATGCTCAGCGCGCCTGCTCTCTTGCATATCAGCGGCCGTCTCCAAGAGGAGTTGCCGCTGATGTGGGCGCGTTTTAAGGTAATCCCGCGCGCGAATACGGGCGAAGTCACGGTTGTCATTACTCGGGTCTTCACTCCAGTCCAAAGCGCAGTCATGATTATAGGCCCGTAGGCTCTCGCGGCTTTGGCCCAATAGCGGGCGGAGCACAGTAATCCCTGCAAGCTCTGGCCAGACGGGGGCATAAACGCACGGCGTCATACCCGCGGCGCCGCGCCAATCCGTTTTGCGCTCATAGCGCATTAGGCAGGTTTCAGCCTGATCGTCTTCGGTATGTCCTGTGATGAGCTTATCCAGCCCCCGCGCACGCATGGCCACCCCTATGAGACCATATCGCGCGCAGCGGGCCTTCGCCTGCAACGCCGAGTTTATCGGCGCTGTCTGCCAGGTTAAAATCTCCGTTTGAAAGCCCCAGCCCTCTGCCCGTTTTTGCGCAGCCTGTGCTTCTTCGGCCGATCCCGCTCTTAGTCCGTGATCGACAATAAACACATGCGCAGAGTTCGCATAGCGCCGCAAGCCATAAAGCAAAGCCGTGCTATCCCCGCCGCCAGAGAACCCAATCGCATAACGGTTCCGCCCTACGCCGAGAGGCTGGGGCAGAAGGTGTGATAAGGCCGCCTCAAGCGCGGCTTCAAAATGAGCGGGTGTTGACATATAGCCAAATTAACAGCCCGTGCGGCTCATTTCCAGCTGGCGTCTATTACGCAGTGCTTCGGAGGCGTTCGGATATTGCGCCGTGAAGCTATCAAATGTTTGGCAGGCCTGTGCTTTATTCCCTAACTCGCGCAAGCTTGCGCCGAGTTTAATCATGGCTTCAGGCGCTCTGACGCCGTCGCGGTTTTTGCGCATAGAGGCAATATATGCATCCGCCGCATCGGCATAAGCGCTTTTAACAAAATAAGTCTCCCCTAACCAAAAGCTAACATCGCCCGCATCCGGCGCATCTGGGTTAAGCGTTAGATATTGTTGAAACAAAGTTTGCGCGCCCGAGAAATCACCTTCTGCAAGTTTCGTACGTCCTTGATCGGGCAATGCGGCAATATCATTAAAATTATCCTGCACGGGCAGTGTGATCTCGCTTGTCGTCGGCGGGCCCGGAATAGCCACGGGCTGATTAGGGTCAATAAAGCCGCCGCCTGTCACGCTTTCCGATGTCTCCCCGCCGTAAGTTCTAGGCGCATAAGACCGCACACCCCCGCCCTGCTGCGAGACAAGCTCTACAGCGTCGAGGTGAATTTTAAATTTCGTTGAAAGCTCTTGTTGCTCGCGAATATCTTCAATCAGCGCTTTGACTTCTGCGCGTAAATTATCACGCTCAAACCGAAGACGTTCTATTTCGCCGGTTAGATTTCGGTTCGCCGCCTCAATCGTGTCCATACGCGCCATCAGCGCTTCTGCTGCCGGATCACCTGTCAGCATACGAGCTTCCAAACGGTCTAGCCGCGCGGCCAAAGCTGCATTTTGGGCTGCAAGTTCTTTTTTGCTCTGCGCCATAGACGACGGCGCGGCCACACCCATAACCAAGAATAAAACAAGACTTAAGATAACAGCACGCATAATGCTCTCCAATGGCGACATAAAAAAGGGCTGAGCCTAAACCCAACCCATTATATTTTAACTTTAACCCGCGTCACATTAAAACACAGTTAACTTATCCTTAAAGCTGCATTTAATGACTAACCAAACGTATTGGACACATTGACATTTGTATGGGCATTTCGGTTACGCGACCAGCTATATTCATCCGAGCCGCCCTCGATTGGGCGTTCTTTTCCGTAAGATACAGTTGTTAAGCGGCTGGGCGCAACGCCTTGACTGACGAGGAAAGCCTTCACGCTATTGGCACGCCGAGCGCCGAGAGCAAGGTTATACTCCCGCGTTCCGCGCTCATCCGCATTACCTTCAATCACGGCTGTTACGTTTGAATAGCTATTAAGCCAGCTCGCTTGACGGCGTAAAACATCACGCGCTTCATTTGAAAGTGTATTTTGGTCATAACCAAAATAAATCCGTGCATCACCGCCGGATTGATAAAGAAAATCTTGGAGTGAACCGGGGGTCGGCGGCGCAAAGGCTTGACGGGTGGGTTGCTGCACAACCGGCGGCAAAGGCGCAGCCTCAGGCGCGGCAGGGCGAAAGACTTCCGGCGCCGTTTCAGCAACAGGCACGACCTCTTCGATAATGTCAGGCTTTGTTGCGCAAGCTGATGTTAAAACCGCAGCAACACTAAAGGTAAGAATGGCTCTTAAAGTCATAAAATTCTCTCTGTCTCTCTTTTATTATATCTTTAAAGCGGCCTTAGGTTTTCCAATCAAGCCCGTTCTTTTCACTTTTACGAGAAAATGGTCAGAATGTGGCAAATTGGATTTAAATAGCGCATTATGAACAATAATTAATTGAAAGCTCTCTTTTTTACGAATTAAGGCAGCAAAGGCGACCAAGCAGGGTCAGAGGCTTTGCCCGGTGTATTCACTTTACGAATATTACGCCCCGTTAAATCAACAGACCAAATTTCAGAACTTCCATTTCGCCCTCTTGTTTCTTTACTAAATAAAATCACGCGGCCATTGGGCGACCATGTTGGCCCTTCGACTAAAAAGCCATCGGTTAATTGCCGTTCACCTGTACCGTCAGGTTTAACAACACCAATAGAAAATTTCCCGCCATTACTTTTTGTGAACGCAATCAAATCACCCCGCGGGGACCAAACCGGCGCAGAATAGCGGCCCTTTCCAAAGGTAATCCGCTTCACCCCACTGCCATCTGCTTTCATCGTATAAAGCTGCGGGGAGCCGCCGCGATCAGAATTAAAGACAATGTTTTTACCATCAGGTGAAAAGCTCGCAGACACATCAATCGCAGGGTCAGATGTCAACCGTGAGGTCGAGCGGCTTTCAAGATCCATGATATAAATATCGCTATTCCCGCGCTGAACCATGGATAAAAGAAACGACTCGCCGTCAGGGGCAAAGCGCGGCGAAAATGTCATGCCCGGAAAATTACCCAAAAGCTCACGGCGGCCTGTTTCAATGTCGAGAAGATAAACCTGCGGCACAATATTCTCATAAGACATGAAGGTTATTTTTTGCGAATTAGGCGAAAAGCGCGGGGTGAGCACAATATCAGAGCCGGCCAGTAAATATTGCGGATTAGCGCCGTCCTGATCCATAATCGTCAGGCGTTTCTTGCGGTCTGTTTTAGGCCCTTTTTCATCAATGAAGACGATGCGGCTATCAAAATAACCCGTCTCGCCTGTCAAAGACTCATAAATTGCATCCGCGACTTTATGTGAAATTCTGCGGATATTATCCGGCGTTGTGGCAAAGCGAAGTCCCGCGAGTTGTTTCTCCCCGAAGATGTCCCATAAGCGAAATTCCACGCGGAGCCGCGCGTCTGACTCGCGGATAACACGGCCAGACACCAAGGCTTCGGCCTTAATCACCCGCCATTCGCCAAAATTAGGCTCATAATCAATATTCGTCTGCGTCTCAATAAAAGAGGCCGGATCAAGCGGGGCGAATAAACCGGAACGCTCCAGATCGGCCCGCACAATCTCTGAAATCTCGGCCCCAATATCAGCGACCCGCGAATCCTGTGTTAGGAAGTCAGGTATAGCAATCGGGAGTGGCTCCAGATTACCTTCGGTAATATCAACGCTAAGCTGTGCGCTCGCAAGGCCCGTCCATGAAAACACCGCCCAAAGCGAAACACATAATGTTAGAATTTTTCGTATGTAAAGAGACATCATAATCATAGCTTTATTGAGTAAGAATGGGACGGAAGGTCAAGGTCATTTGTTTCCAGCTATCATAACGATCAACTGGTAGGAAATCATAAGGTGCGCATTTTGAAACCGCCCGCAAAGCGTTATCAGCCGCAATTTTCATATAAGGATTAGACGATCCATAGATTGATCCGGCGTTTTTAAGCGCCGCAGATGCCAAATACCCATCACGGTGAAGTTTAACCTCAACAGGAATAATCAGGCTTTCAGGGTCTTTAGCATCCACAGGAATACGCCAGCATTTATACATGGCAGCCCGCAATGCGTCTATTTCCGACAAAGCCAAGCCGTCGCCAGCCCCGACGCTACGCCGCGTAACATCGGCAAAAGCATAAAGCGTTTCTTCGGATTGCAGGATTTTTTGCGGATTGGTTTCTCTTTGGCTATCGCGGGAGCGGTCAATCAATGCGGATAAATCATCGAGGCTAAAAACAGGCTCAGGCTCAGGCTGTGTCTCAGCTTCAGAATCAGGCGTTGTTTCAGCGGCCTCATCCGTTTGGCGCAGGTCTGCGGTTTCTGTGGGGTCTGCGGTTTCTGTGGAGTCAGCGGTTGGCGCGGGCTCAAGCGGCGCTTCTGCGGCGGGTGCAGCCTCTTCTGGCGTATTTTCCAGCGGCAGTTCAGCGGCCGGAATCTCTGGCTCTGGCTCTGGCTCCGGTTCTGACGCGGGCTCAGGGGCCGGCTCTTGGCGTTTAATGGCGGCTTTGATGTTGGTATCTTCGGCAATAGTGATGATATCAATAGGAATAATTGCGCGGTCATTTGGCAGAGTTGGCGTCCCTTTAAACAGGAAAAGACCGCCGCCTAAAAAGACCGCATGGAGTGTAAAAGATATGGGTATGCCAAATTTCATGGCCCCTCTATTGCGATATTGGATCCGTCACAAGACCCAAGTTAGAGAACCCCGCCGCATTCACCCGTGCCATGACTTTAATCACAGCCCCGTAATCACTGTCTTCATCTGCGCGAAGATATATACGTTCATTATAGCCATTAGTTGAAATCGCTTCAAGACGCGGCGCCAGATCATCCAGAGCGATTTCTGTATCTTGAATATAAATTAACCCGTCTTTATTGACTGTAATCGTAATCGGCTCTTGCTCTGATGGGAGTGATTTTGCATCTGTTTTCGGGAGCTCAACAGGCACACCCACCGATAATAAAGGCGCGGCGACCATGAAGACAATCAAGAGCACCAACATCACATCGACCAAGGGCGTGACATTGATTTCTGCATTCAAGCGGCGGCGACGGCGTCCCCCGCCCCGGCGGGATTGATGTGATAGCGAGCCGGCCATGACTAGCCGTCTTTCCCTATTTTACGCGATAAAATCGCTGAAAGCTCATCGGAGTAACCCTCAAGCCGCGCGGCGTAGCGGTCAATCTCGCTTGAAAATAAATTATAAAAGATCAAAGCCGGAATCGCCGCAATCAAGCCCAGAGCTGTCGCGAATAAAGCTTCGGCAATTCCCGGCGCAACAACCGCCAAATTCGTATTTTGAGAGGCCGCGATAGCGCGAAACGCATTCATAATACCCCAAACCGTTCCGAAGAGGCCGATAAAAACAGAGGCACTGGCAATAATTGATAGCCCCGTCATACCGCTCTCTCCGCGGGCAATTTCGCGGTTAATCACAAGGTTCATAACCTTATCAATACGCCCTTGCGTGCCTAAAATTGCCCCCTGATTCTGGCCGTTTTTCTGGCTTTGCTCATACTCGCGCATGGCCGCAGAAAACACCCGCGCCATCGGATCTTGCGGCTTTTGCGCCAAGCCCGCATTCAGCTCATCCAAAGTTCGGCCCGACCAAAATGTTTCTTCAAAATCCTTGGCGCGGCGCTTAAGGGCGAAGAAATAGAAAAATTTATTCACCGCAATGACCCATGATATAAACGAGGCAATCATCAAAATAATCATAACCCCTTTAACAACCCATCCCGCTTTGCCAAACAGCGCGAGGAAAGAAAATTCTCCGCTAATGGCGGGATCCAGGCCGCTTCCCACTTGGCTTACCACTTGGCTTCCCACTTGGGCGATCAATGTCATCATCAGGCTCATCTAACAGCTCTCATATTAACTTATCTAACGTTGCTAGGGATTACACGGGTTTGCGTGTAAGTCAAAGCCATAGCCGCACCGCTTCGCATTAAGATCATGTAAGGCAATGCCGCGTGATTAGGGCGAAATTTTGGCGCATGTGATTTCTGACCGATTTGTCATAAAATTCTACAGTTTTGGACATATTTTCGCCGCGTATCATGTTATCATATGATTCATGAAAAAGAGGGTCCTATGAATATATTTAAATTATGTCCGCTTATTGCGCTGGCCGCGCTGCTGACAGCCTGCAAAACCGTGCCGGAAGCCCCTGTTGAAGTTATCGAGATTGAACCGCCTGTTTTAAAGACCTGTACGGAGATTTCAGCGCTTACCCGCGTTGATATTCCGGCAGAGACAGAAACATTCTACGCGATTACTGAAATTGCCAATCCACCCTACGAGCCGATACAGCGCAAGGAAACGCAAGTTCGCGTTGTCAAAGAAGCAGAGACTATTTTTGTCAATAGTGAAGGCCGCCAAGTGACGGATATTTGCGACACTGAAATTGCGCCCGATGCGCCGATTGAAACGGGCCGCACTCCCGGCAGTTAGCACGCCTTATGTGCGAGCGGGTTAATGCCCGCGCGGATGCGGCGTTCCAAAGCGCTTAGAATAATACACACCGATATCGCGGGCATTATTGATAAAATAATGCCCGTTTTTGCGCATTATGCCGCAATCCTCAAACCGCGGACTATCTGCATGAATCAGCAGGGTCGGGCAATTCTGGTTTTTATCCCCTAAAATCTCGACCATTTGCGACCGTGGTTTCGCAATCGGTTGGTAATGAATATCTACGCTATCTTTGATCGCAGGAAAGTAAGATAACAGCCCCCAAAGCTCTGCACATTCGGGGCAATATTCACGCCGGTCATTATCTTTGAAACCGGGGGCTAGCAGAAAGAGTTTATCGCGCATTATTCCCTCACATTGACATTTAACTTATCTTGAATACATATAAAATATGCAGCTCAAAGACATATCATACAAAAGCTTTGTACGTATTATATTATTTATAGAGCTCGCAATACCTGTTTTACTCGCGCCGCTAATAGCCATAACATATATTATAAATCCATCGTCGGTAAAATTTGACTTTAGCGAGCTACAATTTCTTATGTTAACTATTAAGTTCGATAATGAAAGCTCGCCCGCTTTATATCTCCTAGCCTTTTTAATGATAGCGGCTTTGTTTTCACTCTCAATATTTATCAAAGCGTCTGTTCTTAAACTTATCGCGAACAGAACAAAAATCGGGCATATAAAATTAACGCGGACGGCCGATCAACGGCTTTAGAAATAAACCTCAAGCACTTTATCAAGGCGGCGCCGGACGAGCGCTGTAAGCTTTTGCAGGCCGTAATGATCCAGCACAGCGCGGTAAATACCGTCGCGGCCAATCAGCTCATCATGGCTACGAATTTCTAGTACAAGAGCGGCCAGTTCGCTCATGGGGATTTCGGCAAAACTACGATTGCCAAGATCGCGGACAATCACTTCGGGCTGTGTCGGCAAGCGCATAATCCAGCCAACGCTGTCATCTTCGTCTTTCAACTCGCTATCTTGCTCGCGCTCAATAAAGACCTCGCCCGAGGCAATGCCTTTTTTCAGCGCATGTTCAAATCGGCGGCGCATCGGCGCGGTAATCTTCAAAAGCCCGCTCGCCTTGCCGTAAGTTTGAAATAATAAGAGCGCTTGCATGGGCCCTTCAAATTTCAATATCTCCATCATCCCGTGCATATATTGCGCTTGGGTCGCGCGGCGCGGGTCTGCCGTCGAACGCTCCGGCCAGGGCGTGAAGAGCGTATAAGATAGTTCAGTCATATGTATGTGTCCTCAAATACTAAACGTAAAATGTATTATATAATACAATCACCCCGCTCGTTAGAACATCTATAAAGACCCCAAATAAGGCAAAAATGCAAGAAAAACCTTGCTCTGCTCTAAATTGCTTTCAGTAAAAACAGCGCTTTATAATCAAATAATAGGCGGCTTTTCCAAATATGGCCCGAGCCGTTCTGTCATCCATTTCGGCGGGCGTTTCGGGCGGCCTGCGCGAGTGATTGAGGCCGCTTCGGAATAGGCGGTGACCAAAAGCTCATCGCCCCGATAGCACGATTGGCTTACCCATAGACGCGCCCCTTTGAAACGGTCATAGGTGGTTTTTACCGTCAGGCTATCATCAATTCGGGCAGGCTTTTTATAATCCAATTCAATTTTCCGAATAGCAAAGGCCATTTGCTCATCACCCTCCCACAGCTTTGAATGTTCAAAGCCGACAAGGCGAAAATAGCTAGAGCGCGCGCGTTCAAAAAACCGTAAATAATTGGCATAATAAACAATGCCGCTAAAGTCTGTGTCTTCGTAAAATACCCGCAAAGGATAATGATGAACGCGGCCTTCAAACCAGCCCATCGTCGGATCTTGCGGCCCCTTGGGCGCCAGAGGGTCGGAGGGTCTATCGTCTCGTGGGGCGCTCATGAGGCGTTACCGCCGCCATCGTCACCGCCGCCGTCAAACATATCCGGCGCAAGCGGCTGCATCGGCGCATTTAGGCCAAGATGGGCAAAGGCCCGCGCCGTCGCAACCCGTCCACGCGGCGTGCGCTGCAAGAACCCTTGCTGTATCAAATAAGGCTCGATCACATCCTCCAGCGCATCCCGCGCTTCGGACAGCGCCGCCGCCAAGGTATCAGCCCCGACAGGCCCGCCTGCGAACATTTCGCACAGCGCCGAGAGATAGCGCATATCCTGCTTATCAAGACCAATATCATCAACGCCGAGCCGTTTTAAGGCTTTATCCGCCGCCGCCGCGTCAATGCGCGTAACGCCTTCATGTTCGGTTAAATCGCGCACGCGGCGCAAAAGCCGTCCCGATACGCGCGGCGTCCCGCGAGAGCGGCGCGCAATTTCGCGCGCACCATCCGCGCTCATATCAAGGCCAAGCTTTCTACTCGCCCGCAGCACAATTTTGGTCAGCTCTGCCGCATCATAAAATTCAAGGCGCACGGGAATACCGAAACGATCCCGTAATGGCGTTGCCAAAAGCCCCGCCCGCGTCGTTGCCCCGATCAGGGTAAAAGGCGCGAGGTCAATTTTAATCGACCGCGCCGCCGGCCCTTCGCCAATAATTAGATCCAGTTCAAAATCCTCCATCGCGGGATATAGCACTTCTTCGACCGAGGCATTAAGGCGGTGAATTTCATCAATGAACAAGACATCACGCGGCTCGAGATTTGTCAGCAAGGCTGCGAGATCGCCCGCCTTTGAAATAATCGGGCCAGATGTCGCGCGGAAATTAACGCCAAGCTCACGGGAGACGATTTGCGACAAGGTTGTTTTCCCAAGCCCCGGCGGGCCAGACAGTAAAAGATGATCCAGCGCCTCGCCGCGCCGCCGCGCCGCACTGACATAGACTTTCAAATTCTCTAAAACCGTTTTTTGACCCACAAAATCGTCAAAGCTGAGCGGGCGTAGCGCACGGTCACGCGTGTCTCCGGCCAGCGGATCGCCGGATTGATGGTCAGGGGATATGATACGGTCATCTGTCACAAGTATATCTTCATAGCGCGCCGGTTAGAAATCACCAAGATCGCATTGAAGACAGGTAATATTATTTTCGCGCCACATATCAACGACTTGCTGGCGGTCATCCACAGTAAAGGCAATATCAAGCCCTTGGGCGAGGAAGCTATCTAATATCTCTTTTTTGATAATATGGTCGGCGCGGTGATCCTTATCCGCACGCATGGTAACACGTTTAAACGGAATTTCATTCCACGTCAGCCATGTTTCGGTTACGCCGCGAAAGCGCTCATTTCGGCCCGTGACAATCTCAATATTATAAGCGCCGCTCTCCCATAATGTTTTATAAAGCATCACGACCGGAGCATTAGGTGTATCATCGCCCATATGCGCGTTAAATAATGTCCAATTCGGTGGATCTAAGTCGAGATATTTGCGGCGATGCATTATATCTGCGAGTGTTCCGTCAATGTCGAAAATTACGGTTTTCATCGCCCCGTCCTAAGCGCTCAACTCTTTGAGGGCAACGCGAATAAGATCATCTAGCGGCGGATCGTCAGGAAAGCTTTGATAGGCGCTGGCAACGGCGCGCAAGGCATCGGATTGGCCAATGCCGAGATTTTCTAGCGCCGAAACCGCATCATTACGAAGCCCCATATCGGATAGTCCTTCATTGCGGGCCATCTCGGATGTTTCGCCCGCAGAAGGCGCTGTAAAGACAGGCTGAAATCCGCGCCCCGCCGGAGCCGGCTTACCAGAGAGCTCAATCGCGATGCGGCTCGCTGATTTTGGCCCCACCCCTTTCGCGCGGGCAAAAGCCGCTTTATCTTCGAGGCTCGCGGCCGATAAAATCTCGCCGGGGGAGAGGATATCGAGAATCGCCAATGCCGCTTTTGGCCCAACGCCTTGGACAGATTGCAAGCGGACAAACCAAGCGCGCTCCTCTTCGGAATGAAAGCCGTAAAGCGTAATCGCCGTTTCGCGCACATGGGTTTCGACATGTAAGCAGATTGTCTCCCCGACGACCAAATTACCAAGCGTGCGCGAGCCGCATTGCAGCAAATAACCAACGCCGTTGACATCAATAATCGCTTCGCCTGTCCCCGCCATCAAGCAGAACCCTGTTAACATTCCGATCATGAGGCAAACCTTTTATAAAGCGTTCCTGCGGCGCTAACGCGGTGCGCGTGGCATATCGCTATCGCAAGGGCATCGGCCGCATCGCCGGCTTTGACCCCGCAAGCTGGCAAAAGAACATTCATCATATGCGCGACTTGCGCCTTATCGGCGGCGCCCGTGCCAACAACAGATTTCTTAACCGAGCGCGGCGAATATTCGCCAACGCTGAGCCCGGCATGGGTTGCCGCCAAAATACAAGCAGCGCGCGCTTGGCCGAGTTTTAACGCGCTCTGGGCATTATTCTTCATAAAGGCCTCTTCAACGGCAACAGTATAAGGGTCGCTATCAGTGATGATCTGCGTTAATGCCGCAAAGAGCGTTTGTAGCCGCTGCGGTAAATCCAGTTTATTATTCGGCCGGATAACGCCATGGGCAATATGGCGCATTTTATTGCCCTCTGCCTCGATAACCCCCCAACCGCAGGCAACAAGTGAGGGATCAATTCCCAATATACGAATCCTGTTATCCATAAAAGAACGATAGGCGAACATCTAGGGCCTGCCAAGGAAAAAGAGGTTAACGGTCTCTTACCAAACAGGGTTAATAAAACCTGACTTATAATGACTAAAGCTGTCTCGTTTGCCCTTTTTATTTTTGCCTTTTCCATCAAAGCCAAAACGATAAACCAGACACAGCCAATAGACGCCAATACAAAGCTTACGGCGCCTCACCCGCATCACATATTCGTCAGTCTTCGTTACTAAATTATCACGCGCAGTTTTATTGAAAGCGGCGCCAGATAATGGGATGAACGCTTGCCGCTACGTAGGTCCCTTTTTACGAGCGGTAATTTCAACGATCACATATCGTTGATTTTGGCGGCTCTCTTAACCCCTGAGAGCCGCCCTATTTTTAGTCTCTACCGCCTCATGTATATAATTGCCGCAAAGACCGCGAATTTGCCTTATTTGGAAGCAAGCTACGCAAAATCGCCGCATTCTCACAATATCGCCTCGAAACCGTCCTGTTTGCAGCAAAACTATGCCCAATTACCCCGCCATAAGATCATTATGAACAGATAACAGGAGGGCTTAGGCCATG
The DNA here is from genome assembly GCA_964513675.1 of uncultured Caulobacterales bacterium. Lineage (GTDB taxonomy): Bacteria > Pseudomonadota > Alphaproteobacteria > Caulobacterales > Maricaulaceae > CALFVT01. Next base: position 8,117 of record CAZEOD010000041.1, on the reverse strand, counting down.
AATACCCTTAAGACAGTCACATCTACTCCCCGCGCCCTTATGAAAGCGGCGCTCATCAGCGCGGTCATTCTCGGCTTTACGAATAGCGCGCAGGCCGAAGACATATTCGAATCGGCGAGCATCAACGGCTCTATTACTGCGCTCACAGCGCCCCATATTAACAGCCAGAGCGCCATTGCAGTTGCGCGGCTTGATGGCGGGCGGCTCATCCCTGCGCCTTATGGGGAGCTTGAAGACTGGACGTTCTTAGATAACCGCCTTGCCATGAATATCACGCCCCTTAGCGCGGCAAGCCATATCAAATATACGCCCGAAATTCCCTTCACGGGCCAAGATACGGATAATAAAATAGATGAAATTCGCTTAACCGCCGCCAATGAAGGCATGGACTTCACCTTGATATATGCCGTTGGGCCGGATGCTGACTTTGACCTCTTCGGACATCGCAGCCTTGAGCAAACAGGGCTAAGCTTGACGTCAAAAGACCCAAAGTGGGAAAAAGCAAAATCGCGGGCGGTTTTGGTGAATAGCTTTACTGGTGATGTGCTGGGCATGGTAACCGCTGATAATGTTGAGTATAATATTGGCGAGCTAGCCGATAAAGCCGGAGAGTTGATAGAAAATCTATCGGTTATAAAAACAGCCTCTCGCACAACAATTTCGGGATAAAACACATAACAAAAAAGAGCCCTGTAAAGGGTTAAGGCAGCAGGTCTCTCCCCCGGCCTTGCCGCCTTGACCATAAATTACAGGCTCACCTCAAGCCGTTCCGCCGCGCGGAGCGGCTTTTGCCTAACTGCTTTTGCCTGACTGCTTTTGCCTAACTACTTTTGTCTGACTGCTTTTGCCCAACTGATTTTATCTGGCAGCCAAATATCGCATCAAAAAAATGTCGCCATTTAGACGGATGAAGCGGCAAAAGGTTCACTCACATTAAAGCCATTCCATGTGATTAGAAAAATAAGATTTAATTCGCTAAATCACAATCACCGGTTCGAAAGTCCTCCCTCAGATATTCGAGCCATTGTGAGATGTGAATTTCCTCCCCTTTAAATCACATCATTGGTTTTTTAAAACCACACTTTATTTGGCCGCTCTCCTCCCCTTGAGAGCGGCTTTTTTTTGCGCTCAAATATACGCAAAGATAAAAAGCTCATTCACAATTAAGAGATGAAACCCTCACAGCGATGTTAGTCAAGGTGATTGGAACCGCGCAGGATTATCCCTTATTACATAATTAACAGCTCAGCCACATCCCTCCCTCATGGCTGATTTGTTACGTTACATTATACAGCCTTGCCCTAGGCTGCATGATAAGTTCAAAACCTCCATGTAACAGGCCGCTCTCTTTCCCCTTGAGAGCGGCTTTTTTTTGGGTCGCATTATAATCATTTAACTCAAATTTTACGCACAGGTAGATCACGTCCAGTTTATCGAAGGTGATTGGAAAAACCGACCAAGCTTAGTTAATAAATACTTAACGGATCTCACCTCCCTCCCTTGATTGAGCCGTTACATTGGCGTTGTATATGTTTCCTCCCCTTGAAACGACACGCAAATTAAAAGCCGCTCTCCTTCCCCTTGAGAGCGGCTTAAATTTTTTCAGATGTTATAAAATTTACGCTTCGAGGCTCGCCATAGCCGCTTCGGAGAGTTCGAGATTATGATAGACATTTTGAACATCATCACAGTCTTCAAGCGCATCAACTAAACGCATAACCGTTCCGGCTTTATCTGGCGCGTCAATATCATTTTGCGCTTTCCAAATCAGATTAATAGACTTGGCTTCGCCAAAAACTTTCTCAAGTTCCGCCGCAACTGCGCCGAGATCATCACGCGCCGTATAGACCGTATGAACAGGTTCATATTCTGCCCATTGATCGTCAGCAGCTTCGTCATGCTCGACATCATCCGCGCCGGCTTCAATCGCCGCTTCCATGACGCTATCTTCATCGCCCACAGCGAGTGGATATTCGATCTTGCCAACTTGGTCGAACATAAAGGCCACAGACCCTGTTTCGCCAAGATTGCCGCCATTTTTAGAAAAAGCCGTGCGGACTTCCATCGCGGCGCGGTTTCTATTATCTGTCGAACATTCGACAATCAGGCCAATACCTGCGGGGCCAAAGCCCTCATAGCGAATCTCTTCATAATCCGCCCCATCGCCGCCAGCCCCTTTATCAACCGCGCGCTTGATATTATCTTTCGGCATGGATTGGCCTTTGGCATTATTAATTGCCAAACGGAGCCTTGGGTTCATATCCGGGTCAGGGCCGCCTATTTTAGACGCAATCGCAATATCTTTTGCGAGTTTAGAAAAAAGCTTGGAGCGGGCCTTATCCTGACGACCTTTACGGTGCTGGATATTGGCCCATTTGGAATGGCCTGCCATGTGGTTACCCTTTTATATATGTTATTTTCACGGCTTATTTAGGCGGGTTTGCAGCGCATATCAAGGGTAAGAACGCGCACAGCTTTCTCCAAGATGATTTAGATTTCATACGGCTGTTAGATCACGCAATTCAGCATAATAGCCGCATCATCGTTAAAACAGGGCGGCGGCGGCGATATGTGTTTAAACGGCCGCGTAACATGTCATAGGGGTTATACTTGGGGCATATGCTCCGTCAAAAGACCGCCCATCCTAATCGGTTCAACCCGCAGCGCGAGGCCGGTCGTATTATCCGTTTCGACAAAGACACCGGATAATGTTGCCTCACCGCCCGCTGGCTGAAAACGGGCGCCGCGCATCCGCGTCGTAAAGCGCCGCAGCGGCTCATCCGGTTCCATTCCAATAATCGAATTATAATCGCCGCACATACCGGCATCTGTTTGAAACGCTGTGCCTTGGGGTAATATCCGTGCATCGGCTGTCGGTGTATGCGTATGGGTTCCGACCACAAGCGAGGCATCCCCATCGCAAAAATATCCCATGCCTTGCTTTTCTGATGTAGCTTCAGCGTGAATATCGACAATGACAGCATCGGCCACCATACCCAGCGGCGCAGCATCAAGTTCCTTGCGCACAGCAATAAATGGATCATCTAGCGCTTCCATGAAGACGCGGCCCATCACATTAATCACCAAAATACGATAGCCCCCGATATCATAAAGCCCTGCGCCGCGCCCCGGAACTTGATCTTTCGGATAATTACAGGGCCGCAATAGCCGCTCATCATTATCAATCACGCTAATGCCGGCGGGGTTATCAAAGCTATGATTGCCGAGCGTTAGAACATCAACGCCGGCATCAAACAAGGCATCACAGGTCGCACGGGTGACGCCAAAACCGCCTGCCATATTCTCGGCATTTACAATAACCGCATCAAGCTTCAAATCATCGCGCAAACGTGGCACATAGGTTGTAACGGCCTTGCGCCCGCTGCGGCCAACGACATCTCCAAAAAATGCAAATCTCACTTATCAATCACTTTCTAAATCCGAAGCCTAATCCTGATTTTGATCCTGCCGCGTCCTTAAAAACGGCGAAAACCAGATGGGGTGAGTATCGCGTCAAGCCGGATGTCATGAGGCCCCGTAGGAATATGATTCTTCTCTTGCGTATCAAATCCAACCCCGCAAGTAAAAACATCATGACGGCGGCGCAAATCTGCTATTGTGCGATCATAATAGCCGCCGCCATATCCCAAACGCTCACCTTTTGGGCTAAAGGCCAAGAGCGGTAAAAAGATAAAATCAGGCTGCATAAGCGCCGCCTCACCGCGCGGCTCCATCGTGCCATATCGCCCCGCTTGAAGCTCAACCTGCGGTGTCCAGACTCGAAATGAAAGCGGCGTTCCAGCCGCGCCGGTCACGGGCAAACATAGCGCCGCATCGTGCCCATAAAGCGCCGTCATAAGCGGGCCTAAATCAATCTCGTCATGAAGCGGCGCAAAGCCTGCGATAAAGCGCTTTTTAAATTCAGCCCATGGGAAATGATGAATCAGCGCCGCCGCCTTTTCGGCGCGGCCTTTGACCTTCGCTCTGCGGGCCTTCGCCTCTCGCCGCGCGCGCGTCTTTTCATCTTTTAACACGGGTATAATTCGCCAATAAAAACATGAAATAACATGCTATTATTACACCGATTTTTCCCGCGCTATATAACCATCAATGACGCGGCCCAAGACCGTCATTGGGACACTCCCGCCCAGCACAACGGCATCATTAAAACGGCGGAAATCATAACCCGCTCCCAGCTCGCTTTGGGCTTTATTGCGCAAACGGTTAATCGCTGTATGGCCAATTTTATAGCCGCAGGCTTGACCCGGCCATGCACAATAGCGGTCAACTTCGCTTTGCACCTCATCGCGGGCAGAACCATTATTCTCAACAAACCAGTCAATTGCCTGCTCGCGGCTCCACCGCTTCGCATGGAGCCCTGTATCAACAACCAAGCGGCAAGCGCGAAAGGCGAGGCTTTGTAAATAGCCAAGACGCGCTTCAGGCGCATCCTCATAAACGCCAAGCTCATCCGCAATTTGCTGGGCGTAAAGCGCCCAACCTTCGGAATAAGCATTAAACGCCAAAAGCGAGCGAATAAGCGGCTGCTTAAAGGTATATTCCCCTTGCCAGACATGACCGGGAATAGCTTCGTGATAGGTTAAATCCGCAAGGCCAAGCTTGTTATGCAAAGCGGGCGTGCGAAGATTAATACTATATTTTCCGGGCTGCGTTCCGTCGATAGACCCCGGCCCGCCGTAAGCCGTTGGCGCGCCGTCTTCAATCGCAGGATCAATGCGCTGCACCTTGACAAAGCCAGGCACCAGCGTTTCAAAAGCTTGCGGCATAAGCCCGCGAATTTCCGTAATTTTATTATCAATATAGCTCATGATTTCAGCGCGGCCTTTATCTCCGCCGGAGAAATGATAGCGCTTATCTTTTGCCAGCGCCGTCATACGCGCGCCCACTCCGCCTTCACTATAGCCAAGGCGGCGGAGAATAGGATCCATTTGGCTTTGAAGCGCTGCCAGTTCTTCGCGGCCCATTTGATGAACCTCATCGGCGGATAATGTGGTCGTCGTGCCGGCCCGTAGCGCCCAATCATAATAGGCCTCTCCCTGTGGCTTGGCCCAAATTCCCGCATCGGAATTGGCGCGGGGCGAGGCATCAGCGTGGACTTTAATTTGCCGATCAAGCGCGGGACCAATTAAATCGCGCGCAATCGTTTCGGCCCGCATTTTATAGCTTTCGCCATAGCGCGATGTTTGGGCTGCAAAGCCTGAAATAAGCCCCCAGCTATCAGGAGCCTGCGCCCGCGCCGCCCTTAATTGCCCAAGCGTCTTTTCCATTAGGAAGTCAGGCATAATATAGCCTTTTTCGCTGGCCGCCGCTGTGCGCTCACTCTCGCCGTCTAATTGCCGCGCATAGGCTTCAAGGCGCTGCAAATAACTCTCTGCATCATCTTTGCTTGCGATCTTATGCGCGCCTTCAAGGAAGCTTGGAATTTCGGTAAAGGCACCCGTATTTTGCGTCACCACATAGGGGCTATTACGGTAAGACCAGTTATAATTGAGCAAAGCATTGTCACCAAAATCAAAACCAAAGCCTTCTTGCGTGCGCTCAAATACAGTGCGGATAACATCCATATTCAAGGCCTGATCTGCGGGTAAAGCCGCCGTGTCAATCTTGCTAAACCGCGTGACCATGGCCCTCAGATCCTTGGCGATAGACATTTGCCCCGCCGCGCTACGGTCAGCAAGTTTCGTCTTAAGCCCAGCATAATCGCCCGTATCAATCCCAAAACTAGAGGCCGTCTCGGGGTAGGCTGTCAAAAGAAAATCCGTGGCATCTTTGAGCAGAGTTTCAGCCGCTTTTATGCTCGCTTCATTAGAATTGGAGGCTCCCGCGCCTCCTGTCTTTACCGCCTTGCCGCAGCCCGATAATGCCCCCCCCATAGCTGCGGCAGCCGCCGATGTTTGCAGCATTTTGCGGCGGGATAAAGACGGGTGAGATGACGGCATGACAAACTCCGAAGTAAATTACGCACTCACCCTGCCATGCAGATAGATATATAGCAATCCGCTTTAGGGCGGTTTAACCCCCTTATGCCTTACCCGTTGATAGTGACGGATTGACCATTTTGAAGCCGTCCGCTCCGCCGCACAACAGCGTTCACCCCAAATAAAACACCTTTATTACGCCGATCAGAACTCATTCGTAGTTTTTGCAGAGCGGCAATAACAGGCTGCGGCTTTGCTGCGCCTGTGCGCGGGTCAAGCGTTGTGACTTGGCAGCGCGTACAGGGTTTCACAAGGTCGAGGGCAACATCGCCAATCGACACAGATGACCACTTATCCTCACTATATGGCTCATCGGTTTGGATCACGACATTCGGGCGAAACCGCGCCATTGTGACAGGGTTAAATCCGCTGGCTATGATATAATCATTCACGGCATCAAGTGTTGCGCTATTAACGACAAGAACCGGATAGCCGTCCGCAAAACTCGTCTCATGGCCGGGCGCCCAATCTTGGCTTGTGGGGCGTTTAGCCGCCGCGTCCATATAAACAAGCCGCACCGTTTCGCCGAGCCAATCGGATAGAGCGGCATTTATGGCCTTATCAGCGGCCAAAGCATTGACGGTGGATTTCCAAACGGTGACATTAAGACGTTGACCCATAGGAATATCGGCCCGGTGCTCGGTCTTGTTAAAATGAAGCGTGATACCCGCGTCATCGGCACTGACCGTTAATTCTGCAAGCTTGGGGCGGTTTCGTTGGCTAAGGAACTGACCCGCCTTATCAACAATCATCCAGCGGCGATCATGTTCGAGGCCGCGCGGCAAAACCTTTGCGGCGGTTAAATCAACCCCACGGCAGGCTTTAACCGGATAAATATGCAGCGATTTTAGCCTCAATTAATGCCCCTCATAGGCCACAAGCGCGGTGACCGGAATACCCATAGACGTGAGTTTACCAAGCCCGCCTAAATCCGGCAGATCAACAACAAAAGCCGCGCCGATAATGTCTGCGCCCGTTTTCTGCAAGAGCTTAACCGCCGCTTCGGCCGTGCCGCCAGTCGCAATAAGATCATCAATCAACACAACTTTTTCGCCTTTCCGGACAGCATCCGCATGTATTTCCAGCCTATCCACGCCATATTCAAGTTCATAGTCTTGGGTATAGGTTTTAAAAGGCAATTTTCCGGCCTTACGAATAGGCACAAAGCCCACGCCAAGCGCATAGGCCACCGCAGCGCCAAAGACAAAACCGCGCGCATCTATACCGGCGATATTATCAACGCCTTTCCCGTGGTAAGGCGCAGCCAAAGCCTCTATGGAGGCTTTAAACGCTTTGGGATTCGTCATCAATGTGGTGATATCCCGAAACATAATCCCCTCTTTCGGGAAATCGGGTATCGTTCGGATGGCGTCTTTCAAATCCATAATAACCCCCTAAAGGTTGACGTTATCAGTTTCGGGTAATTTATGCGCTTCAATAAAGGCGCGCGATTCCCACTCAAGATAATCCATATCACTCATAAGTTCTGAAATATAGGTATCCGAACGCGCGGTGCGGGGTAAATCATAGCTGGCAAACCGCGTGGCCGCAGGGGTATAAAAAGCATCGGCTATGCTCCAATCATCAAAGAGGAACGGGCCATTATGTTTCCCGAGTAGCTCATCCCACATCATCACCATCTCGGCGGCATCATCAAGACAGGCCTTGGGCACAGGCCGAGAGGTTCGGCGGCGCAGGTTCATCGGAGCCTCACGGCGCAGGGCGATAAATCCTTCATGCATTTTTCGCACCACCTCTTGGCAAAGCTCTCTGGCTTCGGGATCTTTTGGCCAGAGATTAGGAACCGCTTTCGCGGCAAAATGAGAGATTGCCAAACTATCAGGGATCATCTCATCATTAACCTTTAACACTGGGACGGTGCCCATATCCGATAAGCCGAGCAAGCGGTCTTTAAAACCCGGAATGTCCAGATCTATCACCTCTTCCGTAAACGCAAGATCAGCCTTTTTCAGCACAAGCCAAGGCCGCAGCGACCAAGAGGAGTAATTATAATTCCCGATATAAAGATGCAAAGCCGACATTATGAGAGCACACGTCCGGCCACAGCATCAAGCTTAGCTAAGAGTTTGGGGTCACGTTTTTCCGGCGATGTAATCA
>CAZEOD010000040.1:4465-22495 GCA_964513675.1 uncultured Caulobacterales bacterium | reverse complement strand
ATCCCCAAAGGAGACGTTAGCTCAGTGTCTAACTTTGCGCGATTTTAAGCCGCCCATGGCTCTCCAGCATATTAGATGTTTTTGAGTGTCGTGGTTATACCCTGTATTGAATTCATTTCATTATGTCAGTGTAGCAAGACAGGCATCTCTCGCGCCTTCAAGGCGTTTGCGGTCTACTGAGGCTCGTGACATAATGCGCAGGCCTGCATAAACACTCAAGCAATGCTGCGCGGCGCTTTCCAGTTTAGACTGCGTCCACTTTGGATTAAGCTGTTTAATAGGCACCATTAGTGCGCGTTCCATTTTACGGTAGCCGCGCGCAACTAAAGCGCGGGTATCATCATCATGTGCTGCATAATCAGCCGACGCATTACATAAAAAACACCCCCGACTATCATTCTTATCCCACACGGCGTCGATAGGCGCGGAAAGATATGACTTTACGCGCTCTAACGGCGCAGCGCTGTCAGAGGTCAGAAACTTTACAGTCGGGTCCACAGCAGTTTTTTCATAATGTTTGAGAGCTTTGAGATACATATCGTGCTTGTTTTCAAAAGCCTTATAGAGGCTTCCCTTTTTGAGACCTGTGGCCGCGATTATCTGAGCAAGGCCAGTCCCTTCATATCCATTTCTCCAAAAGGCCGACATGATCTCCGATAGGACTTCATCTTCATCAAACTCTCTGGGTCGTCCTAATTGAGTTGACATTTTATCGCTCACAAACATGTTACTTTAATAATGTTGACCAACCGGTTCCGAATGACTAAGTGACATCCAACGGCGATTATGTCGTATATATTTTTACCCTATTGGGAACCATTCGGTCAACTAAATAACCATCAACTAAAAGAGATTATAATGTTAAATAAAAAACTACTTACGACTATCGGCTTCACGGTTCTCGCTTTTTCAGCGGCAGCTTGTTCCCCAGCCACATCTACACCAACCAATAACGCGCCTGCTGTTGTTCAAACAGCGGTACAAAATACGACTGTGCTCTCTTCAGGGACATTCTCAGGGCGCTCTGATCATATCACAACGGGCGACGTTCGGCTTGAGAAGACTGCCACTGGCTACCAGCTAAGCTTCGCTACTGATTTCTCATTGGACGGTGCGCCTGATCCTATTGTCGCGCTTGGCAATAATGGCACTTATCTAAAAGCTAATAAAATAGCCGCGCTACAAAACAAGACTGGGCGTCAGACTTACACCCTTCCTGCCAGCTTTACACCCGGTCAGTTTTCGCAGGTTTATGTCTGGTGTGAGCAATTCGATGTCCCGCTTGGTATTGCCGACCTTGGCAGCCCAGTTACGACAGTTTCATCTGGTGAATTTTCTGGCCGCTCTGACCACATCACTACAGGCCAAGTTTCCCTCGAAAAGACAAACACTGGCTATCAACTTCGTTTTGCTGGTGATTTCTCTTTAGACGGCGCGCCAGACCCTGTCGTAGCAATTGGCAATAATGGTGTTTACACAAAAGCGAATAAGCTTGGTGCTTTGCAGAACATAACAGGCGGCCAAGTTTATACTCTACCTGCCAACTTTACTCCGGGTCAGTTCTCACAAGTCTATGTTTGGTGCGAAAAATTTGATGTCCCTCTTGGCATCGCTGATCTTTCAGAATCCTAGGAAATCTAAATCAATTATCGGCAGCGAGTAGATCTCGCTGCCATTTTACGCCTTTCCTTTAGGCACCACTTTTCAAATTACAGGAGATTGAAAATGACAAAGTCCATTATAATATATTCAAAAGGCTATTGCCCATATTGTAAGAATGCCAAGGCACTATTAATCGCTAAAGGCGTGACCTTCACTGAATTTGAAATCACAGGCAATTCGGCTCTAACCGCGGAAATGGTTGAACGTTCAGGTCGACATACCGTCCCTCAGATATTCATCGGAGACCTACATGTTGGCGGTGGGTCTGATTTAGCGGAATTGGATGCCAGAGGTGGTCTTGAGCACTTGCTTGAGCCATTTCTGAAAAAATCTCAGACAGCTTAAAGCTAAGTTACGCTCCGTAGCGTGTCATTCTTGACCATTGCATTTAACATCACAACGGCTCTCGCGGGGCTGTTACCTCGCTGTTGGAGATATTCATACCTGTGATGAGATTCCTTGCTTGGGGGTTGTAAGTCGCTGGCCTGATGTCCGCTAAGCCCCCGCCAGCGACATTAAATTCTAGGACCCAATCCCCGTTTTGGGAAAAGTGGGCAAAACTTATCCACGCTCACCAATTTGCCTATATATTACTCTCATCACCTTTTAGGGCAGGCAAGAGATCGTTGACTTAGCGGAAAGGTGTGATTGGCGCGAATAGCGCGCAGGTTGACCCCCGTGTGCCTCGCCGGACGCCTTGTAACCCGTCTTTTAGATCGTAAGATTTAAACAGGCGCGACCGCCTAGACCGAATGGCGGTCCTCGGCCTTTGAAAAAGCCAATCTCGCAGCTTTGCTGGTTTTTACTGGCAGCCGTTCATCAAAGTGACGCGCGGCACCCATTTGCGTAAAACAAAACATCATTGGTATCCATCGTGAATGGGTAAGCTGCGAACTGTCCACATTGCATTCGGGAAGAATACGGTGAGCTTTGCGCTGCGTGAAACAGCCTTACGGCCCGCGTTTATTTATCTTTAAACGCCGCGATGAGTTTATCGGCATCCAGACTGAAATCTGCGAAAACAAGCCCGCCGCTCGGGTCGATCACGAGGAAAAATGGCGTGCCGCGCGTGCGGTAATCTTGCATAACCGTTGGATAGCTCTCGCCAGTTTTAGGATCATGGCCAAAGGGGATTTTCAGATCGAATTTAAGCTGGTTTTCCCGCAGCCGTTCTTGTGAATTAAACGGGTCATCATCAAAGGCCGTATGGACAACGGCAAAGCCAAAGCCTTTGCCCGCAAGATGCGTCACAAGCTTTTGCATCGCCGGAAATCCGCGAGAATGACACGACGGACAGGACGCCTTGAAGCAAAATATAATCTTATATCCCGTGCCAAGGTCCGCGAGCTTTAAGCCCGCTAGCGCTTCTCCCTCCCCGTCAATCCAAAAGGGAACGCGAAGTTCCGGTGCGCGCGGGGCTGTATTTTGCATAGAAGACTCTCACGATTAATAAGCCCTGAGCTTATCCTGCTGCGACATTACGATCAATGATTAAAGCGACGCTCCCTCTGGACTTTTAACCGCCAAAGCTCCATTGGCGCGGTAGGAGATATTATGCCGCCCAATAGCCCGTCAAAACCACAGCGCAGCTTTGATGCGTCCGAACAAAAAACCGATGGCTTATGGATACAGCTGAAAGCCTTTGGCAAATTATGGCCCTATTTATGGCCCGATGATAAACCCAGTTATAAGCTGCGCATATTGGCCGCGTTAATTATCACCATCACCAGTCAATTTGTTCTGGTGATCGGGCCGTTTTTTCTCGGCTGGGCCGTGAATGCGGTCGAAGCCGCTGTCGATAAAGGCGAGCTCTGGCAGCAGGCTTGGATTTACATTGCCAGTCTGATTTTGGGATATGGCGGGTTTCGTTTGCTCTCCACATTATTTAATGAGGCGCGTGAATATATTTTTGCCCCTGTCGGGCAGCTCGCGCAAAGACGGGTCGCAACATCGACCTTTGAACATCTTCATAAATTATCCCTGCGCTTTCATTTGGAACGCCGCACGGGCGGGCTGTCGCGGGTCATAGAACGCGGCATAAGGTCGATTGATTTTCTATTTCGTTTTTTACTCTTTAATATCGGCCCAACATTATTACAGCTCGCCATTGCAGGCCTTGCCTTTGCCGTTGCTTATGATCTGCGCTTTGCCGCAATCGCCATTGTCATCGTTCTAGCTTATATTGGGTTCACTGTCGCAACAACGGAATGGCGGCTGAAATTTCGCCGCGAAATGAATAAGCAAGATACGGTGGCCAGCAGCCGCGCGGTTGATAGTCTTTTGAATTATGAAACCGTGAAATATTTCGGCGCAGAGCGCTTTGAAATACAGCGCTATGACGGCGCGATGCAGCGTTATCAAACGGCGGCGATTCGCTCACGTACGAGCCTTGCCACTGTGAATATTGGCCAGAGTTTTTTAATGAACTTGGGCATTGTCCTGATGATGCTCCTCGCCGCGCATGAGATTGTCGGCGGACAGATGAAGCTTGGCGATATGACCGCGATTACATTAGTCATGATGCAGGTTTACCGCCCGCTGAATATTTTAGGCTTCGCCTACCGCGAGATCAAGCAAGCTTTGACCGATATGGATAAAATGTTCGACCTCTTAGAGCTTGCGCCAGAAGTGCAAGATGCGCCTGACGCCGCCGCATTAACCCATGTGCGCGGCGATATAAGCTTTGAAAATGTTGATTTCTTTTATGATCCCGACCGCCAAATCCTGCACGGTTTAAGCTTTAATATCAAAGCCGGTGAAACCCTTGCGATTGTGGGGCCAACGGGCGCGGGAAAATCTACCCTGCCGCGTATTCTTTATCGTTTTTATAACATTAGCCGTGGCCGCGTTAGCATTGACAACCATGACATCAGTCAGCTGACCCAAGATAGCCTGCGCCGCGCGATTGGCATTGTTCCGCAAGACACGGTTTTATTTAATGATACGATTGGGTATAATATTGGCTATGCTAAAACGGGCGCCAGCCAGGACAACATAGAGGCTGCGGCTAAAGCGGCGCAAGTCCATGACTTCATCATCAGCCTGCCGCTAGGCTATGACACCCTCGTCGGGGAACGCGGATTAAAGCTGTCAGGCGGAGAGAAACAGCGCGTTGCCATCGCGCGGACATTACTGAAAAATCCGGCGATATTAATTCTGGACGAAGCCACATCAGCGCTAGATAATACAACCGAGCGAGAAATACGCGACGCGCTGGAGCGGGCCGCTGAAAACCGCACCACACTCATTATCGCCCACCGCCTGTCGACGATTACCCATGCGGATAATATCATGGTGATGGACGGCGGAAAGATTGTTGAAATGGGGCCGCATGAAACGCTCCTCAACCGCGGCGGGCTTTATGCCCAATTATGGGCCGAACAAGAAGCGGGGCGCGCAACGGCGGAAACGGGTTAATCGGCCGCATCTAGATTTTGAATTTTCATGAGCGTTCCCGTTAGCATATTAATTTGTGCGCGCTCATTATCGATCCCCATTTCTAGCGCAATTAATTTACCCCTTTTCATGAGCGTGAGTTCATGCCCGTCATAATGGCGCGCCTTAATTTTTTCATAGCGCAAGAGCCGCGTTTCATGCTGTTCAATACGGTGCGAAACATGCTCAGCCATTGCCGCCATATCGATATCTTCAAAAGCATAAAATTTTAACAGCAAATCATCCTTAATCGCGGGCATGCGCGGCTGTTTCAGGGACCATTGGCGCACGACATCACGGCCAGCATCTGTAATCGTATGGACAATCCGGTTTGGCTTACCCAATTGAGATATTTCTTGGCTCTCCACCAAATTGCGCTCGCGGAGCTTACCAAGCTCCCGATAGATTTGTTGATGTGAGGCCCGCCAGAAAAATCCGACAGAGGCGTCAAAGCTCTTGGCCAAATCATAACCGCTCATCGGCTTTTCTGTTAAGCACACTAAAATCGCTTCGGCTAAAGCCATATCCGGTCTCTATATTATACAGCTTGTTGGCTGCTTTATTTTTTGCTATGCAATTTTATGCATATGCCCCTATATTTATAGATAAAAAAGGATATCTCATGTCTCTGCAAGGAAAAACAATCTTTATGTCCGGCGGGTCACGCGGAATTGGCTTAGCTATTGCGCTGCGGGCAGCAAAAGATGGCGCGAATATAGCGATTGCCGCCAAAACGGCTGAGCCGCATCCCAAATTACCCGGAACAATTTACACCGCCGCAAAAGAGATAGAAGCCGCTGGAGGCCAAGCGCTCCCCCTTGTTTGCGATATTCGGGATGACGAGATAGTAGAAAGCGCCATTGCGAAAACAGTCGAGCGCTTTGGCGGAATTGATATTTGCGTGAATAACGCCTCGGCGATTGCACTTTTAAATACGGAGCAGATCAGCATGAAGCGCTATGATTTGATGAACCAAGTCAATGCGCGCGGGACGTTTCTGCTGTCAAAAATGTGCCTGCCCCATTTGAAAAAATCAGCCAATGGACATATCTTAAGCCTCGCGCCGCCGCTTGATTTATCGCCGAAATGGTTTGCTCGCCATACGGCTTATACAATGGCGAAATATGGCATGAGTCTTTGCACGCTGGGCATGGCCGAAGAATTTCGCCCGCATGGGATCGCGGTTAATTCCTTATGGCCGCTGACATCAATTGATACGGCGGCCGTGCGCAATGTCCTCGGCGGGGACGCCATGGCTAAAATGAGCCGAACCCCTGATATCATTGCTGACGCCGCCCATATGATCTTAACGCAAGATGCGAAAAGCCTCACAGGTCAGTTCTTGATTGATGAAGTCTTTATGCGTGAAAACGGCGTTACAGATTTCAGCGCCTATGCTCCGGGATATGACGGCCCGCTTATGGCGGATTTCTTTGTCCCTGATGATATCATGGCCCGCCTACCGACGGCGCTTATTCAAGCGCCCGGATATTAGCCTTATGATAGAAAATGCCCTCCACCCTACTCATGAACAGATAGATAGCTTTTTAAAGGCCGCCGGCAATGATCCTGTGTTTTTGCTAAATCTATTAAAGTTTAAACCGCGCGCCGCCTATCATGACGGCGAAGATATATCCGGCGAAGCCGCTTATGGCCGCTATGCGAAAGCCTTTAGCGATTATGTTCGCCCGCATGGGGTAGAGACCCGCTATGGGGGCAAAATGCTCGCGACATTAATTGGCACAGGCGAGCCGATATGGGATGCTGTTGCCATAGTGACATATCCATCGGCCAGATTAATGCTAGAATTAACCAGTTCTGACGCTTACCGCGCCCTACATAAACACCGCCGCGCCGGTCTGGACGGGCAGTTATTAATTGCCTGTGATGACATGGCTATATTTTAAAGGAGCGCTTTATGCCATCTCAAACAACGCTTTGCGTGAACCGTCAAAACTTAACGGAATTAACCCCCATCACGCGAGACATGCCCGCCCTTAAAGAAGCCCATATTCGCGTTCGCATCACCTCTTTTGCCCTGACCGCGAATAATGTGACCTATATGGTGACAGGTGATCTGTTGGGATATTGGCATTTCTTTAATCCCGCAGATTATGGTATAAGCGGCGATCATCTTGGCCGTATGCCAGTTTGGGGCTTTGCTGAAATTACAGAGAGCCGCACAGAGGGGTTGAATGTCGGTGAGCGGATTTACGGCTTTTTCCCGCCGAGTAATTATTTCGATATGAAGCCCGCCAAGCTTAATAAAATGGGCTTTAGCGACGGGGCCGATCACAGACAAGCGCTTCATGGGCTTTATAACCGTTATGTCCGTGTCGATCATGACCCCTCATTTGACGGCGGGTTTGATGATTTACAGCCCATATTGCGCCCGCTTTTTACAACAAGCTTTTTAATTGATGATTTTTTAGCGGATGAAAATTTCTTTGGCGCGGAGCAGGTTTTGCTCCTCTCGGCCTCCTCCAAGACGGCGCTTGGCACTGCCTTTAGCCTATCCAAACGCGGCGGCATCAAGGTCACAGGCCTGACATCAGAGCGCAATTTGGACTTTGTCAAAAATACTGGGTTTTACGGACAGGTCGAGAGCTATGACATGATTACAAACCTAAACCCCGACGTGAAAACCGCGATTGTCGATATGGCTGGCAACGGCGATGTGTCCCGCATTATCTATGAGTATTTTGAGGAAAATATCCTTTATAATTGCATGGTCGGCAAATCCCATTGGGAGGGAGGCCATCCGCCTAAAAACATCAAAGGCGCGCCGCCGGCCATGTTCTTCGCGCCGGATTGCGCCAAGAAACGGCTCAAAGAGTGGGGCCCCGAAGGCTTTGCCCAAAGGCTAGGCGCTTTATGGGGGCCGTTTTGCCACTCTGCGCAAGACTGGATGAGCCTTGAGCGCCATGACGGCCTTGACGCCTTTCACGCGGTTTATGAGCGCTTATTGCGCGGCGAAACACAGGCTGATATGGGTCAGCTTATGCGGCTTTAGCTTTGGAGGGCGTTATGGATTATAAATGTTTCACAGTGACGATTGAGGATCATATCGCTCACATAGAGCTTAACCGCCCTGAAAAGCGTAATGCGATGATTGCTAAGTTTTGGGAGGAGCTTCCCAAAGCTGTGCGCAAAATTGACGACGAAGCCGCCGCGCGGGTGATCGTTATCTCGTCAACGGGGCCTATTTTCTCCGCCGGTATTGATATCTCTATGCTGGCGAGTGTCGGCGGGCCGCCCAATAAAAACCGCGCCACCCACGGTGCAGAGTTTTACACCACTGTCAAATATTTGCAGGACAGCTTTTCTGCGCTTGAGAACTGCCGCATCCCTGTGCTTGCCGCCATACAAGGCGGCTGTATTGGCGGGGCGGTCGATTTGATTACGGCCTGCGACATGCGCTACGGCACGGCTGATAGCTATGTCACAATCTATGAGATTAAAGTCGGCATGACGGCAGATGTTGGCACCTTCCCGCGCATCCTCAACCATCTTCCCGAAGGTATTGTCCGCGAGTTGGCCTATACGGGGCGTAAAATGCACGCCGAAGAATGTGAACGCCGCGGGCTTTATAACGGCGTGTATGATAGCCAAGAGGCGATGCTGGAGGGCGTTATGGCGATTGCAAAAGACATTGCCGCCAAGCCGCCGCTCGCTGTTTATGGCTGTAAACATATGATTACCTATGGCCGCGACCATAGCACCCAAGACGCGCTTGATTATGTCGGTGTGTGGAATATGTCGATGCTCCTGCCCCAAGAAATGATGGAAGCCATGCAGGCCAATACGCAGAAACGAAATGGTGATTTTGCCGATCTCCCCAAACGGGTGAAAAAATAACATGCCAAGAGGCCTGAGATGACAACCCCCCTCACGCTTTACGGCGTTAAAATCTCTATGTTTACAGGAAAAGTCCGGAGCTATTTCATCAAGCAAGGGATTGATTTCACGGAAGTCGCGCCTGTGACGCCGCATTTTCAAACGGTCATTATTCCGCAGATTGGGCGGCGCATTATTCCGGTCATCGAATTTGACGATGGCCAGATTGTGCAAGACACAACCGATATTATAGATCATTTTGAAGCGAAAGGCGGCTTGCCTTGCCCCGCTTATCCCAAAGAGCCGCTGCGGCATTTATTAGCGCTTATTTTAGAGCTTTTTGGGGATGAAGGACTGATCCGCCCCGCCATGCATTACCGCTGGAATTTCGCCGCGCAAACAGACCGGTTTATCACCCACGGGTTCGGCGGCTGGCAAGGCCCCGACGCGCCCAAAGCCGCTAAAGCGCAAATCAAAGCCACGATGGATAAATTCTCTGGCTTCTTACCGCCGCTCGGGATTACGCCGGATAGCCGCCCTGAAATTGAACGCAGCTACGGCGAAATATTGGATATATTAGAGGCCCATTTTTCACGAACGCCTTACCTGCTGGGGGCGAAACCGACCCTTGGCGATTACGGCTTTATGTGCTCGCTTTATGCCCATTTAGGCCGCGACCCTGTGCCATCAGGGATCATGAAAAACCGCAGCCCCAGCACCTTTCGCTGGACGGAGCGCATGAACGCGCCGCATGATGATATATCCGACATGCCTTATTATCAGCCATCAGATAAACTTCCAGATACGCTCCCAGCTATCTTTGCCTATATCGCTAAATATTTCCTTCCCGAACTGCGCATGAATATTGATGTGCTGAACGCCCTGCCAGAGGGCGAGAGCGGCGCGCGGGCGAGTATTCACCCGAAAATGAGCGTGCTCGGCTTTGGCAATTTCGCCCATGGTGAGGCGCAAATTAGCTGCGCCGTGCGGCCTATCCGCTTTTATATGCTCCAGCGCGTGACAGATTATTATGCTCAAATGACGCCCGCAGACCAAAGTCTTGCGCAGAATTATCTGGCCCCGACCGGATTATCGCCCCTGCTGACCTTAACGGCAACGCACCGCATTAGCCGCGAAAACCACCAAGAGGTCTGGGCATAACACATGCCCGTCACGGCGCTGTGATTTGCACCCGCGCCGCCGCGCTGTATAGCAAGTAACCGAAATAAATCTTCGGTCTCAGGGAGCCTCATATGTCAACGTTAAAACTAGCACTGCCGCAACTCTATCCTGTCTGGCTTGACCGAGAGGGCGGGTTGAAACAGGTTATTAAAACGATAGAGACAGCGGCGAAAGAAAAAGCTGACTTAATTGTCTTCTCAGAAGGATTTGTTCCCGGATATCCATTTTGGCTTGATAAATCCGGCGGCGCTAATTTCGACAGCCCTGTTCAAAAAGAGATTTTCGCCCATTATTCCGATCAAGCTGTCACAATAGAAGACGGGCATTTAGATGGGGTTTGCGCGGCCCTTAAGGCGGCTAAAATGGCCTGTTATCTAGGGATTATTGAGCGCCCCCGCGATATGAGCGGACATTCACTATATTGCAGCTTTGTTTATATCGACAAGACAGGCACAATTGGCTCCGTTCACCGCAAATTACGGCCCACTTATGATGAGCGCCTTGTTTGGGCGCCCGGTGATGGCCACGGCCTTCAAACACATAAGCTCGGCGGATTTACCGTCGGCGGGCTGAATTGCTGGGAAAACTGGATGCCGCTTGTTCGGGCCTCGCTCTATGCGCAAGGCGAGGATTTACATGTCGCCTGCTGGCCCGGAAGTGATCGCAATACCGCTGATTTAACACCTGTTCTCGCCAAAGAAGGCCGCAGCTATTGCGTTTCTGTCTCGGCGCTGATGCACCGTGACCGTGTTGGCGATCATATTCCCCATGCGGGTTATATTCGCGAAACCATTAGCGCTATTCCGTCTAATGGCGGCTCCTGCGTGGCCGCACCAGACGGGAGCTGGGTGCTGCCGCCGCTGATGCATGAAGAGGGTATTCGATATGCTGACCTTAACCCTGCGCGTGTGCGCGAAGAACGGCAAAATTTTGACCCTGCTGGGCATTATTCTCGCCCTGACGTGACGCAGCTAACGGTTGATCGCCGCCGGCAATCGACGATTAATTTTATCGCTTAATTCACGAGTCTAACGGCGGCAAGATTTTGCCCGATCGCTTTAAAGGCTTCGTTTAAATTCGCACTGCCGGCGGCATTAAAAAACCCTTCTGGCGTGCTTGCACAATCTGATAAGACGATTTTTGTATCCTCCGCCTCAGCCGTATCAGGAAGGCCATAGGCGATTGTATAAAGTAAAATATCTTCTGACGAAATATTATCACAAATCTTTCCCGTTTCTTTATTCGCGTCTTTGATAACATTATTACTCGTGCTTGCGCGGCCATAGTGATATTTATCAGCCCCAAGCCGCGACACAGTATTCACACCATCTGTCATCAAAATAAGGGCTTTTTTCCGAGGCGCCCCAGCTTTAGGAACCCCTAACGGCACATCATCATCCAATGTCCGCCACCCCCATGCCAATCCAGACGGCATATAGGTTGAGCCCGTTACAGTCAGGGCATTAACTTTGTCTCGAATTTGCGTGAAATTATCCGTTAAAGGTAAAATCTCATCGGGGCAGAAATAATGCGTATCTCGGTATTCGCCCCGATTGCCGTCATTATAAACCGCTGGAAATGGCGATCCGCCATAGAAAGCTTGGCGGGCTCTAGAGCCCTTGCGTGATCCGACGCAGCCATCCCAAGCGCGCTCAGGTGCATGCGTTACAGGCTCAGGCGTTTCGCCTGTGGTCCCGCCGTCACAAACAGTGCAAGACATGGTAAATGACACGCCATCACCAAAGCTCGTACACACTGACGAAATAATACCCCCTTGGCATGTTGCGCTGGTTACAGTCGGCGTGTGAGTCACGGCTGGGAAGCTTGTCCCGGCCTCACTATTATCAATCCACGGCTGGTTTTGATTGGACACGCCAACATTTACATATTGCGAGAACGGAATGATAGAGACGCGAATATCGCCGCCGCTGCTTTCAAATTCTGTTATAAAATTATTGACCGCCGCTTTCATTTGAACCAGCTTATCGCCTTGCATGGATTGGGTCACATCTAAAACCAGCGCGATATCTATAATGCTGAGCCCGCCTCTTGGTATCGCAGAATTGACGCGCAATGTGCGATCATCAAAGCCGAAAAGCCCCATAAGGCGCGGCTTATAGCTCATCTCTGCCAGAATTTCCATCTTACCTTCAGGATATCCGAATTGGGCCGTGGCCGAAAATCCGTCATCCATGAGATTGTCGAGGGCTTCCCTTGCGACCTTCTCTAAATTGGCTTCTTCTGTTTCGCCCGATGTGGCCGCAGCTAATAAAGCGCCATCTGCCGCCGATTGCAGGCGGGCGACATTATCCGTCATTCCGATGTAATCAACGGCTCAACCGGCTCCGCCCATGACGGTTAATAAAACGATACTGCCGACAACACCAAAGTTCCCCGACGTGTTTTTAATAAAAGATTTTAACATTTCCACTCCCCAGTTATCTGCGGATTTAATAGGAGAAAGTTACCATTAACTTTTAATTTAGGGTTACTAAACCCTTAATCTGCAACCTTCGAGCGCATTGGGATTTCTATATTATTGAAAATATTGAATATTTTAAAATCTAGGGCTAGTAACTACCTTAGGTCATTATATAACGCCTTCTATGAATCAACCACCGCATATCCTGATTATAGGCGCAGGCCTGATAGGTTTGGCGACGGCGCGCGCCTGCATAAACCGCGGCGCAAGGGTAAGCATAATTGAAAAGCAAGCGCATATTGGATGCGGCGCAGGCTTTGCCAATTCAGGCATGATCCACCCCAGCCAAGCGTGGCCTTGGGTCGCAGGGGGGATGAATAATTCGGCCCAACTTGCCGCCGCGCGCGATGTAGCGGCGCTTTCACATCAGGCGGCCGGGCTGTTAAAACAACGCATGAACGCGCTGTCTCTAGCCGACATAAACCGCAGCCAAGGCTGCTACCAAATTTTCGACGATGAAGCCCTGCGCAATATCTATGCGGCGCGCTATGAGCACATCGGCACCGCGGCCGAAAAGCAAACTCTTATCGCGCGGCCGGCGCTTTATTTCCCAGATGATTTTTCCGGCAGTGCCTATGCATGGAGCCGCGCCGAAGCGGCCGCCCTTATAGCCGAAGGTGTGCGCATTAAAACGCAGATAACGCCGTCTTTAAAACCCGCGCAGCACGGCGCCGCAATTTCGCTCAACGGGGAAGATATAAAGGCTGACCATATTATCCTCTGTGCGGGGCACCGCAGTAATCTTGCGCTGAAACCGGTTGGGCTGCATTTACCGATCACGCCCATTCGCGGATTTTCCCTTGATTTCGACGCCTCCAATATTGACCTGTCGCCGCTTCCAAATGCACCGGTCATGGACACATCTTCCCGCACAGCCCTGACGCGGTTCGGCAGGGTCATACGCCTATCTGGTAGTTTAGGCGCAGCCAGCGCCCAGCCCTTATGGCAGAGATGGTGCCAGCTCATCCCTGATATCATGCAAGCCCTGCCCCGCCCTGATCGTGTTTGGTCGGGCGATCGTCCCGTCTCGCTTTTGGGCCGCCCCATTATCAGTGAAAGCCCCATCAAAGGCCTGTGGGTGAATAGCGGACATGGCCATATGGGCTGGACATTATCCATGGCCAGCGGCGAGCTTATCGCGCAAATGATCTTTGATGGTCAGAGCGCGCCGGCGTTTTCATGGCCGAATATAGACGCTTAATTAGCTGATTTTACCGCTGTTAGCCGCGATTATAAAGGGGTCAAAATTCAAGTAAAATTTAAAGCGAAACTTTAAGCACCGCTATCTTTAGGCGGCATCATATAATTCAGCGCCAAACGCCCGCCGTCGACATAAATTGTCTCGCCTGTGACATAGCTCGCATCATCGGAGGCGAGGAAGGCCGCAACGCCCGCAATTTCATCGGCCTGCGCTATGCGGCCCAAGGGCGTTCGCGCATAAATTTTGGCCATCGCCTTTTCATCACCAACAACCCCCGCCAGCATATCCGTTTTTACACTCCCCGGGCCAATCGCATTCACCCGAATACCATAAGGCGCAAGCTCCAGCGCCATCGCCTTGGTCATTTGCTGCATCCCGCCTTTGGACACGGTGTAAGCCAAATAATCAGGGATAGCGACGCGGTCATTAACCGAAGACATATTGATAATAGCATAGGGCCGGTCTGTGAGGCGGGAGCGGTCTTCACGGTTTTCAATCTCGTCGACCATAAATTCTGCCACGGCTTTTGAGACTAAAAAAGCGCCCCGTAGATTAACGCCAATGACGCGGTCGAAATCTTCTACGCTTAAATCCAGCACCCCGCCCGGCAAAGCAATCCCCGCATTATTAACCAGCACATCAACGCGGCCAAAATGATTAAGCGTTGTGGCCATAAGATTATGTACGGAGAGTTTATCGGCAACATCGCAATCAACGTAAACGGCGCGCCGCCCTGTCTGGTCAATATCTTGCGCTGCTTTTGCGCCGGCGACATCATCGCGGTCAGCCATGACAACGCTGCATCCGTCTTCAAAAAAACGCCGCGCACAGGCCAGCCCAATCCCCTTGGCGGCCCCCGTAACAATCACAACACGATCTGACATTAAACGCTCTTTTCTTCTTATTAAGCCGCCATAGAAAGCAATTATGCGCCCTATATCAAGCAAAACCTATATGTGAAAACATATTTGCACATAAAAAAACGGCCCAAGGGCCGTTAAAATATCATCAATATGGCCTCCCCAAAAAAGGGGAGGGGTAGGGCCGCTATGACGCTTCTGGCGTCTGATATGTCGTGACCCGGTCTTTGAGTTGTAGTTTTTCTTTTTTCAGTTGTGATATTCGGAGTGTGTCTGGATGAAGGCGTTTCAATTCAGAGGTAATCTCTCGGTCAAGATCCTCGCGTTTGATATTCATTTGATTAACATGAGCCCGTACACCCATAAACATTCTCCTTGTTCATGATTAACTATTTCCAAGATATATAATGTAGCATAGACTATAATAAAAGTCACGCTTGGCGCGTTAGGCTTGGTTAATAATGTAATAGGGCCTTGCCGTGGATGATAGCGACATAAACGATGACATGGGCGATAAAGGTAGCGGCGATGAAGGCAGCGGCGATAAAGATAACGGCCCGATAGAAAATGATAATCTAACCTTAGCCCAACAAATGCAGGAACGCCTGACGTGGCTGCAAAATGAACATCGGCGGATTGACCAAGAGATAGACGCGCTAACCCAGACCGGCCCAGTTGATATGCTGAAAATCCGCCGTATGAAAAAAATTAAATTATCAATGAAAGACCAGATTTCATATCTGGAAAATCAGCTGACGCCCGATATTATTGCTTAAAGCCTTAAGCCTAAATATCCAGCGGAGACATGGGCGTCATTAATTTCAACGCCGGCATCGCCTTACAGGTAAACATCTGGCGATCGGCCCGCGAGAGAATATTTTCAGGCTCCATATTCGGCACACAGTCTGCAACGCCCCAACTCACGGAAATCTGTATGGCTTGCTCTGAAAGCTCCGCGCAGGCCCTCTGCATGGCCTGAGTAATTGCGACGGCTTTATTCATCGCCTGATCGATATCCGTTTTAAATAAAAGCGCCGCAAATTCATCCCCGCCCAGCCGCGCAACAACATCGCAATCTCGTACATTTGACGCCAAAGACTGGCCAATAGATTTTAACACATTATCGCCTATCGCATGGCCAAATCTGTCATTCACAGCTTTGAAATCATCCAAATCAAAATAAATCACAGCCGAGCAAATATCGTAACGCGCCCGCACGGTTAAAGCCCGCGAAAGCTCGCGCATAAAGGCGCGGCGATTATAGAGCGGCACCAGCGGATCCATGTCCGCCATATGTTCTAATTCGATAATTTTTTGGCGTAATTTCGAGAGTTCATCCGTCAAACGGCTGTTTTCATCACGAAGGGCTTCATCCGCAAGCTTAAACGGGTCATCCGTAATTTCAGACGTCGATTGCAAAACCGACGATACAAGCGAGCGCATACTCATCCCCAAGCCAACATCTCATTACACCAAGTTAACACAGTAAGTTTAAGGTTTTTTCAAAACCTATAGTTAACAAGACGTTTTAAACTCCATAGCGGTTCATCTTAATTTTCGAAACGTGCAGTCGCAGTCATAGCTGTATAAAGCTGTATAATTATCAGGCCCCTCCCCGCCCTAAAAACAGACACGTCCCCCTCTGAAAGAGGCAAGAAAACCCGGCCAAGGCTTGAATTTTGAAATTGACCTGACGGCGACATTGCGCCATGTAACGGAATTAATTTTTACAAGGGTAATGTCATGAGCACTCAGCAAGACACCGCCAAAATTGCGATCATTATGGGCTCTAAATCTGATTGGCCGACAATGGAAAAAGCCGCCGACATTCTCGGCGCTCTCGGCGTGGCTTATGAGGCGAAAGTCGTCTCGGCCCACAGAACCCCAGACCGCCTTATTAATTTTGCCAAGACGGCCAAATCGGCGGGCTATCAGGTGATTATCGCTGGCGCTGGCGGGGCGGCGCATCTGCCCGGAATGGTCGCCGCAATGACGCCGCTCCCGGTCTTGGGTGTGCCCGTCAAAAGCCGGAGCCTATCGGGTCTTGATAGCCTGTTATCAATTGTTCAAATGCCCGGCGGCGTGCCCGTTGGAACGTTGGCAATCGGGGACGCCGGCGCTAAAAATGCTGCGCTCATGGCCAGCGCCATTCTTGCGCTTCAAGACGATGATCTCGCGCAGCGGCTCGATCAATGGCGCAGCGCCCAAACTGATTCTGTGGGCGATGACCCGCGCGGCACTGTTTAAAGGCCGCCCCGATGAGCCGCGAAATGTTCAGCCCGCTTGCAAGTGGATCCACGATTGGGATTCTCGGCGGCGGGCAATTAGGCCGGATGCTCAGCGCCGCCGCTAGTCGCCTTGGATTTAAAACCCATATTTATTGCCCCGAGGCCAATTCACCCGCCGCGCAGCTCGCCGCTTATGAAACGGTTGCGCCTTATGATGATCTCGACAGCGTGCGTGACTTTGCCGAAAGCTGCGATATCGTCACCTATGAATTTGAGAACGTACCAGAATTTACAGCCAAAGCGGCCGCCATTGGGTCTATATTACGCCCCGGCCCAAAAGCGCTTGCCACCGCGCAAGACCGTGTGGCCGAGAAAACATTTTTAAAAAATGTCGCCAAAGTCCCCGTCGCCCCTTTTGAGCAGATTGATAATATTGATGATCTGAAACAGGCCGTGACAGTCATTGACTATCCTTGTGTGCTAAAAACGCGGCGCTTTGGCTATGACGGTAAAGGGCAATATGTCCTGAAAAGCGGCGATGACATTGAAACGGCGTGGACACAGCTTGGGGAGCAGCCTTGTATTCTTGAAGGCTTCATCCCCTTTAAGCGCGAAGTCTCGATTATTGCTGCCCGCGGCGTTAACGGCGAAACGGCGAGTTATCCGCTGATTGAGAATGTGCATAAAAACCACATCCTCCACACCAGCACGGCCCCTGCGGAAGGTCACGGAGGCAAGGCCAAAGCCTTTGCGCGTTATATTCTTAAAGAGCTGAATTATTTCGGCGTCATTGGCATTGAATTTTTTCAAATGGAAAATGGTGATTTAATCGTCAATGAGATTGCTCCCCGCGTTCATAATTCAGGCCACTGGACGCAAAACGCCGGATGTATCGACCAGTTCGAGCTTCATATCCGCGCGATCACCGGCTGGCCGCTCGGGCATATACAGCTCAAACACGGCGTTCAGATGACCAATTTGATTGGCCGCGACATCGAAAGCTGGGACACTTATGCAAGAGAACCGGATAGTTTTATCCATCTTTACGGCAAAGAAGAGCCGCGTCCGGGCCGGAAAATGGGCCATGTGAACCGTATTATTTACGTCCCGCGTGGGCAGCTTAATAATTAAACCGCAAAGCGC
>CAZEOD010000040.1:0-4365 GCA_964513675.1 uncultured Caulobacterales bacterium | reverse complement strand
ATCCGGCGCTCCAAAAAGGCGCGGGATTCGGATTTATCCTCGCTATCATCAGAGAGCCAGACTAAGAGCGTGGAGCCGATAACGCCGGATAAAATCATACGTTTTGTATAATAATTATAATCATCGCTGACATCGCCAATCGCCGTCCAGATCGCATCGGAGCTGGCCCATAATTGCTGCGCCGCGTCAGCCCCCGCATCCGGCAATGACAGCCGTGCCAAGGCGCGGCGTGCGGCGTCTTCATGACCCTCCAAGAGGCGCATTCGTATCCAAACGGCTTCGGTGACTTTGTCGCGAATACGCATATTATCAAGGCCCCGCGCCATAAGCGCCGCCGTCATTTCTTGATCGAGGCGGCTGGACCAAAGATGAATTAACCCCAGCGCGCCGCCCGCGGCGTAAATATGCTCTGTGCCGCGCGGTAAACCCAAGGCCGCAACCGCTTGATCTATGGCACGCGCCGTCCAGCCTTCAAACGCCGCATGGCGCAGCAACTCATCTAAAATCAGGTTGGATTTATCATCAGCAGCTATCGTCATAATGGCCTTATAACCCAGCGCGGCGCAAAGGTCACGCGCGCCTTACTGTTTCGCCTTGCGGCGCAATATCACACGCGCAAACCACGCCTTTACGCTTTCAACGCCTGAGCCCGATAAAACGCCATAGCGGAAAATGCGGCCCGCTAAAATAATGACGCCAATCGTTAGAAAAAAGACGAATAAAGCCGGCAGAACGAGTTCTATAAGCGGCGGGTTATTCGGCAAGCGAATGATCGCTGCAAAGGGGGCCGATAGCGGGAACCATGATGCCCAGCGGACAATTTCCGACTCCGGGGATTCAATCGCGATTGGCACAATCATAATGCATAATGTCAAAATAATAATAATCGGCGTGGTCAAGGTCTGCGCATCCTGCATGGACTGCGCCAAAGACCCGATGGCAATAAACATCGCCCCGTAAAAAACATATCCCAAAATTAAATAAAGGAAGAAGAAGAAAATAATACGCGGCGGGAAAGAGGCTGCAATGCCCCGCGCGACATCAGGGTCGGGCGCAAAAAACACAAGCGCAATCACCCCGCCAATCCCTAAAATTATATAAGGCAGCATCGCCGTAAGTGTCAGCGCCGCCACGCCCAAAAGCTTACCTAAAATCACTTCGGAGAATTGCACGCTCGACAGCATCATCTCCAAAAGCTTATTCAGCTTTTCTTCCAGCATAGAGGTGAGCAGCATATAGGAGCCTGAGAAAATCGTCAGCCATAAAAAGGCGCTCATCACCAGCGCAACAATAAACGGAAGCCTATCTTCAATCGTCACGGCTTGACTGCCGCCATTATCGGCATTGGCTTTTTTATTCGGATTAAAGCTTTCCATTTCAACCGAACCGCCCCGCGCCGCGCGGTAACCCTCTAGATTAAGGTTCCCGCTTTCAAGGTAGCTCTGGCCCGCGCGGTCACTAAAATAGCCCTGCGCCAAGCCAGAGACCGCCTGACTATTAATATTGGACGACCAATAATCCGCTCTCATCAGCCCATCACCGTCTTTGCGAAGATGTAAAACGCCGTCCAGATTCACCGCTTCGCCGTCAATCGTCATGGGTGTCTCCCCGCGCAGAAAAGCTTGCAGCTCATCAATATTATCGGCGGGCGGCGCAACGAAAATAATATCGGCGACGGGCAGTTTTGTGCGTTTCGCGATTTCAGGCTGAACCTCAGCAAGATAGTCCTGCGCCGCAGCGACGCCTTGCCTATCAAGCGTAGAGAGCAAAATTTCGCTTTGCTGATCTGGCATGACAATATCAAGCCCTTCATAAATGCCGCGATATAAAGCCGTTTGCTGATCGGCATAGCGCGCCTCAATCCCTGCCGCATGAAGACCCGTTTCATCCAAAATCGCTTCATAACGGGATTGCGTCAAATTAATATCGAGCGTAGCCGCAAAAAAACCAATCGCGCCGCAAATAAAGGGGAGGAAAAAGGAAATCCAAAACCCCCATGTTTTGACATAGCCAAGGAAATCACGTTTTGCGATCAAATAGGTCCGCCGAAAACTCGGAATATGCGCCATCATGATCCGCTCTCCTGTGGTGATATGTCTGGCGACGATATGTCTGGCGCCGCCGTCTCGCCGACCAGCGCCACAAAGGCTTCGTGCAAGCTCGCGCGCTGCGGCTCAAAGCGGGTCAATTTAATATCCTGATCCACCGCTTTAACTAAAATATCTTGTGTATCGACCGCGTCTTTCATGACCACGTTTAAGACGCCCCCCTCTTGGGCTTCAACCAATTTGACAAAGGGCGTCACCATCTCTGTTAGGCCTATATCTTTAGACCCAATGACAAGCCGGCGGGGAGCCTCCGCAAGTGCGGCCTCTGTCGTGCCGTCAAAACATTTCTCGCCTTGTGACATTAAAATAATCCGGTCACATAACCGCTCCGCATGTTCCATCACATGGGTAGAGAATAAAATCGTATGGCCCTGCGCCGCAATCTCGCGGACAATCCCTTCCAAGACTTGCTGATTAACAGGGTCAAGGCCAGAGAACGGCTCATCGAGAATATAAAATTCAGGATTATGCGCAATCGCCGCCAAAAGCTGAACTTTCTGGGCCATGCCCTTGGACATATCTTTATTTTTTTTGCGCCGCGCATCCCCAAGGCCGTAGCGCAGCAACATATCATCGGCGCGCTTAAAGGCCTCTGCGCGCTTCATCCCGTTAAGCTGCGCCATATGCGCCACCGCTTCGCGGGCCGTTTGTTTCTTATAAAGCCCGCGCTCTTCGGGCAGAAATCCAATGCGGCCGAAATTATGCGGCCCCGGCGCGCGGCCGAATAAAGACACGCGGCCCGTATCGGGCTTAATCAAACCCAGCGCCATGCGCAAACTTGTGGTTTTACCCGCGCCGTTTGGGCCTAAAAACCCAATAATTTCGCCTTGCCCAACGTCAAAACTCACCTCTTTTACCGCATATTTTCCGGCATAGGCTTTGGACACATTTTGAAGGCTTAATACAGGTTTCATGAGGTCTCTATGTTAGTCTGTGCGTGAAAGATAAAGCGAAATATAGCCTCTATGATGAATAGTTTGTAAAATCGCGCCATGAGGAAAAAACTAGCGAACATCGAGACTAAAGGCATGAATTTTGGGCATCTCGTCTTCCAAGGCGCCCATGACGGCACGGTGGCGCGCCAAACGGGATAAGGGCGTTAAAGTTTCAGCGTTAATAATCACGTGAAAATGGCTCTCTGCGCTGCCATGCTCCGCCGCATGCGCCTGTGCCCCAGCATGTCCAGCATGAAGATGAGATTGGTCAATCACCTCCAGATGCGACGGATTGAAGCTTTTCGTGAGCTTTTCTGTGATTGCAGATGCGATAATACCCATTTTAACCAATCCTTTTGTAGCCTTTTGAAGGGTTTAACCTTATATAGGCGCCTATGACAGATAATTACAGCTATAAACCCAAAGGAATCGACATTCGGATCAAACGGGCCAAGAAAAAGCCCGAACCGGATAAGGAGCCTTGCGAGTGGGAAGGCTGTGTTAGTATGGGCGGCTGTAAAGCCCCCAAAGGGCCAGACCGCTTACGGGAATATTATAATTTTTGCCAAATCCATGCGCGGGAATATAATAAGAACTGGAATTTCTTTTCCGGCATGACCGATGACGATATTCGCGAATGGCAAGCCGGCGCACGTCATGGTCACCGCCCGACGTGGGATGTCCGCAAAAATACAGCCGAACGCGCCAGCGCCCGTAAAAAAGCCAAAGCCGGCAGCGGCGATGCTTATGCGGATCCGCTCTCCATTTTTGGTGATGGCGGCCCCGAAGACATCACAGAAGCGCCGCGTAAGCGTTTGTCAAAAATGCAAATTAAGGCGCTGAATGATCTCGGCCTTGATGATACGGCGACGAAAGAAGATGTGCGTAAACGCTACACGAAACTCGTCAAACAATTCCATCCGGATGCCAATAAAGGGGATCGGAGTTCAGAAGATAGTTTTGCCCGCGTCGTCAAAGCCCACAGAACGCTTAAATCTACGGGGCTTGCCTAATCCGTATATTTTATGCGGGTTTATTTAAACCCGTTTAAGCCCCTCCGATATTACAAAGAATAGATAGACTATGACGACAGATTCTTTCCCACTCGCGCAGCCTGATTTAACGCTCAATGCGCGCGAGATCTTTGATGTTAATTTTGACATGGAGGTTCCGGCCTTTAGTCAGCCGAGCGAATATACGCCGCCGATCGACGAGTCCTATATATTTGACGATCAAACAACTCAGGCCATTCTTGCCGGCTTCACCTATAATCGCCGCGTCATGGTGCAGGGCTATCACGGGACGGGGAAATCCACCCATAT
>CAZEOD010000039.1:0-23088 GCA_964513675.1 uncultured Caulobacterales bacterium | reverse complement strand
GTTGTTGGCAATATTCTGTCTGAGAATAAAGCGAATTACGGCTATGATGCTCAAAACGACAAATATGTCGATATGGTCAAAGCCGGTATTATTGATCCGGTTAAAGTTGTCCGAACAGCGCTTCTTGACGCGGCCTCTGTTGCAGGTCTTATCCTGACCACGGAAGCAGCTATTGTTGACGCTCCGAAAGATAGCGGCGGCGCGCCGGCTATGCCTGATATGGGCGGCATGGGCGGCATGGGCGGCATGATGTAAAACCGCCTCGCGGTTTACATTACGCAGCTCGGGCAGGGCGCTTTCGCTCTGCCGGATGCTTCATAGAAAATAGAAACCGCTCCGTATTTATACGGGGCGGTTTTTTATTATCCGTCTATATCAATTCACCGTGACAAGGCTGCGAGGCCCTTGCGGTGTCTCTTATCGCTTTGATAGGTTGAGTGAATAAAACCGACCGATATGGAGATATGATATGACCCCCGAACTTAAATGGTTGGCCGCAACGGCTTTATTTACTGGATTAGTCTGGGTGCCTTATATCCTTGCTCTTTTAGGGCAAATGGGGGTTGGCAAAGCCTTGATGGACGGACAACATGCGACACCCCTAGATGCGCCCTGGGCGCAGCGCGCGAAACGAGCTCATGCGAATGCCGTTGAAAACCTCGTTGTTTTTGCCGCGCTTGTTATTGTGCTGCATCTTGCTGAGGCCGCTACGAGCCTTACGGCCACGGCCGCGTTTGTTTTCTTCTTAAGCCGTATCGGACATTGGGGCGTTTATGTCTTGGGACTTCCGCTTATTCGTACATTGCTCTTTGCGGTGGGCTTTGCCTGCCAAATGATTATCGGTTTAACCCTTTTTGGACTCCTTTAATTACAGCTACATTGAGCCGTGATCTAAATTAAATACTGCCGCTCATGACGGGTTAGATGATAATGGCTATACTTAAGACATGGATTAAGGGGCAAAGCACAAAATCTTTACTGAGGAATGTTTGAAATAGAGCATAAAACAGCTTAGAGGAGCCTTTTACGGCATCCCCCTTATTGAGTTCTTCGGAGTTTCCTCATGCTTTTATCGCGTTACCCACGACATTTCCTCGCGCATTTGCCGACGCCGCTAGAGCGGCTTGACCGTTTGACGAAAGAGCTTGGCGGTGCTGAGATTTGGATTAAACGCGATGATTGCACGGGCTTGTCAACAGGCGGCAATAAAACGCGCAAATTGGAATTTCTGATCGGTGAAGCGATCTTGGAAGGCGCAGACATGGTCATGACCCAAGGCGCAACGCAATCAAATCATGCGCGTCAGACGGCCGCTTTTGCTGCGAAACTTGGAATGGATTGCCATATCCTGCTCGAAGACCGCACCGGTTCTAATAATATGAATTATAATCACAACGGCAATGTTTTGCTTGACCATCTTCACGGCGCGACAACACAAAAGATCAAAGCCAAAGATTTGACGATGAATGAAGAGCTTGAAAAGACAGCTCAAATGTTCCGTGAAAAAACGGGCCGTAAAGTTTATACGGTTCCGGGCGGCGGCTCTAACCCGACGGGGGCTTTGGGCTATGTAAATGCAGCCTTTGAAATGTTGGCGCAATTTAATGAGCGCCATTTGAAAATAGATCATATCACTCATGCAACGGGCAGTGCGGGAACGCAGGCTGGGCTTGTGGTCGGCTTGCAAGCGATGAACGCGCAAATTCCAGTTTTAGGGATTGGCACAAATGCGCCTAAGGAAAAGCAAGAAGCAAAAATATTTGCACTCGCCGAGAAAACGGCCAAGAAAATGGGCTGCCCCGGCGTTGTGAAACGCAGCGATATCGTTGCCAATACGGATTATGTCGGCGAAGGTTATGGTATACCGTCAGAGGGCGGGCAGGAGGCGATTAAGATGTTCGCCGAACTTGAGGGCATTTTGCTTGATCCCGTTTATTCAGCCAAAGGCGCAGCGGGATTAATTGATTTAGTCCGAACAGGGGTGTTCAAAAATGACGAAAAAATAGTCTTCCTTCATACAGGCGGTTCCGTTGGGTTATTTGGGTATGACTGGGCGTTCGATATGGATGGCCGCTGGAAAAATCCGGCGGCATAATTATGGCACTGCCACTTAAACGTATTGGCCTTTTGGGCGGCATGGGGCCAGAGGCGACCGCTTATTTCATGCGGCGAGTTATCGCTTTAACTGCAGCGGAGGATGATGTCGATCATGTCCCGTTTTATGTGGATATGAACCCGCAAGTCCCGTCTCGCCTCGCGGCTTTGATTGAGAACAACAATGTTAACCCCGGGCCGGTTTTAGCGCAAATGGCGCGTGGTTTAACAGCCCAAGGCGCGAAAGCCCTCGTGATGCCGTGTAATACGGCTCACCACTACGCAAAATATATTACCGATGCCGTGACAACGCCGCTGCTGAATATGCTGGATTTGTCAGCACGTTTATTAGCAGAAGATTTTGGCGAAAATACATCTATAGGAATGTTATCATCGCCCGCGACAGACGAGCATAAGATTTTTCAATCTGCCTTTGATAAAGTTGGATTAACCGCAGTTTACCCTGAAAATGCCGATCAGATTTTAGCATCTATTCGGCGTATCAAAGCTGATGGCCCGAGCCCAGAGGTTGCAGCCGAGCTAACGAAACTTGCAAAGGAGCTTGAGTCTAAAGATGTGAAGGCTCTCCTCATCGGCTGCTCAGAATTTTCTATTATTGGGACGGATATCGAAAGCTGTTTGCCGATCTATGACACAGTAGATATTGCCGCCCGTGAAGTTATCCGCTTTTCGGGGGCGCGGTTAAGGCGGTCTTGATATAGAGGGCTGTATCCATAGCCCTCAGGTTTAATGTTAATATAGTGGTTGAGTATTTGAGAGAGATGACTTTAAACTAAGATATATCGGCCACGAATGTTATGAAAGATGATTTATGCATATTTATGACGACTTTAACCTAAGCCTGTAAATGCGGTTTTTCTCATATAAAAATCGTCCCGTTCATTTGGGCCCATTCCCGCTTGAACGCTTAGCGCGGCAAGATATTTTGCCCAATATGACGCATGTGCCAGATATGGCGGCGCTCTCTTTTCATGATGAAGATAACCGTGATAACCTTATAAATGCGCTGCGGCCTTATGCGGCCATGCTTGATGCCATTCGGGACGGCATGGTTAAAAAAGAGCGCGGCATTATTCCGCAAGACCCGCAAGAGCGCAGCAACCATCTGAAAGCTTTTGCTTATTATCATGATAGCTCTCAAGCAGGCGTTTGCGCCCTTACGCCGGACATGTTTCTAAGCGAGCCGGTTTATAATACCGATGTTGAGGCGCTCGCGCATGATCTCGCAACGCAGCAAACGAAAACACTTGCAAGCGGTATTGATGTGGTGATGGCGGAGCTTAAAGACACAATGGACGCGCCGCTGCGTAGCGCTAAACATCATACGCATGGGTTGGTTTTGCTTTATGAATTTCCACGCGATCCAAAATTGGGTGAAGCTGGCACCGAGTGGTTCCAAGACGCACAGGCGCAACGTGCCAGTGTGCGCGGCGCTGAAACGGCAGTTGTCTTAGCCAATTACATTCGCTTGCTAGGCTATGACGCCCGCAGCCACAGCTTAAGCTGTTCAGATGTAAATTTAAACAAGCTCGCAATCGCGGCCGGGCTTGGTGAGCTTGTTGAAACGCCGCTTGGCCCCGTTATCAGCAATCCCTTCCTCGGTAGACGCTACGGAATTACGGCTGTCACAACGACATTTGAGTTGGCACCCGATAAACCACTAAAACCGCGCGCTAATCAATCTATTATTGAGCGTATGAAAAGTCATGGCCCCGCGTGGTGGGCCGGTAAAGGGTTTGAGAAAAATGTCTTTAATGCTGTGCCTTATAAGGGCCGAAAGTTTAAAGATGGGGCCTATCCCTTTGAGACGATAAAGCGGGTTGATAAGCCGACAACCTTTATGGATGAGCCGCGTATTCCGCGCGTGCCTAAGCGCACAGATATGTTTGCCCGCGCGATTTTTGGGGATATGGGAAAACATATTCAAGATGGGGCTAAGAACGGAAATTATGTCCGTAAAAGCGCGGCAAGTTTTGGCCCGCGACGACCGCTTGCTGCTTTTGTTTTGATGCAAGATGGGGAGGTGGCAGAGACTATTTCTCCTACCACTCATGATGCACAAAAAAATGCCGATAATATTCATGCAGCCTTATATTTTCTGGGGGCAGATGCCGTTGGTATTTCGCGCTGCCCAGATTGGGTTTATTATTCGCATGATGCCGTCGGGGAGCCTTTAGCGCCCTATCATAAAAATGCGATTTCTATGGTGGTGGATCAAGGACATGAAACCATGGAGGGGGCGTCAGGGGATGACTGGATTGCATGTTCTCAGTCCATGCGGGCTTATTTGCGGTTTTCACTGCTGGGCGGAATTATAGCAGAACAGATTCGCCGCCTTGGCTATAGTGCGCGCAGCCATACGGTTATGGATGGTGAGGTCTTGCAGCCGCCGCTTTTATTATTGGCAGGGCTAGGCGAGGTGAGCCGCATTGGGGAAGTGATTTTAAATCCCTTTTTAGGCCCGCGGCTTAAATCCGGCACGATTACGACAAATATGCCGCTGGCTCATAGTAAACCTATAGATTTTGGCCTGCAAAATTTTTGTAATAATTGCAATAAATGCGCCCGCGAATGTCCGAGTGGGGCGATTACTGCTGGCCCGAAAACAATGTTTAACGGCTATGAGATTTGGAAGTCCGATAGTCAGAAATGCACGAGTTACCGTATCACGCAAAAGGAAGGGGCAATGTGCGGGCGCTGTATGAAAACATGCCCGTGGAACCTCGAAGGCTTATTTGCAGAGGCGCCGTTTCGCTGGGCTGCTAGCCATATTCCGGGTCTTGCGAAATCACTGGCTAAACTTGATGACCGCATTGGTAATGGGGGGATTAATCCCGTTAAAAAATGGTGGTGGGATTTGGAAATGGTGGATGACGGGCCATATTCTTTAACTCAAAACGGCGTCAGTCAGACGGATCTACAGCTCGGTTTGGATTTAAAATTTGAAGATCAAACATTGGCGGTTTATCCGGCCAATCTTGCGCCGCCGCCTTATCCCTTTCCGTTTCCAATGGACAGGGAGCAAGGCATTAAGGCTTATGAAGATATGCTGAGCCCTGCCGAATATAAGCGCCGATTAAAGGCGGGAGAGACGGAGAATCTTGCGCATCAATATCCGAATTATGATCTAAAAGACGCGCCTGTTATGCGTGTGGCGATTTCTAAGGCCGAGGTGCAAACAGATGGCATTACAAAATATGAGTTTAAATCGCTTGATGGCTCGCTCTTACCAGAGTTTGAAGCTGGGGCGCATATTGACGTAGTTGTCGCGCCCGAGTTCTTTCGTCAATATAGCCTTTCGGGTGATCCGGCGGACCGGCATAAATATCAGATTGGAGTGCTGCGTGAAGATGAGGGCCGGGGCGGCTCTGCGCTTTTGCACCGCATTTTTACAGAGGGGCGTAAGGTTTTTATATCAAAGCCAATCAATCATTTTCCGCTTGATGTCGATTTAAAGAAGGCCTTTCTTATGGGCGGCGGAATTGGCATTACGCCCATGATTTCTATGGCGCATAGCTTATACCGCGCGGGCCGAGATTTCGAGTTTCACTATTCATGTAAAAATGAAACATCTGCCGCGTTTTTGGAGGATATTAAAGCGGCGCCGTGGTTTGATAAGGTGTCTTTGCATTTTTCCGAAGCGGGTAGGCGGGCTGATTTAGATAATATTCTCAGGACTTATAAAAAGGACTGGCATTTATATACGTGCGGGCCAGACCGATATATGGGCGCTGTATTAATGGCGGGCTTACATCAAGGCTGGCCAGATGAAGCTCTACATAAAGAATATTTTTCTATTCCGGAAACGCCGGATTATGAAAATTTTGATTTTACACTTAAGCTATCGAAGTCAGGCCGAGAGATTGCGGTGAGGGCTGACCAAGCGCCAACGGATGCGCTTGCAGAGGCCGGATTACATGTAGATGTAAAATGCGCCGACGGTATTTGCGGCGTTTGCAAATGCGGACTGATAAGCGGTGAGGTCGAGCATCGAGATTTCGTCTTGTCCAATAAACAACGCGAAACCAATATTATTTTATGTCAGTCTCGTGCAGCTAAAGACGGCGGTATTATCGAGATTGATTTGTGAAAAAAGAAATATTTTGGCTCTGATAGAGTATAGCTATAAATATTTTTACGGCGGGTTGTTTCTTGCCCGCCGTCATCACAAGACTAAAATATAGCCCGAAGGCTATATTTTTTAGGCGTATATTTATTTTACAATGTCTTTAGCCGTGCGGGCTAAATCTGATGCAGCCTTCGCTTCGCTCGTCAACTTTCCAAGGAGTAAGGCGGCCTCTTTGGCGTCTAAGCCTTCAACCCATTGGGGATAAGGGCAGCCGACACGCTCGGAGGCTTGTTTAAGCGCCTCTGCTTTTTCGGATGCGACAACGCCCCCGCTGGGTATAACAGCATCAACGACAGGTCTTGCGCCGTTAAAGACGAGTTGGTTCGCTGTACCGGCAACCGCTGTTTCTAAAAAAGCACTGCCTATGCCGAGGCTGGCAATGCCGCCGCTAGCTGCGCCTGCGACTGTGCCGAGCAAGAGTGTTTTCATCAGGCCAGTGCCAAACCCCGGCGTATTAGGTTTGGCCGCATATAAAAGCGTGTTCATATTAAATTGCGCGCATGTTGGGTTTAACGTACTCGCGCGGATTGCGCTTTCGGCAAGTGATAGCTCTGGCGACGGCGCAACTACTGACAAGCCGTTGGCATCAAGCCCGTCGGCAGAGGCGCCCTCTGCGCTTACTGTTTCACTGGACACTATTGGAGCGATCTTATCAGCGGCTATTCCTGCAAATAATGCATCTTCAGGCGAGCTGCCAATACCCAATGTTTGGCACGCGCCTAACGATAAAGCCAAAAGTGTTGTGAGTGTAAGCTGACGTGTGTTCATGATTCCCTCCGATGGTTCATATCCTGCAATCTATTCAAAAATTAGGATTAATCAAAGCTGAACTAATCTATGCCGCTGTGTATACACACATGCTAGTGACCGCAAATCTGTCAAAATATATCTTGAGTGATTGAACCTTGCTTATTTTGTGATAAATCCAACTTATGAATGATAAAACGCCTGCCCAAGACAAAGCCAAAGCTGCTCGTGAGGCGCGCCTTTCAGAGCAGTTACGTGCGAATTTACGCCGCCGAAAAGCCGCTGTTCGCAAGCAGAAAGATAAACCAAGCAAAAATTAATCATGCTATAAGGCGGGTTGTAATTGTAATTGCCGCAAAGCGGCCTTAGTTTCAGCGCAGTTATCCGGCACGAATCGTGGTCGAGTTTCAGACAAGATAAGGTTGAAATATGGACCGTATAGTGATTCAGGGCGGCACACCGCTTAATGGTGAAATTAGTATAAGCGGAGCGAAAAACTCCGCCATTAAACTTATGGCCGTGAGCCTTTTGACAGATGAGCCTGTTCTTTTAACCAATATGCCGCGCTTACGTGATACGCGCTTTATGGGGCAATTATTGGCGCATATGGGGGTTGAAGTTGAAGAAGGCCCCGGCGCTCAAATGCGGCTTCATGCTCATACCCTGACGGATTTGACAGCGCCCTATGATTTGGTGCGTAAAATGCGCGCGACCTTTAATGTTTTAGGCCCAACACTCGCGCGTGCGGGTCAAGCAAAAGTCTCCCTGCCGGGCGGCTGCGCGATCGGGGCGCGGCCCGTTGATTTGCATTTGAAAGCGCTGGAATCTTTGGGAGCTGCGATTAATCTGAGTGAAGGCTATGTGGAAGCTAGCGCTAAAGACGGCTTAATTGGTGCTGATATAACTTTTCCTTTCATTAGCGTCGGCGCAACCGAGCATGCCATGCTCGCGGCTGTTTTGGCGAAGGGTGAAACGACATTGTCTAATGCGGCGCGGGAGCCGGAGATTATTGATCTTGCTGTTTGCCTGAATGCAATGGGCGCGCGTATTACCGGCGCGGGGCGGTCTGAAATTCATATCCAAGGCGTTAAATCTTTATCTGGCGTAACACATTCCGTTGTACCCGACCGAATTGAAGCGGGAACTTATGCGCTTGCGGCGGCCACAGCAGGGGGGCGCGTGCGGCTTGTGAATATCCGCTCTGACCATCTTGGCTCTTTATGGCCCTTGATTGCGCAAGCCGGCGCGAAGGTTGAGCTTGACCAAACAAGCGTCATTATTGAGCGTGACCCCGCTAGCCCGATATCGCCTGTTGATGTTGATACTCAAGCCTATCCGGGGTTTCCAACGGATTTACAGGCGCAGTTTATGACCTTTATGACGCGCGCGGATGGGGTGTCGATTATTCGCGAAAATATCTTTGAAAACCGCTTTATGCACTGCCCCGAGCTGAGCCGTATGGGGGCGAATATAACGGTACGCGGGCGTGAGGCGATTATACGGGGTGTACCGCAATTAACGGGCGCGCCTGTTATGGCGACTGATTTACGGGCGTCGGCGTCATTAATTGCTGCGGGGCTGGTTGCGAAAGGGGAAACACGCATTGGGCGCGTTTATCACCTTGACCGCGGCTTTGAACATATAGAGATTAAGCTTGGACAATGCGGCGCAAATATTCGCCGTGAACCTGACGTATAAGAGGCTATGAATGAGCGCTTTAAAACTTCTCGCCATAGATCGTGATGATTTAGCGATCATTTCGGCCGCGTTGCAAGATTCTATCCTGCGCGTGGGTGATTTTTCTGTGTCAAAATCTAGCCGAAGCCTGTCGCTGCGTTTATGGCGGTTTCGCAATGAAAGCGATAAAAATGAGCGCATTTTAACAGGTCTTCGTTTCGACGGCGTGATGGATGTCAAATCGCGCGGGATTGAACGGTCTGACCCTGAAGCTATGGTAGTGTTATTAAACATAGATTTTACCGCTGATGACATACCGCCGGGTGGGTTGATAAGTCTAAATTTCGCCGGCGGCGGTGAGATGCATATAAACGCCGAAGCAATAGAGGTGATTTGCGCGGATATTTCTGACCCGAAACCCACTGATAAAGTTCCGCTTCACCCCGCTGTGCCTGAATGAGTGAAACAGGCGAAGATAACATCTATGCAGACGGCAATCATCATATTGTCGAGCTGAATATAGATGTCGATAGCTTGCCGGCCACTAGCCCTGAAATGCAGCATGAGCGGCGAGTCGCTATATTTGACCTCTTGGAGGATAATGGGTTCCGCCCACTGAATAGTGAAAGCGGCCCTTATATTCTTGATATGAAACTACAGGGCGCAAGTAAGTTGATTTTCAGTATATCGCATAGCACGGGCGTAGACTTACAAAATGTGCCGCTCTCCTTGACGCCGTTTCGCCGTATTATCAAAGATTACTTCATGATCTGCGAAAGCTATCATAATGCAATTCGCACAGCGACATCGGCCCAAATCGAAGCCATAGATATGGGGCGGCGCGGCCTGCATAATGAAGGCTCTCGTTTGCTAACAGATTGCCTTCGCAATCAAATCGAGATGGACTTTAAAACCTCGCGCCGATTTTTTACGTTAATCTGTGCGCTGCACCGCCGAAAGCCGTCATGACACAGAATGTGACACAGACACAGCTGCCGTCTTCAATCTTGTTTATTTGCTATCTCAACGCGATCCGTTCACCTATGGCCGAAGGCTTGATGCGTGATTTGGTCGGCGATCAAATTTATGTTCAATCTTGCGGAATCTCCAAAGGGAAACTCGATAGCCTGATGGTCGCTGTTATGAAGGAAAAAAACATAGATATGTCCGCCCATGATGCGAAAAGCTTGGTGGATCTACAAGACGGCTCTTTTGACATGATTATCGCTTTTACAGAAGAGGCCGGCATGGCTGCAAAATCCGTATTTGAAGGCCAAGATGTTACGATTGAAACATGGCCAACGCCCGAGCCGACAGCCGGTCAGCTTGATGTTCGCAGCATGATGAATAATTACCGTGCCGTCCGCGATAATATAAATGCGCAGTTAAAGCGCTATTTTAATCTATAGCGCTTTGGCAACATAGTCTTGCCATAGAACACGCTTAGCCCTGCTGATTTAGAAGATTATTTCAAAACGAGCTTTAAACCAGTGTGGCAGCCTAAACGGTTAATGCTTATAAACATCGCAAAGATATCATTGAAAATATAAATGGGCGGTAAAATGACAGACGGATTTTATAGTCATATTCATTCAGAATTAGAGGCGATCAAGACAAATGGGCTCTATAAACAAGAGCGGTTAATAACCTCCGCTCAAAGCGCTGATATTGAAGTCGACCACAATGGAGCGCGGCGAGATGTTATCAATTTTTGCGCCAATAATTACCTCGGGCTGGCCGATCATCCCGATATTATTGCAGCGAGCGAAGCGGCCTTAAAGCAACATGGGTATGGCATGGCGTCTGTTCGTTTTATTTGCGGCACACAGACCCAACATAGAGAGCTTGAAGGCGCTATTGCCGATTGGCTCGGCTTTGAAGACAGCATACTTTATGCCGCCTGTTTTGATGCCAATGGCGGGGTGTTTGAGCCGCTATTGGGCCGTGAAGATGCGATTATTTCTGATGCTCTGAATCATGCCTCGATCATTGATGGTATTCGCCTGTGTAAAGCGGCGCGTTACCGTTTTAAAACATCGGATATGGATGATTTGGAGGCGCAGCTAAAGCAAGCGCGCGCCGACGGCGCCCGTCATATCATGATTGCAACAGACGGCGTGTTCTCTATGGACGGCACGATTGCTAAGCTCGACGTGATTTGCGATCTTGCCGACAAATATGATGCGCTTGTTATGGTTGATGATTGCCATGCAACGGGGTTTCTAGGCGCGGGTGGGCGCGGCTCTGCTGCATATCGCGGCGTTGAAGGCCGAATTGATATTTTAACGGGAACACTCGGTAAGGCGCTGGGCGGCGCGATGGGCGGGTTCACCTGCGCGAAGCAATCAGTCATTGATATTTTACGCCAACGCTCTCGCCCTTATTTATTCTCAAATAG
Source organism: uncultured Caulobacterales bacterium (assembly GCA_964513675.1). GTDB lineage: Bacteria > Pseudomonadota > Alphaproteobacteria > Caulobacterales > Maricaulaceae > CALFVT01. The sequence goes on along the minus strand of CAZEOD010000039.1, from coordinate 12,022 downwards.
CCTCGCCCCGTCCTTGGTGGGCGGCAGCCTCAAAGCCATCGAGCTCGCCCGCAGAGGCGATGATTTGCGCGCGCAGATTTTTGCCAATTCACAGCGGTTTCGCCGCGCCATGAGTGCCGCTGGATTTACGCTTCCCGACGGCGAACATCCGATTATCGCCGTTATGTTAGGCGATGCAAAAATTGCACAGCAGATGGCCGCAAAACTGCTGGATGAAGGTATATATGTGATGGGGTTTTTCTTTCCCGTTGTCCCGAAAGACACCGCCCGTATTCGCACGCAAATGAGCGCCGCACATAGTTTCGAGCATATTGACCGCGCTGTAGCAGCTTTCACTAAAGTTGGACGCGAACTTGGAGTGATTTCATGACCAAAATGATGAAGGCGCTTGTCAAAGCTCATCCTAAAAAAGGGTTATGGCTTCAAGAGGTTGAGAGGCCTAAAATTGAACCGAATGAAGTCCTGATTAAAATTGAACGTACTGCGATTTGCGGCACAGATATGCATATTTATAAATGGGATGATTGGGCGCAAAATAATGTGCCGGTTCCGCTTGTGGTTGGCCATGAATATGGCGGCGTGGTGGCCGCTATTGGCTCAACGGTTAAACGGGTGAAAGTCGGTGACCGCGTGACGGGTGAAGGCCATGTCGTCGGCAATAAATCGCGAAATGCGCGGGCTGGACGGTTTCATCTTGATCCTGATACGAAAGGGATTGGTGTCAACTTGCCGGGCGCTTTTGCTGAATATTTGGCTCTACCCGAGTTTAACGTTATTCCGCTCCCCGATGGTTTCCCGATTGAAATTGCTGCGATTATGGATCCGCTGGGGAATGCTGTTCACACCGCTTTATCCTTTGACCTTGTCGGCGAAGATGTCCTTATTACAGGTGCAGGGCCGATTGGGATTATGGCGGCAGCTGTTGCTGAAAAAGCGGGTGCTCGGCGTGTTGTTCTGACGGATATTAATGACTGGCGGCTAGATTTCGCCCGCAAGATCGCGCCGCGCACCACTATGGTCAATACAATAAATCAAGACTTGCGGCAGGTTATGAGTCAAATCGGCATGCGCGAAGGCTTTGATGTTGGGCTTGAAATGAGCGGCGCAGAACCCGCCTTTAATCAAATGCTTGACGTTATGATTATGGGCGGCAATGTGGCAATGCTTGGCCTGCCGTCAAAACCTTTTCCGGTTGATTTCGGTAAACTCGTCGGCAAAGCGCTCACGCTTAAAGGCGTTTATGGGCGCGAGATGTATGACACATGGTATAAAATGCTGGCGCTACTCGATAGCGGACTTGATATGAGCCCGATGATAACGCACCGCTTTGCTGCACGGGATTTTCAGCAAGCCTTTGACCTGATGGAGACGGCGAAAACTGGAAAAGTCATTCTCGATTGGAATGAGATATAGGCGCTTTATCATAGAGTTACATCACCGGTTTTCATAAGGCGGTGGTGTTTTAAGTCAGTCGTTAGCGCTCTGGCCATTCACGGCGAACTCAATATAATTTCATTATAAAAAAAATCATGCGGATTGCGCGCCATTTTTCTAAACATAAATTTTTGTAGAAAAATGGCGCGAGTGACGGGACTCGAACCCGCGGCCTCCGGCGTGACAGGCCGGCGCTCTAACCAACTGAGCTACACCCGCTAAGATGTGAGCGCGTAGTAGCCGCGTCCCCCTGACTCGTCAATCATGTTTTTGTCTTATTTCGATTTTTTTTCATTCATTTTTATGTGAAAGGCTTAGCTGCTAGGCGGGCTAGTAAAAATCTTCTTTATCGGGGACACGCCCAAAGGCGATTTTAGCGCCGGCGTAACCACCGGGGAGTTTTGCGCGCGTTCCAACATGTATAACGGCCCGTCCGTGCTTCATGTTCAGCCCGTCGATAACCCCCATGATTTTGTCAAAGTTATCTTGCTTTACACCGGCTTGTGTCTGCGCGAAGAGATCATATGGCAGGTCTTCGCGGCGTGTAAGGCCGTGGAGCATAACAGAAACTGCTTTCAGGCGGCAAGGGTAGCCGAGGGCGGCTATCCCGTCCGCATAAAGACTGCGCATATGGCGAACAAAGGTGAAGTCATCTGTGGCCGGAGAAAAGCACCGCTCACCCCACCAGCGCGGCTGATCTGGCGCGCGCAGGGAAATGGCGAGTGTGCCAGCAAGAAAATTTGCGCGCCTGAGACGAAAGGCGGCCTTAACTGTCAGCAAGTGCAAGCCGTCAATTGCGCGCTTAGGGTCTTTAAATTCCCCAGATAAAACGCGGCTATGGCCGAACATGCGTTTCTGTGTTGGTGGGCGTGTGACAGCATAACCGCGAAGTTGGAGCCAAAGCCGCTCGCCTTCGATATTATTCCATATTTTGCGCGCATGTTTCGCTGTAATGTTCCAAAGCGCATCAACCGTTGTAATGCCGGCTGCATGAAGCCGCTTTTCCATATTGCTTGAAATACCGGGCAGGTCGGTTAGGCTTAAATCTAGCAGAGGGCCAGGTAGGGCGTTAGGGTGAAGGGTGACTAACCCGTTGGGCTTATTCATTTCAGCGGCAATTTTGGCTAAGAATTGATTGGGAGCCAATCCAATCGAGGGGGTCACATAGGGGCCGATTGTTCGCGCAAGATCGTCTCTGATAGTCTCTGCGAGACTCTGTGCCTGTTGGCGCTCAGTCCCGATTAGGCGGCATTCGGCTTCGTCAATCGACCACACCTTGGCGACAGGGACGTGGCGGTCAATCACATCCATTATGCGGTTATGTATATCGACATAAACATCTGGACGCGCTTGGCGAATGACAATCTTGGGGCATATCTCACGCGCTTCAAAGGCGCGCATGCCGCGTTTTATTCCCGCAGCTTTTGCGATATAGCACCGCGTAATCAAAGCGGAATGGTTTGAATCAAGCGCGGTGATCCCAAGTGGGCGCATACGAATTGACGGCTCCAGCTGCTTTTCAACATTGGCGAAAAAGGCGTCAAAGTCGATATAGAGGCTTTCGATTTCATGAGGTTTGCGCATATCTTTGCCTTTTAGATTGAGAACAAATATAGAACATTTGTATTTCTAAGGCTAGGCTTCGTGCGAAAACAGCTGGGGATAGCTTTAGCTGGGAATGAACCGTGTCTTTTGACCCACAAAACAACATGAAATCGGCGTTTTACCGTTGTTTATCCTGTTATTTCCTCAAAACTCCCTATATATGCAGCGAAGCAAAGTTAAGGCGACTCAGTTGCCGCATTAAAGGATAAGTAGTTTGGCAAAAGAAGAACTCATCGAATTTGAAGGCGAAGTTGTCGAACTTCTGCCGAATGCGAATTTTCGCGTAAAACTCGATATTGGCCAAGAGATTATCGCTCATATGGCAGGACGTATGCGGAAAAACCGTATCCGTGTGCTTGCGGGTGACCGTGTGACCGTTGAAATGTCGCTATATGACACGACCAAGGGCCGCATTAATTACCGCTTTAAATAAGCCTTGCGCTAATAGAGCCTGATGTGACGGCACCTCATAAAAACCCGTCTTTAATTTTGGCCAGCGCATCACCGCGAAGACGAGATTTGCTCGCTTCGCTCTATGTTAAAGCTGATGATATAATACCAGCAGATATAGACGAGTCCATACAGGCGGGTGAATTACCCCGGCCCTATGGGCAGCGGGTGGCCCGTGAAAAAGCCCAAAAAATCTACAAGGATAGGCTAAAGGACAAGCAGCCTTCGGCGATCATCTTGGCCGCTGACACGGTTGTGGGTGTCGGGCGGCGTATTTTGCCGAAGACCGAAACATCCGATTCTGCACGGCAATGCCTTAAGCTTATGTCGGGACGGTCACACCGCGTTTTCACAGCCGTTACCGTCATTGACGAGGCGGGTAAAATTCGCGAAAAATGCGTGGAAACGCGCCTTAAGATGAAGCGTTTATCCGCTGAAGAGATTGAGTTTTATCTCAACAGCGGTGAGTGGGACGGCAAGGCGGGTGGCTACGGCATACAGGGATATGCGGGCGCATTTATAACGCATCTCTCTGGCTCTTATTCCAATGTTGTTGGGTTGCCATTGCTGGAAACGCGGAATCTGCTGCTTGCGAGCGGGTATAAGCTATGAAGCGGCGCTGCGTGATAGATGCCGCGATTGGGGAAACCCGCGCCGCTATTTATGAAGGCAAAGCTCTAGTTGAGCTTTATACGGATAGGTGGTCGGATGAAAACCGCCCGCAGATCGGCGATGAATATATCGGGCGCATTCGCGATATTAGCAAAGACCTTGGCGCGGCTTTCATTGATTTGGGCGCAGAGCAAGATGGGTTTTTGCGTTTTACAATGGCGAGCGGTGCGCCGCGCTTTCAGCAGGGTCAATATATTCGCGTTCGGATCACGGGTGAGCGGAATGACGGCAAGGGCGTGATTGTCAAATATGAAGATCTGGCTGTGGGCGAGTCCAAGCCGCGCCGCCTGTCTCGGCCTAGCCTTAAAGACCGTATTTCCTTACGGTTCAAAGGCGATGTGAGCTTTGAAGCGGGGGCGGTTAATGCGCTGGATGAAGCCTGTGAGCGCGAAGTTGCCCTAAGCGGCGGTGGATCTATTTCCGTCGAGCCAACCCGCGCAATGTGGGTGATTGATATTGACCGCGGGGGCATTACGAGCGGGTTTGAGGCTAGCCTTGCCGCTTGCGAGCTGATTGCAAAGACAATCCGGCTGCGGGGTATTGGCGGGCTGATTGCGATTGATTTTCCAAATTTACGCCAAAAGGGGCAGCGAGATAAAGTTCACACCGCTCTCGAAACGGCGTTTAAACATGATCCTCATATCGTCAAAATTGCGCCGCTATCGCGTTTTGGCGTCATTGAGATGAGCCGCGCCCAAGGCGGGCAGGGGCTAGACTCTGTGATGAATAATCGAAACGGACAGCCGACGCTCGAAACACGGGGGCTTTATGCAATCCGGCAGCTTTTAGCCTCCGCGCGGCAATCTGGCGGGGCACAATTAACGCTAGAAGCACCAAGCGGTGTTTATGATTGGCTGGAGCGCGATTCCATCGGCTGGAAAGCGGCCGTTGCAGATAAAATCGGCGCGCGATTTTCCCTTAAACGCGCGAGCGCAATCGCCATTACAGGGGACCGTTAATGCCTAAACATAAGCCCTGTCCAATATGCCGCGCAATCATCAAAGATGTCGATTTTTCGCCATTTTGCTCCAAACGCTGCGCGGATATAGATTTAGGCCGTTGGTTTAAAGGCAGTTACGCCATCCCCGCCGTAGAAAGACCTGATTTTGCGGAGCTTGATGATCCGCTTAAAGAGGATGACAGCGAGACTTAGGGTTTTGGCAGAAACTAACGCGTAACTTCGTCAAAAACATCTTTATTATCAATGAAATATAGGTCGATATTAAAGCGTTTTTTATGCGCGTTTATATGCGCCCAATCCAGATAAGAGAAGGTGCTGACGGAGAGGCCGTCTTGGTGGTAATTATCGACAAGGGCGCGAGTCACCATATTTTGCGGAACGCAGACGGAGCCTTTGGAGGCCATTAAAATCTCGCGGAGCTTACCTGTTAAGGGGCCGTCTACAAACCAGCCGCTACGCTCGCCGTGGATGTATAGCGTATCTAGGCGCGGAATATGCCCGTTTATTGCGCTATGTATGACATGTTTGGCGCGTATGCCTACATCTGGATTTTGGCACCAATGGCTCAGGCAGAGCGGCATATCCGGCGCAATGTCGTGCATAGCATAAAGCACATTTGGCACCCAAGAAACATAGACCGTGCGATCTTGTAAGCGGTATAAGTTTATAAGCGCGTGGATTTCAGTTTCAAAGCCGCCGTCTTTAATGTCAACGAGTAAGCGCGTGTCTTTATGTGGGTGAGCCGCAATCGCCGCCAACAGCGCGTCAGCCGTTGGCATATGGGCGAAGGTTCCGCCCAAGGCTTTATATTCGCTCGCTTTATAGCGGGAGAGGGTACAGATAACGCCGTTTCTATCGGGGGCTGCTTCGTCATGATAGATCATGGGCGTGCCGCAGGCGGCAATGCGGATATCAAATTCGATATAATGCACGCCAAAATCAAGGGCGGCATTAAGGCCCTCTACCGAGTTTTCACGATCAGAAAATCCGCGAAAGCGGTGGGATATAAGTGTGTTGAGCGAGCCTGTCATAGGCTCGCCTTATCTTGTTTGAGGCAAGCTGTCAGCTTTTTTTAGCTAGGCCCTGAGCCTAAGAGCCGTAGCCTTGCGCGGCCTCAACACCTACTGCGGGGCCGCCAATGACATCAGGAATATCAAAGCCGCCCCATAGAATATTATAAGCTTCACAGTGAATCAAAATGCTCTCATATTGGCTCAAATCAATATTGGCGGGGATGATATAATCTTGAGAGCCTTTATTGGATTTTAAGACGCCAAGGTTTAGCGGGGCGATGAGGCTCGGCTTGTTTTTGAGCGTGCCGACGGTCTTCTTTGAGAGAAAGATTTTTAAATCAGGGCCTTTTTTCGTTTTAAAATCATCGCTTAAGCGGATAACATTTTTGCCGTCAACTTGGGTTAACGTCCAAGAGCCTTTAATGTTGTATTTTTTCTTGCTGAATGTTCCGCTTTGATCTGCGGCGAAAGCATTGCCCGCTAAAGCAACTGCGGCGAATATAGGTAATATTAGCTTTTTAATCATTATTTTAATCCCTCTTTGGACGTTTTCTGTTGAAATTCATATGGCAGAGGGCGGTTTCACTTGAAATTAAAATGGGTGTGACAATTAAGCAGAGATTTCGTGAGATCGCGTGAGCGTTGTTTTAAGGCTGACGAAGGAAAACTTTGATACCGGGTGGGCGACTCATCACAGTTTTTTGGACAGTTTTCTGGACAGTTTTTTGGGCAAATTAGAGTTGCGTTACACCTATGAGGAGAGTCCGCCGTAATGTTTTGCCCATATATCTGTAATATGGGCGCTTTCGCCGCTGAATTAGTACGAATTTGAGATTGCTTTTTTGAGGCGGCCTCACTAGGTTCCGGCGAAAATCGGCCTTTGCATGTAAAAGACTCAGTTACGCGCCGGTTACATTGGATTTACAGGGTAGGAAACACGGATCATGTCCAGCTTTCTTTTGGAATATTTACCAGTCCTTATTTTATTTGGAATCGCGCTCGCGTTGTCGATTTTATTTTTAGTCGCCGCTAAGATCATGGCGCCGTCATCGGGCGATACAGAAAAGCTGTCGACCTATGAGTGCGGATTTAACGCCTTTGATGATAGCCGGATGAAATTTGATGTTCAGTTTTACCTTGTTGCGATTCTCTTTATTATTTTTGATCTCGAAATTGCCTTTCTCTTTCCCTATGCGGTGTCGCTCGACAAAGTTGGGGTTTATGGCTGGGCTGTTGTGATGATTTTCCTCTCAGAGCTAATCTGGGGGCTTTACTATGCATGGAAAAAAGGCGCGCTGGATTGGCAATAGCCAATTTCGCGTGAAAGATTGATATGTCTGACGGAATTATTAAACCTTCAACACCGGCTTTTCAGAGCGCGCGCGACCTTGGGACGCCGGCTTATGATCCCAAAAAACATGATCCATTTTTCGACGGCATGTCCGATCAACTCGCGGATAAGGGCTTTGTTACGGCCTCCGCTGATGATTTGATTACATGGGCCCGTACAGGCTCATTGATGTGGATGACTTTTGGCTTGGCGTGCTGCGCCGTTGAGATGATGCAGGCCTCTATGCCGCGTTATGATGTGGAGCGCTTTGGTTTTGCGCCGCGGGCGTCCCCGCGTCAAAGTGATGTGATGATTGTTGCGGGGACTTTGACGAATAAAATGGCGCCTGCGCTTCGCAAAGTTTATGACCAGATGCCTAATCCGCGTTATGTCATTTCAATGGGAAGCTGCGCTAATGGCGGCGGCTATTATCATTATTCCTACGCTGTTGTGCGCGGCTGTGACCGGATTGTTCCTGTTGACATTTATGTTCCGGGCTGTCCGCCAACTGCCGAGGCATTGGTTTACGGTATTTTGCAGCTTCAAAAGAAAATCCGCCGCGAAGGCAATATAGAGCGCTAGGCTATCAAGGTAGAGACGATGCAAGACCTTAAAGATCATATTGAAACGAGCCTTGGCGACGCGGTTAATTCCATTGATATCGCCTCTTTTGGCGATCGTGGGGGCGAGATTACGGTAAATGCGCGCCGCGCTGAAATCTTGCGCGTGATTAGCTTTCTACGTGATGATCCGATTTGCAAGTTCCAGCAGTTGATAGATATTGCAGGTGTTGACTATCCCGCTCGTGAGCGGCGCTTTGAGGTGGTATATCACATGTTGAGCCTGACCCATAATCACCGTATCCGCATCAAAGTGACAACGGATGCGGATATTCCGGTGCATAGTCTTGTTGGACTTTTCCCGAATGCGGAATGGTATGAGCGCGAAGCTTTTGATATGTACGGAATTGCCTTTGACGCCCATCCTGACCTTCGCCGTATTTTGACGGATTACGGTTTTGAGGGCCATCCGCTCCGCAAAGACTTTCCGCTGACGGGCTTTGTCGAAGTCCGTTATGATGAAGACCGTAAAGCTGTTGTGTATGAGCCGGTGAACCTCCCGCAAGAATATCGAAGCTTTGATTTTATGTCACCATGGGAAGGCGCGAAATATGTCCTTCCGGGTGATGAGAAGGGGGCTGAATAATGACAAAGCATGAAGCTATCCTCCAAGGTGATGACCGTAATTTCACCATTAATTTCGGCCCGCAACATCCTGCGGCTCATGGCGTGCTCCGTCTTGTACTGGAGCTTGAGGGCGAGATTGTTGAGCGCGTTGATCCGCATATTGGTCTTTTGCATCGCGGTACGGAAAAGCTGATTGAACATAAGACCTACCTTCAAGCCCTACCTTATTTTGACCGCCTCGATTATGTCGCGCCGATGAATCAAGAACATGCTTATTGTATGGCGATTGAAAAGCTGGCCGTCATAGAGGTTCCGCGCCGCGCGCAGTTTATCCGCGTATTATATTCTGAAATTGGCCGCATCCTATCGCATATGCTCAATATAACGACGCAAGCCATGGATGTCGGCGCGCTGACGCCGCCTGTTTGGGGCTTTGAAGAGCGCGAGAAACTCATGGTGTTTTATGAACGGGCTTGCGGCTCGCGTATGCATGCGGCTTATTTTCGTCCGGGCGGTGTTCATCAAGACCTTCCGCCTGCACTCATCAATGATCTGCTTAATTGGTGCGATCAATTTCCTGAAAAGCTGCAAGATATTGAAACGCTGCTCACGGAGAACCGGATTTTCAAACAGCGCAATGTCGATATTGGTATTGTCTCCAAGCAAGACTGTATGGAGTGGGGCTTTTCAGGCGTTTTGCTGCGCGGGTCAGGTGTGCCGTGGGATTTACGCCGCAGCCAGCCTTATGAAGTCTATAATGAGCTTGAGTTTAAAATTCCGCTTGGCAAAAACGGCGATTGTTATGACCGCTATGTCTGCCGCGTCGAGGAGATGTATGAGAGCGTGAAGATTATGCGCCAATGTCTTGAGATGATGCCAGAAGGCCCTGTCATGTCGGACGATAATAAAACCTCGCCGCCGCGCCGCGCTGATATGAAGCAAAGCATGGAGGCGCTCATTCATCACTTTAAACTCTACACAGAAGGCTTTAAAGTGCCCGCAGGTGATGTTTATGCCTGCGTCGAAGCGCCCAAGGGTGAGTTCGGTGTTTATCTTGTCAGTGACGGCACGAATAAGCCGTACCGCTGTAAAATTCGCGCGCCGGGTTTTCCGCATTTGGCCGCAATGGATTACCTCAATAAAGGGCATATGCTCGCTGATGTCTCGGCCATACTTGGCTCGCTAGATATCGTCTTCGGGGAGATTGACCGATGAGCGCACGCCGCCTTGCTATACGCCAGCCAGATAGTTTTACGCTGTCTGATGCTGCGCAAAAAGAAATCGCGGCGTGGGTCGCGAAATATCCTGAAGGCCGTCAACGCTCAGCTTTGATTCCGGCGCTATGGATTGCCCAAAAAGATGCTGGCGGTTGGCTGCCTGAGGCTGCACTACGTGATCTCGGCGACCGGCTTGATATGGCCTATATCCGCGTTTATGAAGTGGCGACATTTTACACGATGTTTAACCTCGCGCCTGTTGGCGTTCATTTCGTTCAGCTTTGCGGCACAACGCCGTGCTGGCTGCGCGGCTCGGACGATCTTATTGCAATGCTTAAGCGTAAAATTGGCCCGCAAAATACGATTTCCGAAGACGGGAAATTGTCATGGCTCGAAGTCGAATGTTTGGGCGCCTGTGCTAATGCGCCAATGGCCCAAATTTCTAATGCGGCAAACGATCATTATTATGAAGATCTGACGGCCGATAATCTTGAAGCGATTTTAGATGATCTTGTCGCCGGTAAAATGCCGAATTATGGCCCTCAAAATGACCGCAGTACGTCTGAGCCTAAAGGCGGCGCGCTTACGCTAACAAGTGATGCGATATTCGATCAGGAAATCAATCTTAAGACTCTGCCTAATGCGGGTAAGAAGGCTAAGATTTCCTATCATGCTGCTGATCCAAAAGGTCGCCGCGCAACAACGGCTGGCCGTAAAAATAAACCGGAAGGGGCAAGCGCGCCGATGGCAGCGCGGCCTCCGCGCTCAACAGCGCCAAAGCCTAAATCGCCAATAGTAAAAGCGCCAAAGCCAAAGGTTCTCTATACGGATGGCCCAACCGACGGAACGCCGGATGATTTAAAGAAAATCAAAGGCATAGGGCCGAAGTTTGAAGGTGATTTGAACGGTAAAGGTATTTATTATTACCGCCAAATCGCAGCATGGAAAGTCGCCGATGTGAAAACCGTTGAGGCTGACGCCATGGCGCGCTTCCCGGGCCGTATCAAACGAGATGAGTGGGTGAAGCAGGCCAAAGCGCTTGCAAAACTCACGGCGAAAGCGAAGGGCTAAGGTTATGGTTCAGCTTTTAAAAGATGAAGACCGTATTTTTCAAAACCTTTACGGGCAGAATGATTGGAGCCTTAAGGGCGCGCAAAAACGCGGCGCATGGATCGGCACATCAGCTATGCTTGAACAGGGCAAGGATTGGATTATCGACCAAGTTAAAGCTTCGGGCCTTCGCGGGCGCGGCGGAGCGGGCTTCCCGACAGGACTGAAATGGTCATTTATGCCTAAAGAAGTTGGTGCGCGGCCACATTATCTTGTGGTCAATGCTGATGAATCCGAGCCGGGGTCATGTAAAGACCGCGATATTTTGCGTCATGATCCGCATTTGCTAATTGAAGGCTGTCTTGTAGCCTCTTTCGCGATGCAGGCAAACACCTGTTACATCTATCTGCGCGGCGAATATATATTTGAGCGCAACCGCTTGCAGGCCGCGATTGACGAAGCCTATGCCGCAGGTCTTGTGGGTAAAAATGCTTGCGGGACAGGCTGGGATTTTGACATTTACATGCATCACGGGGCCGGAGCTTATATTTGCGGCGAAGAAACAGCGCTGCTTGAAAGCCTTGAGGGCAAAAAAGGCCAGCCTCGATTAAAGCCGCCATTTCCGGCCGGGGCGGGTCTTTATGGCTGTCCGACGACTGTGAATAACGTCGAGTCTATTGCCGTTGTTCCGACAATTTTACGGCGCGGGTCGGATTGGTTCGCTGGCTTTGGGCGCGATAATAATAATGGCACGAAAGTCTTTTCGCTTTCGGGTCATGTGAACACACCTTGTAATGTAGAAGAGGCTTTGTCCATTCCGATGAAAACGCTCATCGAGACTTACGGGGGCGGTGTTCGTGGTGGTTGGGATAATTTGAAATGCGTTATTCCGGGCGGCTCGTCTGTTCCGCTTTTGCCAAAAGAAATTTGCGACACAGTTCTGATGGATTTTGATGCCCTGCGGGAGCATCAATCTGGTCTTGGGACGGCGGCTGTGATTGTCATGGATAAATCCACCGATGTGGTGAAAGCTATCGCGCGGCTGGCTTATTTCTACAAGCATGAGAGCTGCGGCCAATGCACGCCTTGCCGCGAGGGCACAG
>CAZEOD010000038.1:0-24791 GCA_964513675.1 uncultured Caulobacterales bacterium | reverse complement strand
CGTGCCAATATTGGCATGCGGCTTCGTTCTTTCAAACTTCTCTTTTGCCATTTTAAACTCTTCCAAGTTCATGACCCTGATATATGGGTCTGTTACAAAATGTGACCAGCAAGCTGGTCGGCGACTTCATATCCCGCATAGGACATGAAATTTTGGAGCGGGCGGCGAGAATCGAACTCGCGTCATCAGCTTGGAAGGCTGAGGTCTTACCACTACACAACGCCCGCATTTTTCATTTAATTGTAGGTGGTGGAGGAGGCTGGATTCGAACCAACGTACTCATACGAGATCAGATTTACAGTCTGACGCCTTTAACCACTCGGCCACTCCTCCTAATTTCTACAATTCAACTCAAAAAACAGCTGTCTCCAACAAAAAACACCCTGTGACAGTCCGTATGCATTGTGTATACCACGGCCAAAGCACAGAGCGTGCGTCTAAACTGGCGGCCTTATAGATATGTCTAATGAAACGCGCAATAGCGGATTTCAAAGAAATTCACCCAAAAAAACTGTGAGAAAATCGTCTCCTGATAGGAATGCCGCCCCAAAACCCCGTCGATCAAAGGGAATGATGGCGCCCAAAGCGGCCTCGCACCCCCGCTCGCCCAAAAATAAGACAGAGAACCGCCCCGGTCAGCGCGATTCGATTCGCGGCTCCAAATCATCCGCGCGCGCGGGGTCCGGAGCCTTGTGGATTTACGGCCAACATGCCGCGCAAGCTGCCCTTTCCAATCCGCGCCGCACGATACATGATATTTACGTCACCGCGAACGCCAAAGACCGCTTACGCTTTGACCCGCAAGGCCCTCAGCCCTCTATTGTGATCCCGTCGCAAATCGACGCTTTGTTCAGCACGCCTGTCTCCCATCAAGGCGTTGCCCTGAGAACAGCGCCGCTAGAATGGCCCGACATCGGCGCGCTGACAGAAGACAAACCTGCGCCGCATATTGTTTTAGTGCTCGACCAAATCACAGACCCGCATAATGTCGGCGCGATGCTGCGCCTTGCCTCCGCCTTCGGCGTCACAGCCCTCATTATGCAAGACCGTAATTCCCCGCCGCTGGGGGGGGCTTTAGCAAAAGTTGCCGTCGGCTGTCTTGAAACCGTCCCCGTACACCGCGTGACCAATATCGCCAATACGCTGGAGAGCCTCAAGAAGGAGGGCTGGTTTGTAACGGGCCTTGCGGGGGAGACAAAACTCTCCGTCCAGCAAGCCTTTAGCGGCGCTGAAAAAATGGTCGTCGTCATGGGCGCAGAAGGCCCAGGCCTGAGAGATCGCGTGCGCAAAACCTGCGATCAGCTCGCGCGGATTCCTATGATGAGCGACGCTACCGCCATAGGCCAAGCCGAGAGCCTGAATGTCGCCACCGCTGCCGCGATTGCATTATATGAACTTCGGCGGGGTTAGGCTTTCGGCGGCCTTGGAATAAAGCCGCTCGTTTTTTTCATATAGGCAACATAGGCAGGGCGTTTCTTCAGGCTTTTCTCTAGCAAATCCTTACCGGACACTTTCACGAGCAGCAAATTCATGATAATCGGCGCAAAAATTGTCGTCCATCCCCACGGCGCTTGGCAGGCCACAAGCCATATGCCCCACCACATACAGGCATTGCCGAAATAATTGGGGTGGCGCGTATATTTCCACAGCCCCGTATCAAGCACAGGCTTATCTTCATAGGCTCCGTCATAATTTTTCATCGACGCCATAAAATTGGAAAGCTGCGCATCGCCAATGGCCTCGAATAAAAAGCCGATCAGCCAGAGCAGAGCGCCCAATATGGCAAGACCACCTATTTCAATCTGATAAGGCAGATAAGCGTCAGCATGCCCCTCTGGCCATATCCCTGCCCCCGTTGTCATCCCTGTCCAAACCGGAGCGGAGACAATCATAATTAATAATCCCTGCCCGAAGTAAATCGTCAGCAAGCTTCGTAGCCGCCAAGCCATTTCGCTCATGCCTTTTTTCTCGGCCCGCTTTTGCATGGCCACATAGCGCACATCCTCGCCGTGGCCGAGGTTACGCATTGCCAGATAGAGCGAGAGGCGTAACCCCCAAATCATGGGCATAGCGGCCAGCAAAATAAGATAAGGCGTTTTGACCTTTGCCAAATAAAGACAGACGGCCGCGACGATTAAAAATCCAAAGCCCCAGAAAATATCAATCAAGCTCGCGTCTTTGGCCGCAACGCTAATCGCCCATAAGAGGGTGAGCGCCCCAAATACGACCACGGCCGCATGGGAAAAATTAACAAAAATATCAATCAACATATAATACTCGGCAAAAATAGGTTTTATTTACATACGCGAAACCCCCAAGCTTCGATGTATAGCGCGTCAATAAGCTGCGGCATTATAGCCAAAACTAAGTCGCCCTGCCCCCCTTTAACCCAACGCATCAATCCCTATATGCGTTATGAAATGGAGTTCCAGACAGCCAAAGGAGGCATCCATGGGCAAAGCTTTTACACATCACCACACAGGCCCTCAACCGCGTGATGTCGATTATGACAGACCGCTTGATAGTCATATAGCGCCGAAAACCAAGAGTGATAAAATCGCTTACGCTTTTGTCCGGTTTTTGCGGTTCTTTGCCGATAAATTCTTTGCCAAGCGTTATGGCCACCGCGCCGTTGTCCTCGAAACTGTTGCGGCGGTTCCCGGCATGGTCGGCGGGCTATGGCTGCATCTAACGGCGCTGCGTAAAATGCGCGATGATGAGGGCTGGATTCGCACCTTGCTCGATGAAGCTGAAAATGAACGTATGCATCTCATGACCTTCATCAAAATCGCGCAGCCGAATGGCTTTGAGCGCTTTTTAATCATGGCCGTACAGCTTGTGTTTTATAATGCCTATTTCTTTCTCTATCTTTTTGCCCCGCGTACCGCCCACCGGGTTGTTGGTTATTTCGAAGAAGAAGCCGTGATTAGCTATACGCAATATTTGGCGGAAGTTGACGCCGGAAAACAAGAGAATGTCCCAGCGCCGCAAATCGCGATTGATTATTGGAAACTCGCCCCAGATGCCCGCTTGCGTGATGTGATTATCGCCGTGCGCGCGGATGAGGCCGAGCATAGAGACGTGAATCACGGCTTTGTTGATATCATGGACGAACGCCGCGCGGCGACGAAACCCGCATAATAACGGCTTCATAACGGCCTCATAACAGCCTCATAATAGCCTCGGGGGGAGCTATGCATCTTTGAACGTAATATTCAGCCCCTATTCAGATCGACTGTTATATGAACAAAAATTATAGTGGAAGCGCGCCCCCGAGATGCTAAGCGCATATAGCTTGGCACATATGCCGCCTCGATTTGATATGAAGGGTCAACACCTCAATGACAAAATTTATGACAACATCAAAAACCAGTTTAATCGGAGTTTTGGCAGCTCTCAGCCTGACCGCCTGTGCCAATGGCGCTGCTAATTACGTCCCCATTATTGATGCGCCTGCCAGCCCGCAATTGCAATCAGACCTCCAGAGCTGCCAGTCGCTCGCGGCGCAGCGTGATATATTGGATGATAACACCCTAACCAACGCCCTCGTCGGCGCAGGTATCGGCGGATTACTCGCTCTATCTGGCCAATATAACGGCGATACAGAAGATTTCCTCGACGGCGCGCTGATTGGCGGGGTTGTTGGCGGCGGCTCTGGCGTTTTCCAAGGACGCGGCGACCAAAAAGACATCGTGATCCGCTGTATGGCCGGACGCGGTTACCGCGTTTTAGGCTAGGCCAAGGCCAAACCGTTTAAATCATCAATATGAATACATGGCCCGTCTTGACCCCAAGGCGGGCCGTCCCTATTTAGGGGCCATGACAATACGCCCTATATTAACAGTTCCCAATCCGATCTTAAAACAGGTCTCCAAACCCGTTGAAACCGTCACGGATGAAACCCGCGCGCTGATGGATGATATGTTGGAGACAATGTATGATGCTCCCGGCATTGGCCTCGCAGCCGTGCAGATTGGCGTCCCGCTTAATGTGATTGTTATGGATTTAGCCCGCGAAGGCGAAGACCCACAGCCGCGTTTTTTCGTTAACCCTGAAATCCTCGAAAGCGTTGATGAAACCAAGCCTTACCAAGAAGGCTGCCTGTCTATTCCTGATGTTTATGATGATGTTGAACGGCCTGAGCGCGTAAAGCTGACATATCTGAATTATAACGGGGACCGGATTACAGAATGGGCCGAAGATTTATATGCCGTTTGTATCCAGCACGAAATGGATCACCTGAAAGGGATTGTCTTTATTGATTATCTCTCGCGCCTTAAACGCGCCCGCGCCGTAAAAAAAGTCCTCAAAGGTGATAAGCTCCGCGCCGCAGTATAACAGCTTAAGAAATTAAATCACCGCAGCTTGAGACATCGCCGCGATTAATGGTTTTTGCCGACCAAAGATTATCATTAACGGGATAACCGTCAGTCCCAATCGCGGCGGGATTATAGGCGTAAAGACAACTGCCGCTTTTATAGACATTATAACAGCTGATCCCGCCTGATAATTCACCCTCATAGCCAAAACAAATCAGCTTACCGCGAACGGCCCATTGACCTTTATCGGTAATATGGCCCTCACGGTACTCTGTCGTGCCGTCTTTATGAAAGCGCTCGGTAAATATATTCGTGCCGGTTCTTTGCCGAGATGTCTTGTAAATACCCTCAACAACATGGCCACTATAGGCGCGCTTCAAATCATCGCCTTCAAGGGGAATAAGCGTCTTGGGCGCGCGCTCAGGCGGCGGAGCAATTTGCGCGGCGGCGAGCGTGGCCGGCGCTATAAGCCCAATAATCAGCGCTATGAAATGGCGGCTTCGCATTTTTGCCGTTCTCCTTTCAGCGTAGAGCGAGCTGTCCAGAAATCACCCTCAATCTCATCGGGATCATCGGGTAAATTATCGGAATAGAAATAATAGCAATTTTCAACGCGGTAAACGCGGAAACACCCGCCCGATACCTGTGACTCGACATAATAATAACACAGCACATCGTTAAAAACGCCCCAGCGTCCATGGGCGCTCGTGTTGCCTTCTTTATAGAAAACCGTGCCGTCTTCATTATGACGCTCTGTGTAAAAATCACGCGCATCCCCGCCGCGGCTAAAATTATATGCGCCTGCATGCGTTTTACCGGAAAAATGTGCGGCAATGTCATCCCCCATGATGCGTTTTGCAAAGGGGCGGATATCAAGGCTTTGCGATTGCGCCGCAGCGAGGCCGGCAAGCCAACTCAACGCCGCGATAACAGCCAGGCTTCGTTTAAGATGTAAGAGCATCGCAGTCAGGCTCCTGTGTTGATGGGGTTGAGCGGGCTGTCACGCCGTCGCGCGGAAAGCCATTGGCCGAACGCTGGCGGTGATAATAACATGTGCCGCTTTTATAAATATTGAAACATACGGGATAAGTCCAAATTTTATCATATGTGTAGCAAATCTGATCGCCTGTAACCTCCCATATCCCGCTCAGGGTTTCACGCCCTTGGCGGTGGGTGAGCGTCCCGTCTGCGCGGGTCGTCTCGGTAAAGGCAAAGGTGCTGACGGCCTCACGCAAAAAACGGTATTGGCCATTATGGGTAACGCCGGTGAAAGCTGTGCGCAGCTGCGCCTCGTTTAGACGCAGGGCCGTTTCCGGAATGACGTTCCAGCCCGTATCATCTGTTAGGCTATCGCGAGATGGCACGTCATTTTCTAAAACGCCATTTTGCGGCGTGGTGTGGGCGGCAAAGGGCCAAAAACAAGCCGCCAAAATCAGAGCTAAATATTTTTTCATCATCTACACTGTAGCATGTTGAAATCATTTGACTATGGTAGGCTCATCACAAATGCAGATGCCAAACACCGCAGCTTAAAGGACAACAGCCTCTATGACGCAAAATGAAAATAAGGCAAAACCATCCCCCGAGCCGCGCGGGGACAGCGTATCTGATCGCCGCTTTCGGCGCTATCACAAAGCCGCCGCGCGCCGCCGCGCTGAGGCTAAATCTGATGACGCTTTTTTCAAAGCCGTATTTTCACTCATGGGCGTTGCCACCGCCTTTGTCTTTATCTTGATCTATGCCGCTTTGAACGGCGGCGGCGACCTCATAAGCCTTGCCCCGCTCTCAGAGCCGTGGATCGGCTCCTTTTCAAAGCTAGAAATCATCGGCTTTGGCGTCATTGGCCTCCTCGCAGCGGTGTATTTGTGGCGGATACGGAGAAAAAAATAGCTGTTTCGCAAAAATTTTCCGCTTATGTGATGAAATTAGCGTCATTTTGAAATTTTTTACCACTTTAACGGGGATGTGATGGTGTTGCGCCTTGCTGTTTGCCTTGCAATCAGCTATCTCGCGCGCCGTAATTAACCGCTCAAAGTCAGCCACATGGAGGCGCATATGGGATATCGTTTTGCAATCGTCGGAGCTACCGGCAATGTCGGCACGGAAATGCTAACCATTTTGGCCGAGAGCAATATTGATATTGATGAAGTTTACGCTGTTGCGTCGCGCCGCTCTATTGGCCGTGAAGTTAGCTTTGGTGATCGCGACATTAAATGTCATGATCTGGAGCAATTTGATTTTTCAACCGTCGATATCGCCCTCATGAGTGCGGGCGGGGATGTCTCGAAAGACTGGTCGCCAAAAATCGCGGCCGCCGGCGCGGTTGTGATTGATAATAGTTCCGCTTACCGCATGGACCCCGATGTCCCTTTAGTTGTGCCGGAAGTAAACGCCGATGCCGTGATGGACTATAAAAAGAAAGGCATTATTGCCAATCCAAATTGCTCGACGATTCAAATGGTTGTCGCCCTAAAGCCGCTACATGACGCTGCGAAAATTAAGCGCGTTGTCGTCTCGACCTATCAATCCGTCTCTGGCGGGGGTAAGAAGAACATGGACGAGCTTTGGCTACAAACAAAAGGCATTTATTCAAATGATGAATTAAAGCCGCATAATTTTACCAAGCAAATCGCCTTTAACATCATCCCCCATATTGATGTGTTCATGGATAGCGGCGACACAAAAGAAGAATGGAAAATGAAGGCCGAGACGATGAAAATTCTCGACCCGAAAGTGAAAGTCACAGCAACATGTGTGCGCGTACCAACATTTGTCGGCCATGCTGAAGCGGTTAATATTGAATTTGAAAATGAGCTATCTGCTGATGACGCGCGCGACATCTTGCGCGAATCGCCGGGCCTGATGGTGGTCGATAAACGCGAAGACGGCGGTTATGTGACCCCTGTTGAATCTGTCGGTGAATTTGCAACCTTCGTCTCCCGCATCCGCGAAGATAGCACCCAAGATAATACGCTGAATATGTGGATCGTATCCGATAACCTGCGCAAAGGCGCGGCGCTAAATACGGTGCAAATTGCAGAAGCGCTAATCAACCGCGGTTTTAAAGGCCGTAAGTCGGCGTAAATTGCCGTAAAATCACGTTATAAACCTGCCATATTTGGCAGGTATTTTTATACGATCATGCCATATTTCCGGTAACCCGCCAAAATTGGCATTAAGACCGGGCCCGGCTCCCTGATAATAGACCGGGCTTTATATAATCCAGAAGCGCAATATCACCGCTATGCCAGTTCGTCTTTCACCATAATCAGGGATTTTGCTAAGAGACAAAAACGTTCTTTAAACATTTCGGCATCGGGGAATAAATTATTCATCAAGGTCTTATCTACGAGGCGTATATGATCGGCTTCGGAAAGCGCTTCTTTGTAATCAGGGATTGGCGTGTCACTGAATCCCAATTTGAATTTATGCATCATATAGGCACGGCTTGGGCAAGGAAGCCAATGAATTAACGGGATGCCAAAATGGGGATCAATCGGAAACCAAAGATAAGGGGCTTGGATATAATATGACTTACCTATACGGCGAGTCTCTGCGGCGAAATCTCCCATTTTAACTAAGGATCCAACATGTTCGATCACGCTATTGGAATGGGCAATGTCAAAACTATTATCTTCAAACTGCGGCATAGCACAGCCATCCCCAATAATAGAGGTCACGTTGAGCGTGTCACTTTTTTCTGAATATTCAGTCAATTCTTCTTCGAAATTGACGAGGGTTATAAAAACCTTGCTTCTAAGATCTTCGGAGAGATAATGCCAATAATTCCGCCGTCCACCAATATCGAGAATAGTTACGCTATCTTGCGTTTCCAGCCGCATTGTTATCATCGCCTCTATACGCTGAAATCGTTTTTTGCGAAATTTATACCTTAAGGTTTTAGGATCCGTAGCATCTGTCCGTTCCATATCGTTCCCTTTTCGTTGCAACAACGCACAGTCATGTGCCCGCGCCTACTCCCCTATGCAAGATATCTGACACATATAGATTAACCAGCATTAAACACCCATATTTTGCTTAAAACTGGATAATAAATAGCCATAAAAAAAGGCCCCCTTGGAGGCCTTAAATCATTAAATTATAAAATAATTTACGCCGTAACCGTATGCGGCTTAGAGGCGTGTTTTTTAGCGGTTGCCGCGAGTTCAGCAAAGACATCCGGCTCATTACCAGCAATGTCAGCAAGAACCTTACGGTCAAGCGAAATGCCGGCTTTGTTCAGGCCATCCATAAAACGGCTATATGTAAGGCCGTGCAGACGGGCGGCGGCGTTGATCCGCTGAATCCAAAGCGCGCGAAATTGGCGTTTCTTTAGCTTACGGCCAATATAAGCATATTGACCGGCTTTTTCGACAGCCTGATTAGCAATACGGAATGTATTCTTACGGCGGCCGCGATAACCTTTAGCGGCATCAATAATTTTTTTGTGGCGTGCGTGTTTCGTCACACCGCGTTTTACACGTGACATAATCGTCTCCTATGTGTGAGGTGTGAGGGTCTAGCCGTTTGGCAAGAATTTTTTACGAATAACTTTCGCATCACATTCTTTCAGCACACGTGTGCCGCGTAGATTGCGAATCTGGTCATTTGTACGTTTTATCATCCCGTGGCGCTTACCGGCTTGACCGGCTTTCACTTTACCACTGGCTGTCAGTTTAAAGCGTTTTTTCGCGCCTGACTTGGTCTTCATTTTTGGCATTTCGGTCTCCTATAATATGGCAAACACGGTGAAGATCCGGTTTGCCGACTGTTAGAGCCGGTAGGCATGCCATTCGCCCACGCGGCTACGTCCCCTATAATGGGGAAGCGGGCTTATAACGCGGATTTTGCGAAAGGCAAGGGCTTATGGCGGCGCGACGCGGCTTTAGACGTGATTTGACAGGCTCTCTGCGCCTTCATAAGCTCAAGAGCAAGATTGCTGTTAAGACTTAGCGCTTAAACCTTAGCTATGGGGGCTAATATTTATGACGACGCTCTTTAAACGTATAATACAGGCCGTTCTGGTCTATTCGGCCTGTCTTTTATTAGCGCCATTATCAGCCGCCAAGGCCAAACCCATAGAAGTTAAATCCGAAAATTTTATTGTGCGCGGCGATGTATCGCAAAAAAATGCTGAACGCCTCATTACGGATCTCGAAATTTTTCGAAGCAATATTTTCAAGCTCTTAAACAAAACCCCTGCGCCGGAAATTACCCCCGTCAATATTTTCGCAACCGATAGTAAGAAAACCTTTATCAAGGTCAATGGCGGCAATGAAACAATAGCCGGTGTCTATTCTATTGCGCTTGACGGGCCGAGCTTTGCGCTGAGCGGTAAAGGCGGGTTTAAACGCGGTGATAATGCGCGGCATACGGCGCTTCATGAATATACACATCATTTACTCGCGGCTTATACAACGCTTCATTTCCCGCGCTGGTATAATGAAGGCTTTGCCAATTTTCTATCGACTTACGATCACTCGAAAAAATCATTTATTATTGGACGCCCATCTGATTCTTACGGCTATACTTTATCCCCGCAGCGGGGGGATTGGTTGCCAATGAAGGTCATTTTGTCATCTGTCCGTAACTACCCGTTTAAATCGGGGGATAATTCAAAACAGGGCCGCCGCGTTCAGCATTTATTTTACGCACAAAGCTGGCTCGCCGTACATTATTTACAAAGCACCAAAAGTGCCGCTGGCAAAAGTACGGATTATTTAAACCGGCTTAATCGGGGCGAAGAGGCTCTCGCCGCCTTTGAAGCCGCCTATGGAATGACGCCTGAGCAATTTGGCGATGTTTTGAAAAAATATTTTAAAAAGAACCGCTATTCGACTATTCGTTTTAAAGTCACCGAGAGAGAGGCCAACCCGCCAATTACGGTTCGTAAATTATCCCAAACGGAGTTTAAACTCGCGCAGGCTGACACATTGCGGTATTTTCACAAAAGCGGGCAAGAGGCCGAAGTTCTGACCATGCTGGATGATTTATCAAAGCAGCCTGACATCGCGGTAGAAGCTTATATTTCCAAAAGCAAAGAAGCGATGACGCATCAGAAATATATGGACGCCTTAGCGGCGGCGCAATCGGCGTTAGATTTAGGCCCGAATGAAAGCAAGGCCAAAGAAACTTGGGCTATTTCCACCGTCGAAGCCTATTTGAAATTTGGTAAAATCAACGGCATTGATATTGACGGCGCTCGCCGCGCTTTAGCCGCCCAGCTTAATCGTAATGGCGATAACCCGATGCTACATTATTACTATGCCCATAGCTATTCAAACACGGATAATGTCTCTGATGATGTGATACGCTCGGCCCTCTATGCCGCCAAACGATATCGCTCATCTCGGTTTATATGGCACCGTATGCAAATGGCGCGTATTTTGATGAAAGGCAATAAATATGGGGAAGCCCGAAAGATCGCACGCTTCGCAAAAGTCTGGGGCCGCAATAGGGCCTTAAGACGGTCGGCGGGGCAAATGGTTGATTTTATTAATGACGTCGAAGCAAAATATAAATAAACTCGCCCCCATAATTGGGGTTTAACCACAGCGAATATTATGAAACCACTCTATATTTATAACATCATCAACGGTATTTTTTACCTCGCTTACGGGCTATGGGGTCTGATTGTCCCGCAGCGCCTTTTAGCTTTTTTTGATATCGAGATATATGGAGCTTATGCGCTGCATAATATCCGCGCTATGTGGGTCGCTCTTTTTGTTTTGGGGGCGTTAATATTATGGAAAGCGCGCTCACATGCGGCGATCACCCTCGGCCTTACGATTGCCCTTGTCACAGGCGGCTTTGCGGCGGGGCGTTTATTAGGGCTTGCCTTTGACGGCATGGATGAGGGCAGCGGCGTGACCTATTACGAAATTAGCTTTGAACTCATCTGGATGGCGCTTGGATTATTTTTGGTCAAGCGGGCCAGCCAAAAACAGGCATAATTAACAGAGTTTATTTTAAAGAGCGCAACCAATTTGGCGCAAAAATTCTTAAGCAAGCTCCAAGACCTAATAAAGAAAAAAGCAACAGCCTTCTGATGGTTGCACGGCTGTCTGGGTCTTCGATACCGAAAATATAAGTAATTAGCGCGGCCCCGCCCCAAACGATAGCGAGCATAATAATGACAGCAATAAGGATTTCAAAAATCTTATTCATTTAACTTACGTCCCCATTTTCCATTGGCCCAAATAATCAGGCCGCAGGTCACGCTCATTAATAAGGCCGTCCAAGACACCATAACAAAGACGAGGCCAAGCCCTCAATTCCGCCAGCGGCTTCGCTGGAGGTAATCCGTGTGGAGGACATTTTGAATAGCCAAAATTTCCTCCAAAGATAATAGCGATTTATTTAGGCGCGAGCACCATCGTCATCATCCGGCCTTCGGTTTTAGGCTCGAACTCGACTTTGGCGATGTCCTCAAAATCAACTTTCACGCGCTGCAAAAGCGTCATACCGCGGTCCATATGAGCCATTTCGCGGCCCCTAAAGCGGATCGTGACTTTGACCTTATCACCGCGGTCAAAAAATTTCGACATCGCCTTAGTCTTGACCATGTAATCATGCGTGTCGATATTAGGCCGCATCTTAATCTCTTTGATAGATTGCGTACGTTGGCTCTTGCGGTTGGCCGCTTTTTTCTTTTGATTTTCGAAACGGAGTTTTCCGTAATCCAGAACTTTACACACCGGTGCGTTCGGATTGGGGGCAACCTCAACAAGGTCAAGTCCGGCCTGCCGAGCGGCGGCAAGAGCCTCTTCAATCGGAACAACTCCTTTTTTCTCGCCGTCTGCAAGAATAAGAAGGACATTAGGCGATGTTATGTCGCTGTTGATGCGCGGTCCGGCGGGTTTTTTCGACGGCGGCGCGGCAAATGGGCGTCTGGCTATGTGGAACTCTCCTGTGAGTTGTTAAAGAATTTGCGGATTGAATATGAAGAGGCTGTAATGGTTTTTCAAGCCTTAGCCAGTGTAAAATAGTAAAAAACAGAGCTCATAATCACGATTTAGGCTGAATGTGACTTATTTCTCAATTAACTGGCGATAGACGCCAAGTGTTTTCTCTTGGAGTTGCTGTTTTGAAAAATTTTTTGCGATGTGCCGGCGGGTGAACGCAGGGTCGAATTCTGTTCCGTTTAAACATCGCTGAATCGCCCCGCTCAATGCGTCTACATCGTCCGGCGGCACCCACAGCCCCGTTTTTTCAGGCAAAACAGTCTCTAATGTCCCGCCGTGGGCTGTGGCGATAATCGGCTTACACATGGCTTGGGCTTCAATGGCAACACGGCCAAAAGCTTCGGGTTCAACAGAGGTTGAGAGCACTATATCGCTGGCGGCAAGCATCAGGGGCATGTTTTGATTATGCGGGGCCAATATAAGGCGCGATGTCACGCCCTGCGCAGCGGCGAGGGCTTTCAATTTGTCACGATAAGCCTCCCGCCCTTGGGCATCCCCCAAAATAATAAGCTTCACATGCGGCGGCAAAGCGGCAAGTGCCTTAATCGCAACAGGCTGGCCTTTCCATGCCGTGAGCCGCCCCGGCAATAAGACAGCGCGGTCTGACGGCGATAAGCCCCATGTTTTGCGGGTCGTAATAATATCATCCGGTTTGGCGACGTCGGGGTCAAATAACGCCATATCAACGCCGCGCGGGATGACAATAATACGCGCCGCAGCCAAGCCATGTTCCGCGATAATATGATCTTTGGTCATATTGGAATTAGCAATGGTCAGCGGCCCTTGGGTCATCACCGCATTATAGCGGCGTTTAAGGGCAGAGCGGGCGTTATAAATACCGTGATAAGTCGCCAGAAACGGAATATTCATCGCCCGCGCCGCCGCCAATCCGGGCCAAGCCGGCGCGCGCGAGCGGGCGTGAACAATATCAATCGCCTCGGTTTTAATAATTTTTTTCAGCGCCCGTAAATGAAACGGATAGGTCAGAATATTTTTCGAGCCAATATCAAGGCGGTGGAGTTTCGCGCCCATATCTAACAGCGCCCCTTCCATGCGCCCGCCGCTGCTGACGACATGAGCAGGATGTCCAGCCCCTATGAGCGCGTCGGCGACTTCAAGCGTGGTGCCTTCGACACCTCCGGCATTGAGTTCAGGTGTTAATTGGAGCACATTCATAGGCGAATCTTAACACAGAAAAATGTAATCGCTATGACGGAAACCAAGCCTTTGGAAAATTTATCTGTAAAATATTTATCCGCGCCGCCGCATCACGGCTCTGATGGGGAACGGATCGCCTATAAAGCAAGCGCTGGCACAGGCAGCGGGCCAAGCTTTATTTGGTGCGGCGGTCTGCGCTCTGACATGGAAGGCGGTAAGGCGCTACATTTACATAACTGGGCTTTGCAAGAGGGACACGGATATATCCGTTTTGATTATTATGGCCACGGCGTCAGTTCAGGCGAGTTTGAACGCGGCCATATTGGGCGATGGTCGGAAGATGTCATCCGCTTCATTGACGACTTATCCAAAGGCGATGTGATTTTAGTCGGCTCCTCTATGGGTGGTTGGGCGTCACTTTTAGCAGCCATAGCGCGGCCAGAGCGGGTGAAAGCTTTGCTCTTAATTGCGCCTGCGCCTGACTTTACACAAAAGCTCATGTGGCCGAATTTTGACGCCGCAATAAAACACCAAATCGAGCAAGAGGGTGTTTATTATGAGCCCTCCCCTTACGGCGAGCCCATGCCCATTTCAAAAGTCTTGATCGAAGAGAGCGCGAAATATCAACTCCTCGACGCACCGATTGATTTCAATGGCCCTGTACGTATTTTGCAAGGCATGAAAGATGATCCCGTGCCGTGGCAACATGCGCTGAAAATTACCCAAGCCCTTACAAGTGAAGATGTCGAATTAACCTTTGTGAAAAATGGCGATCACCGCCTCTCCGAGCCGCAGGATTTAGCGCGGTTAACAGACACGGCGGCCGCCCTTATTCAAGCCTGTTACAAAACGGCGGAGGCGTAGCCTTGGACATCACATTTACCCCAGACAAAGCACCGCGCGTTCGGTTTCAACTCAGTGCAAAATTAACGCAGCAAATTGTAGATATGTGGGCCATCTCACAAGATAAGCCAAGCGCATGACCACACCGCTCGATCAACGCCCTAGAAGCGGGCCTTATTCTGGGCTGACCCTAAATTCAGCCAAGCGGTTTATAACGCAGCAATTTCGCGGCGCGGAGCTGGATAGGCCTGAACTGGATGCGCGGCTATTGGTGATGCACGCCTTAGATATTGACCATGCGGATATGATTGCGCGCGGCACAGAATTTTTACCGCCCGAGGCCCTAGATAAAATTCGCCGTCTCGCAGATCGCCGCCTTTCAGGGCAGCCCATAGATTATATCCTTGGTTGCCGCGAATTTTATGGGCGGCCGTTTAAAATCAGCAAAGATGTCCTCTCCCCTCGCCCCGAAACCGAAGGTCTTGTGGATGCGGCCCTGCAAAGTTTGCGCGCAGATAGCGCGCTGAGATGTCTTGATTTAGGGACAGGTAGCGGGGCGATTATCATAAGCCTACTCGCGGAGCGGCCTTTATGGCGCGGCGCCGCGAGTGATATATCCAGCGCCGCTCTAGCAATCGCAAAAGACAATGCCCAAACCCACGGCATAGAGAGCCGCCTTGAGCTGTTGCAAGGCTCTTGGTTTGACGCCGTTCAGGGCCATTATGATCTGATTATCTCCAATCCGCCTTATATAGATGGCGCGCATATGGCCGCCTTGCCAGATGAGGTCTCAAATTATGATCCGGCCCTCGCCCTATCAGGCGGACCAGATGGTCTGGACGCTTACCGTATTTTAGCCGCGCAGTCCCAAAGCTATCTTCATGCGGGCGGGCGGCTTATGCTCGAAATCGGCTATGATCAAAAACACACCGTGACAGAGCTCCTCATTCGGGAGGGATTTAAAGCCGTCGCCTGCCATCAAGATTTATCAGGCCATGACCGTATTATTACAGCGCGCGCTTAATCAAACAAAGGCGTTGAAAGGTAACGCTCAGCGAAGCTTGGAATGATGGTAACGATACGTTTGCCGCGCATATTCGGCCGGGCGGCAACGATCAGGCTCGCCGCAATCGCAGCGCCCGAGGATATTCCAACAGGGACACCGTCTTCGGCGGCCACATGTTTTGCCGTCCCAAAAGCCGCGTCATTAGAAATTTGAACAACATTATCAATGATATCTGTATCGAGCACATCGGGGATAAAACCCGCGCCAATCCCTTGGATTTTATGCGGCCCCTTTGTGCCCTCTGAAATCATTGGCGAGCCTTCGGGTTCAACAGCAATAATTTGAATATCTGAATTTTTCTCTTTTAGAAAACGCCCTGTTCCTGAAAGCGTCCCCCCCGTGCCAACACCCGAAATAAAGGCATCGACTTTGCCGCCTGTGTCGGCCCAAATTTCTGGCCCCGTGGTTTTATAATGGATTAAAGGATTGGCCGGATTCGTAAATTGGCCCGCAGCGACGGCGCCCGGCGTTGCTGCAATAATTTCATCAGCCTTTGCCATCGCGCCCGGAATACCGCCCGAGGCTTCGGTCAGGACAAGCTCTGCGCCCAAAATCGTCATCATTTTGCGGCGTTCAATCGACATTTGCTCTGGCATAACCAAAATAGCTTTATAGCCTTTGGCCGCCGCAGCAAAAGCAATCCCAATGCCTGTATTGCCCGATGTCGGCTCGACAATGACGCCGCCGGGTTTCAACTGTCCAGAGGCTTCGAGCTCTTCGATCATCGCAATCGCAATACGGTCTTTAACAGACCCAATCGGATTAAAAAACTCAAGCTTATAACATAAATCCACTGGAAGGCCGTCCGTAATACGCGGCAAGCGGATAAGCGGCGTGTGGCCCATCGTATCAAGAATTGAATCGTAAATTTTACCATGTGCCATAAGACGCTCCTATTTTTATAAAACCTTATATGTGCAGCGCGCATAAAATAACAAGCCGCATAAAGCCTATTCAAAAACATCTTCGCGATTTAACGCGGCTGCCCAAGATTGGAGGCATGAGGCCGGCGAATATTGTCAAGCCTTGCGTGACTGGCAAACATAGATGGCTGCGCTGATAACCGCAGCTTTTATGGGGGCGGCTTTTATCGTGGGGGCTTCGCTTTGATTAATAAAGCGCAGCGCGCCGCTTTATCTTGACTCATGACGCTGTCTGCCTATGTTGCGCCGCGCAAATCAAGCCCTCTTTATCTTGGAGCCTTTCATGTCTTATTCCGATCTACAAACCGCCGTTGAAGCCGCATGGGAGGCCCGTAGTGAGCTATCACCCGCCGCAACAGGCGAGGCGCCAGAGGCCGTTCGGGAAACCATCCGCCTGCTTGACGGCGGCGAGCTCCGCACAGCTGAGAAAAACGGTAACGGCGATTGGGAAGCCCGCGAATGGGTCAAAAAAGCCGTTCTACTCGGCTTTCGTATTCAAGGCATGGAGCTCGCAAGCGGCGGGCCGCAAGCTGGAAATTGGTGGGATAAAGTCGATAGCAAGTTTAAAGGCTGGGGTGCAGATGAATTTAGCAGCGCAGGCTTTCGCGCCGTCCCTAATGCGGTTGTTCGCAAGGGGGCCTATATCGCTCCGGGCGCGGTGTTAATGCCAAGCTTTGTTAATATCGGCGCTTATGTTGATAGCGGCACAATGGTAGATACATGGACAACCGTTGGCTCTTGCGCGCAAATCGGGAAGAACTGTCACCTGTCCGGCGGTGTCGGCATTGGCGGCGTTTTAGAACCGCTACAAGCCACGCCTGTCATTATTGAAGATAATTGTTTCATCGGCGCGCGTTCTGAAGTCGCCGAAGGCGTTATTGTCCGCGAGGGTGCCGTCTTATCAATGGGCGTTTTCCTAAGCCAATCGACAAAAATCTTTAACCGCGCCACGGGCGAGATCAGCTACGGCGAAGTTCCGGCTTATTCTGTCGTTGTACCGGGGAGCCTCCCAAGCAAAGACGGCTCTCATAGCCTCGCCTGTGCCGTCATTGTCAAAACAGTCGACGCCAAGACACGCTCGAAAACAGGCGTGAATGAATTACTGCGCGATTAACGCGCTCTCAGCGGCGCAATGACGCCGCTGATAATGCATATCCGCTCTTGCCTTGCGGGGCGTTCCCCGCTTTAAAGCCCTCATGACAGATACGCTACCCCTTGACCCTGTTGATTACGCGATTGCGCTGATCCGCAAACCTTCTATCACGCCGATTGACGCCGGCGCTTTAGATTTGCTTGAGGGGACTTTAACGGGCATGGGCTTTAGCTGCCGCCGATATGTCTTTGGCGAGGGCGCGGCGGCGGTGGATAATCTTTATGCCCGCCTCGGCACAGCCCAGCCAAATTTTTGTTTTGCCGGTCACGTCGATGTTGTCCCGCCAGGCGAAATGGACAAATGGGAAGATGACCCCTTTCAAGGCACAATCAGAGATAACCAATTATGGGGCCGCGGCGCAGCGGATATGAAAGGCGCGATTGCGTCTTTCGTCGCAGGCCTTGAGCAGTTTTTAGCTGAAACCCCAACACCCAAAGGCTCGATTTCCTTTTTAATTACAGGGGATGAAGAAGGCATTGCGATTAACGGCACAAAGAAACTTCTCGCAGCGATTGCCGATGAAGGTGAAGTGATTGATGATTGCCTTGTCGGAGAGCCTACCAATCCCGACCATATGGGCGAGATGTTAAAAAATGGCCGGCGCGGCTCGCTGAATGCTGAAATTACCGTGACAGGGAAACAAGGCCATGTTGCCTATCCGCACCGCGCGCTGAATCCGGCGCCGGTTTTGATATCTATGCTGTCCCACCTCACGGCGCGGCATTTGGATGACGGGAATGAGTTTTTCCAGCCCTCTAATCTGGAAATTACAACCATGGATATTGGGAACCCGACAGAAAATATGATCCCTGAAACCGCCTTTGCACGGTTTAATATTCGCTTTAACACTCATCATACGGGCGCGGATTTATCCGACTGGATCAAAACTATTGTCAAAGCCGCACAAGATGGATTTGAGGGCCAAATAGACCTCACGCTGCGGATATCGGGAGAGGCCTTCATGACCGCGCCTTGTAAGCTGACCGATGTGATGCAAGACGCAGCAGAATCTGTACTTGGCGTGCGGCCAATATTATCGACATCGGGCGGAACATCTGATGCGCGCTTTATCACCCATTATGCCAATGTCGCTGAATTTGGCCTCGTCGGCGCGACGATGCACCAAGTCAATGAGCGGGTGAACACCGCAGACATCCGCGCGCTCGCCAAAATTTATAAGGCGGTGCTAACCCGTTATTTTGCATGATGATACCGCGCGGTGCTCGCGGCGTTATTGCGCTTTTAGGGCGCGCGCCTGCTGATGATTTCAACGCCTATTTTGGCAATCCCCGCGCAGCGTTTCAAAACTCACTTCCGGCCATAGGCGGCTCTGTTTTACTCTTTGTTATTCTCGCGCGCAATGTCGCGGTTTTGCGCCAATCTTTAGCCGCCCAAGAAGGGATTGACCTCGGCAATGGATTTCCAGCCCTTCACATCGGACTCACATTTTTCTTTTATCTATTGGCCTTTACCCTGACGGCTTTCATATTGTCATTGATATTTGAAAAGCGGGCGATATTTGAAAAACGGGCGATATTTGAAAAGCGGGCCAGCTTTTACCGCTGGGCCTGTGTGCGCCACTGGATGGTGTTTTTAGCGCTTATTCCGCTAACACTCTTAATCGTTTTAGCAAAGGCGGGGCTTATGCCCATCATGATCGCCAATTTTGCCGCATTTACGCTTTATATTGGCTGGCTCTTTGCTGATATTCGCTTGGCCTATAAACTGGGAGATATGGGTTTAATTGGCAGTGTTTTCGCCGCCTGTATTGTTCACGCCCTTGGATTATTAATTATATTAACCGCTGTGGTGCAGCTCTTGAGTTAGGCGGATAATTAACCTCATTGGCTGTTAGGCTAGGCTCAGGACCTATTAATTTCTAAAAATCACGCCGGATTTGGGTAGATCACATCGAGTAAATAAAGCCCGTCTGCTGGCGCTACAGGGCCGCAGGCCGTACGCGCCCGCGCCTCTAGAGCGTCTTGCATTTGGCTTTCATCCCAATAACCGCGCCCGACTTCGGCAAGGCTTCCGACAAAACTGCGGACTTGGCGGTGCAGAAAAGAGCGCGCCCTGACAAAGATATGGACTTCTGAATCCACGCGCTCGACTGTGATTTCATCAACGCTGCGGATAGGGCTTTTGGCTTGGCAATTCGTATCGCGAAAAGTTGTGAAATCATGCTCCCCGATCAAACATTGCGCCGCGCGGTGCATCGCGCCGACATCTAGCCGAACAGGAATACGCCAAACCCGTCCCCGATCCAGTGCAAGGCGGGGACGCCGATCTAAAATACGGTAGATGTAATTGCGTTCTATCGCATCAAAGCGCGCGTGAAACTCATCATCGGCGCGCACAGAGTCCAGAATAGAAATCGGGTTCTTACCAAGATGATAATTAAGCGCATCGCGAACTTTATCCGCCCGTAAATCTTTGACCAAATCGACATGCGCCGTTTGGCCCAGTGCATGAACGCCGGCATCGGTGCGCCCAGCCCCCTGAACAATAGCCGGCGCCCCGTTTAGCTTTGCAATCGCGTCTTGCAGCGCGCCCTGCACACTCGGCCCATGTTTTTGAATCTGCCAGCCCATATAAGGCGCGCCGTCATATTCAATGGTCAGTTTATAGCGGGGCATTAGGCTAAAACACTCCCCGCTTTAATCGGTGTACCGCGTAGAAAATCGGCCGCGCTCATTTTACCTTTGCCGGCAGGTTGGACATCAGTCAGGCGAAGTGTTCCGCCTTTACACGCAATAGATAAAGCATCATCTAAGACCGTGCCGGGCTTGGGAGCTGACCCAGATTCGGCATCGCCGACTTCGGCCATATGAATTTTAACGCGCTTACCGCCCAGCTCTGTCCACGCCCCCGGAGATGGGGCCAGACCGCGAATATGGCAATCAAGCTCAGCGGCCGTGCGGCTCCAATCCAGACGCGATTCGGCTTTATCAATTTTATGCGCATATGTCGCCTCGCCTATTTGCGGCGTTGCCGTCAGGCCTCCGCGCGAGAGGGCCGCTAAGACCGGCGGCCAGAGCTGCGCGCCCTGTTGGGAAAGGCGGTCATGCAGACTTTGCGCCGTATCATCGGCATATATGGGCTGGGTGGCACTCATGACAATATCGCCCGTATCAAGACCACGCTCCATTTGCTGAATTTGAACGCCTGTCTCCAGATCGCCGGCCATGATCGCGCGCTGTATCGGGGCCGCGCCGCGCCACCTCGGCAATAATGAGGCATGAAGATTTAAACAGCCCAGCCGCGGCGCAGTTAAGGCACGTTGCGGCAGGATTTGGCCATAAGCCACAACGCAGGCGACATCAGCCCCTAGCGCGTCAAGACTATCAATCACGCTGGATTTGCGAAAGCTCTCAGGCGTTTCAACCGGCAGGCCCATGGCGTCGGAAAAATCGTGAACCGCCGATTTTTTCACCGCCTTACCGCGGCCCGCCCGGCGGGGCGGTTGGGTGTAAACACGCACAACCTCATAACCGCTTGATAGAATTTCGGATAAAGACGGCACAGCAAATTCTGGCGTGCCCATAAAAACAATACGTAAGCTCATGCGCAGGCTTTAGCGGGCTTGTTTGGCTGGGTCTAGGCTCAGGACCTATTTATATCGCGCTTTATTCAAGGCTTTCACAATGCCAGCAGGTTTCAAGCTGGCCATGAGTAAGGCGATCATGAAACCCGCCCGTGCCAATCGGACTGCCGGGCGGCAGAGCCTTCGCCCTTGTCACAAGCGGATTGGCAACCGCATCACGCTCTAAATGCGTCTCAATTAACTCTGTCAGCCACAGACCATGACCTAGGCCTTTTAGATCACCTTGCACGCGCCGCAGCATAGCATCCGCGCGGGCCTTAACCCCCGGCGTTGCAGCCGGATTCGCTTCAAGTTCCATTAACGCAAAAACAAATCGCGCTTGAATAGACTTCGCAATTTCGCTGCTACGGCCATTTCCTGCCGGACGCATAACATAGCTGCGCACAGATTGGATCATATCGCTCAGCCCCATATTGGCTGCGTCTCGCCGTTTAAATTCAACAAGGCGCGCGGCGCGGCGCGCATCCAGCAAAACATCAAAGGTCAAATCCGCCGCCGTATCTGCGGCTGCTGAGACATCAAAAGCCGGAGAGGCCGTACGCCGAAATAGCTCCCGATCACTGTCAGCAATGCTATAGCTCACAAGGCTTGGCATCAGTAAATCTAACGTCTCGTCTTTGATATCCAGTGCTTTGGGGTCGAGCGTTTTTAATATGGCATTCAATGCTTTGCGTTGCTGTGCTTCGGGGACGATTTCGGCATCGGGCTGACCATCGCCGCGCAGGCCATAATTAAAGGTCATACCGCCAATATGTTTGGCCGCTGCCGCTGTTTGGTAGCGATGATAAAGATAAATCGGGACGATGACTTTATTTAAATCAGCAAGCGGCTGCCCGTCTTGAATACGGTCAAGACCGAAATTATCAAGTGCAATTCGCCGCACGGCCATAACCTCATCCAAAGCCTCTGCGGCATCACCGCCATTATCCCATACCGCGCCTAAAGGATGCGCTGTGCCTGTGCTGCGGGCATCACTATCGGCGACATATATGAGATCATTATCGAGCGCGTCTTGAATCAAGGCGCTGCGCTGCGTGGCCGTTAAATCACCATAAAGCCATGTCGCCGAAAACTTATCCCACGGACCGACGCCAACGCCGTAGCTTTGTGAGAAATCAAGCGCGCCATCTTTGACGCGCACATCCGGCGCAGGGTAATCCATCACCGAGCCTTTATTATAGCTGCTGGCCGCAAAATTATGCGCAAAGCCAAGGGCGTGGCCGACCTCATGGGCCGAAAGCTGGCGAATACGCGCCAAGGCGAGCTGCACGGGATCATCTGCGGCCCCCGTATCAGTTTGCGCTGTTCCCGCAAGGCCTTCGAAAATCATTCGGTCTTGGCGAACACGCAGGCTGCCAAGATTAACATGCCCCTTGAGCATCTCGCCCGTGCGAGGGTCAGATACGCCGCCGCCATAAGACCAGCCGCGTGTTTGCCGGTGCACCCATTGCACGACATTATAGCGGATATCGAGCGGGTGAGCGTCTTCGGGCAAAACCTCGACGCGGTACCCATCGGGATAGCCCGCCGCCGCAAAGGCCGCTTCCCACCACGCGGCGCCTTCGACCAAGGCCGAGCGAATAGGTTCAGGTGCGCCGCTATCAATATAAAACACAATCGGATTTATGGTGTTCCCGTCTTCGTCTTTTTCAAGGCGGTAACGCCGCGCAAGGTGGGTTTCTATTTGGCCAGATAAAGGCGCGCTATAATCATAATGCACAACTTCGATTGCGCCGCTGCGCGGGTCTGCGGGTAAAGATTTAAAGCCCGCTTTCGGCAGCCGAACAAAAGAGTGATGCTGCACCAAAGTCGCATCGCGCCCATTTGCCGCCGTGCTCGCAACCTCTCGGCCGGGATCTTTGGAGCTAAGCGTGAAGAAGACATCCATCTCAACATTATCAGGAAAGGCAAAGACATTTTTCGTATCAACTAAAGTTCGGTCTTTAGCGAGCGTAAAACTGCCCTGTCCGCTATCTTTCAAATATTGCTGAAGATTAAGCACGTCACTGGTCAGAAAGGGCGTTAAGTCAATCACAAGCCCGCCCGCATGGGGTATAATATCAGCACTGGCGAGGAATGAGCGCGCAAAGCTTTCGCGCACCGCTTTGGCCTCTAAAGGATTATCAGGATTGGCGCGGTAGAGCGTATTTTCGGCCTCGATAATGACTTTATTGCCAATCTTTCGGAAAACAATGATCTGCCCGCTATTGCCCCAGCCTCGATCAAGCCCGACGGGATTAGAACCAAGTCCCGCCGTTAATCGCGCTGTATGGATAAAGCGTAAAGACACACCGTCCGCATCAGCCTTGGGGAGCTTCGCGAGGACTTTATTTTTATTGGCATCAACATAAAGATCAATAAATCCTGCGCGGTGATCGAGCCCCGCCAGAGGGTCGGAAGATTTTGATGTTTCAGGCGAACACCCTGCCATTATCAACCCAATAAACCCAAGTAAAACTATCAAAAAAGCTGCGCGCATTGAGTCTCTCCATTTATCTGGCGATTATTCTGACCCCGCCAGTAGATTGCAAGGGTAATATATCTGAGAAATAACGCTAGCCCATAAAAAAACCCGCCTGAAAAGACGGGTTTTGAAATCTGGAAATTTTTCGCGCTTATTTTTTGGAGCGCTGCGTAATACCGCGGCCTGTTGTCCGCTCAACGATACGCGCTGATTTTCCGCGGCGCTCACGAAGATAA
Organism: uncultured Caulobacterales bacterium; assembly: GCA_964513675.1. Lineage (GTDB taxonomy): Bacteria > Pseudomonadota > Alphaproteobacteria > Caulobacterales > Maricaulaceae > CALFVT01. The sequence goes on along the minus strand of CAZEOD010000038.1, from coordinate 1,061 downwards.
TAAAGCTTGGCGCGGCGAACCTTACCTTTACGCTTAATTTCAATCGCTTCAACAAGCGGTGAGTAAACAGGGAAAACACGTTCAACGCCTTCACCATAAGAAATTTTACGAACTGTAAAGCTCTCGTTTAGGCCGGCGCCAGAGCGCGCAATACAAACGCCTTCAAAGGCCTGAAGACGTGTCCGGTTACCTTCTGTAATCCGAACCTGCACGATCAGCGTATCACCCGCTGAAAAATCAGGAATAACTTTACCCGCTTCAAGCAAGCGAGCTTCTTCTTTTTTATTTAGTTTCTCAATCACGTTCATGACCGGTCTCCTTTTGGGGCCGTCTGCTCTTTTCCCAAAGATCAGGGCGGCGCGCCTTTGTTATCTCTTCACTTTGCGCCCGTTTCCATGCAGCAATAGCCTTATGGTTCCCAGACAATAAAACGGGCGGAATATCCCGACCATCCCAATTTGACGGTTTTGTATAGAGTGGATACTCTAACAAGCCGTCTTCAAAACTTTCTTCGACCGTGCTCTCATGACTACCGAGAACACCGGGAATAAGCCGAACGCACGCCTCAATCATGGCTTGCGCTGCAACCTCTCCCCCCGCGAGAACAAAGTCGCCAAGGGAAATTTCTTCAATCTCCCGCGCCTCAATCACACGTTGGTCTAGCCCCTCAAACCGTCCACAAAACACAATAAGTCCCGATCCCGCAGCTAGCTCTCTGACACGTTTTTGGGTCAGGCGCGCCCCGCGAGGGGACAAATATATTAAGGGTCGGCTATCATCAGAGAGAGCCACACTGTCGATTGCTTTTGCAGCCACATCAGGTTTAATAACCATTCCGGGGCCGCCGCCGGCAGGCGGGCCATCTACAGTGCGGTGCTTATTAGCGGAAAAATCCCGTATGTCTATAGTTTCTAGGCCCCAAAGCTGATTCTTTTTTGCTGTTCCAATGATAGACGTATCCAAAACGCCCGGAAAGGCCTCTGGAAAGAGGGTCAAAACCGTCGCCATCCACGGTTTTGCGGTGTTATCAGCATTATCTGCGCGCATCGAGGGCGTTTAGC